>SVHD01000030.1 GCA_015056015.1 Clostridiales bacterium
TACGGAAGCAGAGCCATCCTTATGTAGCGTCACCGCCACCTCCGTGGCATGGCCGCCCATAGCCTCGTCAATGGCGTTATCCACAATTTCCCATAATAAATGATGCAGGCCCCGGCTGCCGGTGGAGCCGATATACATGCCGGGCCGCATGCGCACCGCATCCAGCCCCTCCAGAATTTTTATACTGCCCGCGTCATAATTCTGCGCCATAAAGCACCTCAATCCAATTTGGTCTGCGCTGATCACGATGATCATAATTCACGCATCTTTCATTATAACACAAGATATAGAGAATTGCAAAAGATTCCTACACAAAAAATGGAAACAGGGCGGAATTTCTGAAAGTATGGATTGACTTATGCCCGTCCCTGTGTTACAATAAATCGAAATTGTACATCAATGGGGAGGATATCACCATGAAACACATTAAGACCCTGACCACCCGTAATCTTTGCGAAAGCGCCAAGAATGGCGGCTGCGGCGAATGCCAGACCTCCTGCCAGTCCGCTTGCAAGACCAGCTGCGGCATTGCCAATCAGCAGTGCGAAAACAAGGCCCAGAAGGAAAGCAAATAATTACGTCTGCGCCGAAATGCCGCCCGATGGCGGCATTTTTTATGATAGGGGAAGAATAAATTATGATTCATCGGTATAAGCTGGGCGGTTTGCCCATCGTGCTGGATACCTGCTCCGGTAGCGTGCATGTGGTGGATGATATCGCTTATGAAATCATCGGCCTTTATGAAGAAAAAAGCAAGGAAGAAATCATCGACGCCATGATGGCCCAGTTTGGCCATATGGAAGATGTAAACCGGGAGGAAATTGCCGCCTGCTATGATCAGATTGGGGAATTGAAGCAGGAAGGAAAGCTCTTTACCCCCGATACTTTTGAACAGATGGCAGGGGAACTCAAGCAAAAGACTTCCGGCGTGGTCAAGGCCCTGTGCCTGCATGTGGCCCATACCTGCAATCTGAATTGCTCCTATTGCTTTGCCAGCCAGGGCAAATATCACGGGGATCGGGCGCTGATGAGCTTTGAAGTGGGCAAGCAGGCCCTGGATTTCCTCATTGCCCATTCCGGCAGCCGCCGCAATCTGGAAGTGGATTTCTTTGGCGGCGAGCCGCTGATGAATTTTGATGTGGTCAAGCGCCTGGTGGCCTATGCCCGGGAAGTGGAAAAGCAGCATAACAAGAATTTCCGCTTTACCCTGACCACCAACGGCGTGCTTATTGATGATGACGTCATTGATTTTGCCAATCGGGAATGCAGCAATGTGGTGCTCAGCCTGGATGGCCGCAAGGAAATCCACGATCGTTTCCGGGTGGATTATGCCGGCAATGGCAGCTGGGAAAAGATCGTGCCCAAATTCCAGAAACTGGTGGAGGCACGGGGACACAAGAATTATTATATGCGGGGCACCTTTACCCACGCCAACCCCGATTTCCTCAAGGATATTCAGACCATGCTGGATTTGGGCTTTACCGAATTGAGCATGGAACCCGTGGTCTGCGCCGAGGATGATCCCAGCGCCCTGACCAAAGAGGATCTGCCCATCGTGCTTTCCCAGTATGAAGAATTGGCCATGCTGATGCTCAAGCGGCATCGGGAGGGCAAGCCTTTCACCTTCTATCATTATATGATCGATCTGACCGGCGGCCCCTGCATCTACAAGCGTATTTCGGGCTGTGGTTCGGGCACCGAATATATGGCTGTCACCCCCTGGGGAGATTTGTATCCCTGCCATCAGTTTGTGGGCGAAGAAAAATTCAAGCTGGGCAATGTATGGGATGGGGTTACCAATCATTTAGTCCGGGAGGATTTCGCCTCCTGTAATGTATACGCCCGTCCTGAATGCAAGGATTGCTGGGCCAAATTGTATTGCTCCGGCGGCTGCGCTGCCAATGCCTATCATGCGACGGGCTCTGTCCGCGGCATTTATCAGTATGGCTGCGAATTATTCCGCAAGCGGATGGAATGCGCCATTATGCTTCAGGCTGCCCAGATGCTGGATGAAGAATGATGGATACGCCGATTTGTGATTTCGTAAACGCCTACCGGGAAAAGAATGGGCTGAGGATGCATATGCCCGGGCATAAGGGCCGGGATTTTCTTGGCATGGAAGAAATGGATATCACGGAGATTGCCGGGGCGGATGAATTGTATCATGCCCGTGGCATTATCCAAAAAAGCGAGGAGAATGCATCCTCGCTTTTTGGCACAAAAAAAACGGTGTATTCTGCGGAAGGATCCTCCCTGTGCATTCGGGCGATGCTGTATCTGGCCTTGATGCACGGAAAAATGCAGGGGAAAAGGCCCGTGATTCTGGCGGGACGCAATGCCCACAGAACGCTGATGTATGCCGCGGCGCTGCTGGATATCGAGATTGAATGGCTGTATCCCGAAGCAACGGAAACGCTGATTTCCTGTCGGATTACCGGAAAGGGCCTGCAAGCCGCGCTGGATGAAATGCCTCAAAAGCCCGTGGCGGTCTACGTAACCACTCCGGATTATCTGGGCAATTGCCTGGATATCGGGGAATTGGCCCGGGTATGCCGGGCATATGATCTGCCCCTGCTGGTGGATAATGCCCACGGCGCTTATTTGAAATTTTTGCCCGGGGATCAGCATCCCATCACCCTGGGCGCTTCTATTTGCTGCGATTCCGCCCATAAAACGCTGCCTGTGCTGACCGGCGGGGCCTATCTGCACATCGGAAAACATGCACCGGATGTTTTTGCTGCGCAGGCAGAGCGGGCCATGGCGCTTTTTGCATCTACGAGTCCATCCTATCTGATTTTGCAATCCCTGGATCGGGCAAACCCCTATCTGGCAGATGGATACAGGGATGATTTGGCCGTCATGATTCGCCAATTGCAGCAGATGAAGGAACGGCTGATAGTTCAGGGCTATGAAATTGTGGGAAATGAACCCGGTAAACTGACCATCGCGCCCAAATCCTATGGCTATACCGGGGATCAGCTGCATGATCTTTTGCGCAGCGGGGGAATGGAATGCGAATTTTCCGATCCGGATTTTTTGGTGATGATGCCAACGCCCGCCCTGCATGAAGCGGCGCTGAAACAGACGGAAGAAATGCTGCTGAATATTCCGCCAAGGGCGGCCATTCAGGATGCGCCGCCGGCCTTGCCAAAACCACGGAAAATATTGAGCATCCGGCAGGCCATGCTTTCCCTGCAAAAGGAAATCCCGACGAAAGAAGCCCTGGGAAAAATCCTGGCCGACGCCCATGTGGGCTGCCCGCCCTGCATTCCCATTCTGGCGGCTGGGGAAGAAATTGATCCGGCGGCGCTGGAAAATTTCCGCTATTACGGCGTGGAAACATGCAGTGTTGTGGCAGAAGAATAAAAGCATTGCACGAAAAAAAGAAACAGGCAGAGCTGCAGTCTCCGCCTGTTTTTTTATTCTTCCCTTTCTTCCCGGGATGCAGCGCGCAATTGGGTGGCTCTTGGGGTTTCGCCGGTGATCTTTTTGTAGTAGCGGCAAAAATAGCCGATATTATCGAAGCCGGCGGCATAGGCCGCTTCCGCCACGGTGCAGCTGCCCTCCTTCAGCAGGGAAACGGCCCGCTCGATTCGCAGATGATTTCTGTATTGCAGGGGTGACATGCCATATTTCTGCAAACAGAGATCGGAAGGCGGTCAGGCTGATATTGCTGGCCTGGGCGAATTTGCTGATCGGATGATTTTCCAGATATGTTTTTTGCAGCATCAGCGCCCCGGGCAAAATGGCGGAATACTTTTTTCCCTCCTGATTTCCCGGCGTATTTTCCTCCAGGACGGCCCCCAGCAATTTATATGCCAGCTCTTTTTTCCGGAAGGACACGCCGGGCCCGATTTCCGTGCTGCAGCGCTCAAAACCGGCCATGATTTCAAAAAGGCGGTGGCCTTTATCATCCCGGGCAAGAACGGCCATATGATTTGAAAGCGCAGCGGCTTTTCCGTCTTCCGTCTGCAAGTCCATGTTTACCAGCACAAAGGCGGTGGCCTTGGCGGTATACTTCATTTTGTAGTAGAAGCCGGCAGGAATATAGAATAATTCTCCCGGATGAACGGTTATATTGGCATGGGCAGCGGAAGAAAACAGCGCCTCTCCTTCCCACAGGAAAAGAAGCCCATGATCGGCGCGGGGCATTTGCAGGTGATCCACCGTTCTGCCCGCCGGCCTGGTACCGGATATGATGGAAATACTGCGCATGCAAATTTCCTTTTCATAGAAGAATTGACTGTCAATCATCTTTATTTCAGCGGTTCCTGCGTATTGAGAAGCACCTGATCCAGAACGGACTGGCAATATGTGCACCGATGGCACATTTTATCGCAGGAAGTGACGTGCTCAAACCAGTCCTTGGGGAAAGCGGTGTTATCGATGATGAAGGGGGCCAGCGCGCGGCCAAAGCCGGGCTCAAATAAATCCAGCGTATTGCCGATGTGATAGCCGCGGCAATACGCGCCGATTACCATGCCCGGCAGGGCATGCATGCGCGTAGCCAATTTGACCGTATCAATGATCCCTTCGTAATGATGCAGATCTTCCGGCCGGATCCATGTATTTTGCAGCAGCATGGGCCAGTTTTCCCGTTTTTTCAGGGCGCGCCAGCAAACATAGGGATTAAAATCATCCATGTTTTTTATCGTGCAGATTTCATGCTCATGGGCCACCAGATTATCATGGAAGGTCTGCCCGGAGCAATGGGCAAAGCAGCCGCTGTTGGCCAGCAGAACCAGCTTTTTACCGTGGGAATCGGCCCATTCCTTCAGCATTTTCAGATGCTCCGGCACCCGGTTATAATCGCGCTGCACATGGAAGGAATCGAAAAGATCGGAAAGATATTCCATCCCCTTGACAGTGCCGATTTTCATATTGACGGAGGCGCGGATTTCCACATCGGGGAAATGCTTTTTCAGCGTATGGGCGATGGCAGGGGAGGCGGTGGTGACGATATCCACGCCCCCCACTGCGCTGCCCAGATGATCCATGATGGAAAGCACCTGATTGGCAAGCTTTTCCGAAAGCGCATATTCCCCATAGCAGTTTCCGTTAAAAAGCAGATCAAGCTTTTTCCCCAGCCCTTTGATTCTGCGCAATTCATCTTCCGTGCGCTGCTGGGCCGTCCAATCGGTATAGCCATTGCGGGATGCAACGGGGCTTCTGCCGGTGGGGATGTCCTGCCAGGCAAAGAAAACCTCGGAAATGGAATCGCTGTAATCGGCAACGATATCGGAAAACGGCTCATCCCCGGGGGAATATAATTGAAAGCCTACTGCAAATTTCATGGCGCTTTCTCCTGTGGATCAATCATCAATCGGTTTCCGTTTTGGTCTTGGTGTTGGGGGAATCCAGCCCATCATAAGCGCAGGTATAGGGCGCAGGCTGATCTTCGGCAATGGCGCCTTCCGACCAATCCAGACGCCAGGGCTTGGTTCCGGCGGGACGGAAGGGATTGGCAAATTTATTCTTCAATACGCCCCGGCGTTCCAGGCTGGTCATGCAGGCCCGGGTGCAGCCGGCGGCGCCGCAGATGGCCTTGCCGGTATTGTAAAGATTCCGGGGCTTATGATAGAAGGGGGAGAAGGGGGCGGGCTTAAACTTATCGGAATCGGGCAGGTAATCGCCGGTTTCCCCTTCGGCAACGGGGGCAGCGCCGATAAAGGTCTGATCGCATTTGGTCATATCGATATCGGCCCATTCCAGATCATAGCCGCCCACATTGGTCTTGATGGTGCGGTCAGCAGGGATACAGCCGCCGGGGCATTCCCGCACGCAGGCCATGCAGCGATTGCACAGGGTGCCCGGTTCGATGATGGGATCGGGCTCCAGTTCCAGTTCGGTGATGATAATGCCCACCCGGACACGGGGACCGAATTCGGGGGTCAGGAGCATCTTGGAATAGCCGATTTCGCCCAGGCCGCAAAGGAAGCCGGCAATGCGCATGCTGATCATGATATCGGGACAGGCCTTGCCGGGCGCCACGGGACGGGAATACTGATCCCGCAGATAACCATTATTGTCAATGGCGCGCCAATCGCTCTGGTGGCCCATGGGAATGGCTTCATAGCCTTCATCCTCGATCATCTTGCTCAGGTTGATCACGGTCATGGGCATATAAAGATAGGTGATGCCGCCATAGCCCATGGAGGAATAATTGGAAAAGAAAGTGCCCTCTTCAATGCCGCGCAGAGAACCGCGCAGCACCCGGAAGCCCATGGCGATGATGGATTTGGCATTGGGCATGATTTGCTTGGGGTCCATCTGGGAAGGGGCGGTGCTCCAGCGGTCAATTGAGCCGATGCCGACGATATCGGCGCCAAGGCGCTTGGCCGCCGCCTTGATATCCTGGGAAGTGATCATGGCAATATCTCCTTTGATTTTTGTTTTTTTCATTATAGCGTTGAAAACGCGCGGATTCAAGGGACAAAACACCATATTTATTACACAAAACAACAAATTTCGGAAGCAAGAATTTTCCCGGAAAAAGAAAAATGACAGATGCCAGGGCATCTGTCATTTGAAGAAAATTACGGAATTAATTCGGCGGTGAGATCATAGGTATCCGCTTCCACGATGCGGCCCTTGACGAACTGGCCTTCCCGGAGGGCAGCATGGCTGCGCAGCAGGATATGCCCATCCGCATCCGGGGCTTCCCACTGGGAGCGGGCGATATACAGGGGGCCCTTTTTGCCGGTAATCAGCAGCTTTTCTTCCTTGCCGATGCGCAATTGATTGCGTTCCAGGCTGATATGGGCCTGCAGGGTCATCAGGCGGCTCAATCTTTCTTCCTTGAGTTCTTCGGGAATCTGATCGGGCATATCTGCGGCGGGGGTATCATCCTCGGGGGAGAAGGCAAAGGCGCCCATCCGGTCAAAGGCCATTTCTTCGGTAAAAGCCATCAGTTCTTCAAAATCGGCGTCCGTTTCCCCGGGGAAGCCCACGATGAAGGTGGTGCGCAGGCAAAAGCCCATGCTGCGGGCGGTGGTGAGCATCTTTTTAATATGCTCCACGGTACCGCGGCGATTCATTTTTTTCAGCAGCCGGGGAACGGCGTGCTGTAGGGGCAGATCCAGATATTTGCAGATTTTATCATGGGCCGCCATGGTTTCAAGCAGCTTCATATTGGTTTCATCAGGATACATATACAGCGCCCGCAGCCATTCCACCCCGGGGATGGAAACGGCCTCTTCCATCAGGGAGGCCAGGGAATCGCCGGTTTCAACGCCGTAGCGGGTGGTATCCTGTGCAATGAGGATATGCTCCTTCACGCCCTTTTCGGAAAGGGAGCGCATTTCGGAAAGAATATCCTTCCGGCTGCGGGAACGATATCCGCCCCGGATCAGGGGAATGGCGCAATAGGCGCATTTATTATCGCAGCCGTCGCCGGTTTTGATATAGGCGGAATAAGGCGGTGTGGTGAGCACCCGGCCGCATTCCAGGAAGCCCTCGGTGCGCTCCGTGTTGATGGTGCGCCGGCCGTTTAAGGCGGCGGTGAGATGGGCGATCAGATTGCCATACTGGGATACGCCCAGCAGACAGTCGATTTCGGGAATTTCCGAGGCGATATCCGCTTCGTAGCGCTGGGTCAGGCAGCCGGTAACGCACAGCACCCGGCAGCTGCCGTTTTCCTTTAATTCAGCCATTTCCAGAATGGATGCAATGGATTCCTCCTTGGCAGGGTTAATAAAGCCGCAGGTGTTGACGATGATAATTTCCGCGTCCCTGGCGTCGGGGGTGATGATACAGCCGGCGTCGCGCAGCAGGGAGAGCATCTGCTCCGAATCTACCTGATTTTTCACGCAGCCCAGAGAAATCATCCCGGCCTTCAGGCCCTTCAAGCTTTCCATAAATCCATGCCTCCTTTGAATGAACGAATGTATTTTATCATAAAGCCTGCCCGGGATACAAGAGGAAATGGAAATCTGTTTGAATTTGGCATGGATGCGTGCTATAATACAAAATGGTAAGGAGGGCTCAAAATGCTGCGGGTAAATAATCTGAAAATTTCTCTGGATGCAGGTCCGGATGCGCCCCTGGAAGCGGCGCTGAAAAAAATCAAGGCCCCGAAGGATCAGGTGCTCTCCTGGCGGATCAGCAAAAAGAGCGTGGACGCCCGGGATAAGGGCGATGTACATTTTGTGATGGCGGTGGATCTGAAATTAAGGAAGGAAGAAATTTATCTTCGCGCCGCCAAACCCGGAACGGTGAATCAGGTTTCGGGAATATCTGCGCCCCGGTTTATTCAGAAAAGCTATGACGGCCTGCGCCCTGTGGTGGCGGGTTTTGGCCCGGCGGGGCTTTTTGCGGCGCTGACCCTGGCCCGTGCCGGCCTTCGCCCCATCGTGCTGGAGCGGGGCGAACGGGTGGACAAGCGGGCAAAAACCACCGAAATTTTTGCCGCCACCGGGAATCTCAATCCTGAAAGCAATATTCAGTTTGGGGAAGGCGGCGCCGGGGCCTTTTCCGATGGAAAACTGACTACCGGCATCAAGGATAAGCGCTGCCAGTGGGTATTGAAGGAATTATGCGATCATGGTGCGCCGGAGGAAATTCTGTATCTGGCCCGGCCACATATCGGCACCGATAAATTGCCCGGGGTGGTGGCCGCCATCCGGGAGGAAATATTGGCCCTTGGCGGCGACGTGCGCTTTTCCACCAAGCTGACGGGGATCAAAAAAGCAGCGGGCGGCATATGCGCCGTTTCCTATAAAAACGATGAAGGAGAGGGCGAAATCGAAACGGACGCCCTGATCATCGCCATCGGTCACAGCGCCAGCGATACCCAGCAGATGCTCTTTATGAGCGGGGTGGATATGATGCAAAAGCCATTTTCCGTGGGCGCACGCATTGAGCATCCCCAATCCCTTATCAATCAGAGCCAGTATGGCCGCTTTGCAAAGCATCCGGCCCTGGGCGCGGCGGAATATCATTTATCCACCAAACTCCGGGATGGCCGGGGAGCCTATACCTTCTGCATGTGCCCGGGGGGTACGGTGGTGCCTGCTGCCAGCCGGCTGGGCGGCGTATGCGTAAACGGCATGAGCGCCTTTGCACGGGATGGGGAAAACGCCAATGCGGCGCTGCTGATTGACGTAAGAACGGAAGATTTCGGGGATGATCATCCCCTGGCAGGCTATGAACTGCAAAGAATATGGGAAAGCAGGGCCTTCCGCGCCGGCGGCGGGGATTACAGGGCCCCGGCCCAGCTGGCGGGGGATTTGCTCTCCGGCAAGGAAAGCAAGGAATTAAGAGGCGTAAAGCCCACCTATCGCCCGGGAGTAACCTGCGGAGATTTGAGGGCGGTGCTGCCGGATTTTGCCTACCAGGGCCTGCGGGAAGCCATTCTTGCTTTTGATCGGCAATTGAAGGGCTTTGCTCTGCCGGACGCCGTGCTCACAGGGGTGGAAAGCCGCTCTTCCTGCCCGGTGCGTTTGCCCCGGGATCAGCGATACGAAAGCAATATAGCCGGGCTCTATCCCTGCGGGGAGGGCGCAGGCTATGCCGGGGGCATCATGAGCGCCGCCGTGGACGGCGTTCGGGTGGCCGAAGCGATTCTCAAGAATAAAGGCATGATGGAGGAAAATTAAGATGCGCTGCGTAGTGCAAAGAGTTTCGGAAGCGTATGTGACGGTGGAAGGCAGGGAAACGGGCAGGATTCAAAAGGGCCTGTGCTGCCTGATCGGCGTGGAAGTGGGCGATACGGAAAAGGACGCCGTTTATATGGCGGGAAAAATCGCCAAGCTGCGGATTTTTGAAGATGAAAATGAAAAGATGAATCTTTCTGTCAAGGATGTGCAGGGGGGCGTGTTGGCGGTAAGCCAGTTTACATTGCTTGGGGACGCCAGGGGCCAGAATCGCCCCGGTTTTACCAAGGCGGAAAATCCGGAACGGGCCAATGAATTATATGAAGTAACCTGCGCGGAAATCAGAAAGCTGGGCGTGCCGGTGGAAAACGGCGTTTTCCGCACCCATATGATGGTGCATCTGATCAATGACGGGCCGGTGACCATCCTGCTGGACAGCAAAAAGGAATTTTAAGGAGCCATATATGAAAGTAGAAACCCTGATCGTAGGCCCGTTGCAAACCAATTGCTATCTGGTTTCCCGGGATGAGGGGAATGAAGTGATCGTGATTGATCCTGCCGGGGACGGAGAAAAAATTCTTTCCGCCGTCGGGGAACGGAAAATTGCCGCGGTTTTGCTCACCCATGGGCATTTTGATCATACCGGGGCCCTGAAATATTTTACGGATTATCCGATCTACATTCATCCGGCGGATGAAATTATGCTCACCGATCCTGCCTGGAGCGTGGGCGCAAAATTCGGGGATCTGGAAGCCCGGCCTGCCGCCACGGATTTTATTCAGGAGGGCAGCAAAATCCATCTGGCAGGGCTGGATATTTCCGTCATGCATCTGCCCGGGCATACCCTGGGCGGGGTGGCCTATGAAATTGACGATGTGCTTTTTACCGGGGATACCCTCTTTTGCCATGCCTATGGCCGGGTGGATCATCCCGGCGGGGATCTTTCCGTGCTGATGGGATCTCTCAAGCGGCTGCTGAAGCTGGAAAAGAATTATTATGTGCTGCCCGGCCACGGGCGGCCAACCACCATTTTTCAGGAAAGGGGATACGCATGATAGTTTCTCTTTATACCCCCACGCTGCAATTTTCCAATGATATGGCGGATGTGGTGCGGATTTTCCTGGGAAATATTGAATTAAAGCTCAATGAACCCGGGGGAGAGCTGGTGCTGCGGCACACGGAAGAAACGGAAGAAAATTGCCGCATCTGCCATCTGGAAGCGTCGGGCGTATTTTCCGGAAAGGCAGAAAGCCGCCAGGAAATATTGGAAAACGCCCTGCTGGAAAAACGATTTCATAAGCGCCAGATCAAGCAGGCGATTTATGAAGTGATGAAGGCGGCCCTGGGCCGCACGCCCCCCTGGGGATCCCTGACCGGGATTCGCCCCACCCGGCTGATTTATGAGGGCATGAGCCGGGGACTGACCCGGGAGCAGGCGACGGATGAAGTGCAGAAAACCTTCGATGTACATCCTGAAAAGGCGGAATTGCTGTCCCAGATCGTATCCGTGCAGCAGGCCTTGCCCCAGCCGAAGAACACCGAAGTGGATCTGTATGTGGGGATTCCTTTCTGCGTATCCCGTTGTGCCTATTGCTCCTTTTTGAGCGGCGAAGTGGGGAAGGGCAAGGATCTGCCCCCGTATGTGGACGCCCTGGAAAGGGAAATTGCGGCCACGCTGCAATTGATCGAAGAAAAGGGCTTAAAGCCCCGGGCTTTCTATATGGGCGGCGGCACGCCCACCTCCCTTTCCGCGCCTTTGCTGGATCGGGTGCTCACGGCGGCCCGCCCCTTTATCGACCGGTCCTGCGAAGTGACGGTGGAAGCGGGAAGACCCGATACCATTGATGCGGAAAAACTGCAGGTGATCCGGGATCACGGGGCTACCCGCATTTCCGTGAATCCCCAGACCATGCATGACGCCACCCTGGAAAAGATCGGCCGGCGGCATACCACCGCGCAGACGGAAAATGCCTATGCCCTGGCCAGAAAAGCGGGCTTTTCCCATATCAATATGGATTTGATTGCGGGTCTTCCCGGGGAAAACCTGGATATGTTTTTGCAGACGCTGGCGTGGAGCGAAATGCTGCATCCCGAAAGCCTCACCGTGCATACCCTTTCCATCAAGCGATCCAGCCTGCTGCATCTGTGGGAGGCTCAGCTGCCGGATGGAGAAATGGTTGGGCAGATGGTGGATGCTGGCAGAAGCGCCGCAAAAAATCGCGGCATGGCGCCCTATTATCTCTATCGGCAGAAATATATGGCGGGCAATCTGGAAAATGTGGGCTATGCCCTGCCCGGCCATGCCTGTCTCTATAATATTGATATGATGGAAGAAACCGCCAATGTATTGGCGGTGGGCGCGGGCGCCATCAGCAAGCGTGTGCAGCCCAGCATCGGCCGGATTGAAAGGGCCCCCAACGTCAGCGAAATCAGCCATTATATCAGCCGCGTGGATGAAATGCTGGAACGCAAACGCGCGCTCTGGCAGGAAATCTGGCCGGATTTATGAACGAAATGGGAAGCTTGAAGGATTTGCTTGACGGCAGACCGGTAAAATAGTATAATGAATGGGTATATTACCGGCTGGAACGCGTTTTTCGCGTCAAAAAGGATAACAAAAACGAGAGGAAGAGATTATTTATGTCCAAGGCTGTAAAGACCCGTAAACCCCTGAGCGCGCAGGCAAAGGGCATCGCTTGCCTGGCGGTGCTGCTGGCACTGCTGATCTTCGTTTCCTGCATTTCCATCGGCGGCATGAAGCTGGATGCTTCCGGCGTGAATATCCTTCTGCCTTGGGTGCCTGTATGCAGCGAAGACTGGCCCCAGTCCCTGCCCCTGAGCCGTACTTTGGGCGGCAGCACCTGCGTGGATTATACCGTTACCCTGCCTGAAGGCGGCGATATCAACGCCGTTGTGGAAACCCTCAATGCCCGTCTGGACGGCATGGGCGAAACCGACCGCGAAGTGAAGGCGGAAGGCGAAACCATCCATGTGGAACTGCGCGAAATGGATCATGATTATATGCATGGTCTCCTCTCTCTGGCCACCATGCCTGGTATGTTTGATTTCGTGGATGCCAACGGCGTGGGCCTGCTCACCGAAAAGGATATCACCGACGTGCAGGTGGGCTATAACAGCACCGGCACCAGCCTTGTGATGACCCTGACCGTTTCCGAAGAAGCCGTGGCCGCCCTGGCCGGCAATACCATGGTCAGCGTTTACTGCGATGGCAGCCAGGTGACCACCTATGCCTTCGTTTCCGGCAATCAGATCACCATCAACCTTACCGATTACAACACCGCTTCCAATCTGGCCTTCCTGCTCAATACCGGCGCCATTGAAGCGACCCTGACCGAAAGCGGCGAAACCGAAAACGAAGCCGCCGGCAAGGCTGCCCTGACCGTGACCCTGATTGCCGCCGCCCTGCTGCTGGTCGCCGCGCTGGTTTACCTGATCATGAAGGGCAAGCTCACCGGCGTTGCCGCCATCCTGACCGCTTGGTGCGCCGTGATGCTGGGCATGTTCTTTGTCGCCACCATCGTGGTTCCCTCCGTTGCCGCGCTGAATGTGGGCTGCCTGATCGCCATGCTCATCGCCCTGCTGCTGGTTCTGTTCACTGCCGTTACCCGCACCGAATCCATCAGCAAGCAGATCAGCGAAGGCTATGGCCCCAAGCAGGCTACCAAGCTGGGTCTGCGCACCTGCGCCAAGATCGTCTGGATTGCCCATGGCGCCGTGCTGGCCCTTTCCCTGATCCTGATGATCTTCAAGTTCTCCGAAGCTGTTGGCTATACTCTGTGCGCCGGCGTTGTGGCCAGCGCCATCGTGACCGTGCTCTTCCGTGCTTTCCAGGCCTGCTTCACTGCCATCTGCAAGAAGCCCGCGCTGTTTGGCAAGGTAAAGTAAGACGATATTTCAGGGTGCCGGTTTTCCTTCCGGCACCCTCTTTTTACTCTTTTTCAGAAGAAATTCGGAGGATCAAGCATGCTGAAACTGCGCCTTTCGCCCTTTTCGGGCGCCGCGATGAATTGGCCCGGCATCCCGGAATGGATGACGCGGCTGCTTTTGGCGCGCGGTGTGAAAACGGCGCAGGAGGCCCAGGCTTTTTTGCATCCGGATTTTGATCAGATTCGCCCGCCCTTTGCCCTGCCTGGCATGGAGCGGGCGGCGGCTATTTTGCGCAAGGCCGCAGAAGACGGAAAAAAGGTGGCCGTTTACGGGGATTATGATGTGGATGGCGTATGCGCTGCCGCGATCCTGGGGGATACCCTGGAAAGCATGGGGGTGGATTTCCGGATTTATATTCCCGATCGGCATGAAGAGGGCTATGGCCTGAATATTCCCGCGGTCACCATGCTGGCTGAGGAATGCCAGGTACTGGTGACGGTGGACTGCGGCATTACCAGCCTGGATGAGGTGCGCGCCGCCCGGGAAGCGGGGATGGAAGTGATCGTGACGGATCATCACAGGCCCGGCGAAATATTGCCTGACGCTCATGCGGTGGTATCGCCGCTGATTGAGGATTATCCCTTTCCCTATCTTTGCGGGGCCGGGGTGGCATGGAAGGTTTCCCTGGCGCTGCTGGGAGAGGATGCAAAAAGGCTGATGGAATTGGCGGCCCTGGCCACCATTGCGGATATGGTGCCCCTGACGGGGGAAAACCGGGCCATTGTGGCCCTTGGGCTGGGGATGCTGGAAAATACCCGGCGTCCCGGTTTAAGGGCGCTGATGGAGGCTTCCGGCGTCAGCGGAAAGATTGATAGTCAGCAGGTGGCCTTCCAGATTGCGCCCCGCATGAATGCCTGCGGAAGAATGGAATCGGCCAGAACGGCCCTGGAAATGCTGATTACCCGGGATGAAAGCCGGGCCCAATCCCTGGCCCTGAAAATGGATCGGCTGAATCAGGAACGCAAAAATCAGGAGCAGCAGGTGGTTCGGGAGGCGGAAGATCAGGTGCAGCAGATGGATCTGGTGGAAAGCCGGGCCATCGTGGTCTGCGGTGAAAACTGGAACAGCGGCGTGGTGGGCCTGGCGGCCGGAAAGATTGCCGAAAAATATGCCTATCCCACCGTGGCCCTTTCCCTGGAGGGGGATACCTGCGTCGGCAGCGCAAGAAGCGCCGGGAATGTGGATATCCACGCCGCCCTTTCGGAATGCGCCGATTTATTTCTCCGCTTTGGCGGCCATAAGCAGGCGGCGGGCCTGACCATGAAGGCGGAAAATTTGCCCGCTTTCCGGGATCGGCTTTCCCGGGCGGTGGCGGCACAGACCGGGGATCAGCCCTGTATTCCCGAAATTATCTGCGATGGGGAATTATCCCTTTCCCAGGTGACGGAGGAAACGGTTGCCATGCTTTCCATGCTGGAGCCCTGCGGCATGGGCAATCCCGAGCCCCGGTTTTTATGCCGGGATGTGGAGGCTCTTTCCCTTCGGGCAGTAGGCACCCAGGGCAAGCATCTCAAATGCACCTTCCAGCAGGGGCTGGATTTGCGGGATGGTATTTTCTTTGGCGGCGGCGAATGGGCGGGCACTTCCGCCGGGCTTTTCCAAATGGCCTTTACGCCCACGATCAATGAATTCCGGGGAAAAATCAGCGCGGAATGCCGGGTGCATGCCCTGGCCATGCAGGAGGCCACATTGCCCCATGATCCGGGCCGGGAAGCGGTATCCCTGCTGAAGGAAAAAAGGGGCGCCGTTTCTCTTCCCTTGCTTACAGAAGCGGAACTGGACGGGCTGATGGAAAAGGGCCAGGGGATGCTGCTGGTATGCCGGTGCCTGGCAACGGCGCTTTCCCTGAAGGCGCGCTATCCCCAGGCGGATTTCACCCTGGAAAATGCCCGGGATCCCCGGGCCTACCATACGATTTTTCTTTACGGAAATGCAGCATCTGCTTGCACAAGTTTTCGCCATGTGGTATTATGCGACGGTGACCTGGGAGAAGGGGAGAGCTACCGGGCGGCGTGCACGGGCGCGAAAATCAGCGCCATGCCCATGACTGCAGCGCTGAAGAGCCTGTTATCCCGGATGTATGTGGAAAAAGATATGCTGCGTGCCTGTTATGTCAGATTAAAGGGCGCGCTTCCCCGGGATCTGATGGATTTTTCCAATCAATCCGGCCTGGATATCCCCCGGGCGGCATTTGCATTGACCGTGCTTTCGGAAATGGGATTGATTTCTTATTCGCCTTTTCCATTTTCCGTTTCTATTTTGCCGATGGTGAAAAAAGATCCATCGGAAAACCAGTTGTTTTGCCTGGCGCAGCAGGCGAGGGAGGAAATGAATGGCCTACACAGCTTATGAATCGTTAACGCTGGAACAAATACTGGCCCGGGTAAAGAAATTTGATCCGGAAGGCAAGGGCTGCGATTTAATTGAGCGCGCCTACCGGTTTGCTGAAAAGGCTCATGAGGATCAGCGCCGCAAAAGTGGGGAGCCGTATATTGTGCATCCCATGTATGTGGCCAGCATTCTGACTGAATTGATGATCGATCCCCCCACCATCGCTGCCTCCCTGCTGCATGATACGGTGGAGGATTGTGAGGGCGTCACCCTGCAGGGGCTGCAGAATGAATTCGGGGAAGAGGTGGCCCGGCTGGTAGACGGCGTTACCAAGCTGGAAAAACTGGATTTTGCCGATCGCGAGGAGCGCCAGGCCGAATCCCTGCGCAAAATGATTCTGGCCATGAGTAAGGATATCCGTGTGGTGCTGATTAAGCTGGCAGACCGGCTGCATAATATGCGCACCATGCGCTTTCAGGCGGTGGATCGCCAGGTGGCCATTTCCCGGGAAACCCTGGATATTTATGCCCCCCTGGCCCACCGGCTGGGCGTTTATGCCATCAAGCAGGAACTGGAGGATCTGTCCCTTCGCTATATCGATCCGGAAGGCTATCAGGATGTGGCCCGGAAGGTGGGCATGAAGCGGGCGGAGAGAGAAGAAAATATCAAGCTGGTCATCAGCGAGCTTTCCCAGAAGCTCAATGAAGCGGGCCTTCATTATGATATTGACGGCCGCCCCAAGCATCTGTATTCCATCTATCGCAAGATGGTGATTCAGAATAAGCCTTTTGATCAGATTTACGATCTGATCGCCATCCGTGTGATTGTGGATACCATCCCGGAATGCTATACGGTTCTGGGCATCGCCCATACCCTGTGGAATCAGGTGCCCGGCAGATTCAAGGATTATATTTCCGTGCCCAAGGCCAATATGTATCAATCCCTGCATACCACGGTGGTGGGCGGCCGGCGCATTCCCTTCCCCTTTGAAATTCAGATCCGCACCTGGGATATGCACCGGGTGGCGGAATACGGCATCGCCGCCCACTGGCGCTACAAGGAAGGCGGCCAGAAGGATGGCGGGCTGGATGAAAAGCTGTATTGGCTGCGCCAGATTCTGGACTGGCAATCCGAAACCCGGGACAGCCATGAATTTATTGACAGCCTGAAAACCGATCTGTTCTCGGAGGAAGTATTCCTCTTTACCCCCAAGGGCGATATTATTTCCATGCAGCGCGGGGCCACCCCCCTGGATTTTGCCTATCGGATTCACTCCCATATCGGCAATTCCTGCGTGGGCGCCAAGATCAACGGCAAAATGGTGCCCCTGGATACCCAGCTGGAAACCGGCGACCGGGTGGAGATTATGACCTCCTCCGCCTCCAAGGGTCCCAGCATGGACTGGATCAAGATCGTAAAAACCCAGCAGGCCAAGGCCAAAATCCGGCAGTTTCTGCGCAAGGAGCTCCGGGGCGAAAATATGCAGAAGGGCCGTGAAATGCTGGAGCACGAGGCCAAGCGCAGAGGCGTGAAGCTGGGCGAATACACCAAGCCGGAATATTATGAACCCATCCTGAAAAAATATATGTTCCAGGATCTGGATGATATTTACGGCGCCATTGGCTACGGCGGCATTGCGGCAGTCTATGTGCTTTCCCGGCTGATTGACGAAAAGCAGAAGAAAGAGGCCCCGGCACCCAAGGTGCCGGTGGTGACCAGCGAAAATACGCCGCCTCCACCGCCCCAGGGAAAGCCAACCCATGGTATTTACGTGCATGGGGAGGCGGGCATGCTGGTGCGCTTTGCCCGCTGCTGCAATCCGGTGCCCGGGGATGATATCGTGGGCTATATTACCAGAGGACGGGGCGTTACCATCCATAAATCCGATTGCGTCAATGCTTTGCATACCGAGCCGGAACGGGCGGTGCCCGTATCCTGGGCGGATCAGGGGGCCGGTACCTTCAGTGCCAATATCCAGATCATCTGCTACGATCATAATTCGCTCCTGGGAGAATTGACCAACTTCATTGATGATCTGGGGCTGCCCATTACCGCAATTTCGGTGAAGATCAATAAGAATAAAACCTGCACCATCACCATGACGCTGCAGGTGCAAAGTCGCGAGCAGCTGGATAATGCGCTGCGGAAATTGCAGAAACGCTCCGACGTGATTGAGGCTTACCGCAGCTTCAATTAAATAAAAATGTAAAATCCTTCTGTACAGGCAGGAGATTATTCCCTTCATCGCGAAATAAATAGAGTTATCCTTATTCTGTAAGGAGGAAATCCATGCAGCCCCCTCAAGGACCTTACCAGCAGAACGCTGATTCTTCTTATTATCCGCCTCAGCAGCCTGCCCAGCCCCAATGGACGCAAATGCCCCTGCCCAATCAGGGGCCCAGCGGCCAGATGCCGGGCCAGGTTCCGCCCCCGGCACAGATGACGCCCCCGCCTGGCCAGCAGATTCCCTACCAGGGAAATCAGCCGATGGCGGGCTTTGCTGCGCCTGGAAATCCCTATCAGAACCCCTACCAGAATCCCTACCAGAATCCCCAGCAGATGCCCCCGCAGCCCCAGATGTATCAGCAGCCCCATCCCCAGCAGGGGGGCTATCAGACGCCCAAGACCGGCATGCCCCGCCCCAAGCAGAAAAAGAAAAAGGGCGGCTATATCATTCTTGCGCTGGTGGTAGTGGCGCTGGCGGCCTTTATCGTGCTGCGGATGATCGCCCCCGGGCAGACGGCGTATGGCTATGTGCAATCCGGTTCTCTCAGCGCACGCTATACCGGCGACGCCGTGGTGGTGCGCAATGAAACCGTTTTTGCCCAGGACGGGGTATCCCAGATTGAATACGAGGCCGATGAAGGCGCCCAGGTAAAGCGCGGCGCCAATGTGGCCACCATTTATACCTCCGGTTTTTCTGCCAAGGAATGGACCACCCTGGATAATTACCGCAATCAGATCAAGGAATATCATAAGGTGCTCATTTCCGAAGCGGCATCCGATACCAAGCTGATTTCCCTGATGAGCAAGGTACGGGAGCGGGCGCTGGAGGCCCAGAAGCTGGTGCAGGGCGCCAAGGGCAGCCTGGGGAATCAGGAAGCATTGCTTGCCGCCGCCATGCAGGATCAGCGGATTTACATGAAGCAAAAATATCCGGATGATCAGAAGCTGAGCCGTCTGTATGACGATGAAAATAATCAGATGCAGCGCATCTCCACCTGGACCAAGCAATATGCAGCCCCGGCGGATGGATTGGTCAGCTTCTATACGGACGGCTTTGAAACCGCCTTGAATATGACCACCTATGAATCCTATTCGCCCACTCAGATGCGATCCATCTATAACGGAACGGTTCCGGATACCGGGGCCACCGTATCCCGCAATTCCGTGCCCATTTACCGGCTGGTGCGGCAGGAACCCTGGGTGGTGCTGATGCTGTGCAATGAACTGGAATGGACGCCGGTAACGGGCCGATCCTACAAGCTGCTGATTGAAAGCTTCGATAACACCATTGTGGACGCCACAGTGGAATCCTTTACCCGCTCCGGCGGTGAATTGCTGGTGCGGCTGCGGATTGAGGAAACATCCGCCCTTTCCAATGTGCTCTATATTCGCTCCTGCAAGGTGCAGCTGGGTGAATCGGTCAATACCCTGATGGTGCCCAGCCGCGCCATCTATATCCAGGAAGGCCGCAAGGGCGTGGTGATGACCACCGAAGGCGGCGAATACTGGACCGGGGTGGAAGTAATTTCCGATGACGGCACGGTAGCCTATGTGATCCCCGAAAATCCCGGGGTGCTCTATGAAGGCATTCGTGTGCGCCTGTTCTGAGGAGGCAATGATGACGCTGAATGAACGGGTGGCAATTATCCGGGAAAACATTGCCCGGGAAAGCCAGCCCTGGGGAAAACCGCCCAAAATCATCGCGGTGACCAAGTATTCCCAGCCGGAGGAGATTTTGCCCCTGGTGGATTGCGGAATTACTGATATCGGGGAAAACCGAGTGCAGGCAATTCGGGAAAAATTGCCATTTATAAATGAAAAATTTTCTATTCACCTGATTGGACGGTTGCAAACTAACAAAGTTAAATATATAATAAAGGATGTATGTCTGATCCATTCGCTGGATAGCATCTCCCTGGCACAGGAAATTGATCGCCAGGCGCAAAAGCATGCTATCCGGATGCCGGTGCTTTTGCAGGTGAATATCGCCAGAGAAATGCAAAAGGGCGGCGTGATGGAAGAGGAATTGATGCCCTTTCTGAGGGATTGCGCCAAATTGCCCGGGCTTGAGGTAAAAGGGCTGATGGCGATTATGCCTCTGGGCGCGGAAAGAGAAACGCTCTTTTCCTTGTTTACAAGGATGCGCGGGCTTTTTGATCAATGCGCACAGGAGGCAATTGACGGAGTATCCATGGAAGAGCTTTCCATGGGCATGTCCCAGGATTATGATCTGGCGGCCCGGGCGGGCGCGACGATGATTCGCGTGGGCTCGGCGCTATTTCGGTAAATGCAGGAGGAATCGGTATGGCGACTGGTGATTTTTTTGGGAATCTGAAGCAAAAGGCGCGTGCGCTTTATAATAACTTTTTCTATGAAGGAGAAGAGGCCCCTGCCCCCCAGCAGATGCAGGAAGAAGCCTATCCCCAGCAGGAACAGCCCTATCAGCAGCAGGCGCCCCAGGGCTATGCCCAGCAGCAGGCTTATCAGGCCCCCTATGCTCAGGCCTATCAGCCGCAGCAGCAGTCCTATCAGCAGCAGGCGTATCAGCAGCCGCAGCAGCCTGTCTATCAGAACAGCGCTTATCAGCAGCAACAGCATCGCAATCGCCGTGCCCAGCAGCATCAGGAAAATAATGTGGTAGACTTTGGCGCCTATCAGCAGAATAATGCCGCGTATCAGCAGCCGCAGCAGGGCTATCAGCCCCAGCCCCAGGCCGCTCCCCAGCAGGAACAGCCCCAGGCTCAGGCGCCTGCCGCCCCTGCTTCCGAAATGCCCAGCGCCCGGGTGATCAATGCCCGAGGCATGGGGGATTGCCGCAGTGCCATCACCCTGCTGCGGAATGGAGATGCGGTGATCATCGTGCTTGAAAATGTGACCGATCCTGCGGAAATGCGCCGGCTGGTGGATACCTTGAGCGGCGCCTGCTATTCCCTGACCGCCACCATCACCAAGCTTTCCCGTTACGGCGCCTATTTGCTTGCGCCCCAGACCATGGCGGTTTATACCGATCAGGTGACCAATCAGATGAATGGCGCTCCTGGTCGTCCCCAGCCCCGGAATTACCAGCCCAATTATACCGCCAACGCGCCTCAGCGGCCCGTCTATCAGCCCCAGCAGGCCCAGGCCCCCCAGATGAATTATGCGCCCCAGCAGGGCTTTACCCAGCGCGCCGCCGCCCCGGAAGAAGCGGCCCAGCCCTTCTACGCCCGCACTGCGCCCCAGCAGGCCCAGGCCCCCGCTTTCTCTGCCCAGCCCACGGGCTATGGCTATGTGCCGGATGAAATGGAAGCGGTGGATCAATAAGCCATTGCCAAAGACGCCTTTTGAAACAGGAGGATTGCCATGTTTATCATTGAATTGATCCGTACGTTGCTCAGCCTCTATGCGCTGCTTTTGCTCTTGCATTTTGCGCTGCCCTATATTACCAATTCCCAGCAGCCCTGGATGGCTGTGATCGCCCGGATTTGCGAGCCCGGGGTGAAGGCCGGCAATATGGTGGCTGCCAAATTGCTGCCCGATCGCCGCTTCAAGATCGATTTCGGTCCCCTGGTGGCCGTGGTGCTTTGCTGGGTGGCCCGGCTGATTCTGGGTCTGTTTGTGTAAATAAGCGATTGGGATCGTTTTACGAAAGGAGTCTTTACCATGCCTATTACCGTTGCCATGATCGAAGAAAAGGAATTTAAAACCAAAATGCGCGGCTATGATCCCGTGGAAGTGGATGAATTCCTGGATGAAATTTGCGATGAAATGGTGGCCATGCAGGAAGAAATCGCCACCCTGCAGAGCCGTCTGAGCCAGGCCCCCCGTGCCGCCGCTCCCTATACCCCTGTGCCCGTGCCTGCTCCCGCCCCGGTAGCGCCCGCCCCCGTGGCCGCGCCCAAGCAGGAAGAAAGCAGCGAAGCCGCCCAGCGGCTGCTTGCCCGTGCCCAGAAGGTGTATGATGAAACGGTCGCCGAAGCGAAGGCGGAAGCGGAAAAGATCCTTAAAGGCGCCAATGCCCGGGTCAGCAGCGGTCTGGAAGATCTGGAAGAAGAAAAGGCAGCGCTGGAAAAGGAAATTTCCATGCTGAAGGCCGCCGCCAAGGATTATAAGATCCGTTTCAATCGGCTGGTGGAAGATCAGAAGCATATCCTCAATGCCGAAACCGCTCTCTTTGAATAATTGTTTTTAAGATCGCCTGATGCGCCCGAACGGCAATTTGCAGTGGGACGAACGGGCGATTTTTCTTTGACGTACATGTGTGCTGACAGAAAGGAAGATTGCAGATGCGTTATGGTGCTTTGGAAGCCGGCGGAACCAAGATGGTGCTGGCAGTCGCGGATGAAAACCTCAATATTCTTTGCCGGGAAAGTCTGCCTACCCTGACCCCGGAAGAAACCATGCCCAAAATGATCGCGTTTTTTAAGGAGCATCCTGTGGACGCCCTGGGCATCGGTTCCTTTGGGCCTCTGGATCTGAATCCGGAATCTAAAACCTATGGCTATATCACCAAGACCCCCAAGCTCAGCTGGTGTGATTATCCGCTGATGCCGGAATTTGAAAAGGCGCTGCATGTGCCCTGCATGCTGGATACGGATGTGAACGCCGCCGCTCTTTGCGAAGCGGAACTTGGCGCCGCCAAGGGCCTCAAAAACTGCGTGTATGTCACCATCGGCACCGGGATTGGCGCCGGGGTCTATTGCGAAGGCAATCTGGTTCACGGCCTGATGCATCCTGAATGGGGGCATTTCCTGCTGGCGCCCCGGGCGGATGATCCTGCTCCCGAGGGCTTCTGCCCCTATCATAAGGGCTGCCTGGAAGGCTTGGCCGCTGGCCCTGCCATTGAAAAGCGCTGGGGCGTTTCCGCCAAGGAACTGGCCCCCGATCATCCTGCCTGGGATCTGGAAGCCCATTATCTGGCCCAGATGTGCGTAACCGCCCTGATGACTGTATCCCCCCAGAAGATTATTCTGGGCGGCGGCGTGATGGGGCAGAAGCATCTGTTCCCCATGATTCATAAGGAAACCATGCGTTTGCTGGGCGGCTATCTTTCCTGCGTCAGCGATGTATCCGATCTGATTGTGCCGCCTGCCTGCTTCCCGGACAGCGGCCTGATTGGCTCTTTGCTGCTGGCAAAAAAAGCATTGGAGCAGAAATAAATGAATGGGGGAAATATGCCCGCCGCTGCCCAGAGCCCTTTTTCGGAGTTGGAAGAGGTCATGAGCGGCTGGGAAAAAATCTGGAATGATCTGCCCCTGATTCTTACCCGGTTGCTGGCAGCGGCGCTGCTGGTGGCAGCCGGGCTGCTTTTATTGCGGCTGGGGCGTAGGATTATCAAAAAAATCTGCCGGCATAGGCAGGATCGCCAGTTTGGCCAGCAAAGAACGCTGCATTCCCTGTTCCTGAGTCTGTTTAATTACACCATGTATTTCGCCATCGCCATGATGGTGCTCAGTGCCCTGGGGGTGGATGTATCCTCCCTGCTGGCGGTGGCCGGGGTGGGCGGCGTGGCCATCGGCTTTGGCTGCCAGAGCCTGGTGAAGGATTTCGTTTCCGGCCTGTTTTTGTGGGTAGAGGGCAGAATCAACGTGGGGGATGTGGTCACCGTTGGCGGGCAAACCGGCACGGTGGAGGCCATGGCCCTTCGCACCACCACCCTGCGGGGCACCAACGGCAATCTTTTCACCATTCCCAACGGCGATATCCGCACCGTTATCAATATGACCCGGGATTATCGCTGCGCCCTGGTAAATATCACCATTGCCCACGGCCAGGATATTCCCCATATCCTTTCCGCGCTTCAGGATACCATGGATGAACTGGGCAAACGATTGGAATTGGAGCAGGAAACGCCCCAGGTCATCGGCCTGACGGCGTCGGACGCCCGGGGGGCTACCATTTGTATTCAATGCAAATGCCCGGTGGAAGAAGGCTGGGCACTGGAGCGGGAAATCCGCCTGGCGGCCCTGGAATGCCTGGCAAAGGAAGGCTATAAACCATGAATGTATTTGATACCCATTGCCATCTGGATGACGAAAAATTCAATGAAGACCGGGAAGAATGCTATGCCCGGATGCTGGAAAACGGCGTAGGGCGCTGCGTATGCGTGGGCAGCGATCTGCCTTCCTCCCGGCGCAGCCTGGATTATGCCCAGGCCCATGCGGGCGTTTTCGCGGCGGCAGGGGTGCATCCCCATGAAGCCAAGGACGCCCCCGATGATTACCTTTCCCGGTTGGAAAAAATGCTGGCAGAAGAAAAATGCGTGGCCTTGGGGGAAATCGGCCTGGATTACTATTATGATTTTTCTCCCCGGGATATTCAGAAAAAGGTAATGGCGGAGCAGATGGAATTGGCCCTTCGCCTGAATAAGCCCGTCATTTTTCACATTCGGGACGCGCATGGGGAAATGGTGGATTTTTTCCGGGCGCAAAAGCAATTGCCCAAAGGGATTATCCATTGCTTTTCCGGCAGCGCGGAAACGGCAAAAGAATATGTGAAGATGGGCTTTTATATTTCCTTTGCCGGGCCGCTGACCTTTAAAAAGGCCCCCAATCTCTGGGAGGCCGCCAGGGTGGTTCCGCTGGATCGGCTGCTGGTGGAAACGGACAGCCCCTATCTTTCCCCGGAACCCAGACGCGGCAGGCGCAATGAACCGGCGAATGTGGTCTATGTGATGAAAAAGCTGGCAGAATTAAGAGAGATCCCGGAAGAAGAAATGGCGAAAATCACCTGGGAAAATGCCTGCAGAATTTATGAACTGGAAGAATAAAAAAAGCACCGGAAGGATGACTCCTTCCGGTATTTTTTATGCGGATTATTTCCGGGGCATCAATTTTCCGCCTAGTTCAAAATGCAGCTTGTCTTCATGATAGCCCGCCACACGATAGAAATTTCCGCTGCGGCTGGCATGGAGGGTAATTTCCTGATTGGGCAGGATTTCCGCATTGTAATTGATGATCAGGGATTCCAGGCAGTTTTCCCGCATGGTATCAATGCCCAGGGCATCGCAGGCCCAGTCGGCATAGCGGGTATTATTGACGTGCTGATTCACATCCAGATCGGTGTAGCAGGGGAGACGATGAATCATTTTTTCCGCGCCATCAACCGCATCCACGGTGGCGGGCAGGCCCATGGGGGCAATCAGATCGGAATTATCCGGAATAAGGGCGGCCACGTCCCCGGGGGGCAGCATTTTGCGGGTATTGATATCCAGCAGGGCCCAGAGGGTTCCGGCATGGCCCAGGATTTTTCCTTCCTCATTCTTGAAAAGATAATAGCGGGGGAAAAACCAGCGGCGATTGGGCATGGGGAAGGTTTCCACGATCACCCGATCCAGAATACGGGGATATTCCTGCATCTGCACTTCGCTGCGGGTGAGCACCCAGACGGTATTATTTTTCAGCAGCGCATCCCGCCCGCAGCCCAGCAGATGGGAATGGGCGCCGGCGGCCTCCTGCATGGTTTCCAAAATGGCGCTGGGGCGCCAGGTGCCCTGGAAATCGCAATTGCAGGTGCGCAGGATCAATTCTTCCTGATAGGTTTTCAGCATCATGTGGCCTCCTTTAGTTCGAACGGGATTCATTTTATCGCAGAATGGAAGTTTTTTCAAGCATTGCCCTTTTTTTGCCGCCATTGAAAAAAGCGTTTCCGGCCCACTTTTCTATTTTTCTCATGTGTGGTATAATGCGATTTGGCGAATGCTGATTCGCCTGAACGGAGGAAAAAACTTTGGCTGATATTGTGGTAATCGGCGGGGGTCACGCGGGCTGCGAAGCGGCGCTTTGCGGCGCACGCATGGGATTGGATACCCTGCTTTTGACTTTGAATATGGAATCCGTGGCGCTGATGCCCTGCAATCCTTCCATTGGCGGCACGGGGAAGGGCCATCTGGTGCGGGAAGTGGATGCGCTGGGCGGCGAAATGGGCCTGGCTGCGGATGCTGTGACGCTGCAGAGCCGGATGCTTAATACCGGCAAGGGCCCCGCCGTGCATTCCCTGCGTGTGCAGGCTGATAAGCGCGCTTATCAGCTTCGCATGCTCAAAACCCTCTTCAATCAGCAAAACCTCACCCTGCGCCAGGGGGAAGCATCCGAGATTTTAACGAAGAACGGAAAAATCTGCGGCGTGAAAACCCTGACGGGGGATATCATCCCCTGCCGGGCGGTGGTGGTATGCACCGGCGTATATTTAAAGAGCCGCATCATTATTGGCGAAGCGGAATGGGACGCCGGCCCCCAGGGCCTGATGCCCGCCAATTTTCTTTCCCGCAATCTTCAGGATCTGGGCTTTGATATTCGCCGCTTCAAGACCGGTACCCCGGCCCGGGTGGCGGAAAACAGCATTGATTTTGAAAAAATGACGCCCCAGCCCGGGGATGAGCCGCCCACGCCCTTTTCCTTCATGACCGACGGCGGCGTGGAAAACAAGGTGAATTGCTATCTCACCTGGACCAATGAAAATACCCACGAAATCATCCGGCAGAATCTGCACAGGGCGCCCATGTTTACCGGCTCCATCAGCGGCACCGGCGCCCGTTATTGCCCCTCCATCGAAACCAAGGTCACCCGCTTTGCGGATAAGGATCGACATCAGATTTTCCTGGAGCCGGAAGGCGATGGCTATCCCGAATGGTATGTACAGGGGATGAGCTCCTCCATGCCTGAAGATGTGCAGTGGGAAATGTATCGCACCATTCCGGGACTGGAAAAATGCGTGCTGACCCGCCTTGCCTATGCCATCGAATACGATTGCATTGATCCTTTGGCGCTGACCCCCCATCTGGGCGCACGGCATATTGAGGGGCTGTATCTGGCAGGCCAGATCAACGGCACCTCCGGTTACGAAGAAGCGGCCGCCCAGGGCATCTATGCCGCTATCAACGCCGGGCTTTACTGCCAGGAAAAGGATCCCTTCCTGCTCACCCGGGATCAGGCATATATCGGCGTCATGGCGGATGATCTGACCACCAAGGGCACCGATGAACCCTACCGCATGATGACCAGCCGGGCGGAGCATCGTTTGTTCCTGCGGCAGGATAATGCCGATTTGCGGCTTACCTTCCGCGCCCGGGAATTTGGCCTGATCAGCGATGAACGGCTGCGCCGGGTAGAGCAGAAGGAAAGAGAAACGGCGGAACTGATCCGGCGCTTGCAGGAAAACGGCATGGCCCGGGAACTGAGAAAGCCGGAAGGAAAACTGGAAATGCCGGAAGGCTGGATTTACACCAAGGGAGCTGCCGAACAGGCGGAAATCCAGATCAAATATGAGGGCTATCTGCAAAAGGCCATGGCCCAGATCAGGCAGGCCCGGGCCATGGAAGAAACCCTGATTCCCGAAAACACCGATTATTTTGCCATGGACGCCCTGCGCCTGGAAGCGCGGCAGAAGCTTTCTGCCCAGCGCCCCGTTTCCCTGGGCCAGGCCTCCCGCATTCCCGGCGTTTCGCCCGCCGATATCGCCGTGCTCATGGTATGGCTCAAACGCCAGAATGAACAGTAAGGAGATGAGGAACTTTCTGGGGGAACCGTTCTTTGTGACCAAAGAATGGTTCCCCCAGCCCCCCTCCAAGAAAGTCGTTCTGGATATTTCAGGCATATACGAATCAAATTGAGTGCCAGTGATGCTGTATAGCAGAATTGCATAATAAAACATCCGGAAGCATTTTCCGGATGTTTTATTCTTGCGGTTGTATGATTGCTTCACTGGCATTCGTGCTGATTTGAAGAAAATCAGTCTTATCCAGAGCAGCTTTTCGGAGGGGGTGCGGTGGAACCGCTTTTGGCTGCAAAAGCGGTTCCACCGCAAATAACCCGTCCTTTATCACTTTTCCAAAAGCTTGAAATCCGTCCAGATGTTTTGGAATTTGGTTTCATAATCGCCCACGTCCACGATGAATTCGGCGTCTTTGAGGAGTTCATCGGGAATATTGAGGGCGGGGTTATTCCGGAGCGCTTCGGGGATATATTCATAGGCGGCCTGTACGGGGCAGACAAAATACTGGGCCTGGGCAACCTGCGCAGCGATCTGGGGATCCAGCAGGAAATTGATAAAGAGATTGGCATTTTCAGGATGCTGGGCATTGGCGGGGATAAAGGCGGCGTCGATGCCAAAGCCCACGCCTTCTTCGGGATAGACGATCTTCAGATCGGGATTCTCATCCATCGCAATCAAAGTGTAGGGGGTGAACATATAGGCCACCGTGCATTCCATGGACAGAAGATCCACATAGGGGGTATCCGAATTGAAGGCACGGATATTGGGCCGCAGCTTCGCCAGCTTTTCGGCGGCCTGGGCAAGGATTTCGTCATCCGTCACATTGAAGGATTGGCCCATGGTTTTCAGGGTAATGCCAACAATATTTCGCGCGTCATCCATCACCACCACGCTGTCCCGCAGGGATTCATCCCACAGGCTTTCATACCCCGTAATTTCGATATCCACAAAATCGGGGTTGTAAACAATCAGGGGCGTGCCGGCCACATAGGGCACGGTATATTCATTTTCCGGATCGAAATATTGGTTCAGCATGCCGGGGTTCAGGCCGGCGGCATTGGGAATCAGATCATAATTCAGCTTTTGCAGCAACCCGGCCTTTCGGGCGATATTGATCACAAAATCGCTGGCGATGACCACATCGTAGGATTCATTGGAAAGCTGCAGTTTGGCCAGCATGCCTTCATTGGTATCGAAGGTGGCGTAATTGATTTTGATACCGGTGGCCGCTTCAAAATCGGCGATGGTCTGATCATCCACGTAGAGTTCCCAGGTAAACAGATTGAGCACCTTTTCTTCTTCCGCGATGGAAATGGCAGGCAGGGAAAGCAGCAGGCAAAGGAATACGATCAGCAGCTTTTTCATGAGATCAAAGCCTCCCTTGATAATTGATTGTGTTCAATATATACCACATTTCCGGTATTTTCAAGCCCCGATGCAAAAAAGAAACGGAAAAAGTAAAAATTACCTGGCAAGTTGACAAATAATCGGGGCTGATCTACAATAGAATAGAATCAGGTATGTTTGCCCATCAAGGAGGGAAGAAAGTGCCGCGCACCCAGCATCAGCAGGCGCAATTCCGTGCCAATTATCCGCAGGAAAACGAGCAGGAAATGGTTTGCCGCACCCAGGATGACTGGGCGGCCTATCCCGATATGGTATATCAGGCCCAGCCCCAGCGGCAGCAGCCTTCCCGTCCTGCGCAGAAAAAGCAGGAAAGCTGGGCCCGGGGCGGCGCTCCCCGCAAACGCCGGAATACGGCGCTGTGGGCCTTTGTGGCGCTGCTTTGCGTGGCGCTGCTTTGCCTGATGGGGTATTTTGTGGCAAAGCTTTACGAAGAATATCCGATTTTTCGCCAGAAGGCGGCCATTGTGGCCCAGGATACCTTTGCCCAGGGGGTATTGGTGGATGGGGTGCATATTGGCGGCATGAATCGCCAGCAGGCGGAAAATGCCCTGAAGAATCATAATGCCCCGGGCACCAGCGGGCTGCGCATCACCCTGTATGTGGATGACCGTACCTGGGTGCTGACGGAAAATGAATTGCCTTTTGAACGGAATCTGGCCGCCGTGCTGGATACGGCCTATGCCATCGGCCGACAGGGAACGGCTGAAACCATCGCTTCCGATATTACGCCCTTTGAATATCGCTATCAGCATCTGTATCATACGGCCAGCACGCCTGCCTATCTGTATACCCAGGTCACCTTTGATCAGGTGAAATTGCGGGAACTGGTGGGCATTATTGAGGGCAATATCAACCGCGACGCCGTGGACGCGCAGGTGGCCACCTTTGATTTTATCAATCGCCAGTTTACCTTTACCGAGGATATTCAGGGCGCCCATCTGGATGGGGAAAACCTGTATCAGCAATTGCTTTCCACCCTGAATAACAAGGATTTCCAGGCGGTGATTTCCGTTGAATCCACCCCCATCCTGCCCAAGGTCACCAAGGTGGAACTGATGAATTCCTTCTCCCTGATTTCCTCCTTTACTACGGAAACCACCAGCGACGCCAATCGCAACAATAATATCAATCTTTCCTGCAAGGCCATCAACGGCACCGTGCTGATGCCGGGTGAAACCTTTTCTTTCAATACGGCCACCGGCCAGAGGACGCTGGAAAAGGGCTATCTGCCCGCCGCGGCCATTGCGGGGGGCACCACCATTGACGAGGTGGGCGGCGGCGTATGCCAGACTTCGGGCACGCTGTTTAATGCGGCGGTCATGGCGGATATGACCATCCTTACACGCACGCCCCATACCTGGCCCAGCAATTATGTGGATAAAGGCCGGGACGCCACCGTTAATTGGCCTAATCTGGATTTCGTTTTCCGTAATGACCGCACCGAGCCCATTTTTATCGTGGCCTATTATCAGCAGCGGAAATGCACCGTGGAAATCTATGGCGCCTCCCTGGGGGCTGGGCAATCCATTGATATGGAAACCAGAATCCTTTCGACCACCCATCCGCCGGAAGAGCCGATATATGAGCAGAATCCCCTGCTGGAGCCCGGCACCGTGCAGGAAAAGAAAAAGGCAAGAACCGGCTATGTGGTGGAAACCTATAAGATTTATCGCAAAAACGGCGTGGAATACAAGCGGGAATTGCTGTGTACCTCCACCTATAAAATGATCCAGCAGGTGATCGAATTCAACTGATGAAAGGGGGCGCCTTTTATGCTGAAGGGCGATCTGCGCAAGCAGGCCATTTTGGATACTGCAGAAAACTTATTCTTTGAAAAGGGTTATGCCGCCGCGACTATCCAGGATATTTTGGATGCACTTAATTGCAGCAAGGGCAGTTTTTATCACCATTTTGAATCCAAATTGCAGGTGCTCACCGAATTATGCCGTCAGCGGGCGGAAGCGGGCTATGCCGAATTTAAAAAGCAAACCTATGACGACGGCCTGGGCTATCTCAACGGCCTGATTTATTATGCCATGCCATTCCGTGCGGGGGAGGATAAGAATCTTTCGCTGCTTCTGCCGCTGCAGGGCCTGGCAGATGGCAATGTGGTTTTAAACGCCATTCTGGAAGCGCAGAAAAAGCTGTTTTTCCCGGAAATCAGCAAAACCCTGGAAATTCTGAAAAAGCAGGGCCAGGTGTATTATACCCAGCCCATGCTGCCTGAAATTCTGTGGGATACCTATACTGCCCTGTATCAGCGCCTGATGCAGGAAGCCGCCCAGATTCAGGAGGGCAGCGGCACCGTCGGCGTGATTCAATTGATTGAAACGGAACGGTTCATCTGGGAACGGCTGCTGGATGCGCCCTTTGGCTCCATGGAGCTGATCCGCGGGGATGAAGCACTGCAGGTAATCGGCCATGCGGTATCCCGGCTGCGCAGAATGGAAGGGAAAAAAGCCTGAGCAAGGAGCGGAAAACATGAGCGAAAAATATCAGGAAAATATTGTTCCGGCTGCCAGACAGAATAAGAAAAATGTATTTCTCTATCCCGGCAAGGGCGTCCGCATCCTGTTTGCAGGCAATTCCATTACCCGCCATGGCCTGAAGCCGGAAATCGGCTGGAATCGGGAATGCGGCATGGCGGCCTCCTGCCTGGAAACGGATTACGTGCATCAGTTTATGAATTTCGCCCGGGAAATTGATCCGGAAGCCTGCTTTGGCATTGCCCAGGTGGCGGATTTTGAGCGGAATTTTGATGATCCCGGGGCTTTGGAAATGTATCAGGAAGCGGCAGATTTCAATGCTGATATCATCATTATGTTTTTCGGGGCCAATGTGAATAAGGCATACGACGCCGACGAAAGCAGGCGGGGAGAATTCGGCGCGGCCTATGAAAAGCTGCGCGCCCTGCTGAATTCCACCGGAAAGGCCAGGATTTTTCACAGCGCAGGCTTCTATATCCGCCCGGTGCTGGATGAAGAAAAACGGCAGGTGGCGGAAAAATACGGGGAACCCTTTATCCGCCTGGATGAAATCATCGCCCGGGATGACGTGCGGGGGCAATTCAATCATCCGGGGGACGTGGGAATGCTGGAAATTGCCAGGCGCTTTTTCGCCTTTGCGGAACCGGCCATCAAAGCGCTTGCTCAGAAAAAATAATGGGAATCATCCCCGGCGGGCAAAATTTGCCATTGCCGGGGATTTTTTCATCATTTTTTCTTGTCTTTTGGCGGCTTTGCGGCTATAATGAAACAAGCGCCTGTGTAGGGCGCGCTTTGGGTATGAAAAATGAGGAGGTTTGGCTATGGAAAACGAAGTTGTACGCACCAATTTTATCTGGGACGCCATAGATCAGGATTTGGAGAAGGGGCGTTGCCAGCAAGTGCACACCCGTTTTCCCCCTGAACCCAACGGATATCTGCATATCGGCCATTGCAAGGCCCTGGTGACCGACTTTGGCACCGCCGAAAAATATGGCGGCCTTTGCAATCTGCGCTTTGACGATACCAATCCTGCCAAGGAAGATACAGAATATGCCGAGGGTATCAAGCGGGATATTGAATGGCTGGGTTTCCATTGGACCGGCGGGCTTTTCTACGCCAGCGATTATTATCAGCGGCTATATGATATCGCCGAGGATTTCATCAAGCGGGGCCTGGCCTATGTGGACGAGCTTTCTGCCGAAGAAATGAAGGAATACCGGGGCACCCTGACCACCCCCGGCAAGAATTCCCCCTGGCGTGATCGCCCCATGGAAGAAAACCTGGATCTTTTCCGCCGGATGAAGGCCGGTGAATTTGAGGAAGGCCGCTATATCCTTCGCGCCAAGATTGATATGGCTTCTCCCAATATGAATATGCGCGATCCTGCCATGTATCGCATCCTGTATAAGGAGCATTGGCGTACGGGCAAACAGTGGTGCATCTATCCCATGTACGATTTTGCCCATCCCCTGTCCGACGCCTTTGAAGGAATTACCTTCTCTCTGTGCTCCCTGGAATTTGAGGATCATCGCCCCCTGTATGATTGGTTCTGCGAGCATGCGGGTTTCCATAAGGAAACCGTCGTCAACGGCGGCGTCTATCATGGCCCCCGTCAGATCGAATTTGCCCGCCTGAATATTACCCGTACCGTTATGAGCAAGCGCCATCTGCGCCGCCTGGTGGAAGAGCATTATGTATCCGGCTGGGATGATCCCCGGATGCCC
>SVHD01000031.1 GCA_015056015.1 Clostridiales bacterium
AATTGCGCGTGAAGGTCAAAATGTTCCTGGGCCGCGAAATGCAGATCGAGGTAGATCTCGATCAGGTCGAGAAACTCGACGCTTGAGTCAAGGCTGGCCGATGAATATCGGCCTCCTTGCTCCGCCCCCCGTTTTCAGTGGGAGGCAGTGCCAGGGGCGCTGCCGCCATTACCACAAGCTTTAAGGAGGTGCCATCCAACATGGCAAAGAAAATTACCGCGTTCATCAAGCTGCAGGTTCCCGCCGCTAAGGCGACTCCCGCGCCGCCCATCGGCCCTGCCCTCGGTCAGCATGGCGTTAACATTCCCGGCTTCTGCAAGGAATTCAACGCCCGTACCGCCAAGCAGGAAGGCCTGATCATCCCCGTGGTTATCACGGTGTTTTCCGATCGTTCCTTCACCTTCATTACCAAGACCCCTCCGGCCCCCGTGCTGATCAAGAAGGCGCTGGGCCTGGATTCCGCTTCCGGCCGTCCCAACAAGGATAAGGTTGGCCAGCTGACCCAGGATCAGGTGCGTGAAATTGCTACCACCAAGATGCCCGACCTCAACGCCGCTTCCATCGAAGCCGCTATGAGCATGGTCAAGGGTACTGCCCGCAGCATGGGCGTTACCGTAGCCGACGAATAAGGGCAATAGCCGTAAAGGAATTTTGTGGGAGGACATAGTGCCGCTAATACCACAGGGAGGAAATGAAAGATGAAACACGGCAAGAAATATTCCGACAGCAAAAAGCTGATCGACACCATGAAGCTCTACGATCCCGCCGAAGCCATTGAGCTGGTCAAGCAGACCGCCAAGGCCAAGTTCGACGAAACCATCGAGCTGTCCATCCGTCTGGGCGTTGACCCCCGCCATGCTGACCAGCAGGTCCGCGGCACTGTGGTTCTGCCCCACGGCACCGGCAAGAAGGTTCGCGTTCTGGTGTTCGCCAAGGGCCCCAAGGCTGAAGAAGCCAAGGCTGCTGGCGCTGACTTCGTCGGCGATGCCGATCTGGTTGCCAAGATCCAGAGCGAAAACTGGTTCGGTTTTGACGTCTGCGTTGCGACCCCCGATATGATGGGTACCATCGGCCGCATCGCCCGTCTGCTGGGCCCCAAGGGCTTGATGCCCAACCCCAAGTCTGGCACCGTTACCATGGATGTCACCAAGGCCATCCAGGAAATCAAAGCTGGTAAGGTCGAATATCGTATCGATAAGACCGCTATCGCTCATTGCCCCATCGGCAAGATTTCCTTCGATAACGACAAGCTGGTCGAAAATATGACCGTCCTGATGGAAGCGGTTATCAAGGCGAAGCCCGCCACCGCCAAGGGTACCTATATCAAGTCTCTCTACATGAGCAGCACCATGGGCCCCTCCATCAAGATCAACAGCCTGAAGTTCTGATCTTGGGTAAATATGTCCCCTGCCGGGAAACCGGCGGGGGATTTTTTTGCTTTTCGCAAAGTAAAAGAATCAAGAACGAACCGGCGATGAGTATCTGTCTGGCGAAATATGGGGCGGTGCGTTGACAAAAAAGAAGATATATGATATGTAAATGGAAAACACGATTAGAATTGATTCATAGAGGAGAGGGAGATGCAATGCAGGAAAAGAAAAGGAATGGCTCCGTGAAAATAATTACGGGTATCGCCCTGATTATTCTTATTGGCGCAATGGCGTGCATCGGCAGCATTTCTGATGCAATTGGCCTTCCTGCAGCAAAGGCCTTGGACGTGATCAGGGAAAACGGCGCTGATCTTGCAAGCGAGACGGTACTGGTGGAAACGGAATATGCGCCGCTGGTTCTGGGAGATAGCGGCGAAGCTGTGCTCAAAATCAAGCTGCGCCTCTATGAACTGGGGTATTTTGAGACCAATGCGTTCACTGAAATCTATGATAAGGAAACGACCGAACAAATTGCGCTGTTCCAGGAAGTAAACGAACTAAAGAAAACTGGTATTGCCGATGCTGAAACGCTGGCCCTCCTGTTCTCAGACCAGGCAAAGAAACTGGAGCGGCCTGAACAGAAAGACCAAATCTATATTCTGAATACCAACACAAAAAAATTCCACGAAACGGATTGCGCCAGTGTAAGACAGATGAAGGATAAGAATAAGAAAGAGTTTACTGGAACGCGGGATCAAGCAATCGGCGCAGGCTATAAACCCTGTAAAAACTGCAACCCCTGATTTACTTGGTAACGCTTCTTTGTCTCATGGAAAAGTGGATGCAAGCAGGATAGATACAGCGGAAATAGAGATGATAAAAAAAGATCGAAAAAATTTCAGTTTTTTTTTAAAAAACACTTGCTTTTTTGGAGACGAATCTGTATAATACCATATTGGCACATCCTTGCGTCCTACAAGGATAGGACGCCATACGTCCATGAGGAGGTGAAAAGAATGAACAAGTATGAAGTGGTGTACATCATCGATCCCGCCGTGGAAGAAGAAGCCCGCAAGGAACTGATCGCCAAGTACAACGAACTGATCACCGGTAACGGTGGCAGCGTTGACAAGGTGGAAGAATGGGGCAAGCGCCGTCTGGCCTACGCGATTGACTACAAGACCGAAGGCTATTACGTGCTGGTGAACTTCCAGGCCGAAGCCGAACTTCCCAAGGAACTGGAGCGCAACCTTCAGATTTCCGAAAGCGTCATTCGCTATCAGGTGATCCGCATTGAAGAAAAGAAGGTCGGCATCAAGCCCCGCGCTGTGCGCGTGGCGGCCCCTGTGGCCCCCGTTGAAGCCCCCGCGGAAACCCCTGCCGCTGAATAATCGGGAGGAGCGAAAATGAACAAGGTCTTTCTGATCGGCAATCTTACCCGTGATCCCGAGCTGCGTACCACGCAGACCGGCGTCACCGTCTGCTCTTTCACCATCGCCGTGAACCGCCGTCGTTTCGGCAATGCCGAAGCGGGCCAGCCCGAAGCGGATTTCTTCCGCATCAGCGCCTGGCGGCAGCTTGGCGAAAACTGCGCCAAATACCTGGCCAAGGGCCGCAAGGTCTCTGTGGTGGGTACGGTGTCTGCCTCTGCCTATGTGGGCAATGATGGCCAGGCCCGGGCCAGTCTGGAAGTGCAGGCTGACGATGTGGAATTCCTTACGCCCCGCGGCGAAGCCGGCGAAATGCCCGCTTATGCCCCTGCGGCGGCCCCTGCGCCCCGTGCCAACACGGGCTATGGCAGCGCGCCTCAGGGCGGCGGCTTTGTGCAGGTGGATGAGGAAGAATTGCCTTTCTAACCGAATCGGAAATCATCGAGAAGGAGGAATATACGCATGTCTGAAGATCGTGGCGAAAAGCGTCCGCGTCCCCGCGGAAAGCGTCCGCGCCGTAAGGTGTGTGACTTCTGCGTGAACAAGATCGAATATATCGATTACAAAGATGTCAATCGTCTGCGTCGTTCCATCAACGAACGCGGCAAGATCCTGCCCCGTCGCATGACCGGCAATTGCGCCAAGCATCAGCGTCAGCTGAGTGAGGCCATCAAGCGCGCCCGTGCCATCGCGCTGCTGCCCTACACTGTGGACTAAGCAGAATATAAAGAGCGTCGGTTTTCCGCCGCTCTTTTTTGTACAATAAAATACCCGATGGAAATTCCATCGGGTGTTTTGATTTTTATTTCAACAGAAAAAACTTTTCGATTTCGGAAAGATCACTTAAGTAGGTGGTCTGCTCCTGGCATACCTGCCGTTTATATTCAATTTCTCGGGCAATCCATTCCAAATTCAGAGACTTGGGTTCCCCGTATTCTCGGGCAGCATTTTCATAATAAATCAGGGGCAGATATTCTTTATCAATACCGATTCCCCGACAGATTTTCCCTTTGAAGGCGTTATTGCCCTGATAGAGATAATCGTCCGTAGTTTCATAAAAATTACGCACCAGCATGGGATCAATTAGGATTTGTTCCAGGGGCCAATCATAATTCGCGATATCGGTACCGTATTTGATTTTCTGTGCGTGGGATTGCAGAAATTCTCGCCAGGCATCGGCGTTTTCCTGGAAGGCGAAATATTGGCTGCAGGCCGGGGTGGTATCAAATGCGGTGAATTCATAATCATCCAGGAATCGCTTGGCCTGATCTATACGCTTGCCGGTGAAGCCGTAATGGGCCAGTGTTACCCGCAATTTGGGATGCTTTTTCATGACGGCCATCACGTCTTCGAATGTTTCATCCTTACTGATTTTGATGTCGTCGAATAATTCTTTCATGGATTCCGTGATCCAGAAATAATCCGGATCGCCGCTGTGCAGCGTGACGGAGACATCGCACTCTTCCAGATAGGAATACAGAGGATCATAAATAGGATCGCTGAGCAGCTTCTTATAGCGCCGCCGTTCGGTGGGCTTGCCTTCCAGCATTTTCAGCCCATCAAAGCCGGCCGCCAGATAGGATTCCATCTGGCACACAAAATCTTTGGAAGATTCTTCGTCTGATAATTCCGTGTGGTGCTCCAGTCCGGCAAAGGCGTATGCCTGCCCGGGAAATAACGATTTGAAATAAAGCGCAGTCACATTATCGATTGCGCGATGATTGGGCAGGGCATGAAAAAGGAATTTTTCGGCGTGGGTGGCGTTCATCACACGGCGGAATATATTTTCGGTCTTCTGCAGCGTGATATTGGATACATGATGATGAAGATGGGTATCGAAAATTTTTAATTCCATATCAATCATAGGAAATTTCTCCGCGTTTTTTTGTTTGCATTATAGCAGATCAAAGATGGCATGTCAAATACAGCATTCAGCGGAAAAGCCGATTCGCCGGAGCAAATAATTTTTCAAATACCTGGATCGTTTCTTCCATAATTTGCGTCTTATAAGGTGTAATCGCGATTGCAAAAGCAGAGAGGAAGGCCGCATATGACGGAAGAAGAATTCGACGGAAAAATCCGGGGGATGGAAGGAAAGATGTATCGGCTTGCCCGATCCATGCTTCGTTCTGACGCCGATTGCGCCGATGCGATGCAAAACGCCATATTCATTGCCTGGCGAAAATTGCCGGCGCTTCGGAAACCGGAAAAATTCGAGGGCTGGCTTACCCGGATTCTGGTCAATTGCTGCCGGGATATGCAAAGGGAATATCTGAAACGAAAAGGTGAAGGCCCCATCACGGCGGATATTCCCCAGGAAATATGCCAGTCAAGGGATATTGATTTGCATTGGGCGTTGGAAGCGCTTTCGGAAAAGCATCGGCTGCCTATTTTGCTCCATTATATGAATGGCCTGACCGTAAACGAAGTGGCCCTGATTTTGCGATTGACCGTTCCAAGCGTCAAAGGGCGAATCAGGGAAGGAATGAAAAAGCTGCGGATGATGATGGAGGAGAATGCAGAATGAAAACCTATGATTGGGAAAATGCCTTTCCTGCCGTTCCGGCGATGGTGCATCTGCGGCTGGAAAAAGCATTGGAGGAAAAAGGAACCATGAATAGAAAATATGTAAGAAGGCCTGCCGCCGCCCTGGCGCTGGTAATGGCGCTGCTGCTGGCCCTGATGGGGGTGGCCTATGCGGCGGTGAACAGCGGTATTCTGGAGTATCTGGTGGGCGGGGAAGAAAGTGCCTCCCAGGCCCTGAAGGCAAGTATCCAGCCGGTAACTGCCACAGCGGAAAAGGATCACATCCGGATTGATCTAACCGGCGCAATTTTTGATGGGGATCGCCTGGCCCTTTCCTTTACCATGGAAAATCACAAGCCTGAGGAAATGGCCTATGTGACCCTGGACGAAGTTTCGCTGAATGGGGAATGGATACCTATCAGTTTCCAGAGTTTCGCCGGCCAATGGCTGCCCGATGTATTTGCCATTGACTTCCCCGATTACAGCCGCAATCCCAATTCGGGCGGCATGCTCAGCGATTGGCTGAAAAAGGAATATACGGGAATCATCCAGGGGGAAGCCACCTTTGTGGTGCAGCGGCCGATGAAGCAGGCCGTGGTCATTGATCCCTGGATGTGGTATGACTATGATGTGGTGTTGGAGGATGAAGAAAGCCGGGCCCATTATCAGGCGCGGAAGGACGCTATTTTGCAATCCGGCCTGGAAGTGGCAGATGTATTCCGGGATGCCCATAGTTATCTGGGAGAGGGATACACAGTCCTGGACGCCTGGGGGAATTTCCTGCTGGATCAATCAGAATATCAGTATCTGCGCCCCTTCTTTATGAGCGAAAATTATGGCAGCCGCCCGGTATATCATGAAACCATTAATCGGGAAGGGCAGATGATGGAAACGGCCCGTATCACGATTCCTTTTACCTTGAATGCGGATTCTGTTCAGGATATTCGGCTGGATGTGGTGATTCCGGATATAGAGCTTGAAAACTGCACGGCGCATTTTGAAAAAATTTCCGTTACGCCGCTTTCAACGCTGGTGAAATTGAAGCTTTATCCGCGGGAAAACACCCCGGAAGCTGTTACAGAATTAAGCCGCTGCTATGGCTGTCCCAGCATTTCCGTGCCGGAAGGGCAGCGCATTGAATGGCTGCAGATGGAGGGAGAGGGCTTTGCCGGCGGCAGACGGGATGAAGATGGCCGGCACTATTATGAAATTTCCTTTTCCTGGGGCGGAATGATGGAATTGCCGGATTCTCTGTGCTTTTCCTATGAATTTGACGCAGAACCGGAGGAAGCGCAAATCGCAAGGCTGCGACAGGAATTCATTGAAAAACTTACCATTCCGCTGAATTGACAGAAGCCTGATATATATAAAAAACCATTCTTTGTGATCAAAGAATGGTTTTTTATGCCCTCGCTCGGTTACAGCATATCCGTGTTGTTGATTCTGAGATGGAAATGCATGCCCAGCTTTTCGGCGGCTTTCCGGCACAGGCTCATGCGAGAAAGGAAGGCCTCAAAAAATTCCACTACGGAGCTGAATTCCGGATCCACGTCGCATTCCATGGTGATGGCCTTATGCTCTGCATCCACCAGCACCACGGACTGATAGACGGAATAATTCACCCGATCATGCATATCAAAATGGGGATCGGGCAGCAGCTGGCGTACCCGGCTGCGGCGGACGTCCGCCTTGTCCCCGATGATCACGGCGGCAGCCATGGGGGAAACGGGGGCGGCGCTGCTTTCATCATGATGCCCGATGATGGAAAGAATATCGGCGATTTCATCCGGCGCGGCGCCCAGACGCTGCAAAAGGGGGAAGGCCAGCACGGCGCTGGAATGGGCGTGATCCTTCCGGTTGACCAGATTGCCGATATCATGCAGATAAGCGGCAATTTTGGCAATCTCAATATCCCGGGCGGAATAATTCAGCGCAGTCAGGATTTTTTCCGCCGTGTGGGCCACCTTGCCAACGTGGGCATAGCTGTGCTCAGTGTAGCCGATGGCGATCATGATCTGATCGGCCTTTTCAATATAGGTTTTTACTTCGGGATCGTTTTTTACCATTTCGAATGTAATCATAAATACCTCCTGAGAATTATGAGGGTTATTGCGGGGAGGGATTCTTTGGTGCCAAAGAATCCCTCCCCCGCGCCCCACCAAGAAAGCAGTATGGGATTCTTTAATGCGATTTTAAGAGAATTGTATCCCCATGAAGCAATGAAACAATTTGTTTTTTTGTTTTACGGGGAATGCGTTAATAAGAGGAAACGTGTTTGTTCCCGGGCAGGTTTTCGGGAGGGCGCGGGAGGGTGCTTTTGACTCAAAAGCATCCTCCCGCAAAATACTTCCCTAATTCATGGCCACTTCGTCCAGAACCCGGGCAAAGGCGGCGTGAGCGGCGGCACGGATCTGCTGCCATTCCTCCTCATAGCCGGGGGAACGAATCCATTTGAGACACTGGGTGGTTTCCTCCAATAGCTGCACATCCGCGCCCAGGGCCATGCCGGGAATGAGGGTATCCCCATGCTGGCGGGTGCCCAGAAAATCCCCGGGCCCGCGGATCTCCAGATCCTTTTTGGCAATCACAAAGCCATCATTGGTTTCGCAAAGAGTTTTTAAGCGTTCATTGGGCGCGGCCATCAGGAAGCACCAGCTTTCCTGGGCGCCCCGACCGACCCGGCCACGCAATTGATGCAGCTGGGACAGGCCGAATCGATCGGCATTTTCAATGACCATCACCGTGGCGGAGGGCACATTGACGCCCACCTCGATGACGGTGGTGGAAATGAGCACATCCAATTCTCCGGCGGAAAATTTCTGGATGGTTTCATCCTTTTCGGCGGCGTCCTGCTCCCCATAGGTGAGCCCCAGCCGCAGATCGGATAGGGGGCCCATGGAAAGTTCCGCATAGGTTTCCTGGGCGCTGCGGGCGTCGATTTGCCCGCTTTCTTCCACCAGGGGGCAGACGATATAGGTCTGCCTTCCCTGGGCGGCTTCCTTGCGGATGAAATCGTAAAGCCCATCCCGCTTTCCTTCCGGAACGATCCGGGTTTTGACCGGGGTGCGGCCGGGGGGCAATTCATCCACCACGGATAAATCCAGATCTCCGTATAAAACCAGCGCCAGGGAACGGGGAATGGGCGTGGCGGAAAGCACCAGTTCATTGGGCGCGAATTCTTTTTCATCCGCCGCCTTTCGGGAAAGCAGCCGCCGCTGGCGCACGCCGAAGCGATGCTGCTCATCGGTAATGGCAAGGCCCAGGCTTTTGTATTCCACGCCTTCTGAAATGAGGGCATGGGTGCCGATGATGGCCTGCCATTCCCCGGAAGCGATTTTTTCCAGGGCTTCCCTTCGCTCTTTGGCCCGCATGCCCCCAAGCAGCAGGCCGCAGGAAACGCCCAGGGGCTCCAGGATTCGTCTGGCGCTTTCCAGGTGCTGACGGGCCAGGATTTCTGTGGGGGCCATCAGCGCGCTTTGAAAGCCCGCTTTTGCGCAAAGATACATGGCGCCAAAGGCCAGGGCGGTTTTCCCGCAGCCCACGTCCCCCTGTACCATGCGGCCCATGGCATGGGGCGCTGCCAGATCCGCCGCAATTTCGGATAACACCCGGGCTTGCGCGCCGGTGGGCGGGAAGGGGAGAGAAGCCCAGTAATTCCTGCAATCGGCATCGGAGGCGGGAATCACAATGCCCCGGTTCCGTTCGCCCCGAAGGGACGCCGCAGCCGCCTGATAAAAGAACATGCCTTCAAAGGAAAGCCGGCGCAATGCCAGGGCCAGATTTTCCTTTGTTTCGGGGAAATGTGCCTGGCGCAGGGCGAAATTCCGCTCACAGAGATGATACTTGAGACGCAGAATATCGGGCAGCGTTTCCGGGCAGCAATCATCCAATTGGGTCAGCGCCTGGCGCATGATTTCCCGCATGGTTTTGGGCGGAATGCCACCAAGCGTCCGATAGATTGGCAAAATGCCCCGCTCCTGAACCCGGAGGGGGCTTACCATACGAATACGGCCCTGCTTATCCCGGTCTACGCGGCCATAGAGGGTCAATTCGGTTTCGGGTGTGATTTGATTTTGCAGCCAGGGCTGATTGAACCAGACCACGGGGATGCTGCCCGTTTCATCGCATAGGCGCAGCGTAACGGTGCTCATGCCCTTAAAACGGCTGAGCCGGGGCGCGGCCTTGGGATAGCCGCAAACGCAGATTTCTGCCCCGGGAACGGCCTGATCAAGAGGCGTTAAGGTGGTGGTATCCTGATAGCGCAGGGGAAGGGTAAGCAAAAGATCGGCCATCGAATGGATGCCCGCCTGCTTCAGCGCTTCCAGGCGCATTTTGCCCAAGCCCTTGAGTTCATGTAACGCCATCATGATTGTTTACCGCCTGATCGTAACCACCATTTTTTCATTTTCTGCCGCCTGGCCAAAGATATCCTTGCCATCCCGGATCTCACGGGTAATGATCAGGGTATCCTCATCCGGGGCTTCTACGGAAAGATAACCGGTCTGCAGGGCGGGTGAATTACGCCGCTGCCAGAAAAGGGCACGGATTTTTTCTTCCAGGGCCAGATCCTGCTGTTCCCAGGGGAAGGTGCCCCGGCAATAGGGATCGCTGCCCCCCTGCAGGCCCCGCTCATCCCCGTAATAGAGGCAGGGAATGCCGGGCAGGGCGCAGAGCAATTGCATCATTTTTTCGTAGCGGCTTACGCCCAGCTGATATTCTTCTTCCGTCAGGCGCATTTTGCCCCGCTGCTGATAGGGAATATCCTCCCAGGTGCGGCCGCAAAGGGCATTGATGGCCCGGGGCCGATCATGACTGCCCGCCAGATTCATCAGCGAATAATAGAAGGGGGCGGGATAGTTTTCCTGCTGGCTCATGATCAGCCGGCGCAGGGCCTTGGCTCCCGCTTTTCCGGTAAAGAAATCCAGCGCCGCTTCCCGCAGCGGATAATTCATCACGCTGTCCAGGGTATCGCCCTGGCAATAGCAGCGCATTTCGCCATAGGCCTCTTTATGGCTGGCGTCTTCCCATACTTCGCCCAGCACCACGGCGTCGGGGTTTTCGGCTTTGACTGCCTTGCGCAATTTGCGAAGGAATACCATGGGCAATTCATCCGCCACATCCAGCCGCCAGCCGTCGGCGCCCTTTTCTACCCAGAAGCGGGCAATGCCCTTTTCCCCCAGGATAAATTCCTGGTAATCGGGATTCATTTTATTGATAGCGGGCAGGGTATGAATGCCCCACCAGCAGGCATAGCGATCGGGATAATGCGAAAACTGATACCATGGATAATAGGGGGAGTGGGTGGATTGGCAGGCACCCACAGCAGGAAAACGGCCAAAGCGGTTGAAATACAGGCTGTCTTCCCCGGTATGGCTGAATACGCCATCCAGCATTACATGCATCCCCAGCTTTTTCGCGCTTTCACAAAGGGATACGAAATCCTCATTGCTTCCCAAGTGGGAATCAATTCTGCTGTAATCGGCGGTATCATAGCGATGATTGGAGCGGGCCATAAAGATGGGATTGAGATAGAGCACGGTAACGCCCAGATCCCTCAAATGGGGCAATTTTTCTTCAATGCCCTTTAAATCCCCGCCGAAAAAATCCCGGGCGCAGTTATCATCCCCGCCTTCAGGCATGAGGATGGGGGATTCATTCCAGGTTTCGTGATAATAGTTTTCTTCCCGCCGGTGATCATTTTTTCCGCTCTTATAAAAGCGATCGGGGAAAATCTGATACATAATGCCGTGGCGCAGCCATTCGGGGGTCTGATAATCGGAGGAATAGGTGGTCAGCTGCCAGGCGCGGATGGGCGTGCCCAGATGGCCTTCCCCGCCCATGCCATCCATGGGCGCGCCATAAGAGAAAATATTGCCGTCCTGATCCTCCACCCGGAAATCATACCAGCAGAGAATGGGAATATCAGGCATTTGGATTTTTGCGGAAAACCATTCATTTTTTCTTTCCATGGGAAAGAATTTTTCGCTGCCGTCATAAAAGCGCAATAAGACGCTGCGGATTTCTTTGCTGCATTGCAGCCGGAAGGTAACATTGCTCAGGCATGCCGCGGCGCCCAGGGGAGCGCGGCATAAAGGGGACTGGGAATCATGGTAGACAAGCATGCAGTTTCCTCACTTCGCATATTTCATGGGGATGATTTATGATAGCACACCGGAGCTTGAAAATCAATCCATTGACCGGGAATCGCATGCGCATGAAATGTGAAAAAGATGAAGAAAGAATGAAAAATCTGGAAAGAATACGGCAATCAATTGCAATTCCTGGAAGTCTTTGATATAATAATGCCCATCCGGAATCAAAAAATGTATTCCATATATTTTAAGGAGGAATTCCCAGTGAAAAAGTTAAATGTTTTGTTGGCTATCGTTACGATTATTGCGATTGTTATTGTGGTTGTGTTTGCCGGTCACCGGGGGGATATGCAGCAGGAAATCACCGCCCTGAATGAGCAGGTGAAGGCCCTGAATGCCGAATTGGAAGAAAAGAAGGGGCTGGATGAACAGGTCAAGACCCTCACCGGCGAATTGGAAGCGGCCAAGGCCGAAGCGGAAGCCAATGAAGCCATGATCGCCACCGTGAAAACCGATCTTTCCGCCGTGCAGGCTGCCATCGCCGCCGTGCAGGATCAGCTCAAGGGCGATGATGAGGTGGATGAAGTGACCATGGAAGAAGTGCAGGCCGAATTGGCCGTGGCGAAAACCGATCTGGAAGCGGCCCAGGCTGAACTCGCCACCGCGCAGACCGATCTTTCCGCCATCCAGGCTGAGCTTGCCACTGCCCAGACCGATCTGGAAACTGCTCAGGCGGATGTGGCTGCCCTGACCACCGCCCTGGAAACCGCCCAGACCGAGGCGACCTCCTACAAGGCCGGCCTGGAAGCCGCCCAGGAGGAACTGGCCACGGCGAAAACCGATCTGGAAACTGCCCAGAGCGAATCTGCTGCCCTGAAGACCGATCTGGAAGCCGCCCAGGCCCAGGTGGACGCCCTGAATGCGGAACTGAATGAACTGAAGGCCACGCCCGTGCCCGAAGAAGTTCCTGCAGAAGTGCCCGCGGCGTAAGCAAACGTATTTTGAACAAAAAGAATCAAGGGGCGGCGTAAGGCCGTCCCTTTTTGCAAGGAGCATTCAGCATGAGCAATCAGCAGAATAACTGGAAAATCATCCGCGCAGAAAAAAAGGACGCTCGTTCTTTGGGCGTTCTGGCGGCGAAAATGTGGGATCATCCCGCGGCAGAATTGGCGGCGGAATTTGAAGAATTGCTTTCCCAAAGGGAAGCGGCCTGCTTTCTTTGCCGGTCGGGGGATAAGGATGTGGGCTTTGCCCAATGCCAATTGCGTCATGATTATGTAGAGGGTACGGAAGGCAGCCCGGTGGGGTATCTGGAGGGGGTATATATCGAGCCGGAATATCGCCTGCAGGGCTGCGCCCGGGCGCTGCTGGCCGCCTGCGAAAAGTGGGCCAAAGAAATGGGCTGCCGGGAATTTGCCAGCGATTGCGAATTGGAAAACCGGGAAAGCCTTACATTCCATCTTCACGCCGGCTTTGCCGAGGCCAACCGCATCATCTGCTTTGTGAAAGCGTTGTGAGGGAGCGGAGAAGGAGGAGGAGAATTTCCGGGAGGATGCTTTTGAGGAAAAAGCACCCACCCGAAAACCCGCTCTGGAATATTCTTATATTGCATCGAGCAAACAATGTCCCCGTGGAAGAATGAAATTATTCCTTAAACGCTTTGCATTTTTCAATATATTGAAAAATAGCGGCGTCGGTATCGGGATAATGGAATATTTTCATGAGCAGCAAAGGCTCGATTCGCAGCAGATCATATTTTTTCCTGGCTGCAGAATCTTCCGGGAATGATTCAAGATGCGCCAGTGGCAGCAGATCGCAGTATTGCTGGCTGATGAGACGTACATAATTCAGCGGCGCATAAAGCGACATGCCAAAATCAATCAAGGCAGATAGGCGTATCCGTCCGTGTTGATCCTTCATGCCCATCACATTGGCAGAAAAAAGATCACTGTGGAAAAATGTTGGCGGAGAATCGTCGGAAACAGATAGGAATGCCTTGTCTAACGTGTTTTTTACAAGCCGTTCATTTCCTGCAAAAAGATTCAATTGGCAGCAATCTTCAAAGGTTAATCGGGTCATTTTCCGCAATGTTTGATTCCAGGTTTGATGCTTTCCAAGGTATCCGCCATCAAAAGTATCGCCGTAATGATCGGCGCGAATTTGACACAGACGCTGAAAAACGGGGTAGAATTCTTCGCTCAGGCGCTGCTTCTCCTCTTCATTGAAGGAGAAGGAGGAAATTGGAGCACCGGGAATGAATTCTTCCAAAATCCAGGGGAATTCACTTTCGGTTTTTGCTGCCAGTATTTTAGGAACAGGAATTTTTTCCTCAGTGCATAATGAAAGCGCAGCTTTTTCACGGGAGATTTGAAATTTTTGCATTCTTGGATACAGGAATGGCTTTTCTTCTTTGTAAAAAAGCGGCGCCGGATGGGCATTGCAGATAATACCGGCGGTAAAATTCCGATACCCGTCAGCGATGATCCGGCAATCCGTGACATACGCGCTGTTCCCAAAGGTTTCCCGAACCGCCTGGTCATAATGCGGATGAAACATAAGAAATCCTTTCAAAAAAAGAAAGGGGCAGAAGTATTTCTTCGGCCCCTTTTTTGTTTGTGATTAATAGTCCGCCCCGTAGGGGAAGATTGCCACGATTTCGCTTTCGATATACACGAAGGTATACATGGAGCTGCCGTAGCGCAGATAATTGCTCAGGAATTCCTGCACATTCCTTGCTCGATAGCAATTGGCTTTGGTGCCATAGTAGAAGGAGCAATTGGGATGGATGACGTAATCATAGGAATCCCGGCCGCTGTTGGAGAAAGTGGAAATATTGCCGTTGATATAATCTTCCCCGGCGTATTTCATGGTCACCATATCCGCATCCAGCCGCCATTCATTATTCTTCATATAGATGCGGCTGATATAACCGGAGGATACCTTGGTGCGCTTTTCGCTGGGACGGCGCTGCAGATAGATGGTATAGGTGGTGGAGGCAGAGCCGTAGGAAACCTTGATGGTCACCGCCTGGGGGTTATCCGTCATGGAAATGACCTGAGAGGTCTGGCCGCTGCGCACATTCTGACCATTTACGGTAATGGTGGCATAAGGGTTCTGGGCAATGGGGGAGAAGGTCACCCGGGATACCCAGTCGGCCACGGTGAGCACATAGGTGGTATGATAGGGGCTGAAATATTCAGGCAGCATAATGCCGGTGTTGGGGCAATTATGGGTCAGGCTGGAAAGCAGGGTGCCATCAGAGTAGGAAGGATAATAGGGATTCTGAGTGGGCGCCTGGGTGGGATAGTAGGGGTAATAAGGATACTGGGTAGGCGCCTGGGTGGGATAATAGGGATAGTAGGGAGCAGTGGTGGGCCGGGGCGTAGCGGTAGGCCGGGGGGTGGGGATGGCCGTGGGCGCGGGGGCGGAGCCATCCGTCAGATACCGGGTGCGCACAAAGCCGCGGATCAGGCTGGAGGAGCCCATCACTTCCACATAAGTCCAATTGGTGCCCATGCTGCCCAGGGCTGTTACCTGGGTGCCGGAGGGAATGGAATAAATGGAGGCATTATTGATGATGGGGTCATCCGTCAGGGAGCATTTTTCCGTGGTCCACATGGTGGTGCTGGAAAACGCCAGGGAATAATTGATATTGCCCTTGATATCGGAAATTCCGGCCATGGCTTCGCTGGGAATATAGCCGATCCGATAGGCGCCGCCGCTGAGGCCGTAGCCGATCATGATCCAATCGCCGGTTACGCCGTATACCCGGGCCACGCCGCCGCCATAGGTGGCTTTCCCGCTGTTGGCGCGATAATAATATTCACCGGGGCCGGAATAAACCGGATAGCTGCGGTCGAAGCGAGCGGAGGCATAGGTATTCAGGCTGGTCAGGGCCTGGGCGGGCAAAAGAACGGAGCACAATAACACAATGAGCAGGGCCAGGCAGGCAAGGCGTTTTTTCATGGAAAATCCTCTCCCTTTATTTATTCAAGATCAGTAATCGGCGTTATAGGGGTATACCGCCACGATTTCGCTTTCCATATAGATAATGGTATACATGGAACTGCCGTAGGTGAGATAATTATTCATAAATTCCTGGATATTTCTCGCCCGGTAGCAATTGGCCTTGGTGCCGTAATAGAAGATGCAGTTGGGATGCACGGCATAATCGTAGGAATCCTTTCCGCCGTTGGAGAAGGTGGAAAGATTGCCGCTTTCGTAGTTTTCACCGCTGTATTTGAGGGTGACCAGGTCGGCGTCGATGCGCCAGGTGGTGCCCTTGAGATAAATCTTGCTGATATAGCCGGCGGATACACGGGTGCGCTTTTCGCTGGGGCGGCGCTGCAGATAAATGGTATAGGTGGTGGAGGAAGAACCGTAGGAAACCTTGATGGTGACCGCCTGGGGTTCATCCGTCATGGGAATCACCTGGGATTCCTGGCCGCTGCGCACCACCTGGCCGTTTACGGTAATGGTGGCATTGGGATTCTGGGCCACGGGGGTAAAGGTGGGACGGGATACCCAATCGGCCACGGTCAGCAGATAGGTGGTCTGATAGGGGCTGAAATACTCGGGCAGCATGATGCCGGTATTGGGGCAATTATGGGTCAGGCTGGAAAGCAGCGTATTATTGTTATAGTATACGCCGTCCGCCAGGGCGGTGGGCATGCAGCCGCATAAAAGTGTCAGCAGCAAAAGAATCGAGAGGAATCGTTTCATAATCATTCGCCTCCTGAATAGGGATTTCAACTATACAACGAAAGCTGCTGGGATTTTCTTGCAATGATTCCAGCTTTCTTTTCATCATATTATAACATTTTTTTCAAAGCCCGTACAGAGGAAAAATGCCACGAAAGGATAAGTTTGGGCGATTTTTGACAAAAAAATACCGGAGGGATGAACCCTCCGGCATGAAATCATTGAATTAGATTTCGGGGATAACGATTTCCACTTCCTTGCCGGCGGCAGCAGACTTGGCAATACCGTCGATGATGGCCTGGTTGTACAGGATCTGGGAAGAGGGAACGGGAGCGGGAGTGCCTTCCTTGATGGCGTCCAGGAAGGAGCGAACCTTCATTTCGAAGAGGCTCTTGTCGCACTTGATGATCGGGATCTTGGTTTCGGTGTGCAAGCCGCCCATATCGGTATACAGGGTCATGGCGCCGCCCACGGTGCCATTCCAGCATTCGGTGGAGGGGATGCGCAGGGAAGCCTTCTTACCCATGATGATGGTATCACCGGGAGTATCCAGATGCATGGCCCAGGCAATACGGAAGTCCAGGATGATGCCGCCTTCCAGACGGACGAACGCAGCCGCGAAATCGTCTACGCTGAAACGGGCAGCGTTTTCTTCAGCGGTATGATCCTTATCGGGCTTGGCATACATGGGGTTGGTGCCGAAGAAATCGGAAATATAACCGGAAACGGTCAGGGGCTTGGGATAGCCGATGGCGTTGAGCACCATATCCAGGGAATAGCAGCCGATATCGCCCAGGGCGCCGATGCCGGCGGTTTCCTTTTCGATAAAGGTGGAATTCGGGATGCCGCGACGACGGCCGCCGCCGGTCTGGATATAATAGATTTCGCCCAGTTCGCCGGATTCGACGATCTTCTTGATCTGCTGCATGTTGGGATCCATGCGGGGCTGGAAGCCGATGGTGAGCAGCTTGCCGGTTTCCTTTTCGGCCTTCATAACGGCCACCGCTTCATCCAGGGTGACGGTGAAGGGCTTTTCAAGCAGCACGTTCACGCCGGCCTTCAGGGAATCGATGGTGCATTCCGCATGGGTGGCATTGTAGGTGCAGACAGAAACGGCGTCCAGCTTTTCATTTTCCAGCATGGACTTGTGATCGGGATAGAAATGGATGTTGGTGTAATCCACGCCCATCCGTTCGCAGAAGGACTGGCACTTGCCGGGGATCAGATCGGCCATGGCCACAACTTCCACATCGGGGAATTTCACGTACTGATGAATATGGGCTTCAGCAATCCAGCCGGTACCGATGATACCAACCTTGAGCTTTTTGCTGGCGTCAATTTTCTTTTCTTCAATCGCCTGACTCGTCTGATTCAGAACAGCATCGCCGTTTGCCATGAGAAAAATCCTCCTTTTTTATACGCGCTGCCACAGGGCATGCGCGATGAAATTCTTATCCTTTGCATTATATCATGTTCCCGGCCGCCTGTCGAGAGAGGAAAACGGGTGAAATGTGACAAAAATTATTTTTTCCGTGACAGGAATGGGAATGAATTGGCAAAAAATACCGGTTTTGTGACGAAAACAACTGAAACATGGCCATCTTTCCGGCCTCCGGGGCCGGCCGGGCATTTTCTCTGCCGCCCCGGCATAATCTGTGCCGAAAGGGGGCGGAAATATGCGCCAGGATATTCGGGTGCGCTGCGTGCAGATCGGGCAATATATCCTCCGCACCGGGGCCACCGTGCGCCAGGCCGCCAGGGAATTTGGGATGAGCAAAAGCTCCGTCCATAAGGATGTGCATGAGCGGCTCAGGCATGTGCATCCCGGGCTGTATGGAGAAGTGAAGGATATACTGGATTATCACCATGCGGTGCGCCATCTGCGGGGCGGCGCAGCCACGAAGCAGCGGTGGATTCTGATTCGCCAGCAGCGAGCTGCGCAAATCCGGGGAAAAATTGCCCCCGTCAGCGAGCGGGCCAACGGGGACAAAGCATGAATCAGATATGAATTTGACGAAGGCGCTGATCCAGCAAACGCAATACGTCATCCCGGGATTTATTCTTCACTTCCGGAATGGCGGAAAGAATATTGCCGCTCAGCTCCCGCAGGGTTTTTACCAGCATTTCCTGGTTGGTGGTCTGGGAATCCTTGCCGAAATCGGGCTTGATTTCATCCAGCAGCTTCTTCCCTTCCGGATGATTCAATACATCCATCAGCAAAGAATCCAGGGAGAGGGGATGCAGATAATCCCTGGTGGGCACCCAGTGATAATCGTGACAGCCGGCGCCCACCGTTTCGGTGAAATGATCGGGATGGCTGGGCAGAATCACTTCCGCCTCCGCGCCCTGGGGCACCAGCAGATGCAAATCGGCGGTGCCATCCTCATTCAGCTTCCATTTTACTTCCCAGATCCCGGCCGCTGATTCGTACCGGATGCTGGCATGGCCCAGCCGGCCGTTCATTTGCGGGGCAATGCGCGCCTTTTTCCAGCCGGGGGATACGCAGCGCAGGCCCATGATCCGGGAATAGATGGCCTCGCAGACGGAGCCGTAGGCGTAATGATTCAGGGAATTCATGCCGGTGCCCGAAATGGAGCCATCGGGCATCAGGCTGTTCCAGCGCTCCCAGATGGTGGTGGCGCCCAGCTTGATGCAATAGAACCAGCCGGGGAATTCTTCCGTCAGCAGCACCCGGAATGCGTCATCCTCCAAGCCGCAGTCAAGCAGGGTGGGGATCATCAGCGGCGCGCCGGTAAAGCCGCCCTTGATGCGGTAGAAATCCCGATAGAGCCGGTATTTCAGCCCTTCGATCATCTTTTCCTTATTCCGGTAGATGCCGTAGCGCAGGGCCAGAATATAGCCCGTCTGGGTATCGATGGTGAGATTGCCGTTGGGGGATACATATTCATCCAGCAGCGCTTTTTTAATATCGCAGGCCAGCGCATCATAATGCCGGGCGTCTTCTTCCTTGCCCAGTTCCTTGGCTGCCTTTACCAGCAGCGTGGTGCTGAAATAATAGTATACGCCCTGGATATAGGCGGGCAGCGTGCCGCCCCAGGCATATTGCTCGGTGAGACCGTCCATGGAAAGCCAGTCGCCATAGGTGCGGGTTTCAAATTTCAGATGGGTACCGCCAAGCGCTTCATCCTCCCGGATCAGGGCGTCCACATAATCCCGCATCAGGGGATAGCTTTCCAGCAGCAATTCCTTATCCCCATAATTCATATACAGATTCCAGGGCAGAATCGTGGCCGCATCGGACCACACCGCCCCGCCCTTGCCGCAGGATTTGCGAAGCGAGGGGGAGAAAGCGGGCAATTGCCCGTCGTAATAGCGGGTCTGATCTTCCCGGAGATCCCGCATGAATTTGCGATAGAAATCCTTGCAGTTCATCTGGTAGCAGGCGGTATTGACGAATACCTGGGTATCCCCGGTCCAGCCCAGGCGCTCATTGCGCTGGGGGCAATCGGTGGGCACATCCAGGAAATTGCCCCGCTGGCCCCAGAAGGTATTTTTCATCAATTGATTGAGCAGCGCATGGCCCGTTTCCACCTGCAAGGTTTCCTTCAGATCCGAGCAGAGCACCAGCGCGGTAAAATCATCGGGGTTTACCTTTTCCACGCCCTCTACTTTGGCATAGCGGAAGCCGTAGAAGGTATGCATGGGCTCGATTTCTTTTTCTTCGCCATCGGAGATATAAATGTATTCCGATTTGGCATTGCGCAGATTATCCCGGTAGAAGCAATCCTGCTGCAGCACTTCGCCGGTCTGGATATGCATTTTTTCGCCCTTTTTCAGATGGGTTTTGATGCGAAGAATACCCACCAGATTCTGGCCGAAATCCAGAACCTGTTCATTTTTCGGGGTGATGATCAAAACAGGCTTTCTTTCCTCCACGATGCGGATGGCGGGGGAAAACTGCGCTTCCGGCTGATAGGGCACATCCGCGATCACGCAGGGCACGGCGTCGCCGGCTTCCAGATTATCATCCCGGGTTTCGCCGTCATAGATGCTGCTGTCCAGGATGGGGGTCCGGGCGGCCAGCCAGCTTTCATCGGTTTCGATGATGGTTTCTTTGCCGCTTTGATCGGTGATGATCAGGCGGGCGGCCAGATAGTATTTGCTGCCCCAGCGATCATATTCATGGATGCCAAAGCCAAAGCGGCCCTTATACCAGCCGTTGCCCATCCATACTTCCAGATGATTTTCTGCCTGCAGCAAATCCGTCACATCATAGGTCTGATACCGCAGGTAAGCGTCATAATCGTTATAGCCGGGGGTGAGATAATCCATGCCTACCCGTTTGCCGTTGAGGAAGGCCCGATACAGGCCAAGGCCGGTGATTTCCAGACGGGCGGAAACCATGGATTGCAAAGAAAAATTCTTCCACAGTTTGGGGTGATTCAAATGCTGGGCGGGGGTAATGAATTGAAACGCCATGCTTCCTTCCTCGCTTTCCTGTAAATGGGGGATATGCGATTTCTTTCGGGAAATATTATAGCGTTTTTTGTGTATAAGGGCAAGAAAAAAAGAAAAAAACGGCGCTGAATTTTGCAAGAAAAAATTTTTAATTTTTTTATTTTTTCTCTTGACAAATTTCGCAAAATCGGTTATTATATTTCTCGCAGTTCAGATGCGCCATTAGCTCAGTTGGTAGAGCACCTGACTCTTAATCAGGGTGTCCCGGGTTCGAGTCCCTGATGGCGCACCAGCAAACACGATGATAAAAATCATCGTGTTTTTTTGTTTTTCGTCCGGGTTCTCATTTTATTGACATCTTTTTTACGCGATGCTATACTGAATTATCCAGAAAATGTCATTCTTGAAAGGAGCCAATTTATGCAGCGTATGCCGGGCCCGCGGGGCTTTCTGACCGATCAGGAAAAAGAAAATCTGCCCAAGGTCAGTTGGGATCTGATCAAAAGAATTCTTGGCTATCTCACCCCCTACTGGGTGAAATTTCTGATGGTATTTGCCACCATCCTGCTTTCCTCCGTGCTGGGGCTGCTGCCCAGCATTATTACCGGCCGCATCGTGGATGAGGCGCTGGTGGGGCGGGATATGGCGCTGCTGATCAAATTGCTGCTTGCTGCTCTGGTTACGCTGACGGCGTCGCAATTGGTGACGGTTGTAACCAGCTATCTGAATGCCTGGATCAGTCAGCATATCATTTTTGATATGAAAAATCAGATGTATGGGCATTTGCAGCGGATGAGCCACGCATTTTTTACCAGCGAACGCCAGGGCGATATCATCACCCGTATGAATACGGACGTCAGCGGCGTCAGCTCCGTGATTTCGGGCACCCTCAGCAATATTCTGAGCAATCTGGCCACGGTGGTGACCACCCTGGTGGCGCTCTTTGGCATGAATGTGAAAATGGCGGTCATCGGCGTGCTGGTGATCCCCCTGCTGATTCTGCCCACCCGCTCCGCCGGGCGCACCAGATGGAAGCTGCTTTCCGAAAGCCAGGCCAAGCATGATGAACTGAATCAATTGATCAACGAAACCCTCAGCGTCAGCGGCTCCATGCTGACCAAGCTGTTTACCCGGGAAAAAAGCGAATACGACCGGTTTGTGAAGGTGAACGGGGAAGTGACCAAGCTGGCCCTGAAGGAGCAATTAAGCGGCCGCTGGTTCCGGCTGGTCATGGGCATTTTCACCCAGCTGGGCCCGCTGCTGATTTATTTTGCCGGCGGCTATCTGATCATCGCCCGGGGGGAAGCGGGGCTGACGGTGGGTACCATCACCGCCATGGTGGCGTTGGTCAATCGCTTGTATCGGCCGGTGGAATCGCTGTTGAATATTCAGGTGGATTTCACCCGCAGCCTGGCGCTTTTCACCCGCATCTTTGATTATTTTGATCGGGAGATTGATATTCAGTCGCCCCCGGATGCGAAAACCCCCGATCTGCATGGGGCGGATATCCGCTTTGAGCATGTGCGCTTTGGCTATACCCCGGATGTGGAAATTCTGCATGATATTGATTTTACGGTAAAGGCCGGGGAAATGGCGGCCATTGTGGGCCCCAGCGGCAGCGGCAAATCCACCATTATCAATTTTATTCCCCGTCTGTGGGATGTAAAGGGCGGAAGGGTTACCATCGGCGGGGTGGATGTGCGGGATTTTGATCTGCATTATCTGCGCAGCCAGATCGGTGTGGTATCCCAGGATACGTATCTGTTCAATGGTACCATCCGGGAAAATTTGCGCTATGCCAAGGAGGAAGCCACCGAGGAAGAATTGATTGCCGCCTGCAAGGCCGCCTCCATCCATGATTTCATCATCGCCCAGCCCGACGGCTATGATACCCAGGTGGGCAATCGGGGCCTGAAATTATCCGGCGGGGAAAAGCAGCGCATTTCCATTGCCCGGGTGATTTTGAAAAATCCTGCCATTTTGATCCTGGATGAGGCTACATCCGCCCTGGATTCCATTTCAGAAAGCGCCATTCAGGATGCGCTGGAGGGCTTGATGAAGGATCGCACCAGCATCGTTATCGCCCATCGCCTTTCCACCATCATGGCGGCGGATAAAATTCTGGCCCTTTCCGATGGGGTAATCGCCCAGAGCGGCAGGCATGAGGAATTGCTGCAGCAGGGCGGCGTATACCAGAAATTATTCGAAACCCAGTTTGGCCGGATGCTGAATCAGGATGAGGAATAACAGATAAAAAAGAAAGCATGCATCGCAGGATGCATGCTTTTTATAAGGCGTGATTTTATGGATCAGTGTGCATTTTCCAGGCCTTTTTTGCGCAGCACCCGGTAAAGGGCGATGCCAAGCACCATGGCGCAGAGGGTCCAGGTGATGGGATAGGCGGCCACGATGGCGGGGTAGGATGGGAAAAATTTCATGGCCAGCGTCACATAGCAAACGCGGATCACACACCAGCACGAGAGCATGGAAATCATGGGAATCAGGGCCTTGCCGCAGCCACGCAGCACGCCTGCGGTACACTGACAGAAGGCCACCATGCCAAAGAACAGGGCAGCGGTGTGGGTGTGGAGCACGCCATAATGCAGCGCTACGGAATCGGTTACAAACAGGCCGATCGCCTGAGGCGCGAAGAAATAGAAAAGCAATCCCAGCAGCGCGGCGAAGGCGGAAGTGATCAGAATGCCAAAGGCTGCGCCCTTGCGGAGACGGTCATACTTTTTTGCGCCGTAATTCTGGCTGATGAAGGTGGGTAAAGACAGGCCCATGGTGGAAAAAGGCAGGAAGCACAGGCCTTCCACTTTTGTATAGGCGCCCATGCCGGCAACCATCAGCCCTTTGCCGCCTTCATATAGTTGATCATAGAGATTGAAATTGCTCTGCACCACCATATTGCCGATATTGCTCACTGAATTCTGGATGCTCATGGGTAATCCCTGGCGGATGATTTCGCCCATCATGCCTTTTTTCAAATGCAGATGAGCAAGATCCATATGGGTTTCATCTTGCGCTTTTTGCATATGAAGCATGCAAAGGATGCAGGAAAGCCCCTGACTGAGAACGGTAGCAAGGGCTGTGCCCGCCACGCCCCAATGGAATACCACCACAAACAATAGATCCAATACGATATTGGTGACGCAGGAAATCAGCAGATAAAACAGGGGATGCATGCTGTCGCCCACGGCGCGCATGATGGACATGCAGATATTATACATAATCACGGTGGAAATGCCCAGGAAATAAATGCGCAGATAGGAAAGAGAAATAGGCAGAATATCCGCAGGAACCGAAACCCAAACAAGCACGGGACGGGCAAGGAGGCTGCAAATGATTGTGGACAGGGCCGATGCTATCAAGCCGAAAATAAAGCAGGCATGCATGGCGGCAATGGTGTTTTCCCGGTTCCTTTCCCCGAAATACCGGGAGATGATTACCGAACCCCCGATAGAAAAGCCGCTGACCAGGGAAATGATCAGGCGGATGGTGGCCTCAATGGCGGTGATGCCGGCCAGGCCCTGGGCACTTTCAAAATTACCCAGCACCCAGGCGTCCACGGTGTTATATAATTGCTGCAGAATTTGCCCGCATAATAAAGGGGCGGTAAAAAGCAAAAGCCCCCGGCCAATAGGCCCCTGCGTCAAATCCGTGGCGTGGGATTTTTGCATGGGGATTCCTCCTTATAAGAACTAATCCTCATTATATATCAAAAACTGGAAAATTCAACCGAAAAAAGAGGAATTTTCCCTTGCACCGCAGAAATCTGTATTTCATTGAAGGCGCATGATTCAGAGGCGCCGGGAGAATCAACACAAAGGATGATGAAAATGAAAACCGCAATTTTTGTGAAGGACCGGTCTTTCTACAAGACGATTGTGCGTCTGTCCATTCCGGCGGCATTTCAGGCGCTGATTTCCCTGCTGGTGAATATGGCGGATAATGTGATGGTATCCCAGTACAGTGCCCTGGCCCTGGCCCCTGTTTCCCAGGCCAACAGCGTCAGCACCTTTGTTACCGCCGCCTTAACCGGTCTTGGGAATGGCGCGGTGGTGCTTATTTCCCAGTATTGGGGGAAAAGAGATACTGCTGCGGCGAAAAAAATCACCGCTGTGGCGGTGAGCCTTTGCCTCCTGTTTGCGCTGCTGATGGTGGGGCTGATTCAGATTTTTCCCCATGCCGTGATTTCCCTGGTGCTGGATCCCGGGCAGACGGAACTGATGCCCATTGCCCTTTCCTATCTTCGCATTGCCTGCCTTTCCTTCCTGCCGCTGGCGGTTACCAGCGCGCTGGTGGGGGCGCTGAAAGGCGTGGAAGTGGTCAAGGTGACGCTGTATGCCACGGTGATTTCCCTGCTTTCCAATGTGGTGCTCAATTATCTTTTGATTTTCGGTAAATTGGGTCTGCCCGAAATGGGCATTCAGGGCGCGGCCCTGGCCACGGTGATTGCCCGGTTCATTGAAGTGGCGGTGGTCTGCGTATACGCTTTCCGGATGCAAAAGAATATGGATATCAAGCCCGGGGATTTACTGCATCACGAAAAATGGGCCTGGCGGGATTATTTCCGTTTTGGCGCGCCGGTGGGGCTCAATGGCTCCCAGTGGGCGCTGGTAGGGCTGCTGAAAATGGCCATGATCGGCCATCTGGGGCAGACCATGATGACCTCCATGAATATCACCGAAGCTATGATGAATCTGGGCACCATGTTTACCTTCGCCCTGGCCGGCGGCGCCTGCGTGGTGGTAGGCAAGGCCGTGGGCAAGGGGGATTATGATACCGTCCGGCAATATTCCGTTACCATCCAGGTGATGTTTGCGCTGATTGGTATTTTCATGGCCCTGGTGGTGATCGTCCTGCGGCATTTCTTTATCGGCCTTTATGATCAGACGGCGGATGTGGAATCCCTGGCCTCCACGCTGATTGTGATCGGCGCTTTGACCCTGATTGGCACCAGCTATCATGCTTCCTGCTTTAAGGGCATCAATCAGGGCGCGGGGGACAGCCGCTTCGTTATGACGGTGGATCTGATTTGCGGCTGGCTGGTGGTATTGCCGCTGACCTATCTGGGCGCTTTCGTTTTCCATTGGCCGCTGCCCATCGTATATCTTTGCAGCCGCATCGACCAATGCTTCAAATGGCTCATTGCCTTTATCAGACTTCGGGGGAATAAATGGATCAAGAACGTAACCAGAAAATGAGCTTTTCCATCGATGGAATTGCCTTTCAGGCCCGGGAAGAGACGGATTTAAGATGGCTTGCGCCCTATGGCAAGGTATTCTATGTATTCGATCAGCAATCCTCCGGCAATCTCTGCTTTGGGGTGGAGGGGCCTTACGGCAAATTATTCGTCAAATATGCCGGGGCACGGCCGGTGAATTTTGCCGGCCGCCCGGAGGACGCCATTATCACATTGCAAAATGCGGCGTCGCTGTATCAGATGATTTCCCATCCCGCCCTGATTCCGCTATTGGCCCATGGCCCGGCCGGGGAGGGCTATGCCGCCATTTTTGCCTGGCGGGATGCGCCCGTGCTTTGCCCCACGCCCCCGGATTTCACCATCCGGGATCGGGTGCGCAGGCTGCAGATGGCAAGAAGCCTGAAAATGCTGGATATGGTGTATGATCTGCATGCGGAATTATCCGCCCTGGGGCTGGTGGCGGTGGATTTCTGGGATGGCAATCTGCTCATTGATTTTGAACGGGATGAGGCCATTGTATGCGATATTGATTTGTATCGCAAGCGCCCTGCATTCAATGACCGGGGACGGATGAAGGGATCCTCCCGCTTCCTGTCGCCGGAGGAATATACCCTGGGCGCGGCCCTGGATGAAGCCACCACCGTGCATGCCATGGGCGCCCTGGCCTTTGAATTTTATGGCGATAATCAGGAGCGGAAGGCTGAAAGCTGGTTTGGTCCCAAGGCGTTGTTCCCGGTGGCAAAAAAGGCCGTCAGCGAAGATAAAGAAGAGCGCTATCCCTCCATGCGGGCGTTTCTGAATGCTTGGCGGGAGGGCGTGCGGCATTCCTGGCTGAGATAACGATGCTGGAGGAACGAAGGAATATGGCGGGGAGAGGTTCTTTGTAGCCAAAGAATCCCTCCCCGTACCCCTTCAAGAAAGCTATATTGGATGTTACTTTTTTGCTTCACCAACTTAATTTCCAGTGATACCGTGGTGAAATGTGTCCTGTCAAACGGAATTGTTTCCGCATGAAGCTTGGGAAAACGAAAAAAGATTCATCTGTGGGCTATTTGAAGACATAAAAACGCCGGGAAAGAAAGGAAACTTCTCCTCGGCGTTTTCTTTCGTTGATGGGTGGCTTCAATGCCGCCCACGCTCGTGAATGCAGTCACGTTCCCTGTGTCTTAGTGGGAAAATACTTGTTAGAATACCATCAATTCATGTGAGCCATTGTCCCTACATAATTATTCAATTGCGTCCGGGAAAGATCTACATAAATGGCCGGAAAATCAAATTGATAGTTCCCGTTCATCTGATCGGGCAGTTGGAATAGTTCGTTGTCAGCGGGTGCAAAAAAGCGGAAATTAACGAAAATCAAATGTCCTTCCTCATCCCATTTATACGATACATCCAGCCTTGTTGACGCAAAAAATGGGGATTCAAACCACTCAAAGCTTGTCCACTCCTCATCATGGGAGATAGCCATTTGAGGAAAAGGATTCTCTTCTATCCAGGACAAGTATTCCGGGCGCATTCCTTCAAAGGTATACCCCGAAATCAGCATTGAACGGAACAGATGAACAAAAAACGAACTTGGATGGGTGTTTTCCAAATCTGTCATCGGTTCCTGCCATTTTTCCTTATACAGCCGGAGCATATCATCCGGCGAAAAAAACATTTCCCGGGCTGGTGCTTTTCCGTCCAGCTGGACGCCGCTCATGGCCAAATCAATCATTTCCCGCCAGGCAATATTTATTGGAAGCGATAATTGCGCGTCCTGATAACGGATACAAAGATCTGCTTCCTGAATCGGATCGCCTTTGATTTCCAGCCATAAATCGGAAAGAAAGTGTAAAATCAGGATATCATCTTGCAGCACTGGTTCGCCCTGAAAATAAATATAGTCTTTTTCCAACTGCTCCAGATATTCATGAAGAGGAATCCCGGGCTCCACGGCTTCCGCAGCCCAGAAAGCATACGCGGCCCAGCTTTCTTCATGCAGCCCGGACAGCATTTTTTTCATGAAGCCGGTTCGCTTCTGCCGCTGAATTTCAGTATATTCCTGCGGTTCGGTTGAGATGATAACGTAGGCAGAGGATTCCTCAGAATGAGCAACCATGCTTTCATTTGCCATACAAAGACCATTCAGAAACATGATCAGGAATGAAACGCAAAAACACCCAATTCGTTTTTTCATATCAATCTCATCCCAAATATTTCAAGGTAGTTTTCCTGTTCGGATTCTGGGGCGAGGGGCATACATTTCCCATTGCGTCACAGGAATTATTTATTCTCCGTGCCGGATGGCGTTGACGAAAGAAGTGCCGATCAGCCCGGCTTCCCGGAAATCTGCCATGTGATGGCGAATGATATAATCCAGATAGGAGATGACCATCTTTGCCGTCAGCACATAGCCGCAGGGATTGAGATGGCCGTGAAGATAGAAATTTTGCTTGAATTCCTGATCATAGACCGGGGCATATTTCCGGAAATCCATTACATAGGTATTGGGGAAATGATCGGCCATTTCATAGAGCAATTCCCGGTGACGATCCTGAAGCGCAATTTTTTCTTCCGGCATACCATAGGAATGGGGCATGGTCATCAGAAAGAATTTGGCGTCCGGCTGAATCAGCCGATACCGCTGAATGATGGCGGCATAATGCCCGGCAAAGCTATCGGCGTTATCCTGCCAGTTTTCCTTTACATCGGCCATGCTGCCAAGATCGGTATTTTCCCGGATGGCCCTGGTGATATCATTACAGCCCATAGCAATGATATAGGCCTGGCATGCCTTTTTGGAATCGAAATACTGATTCTGTTCGGCAAAGCTTTCCATATAGGTTTTGGCAGTCATACCGCCTTTGGAAAAATTATATACCTTGCTGCCCAGGGTACGCGCCATGAATTGCCCCCAGGAGTATTCAAAAAGATCGTGGTAATGCCTGGTTTCATCCGGATCCTTGGTTTCAAATTCGCCGGAGGAGAGACTGTCGCCGATACAGGCGATGGATCTGAAAATGCAGGCAAAGCCGCCGTCATCCACGATCCTGTCCAGGGGTAATTCATTTTCTGCGGCCAGGTAATTTCGGATATCCATCTGCTTTCCTTCTTTCTGTTTATTGAATATTCACATTGACGCCGTTGACCTCCACGCCTTCCTCGGCGCGGATAAGGATATAGGGATGGCCGTCGATGATCCGGGTTTCCACCAGATCGCTGCGCTCAGGGGATACCTTGATCACCACCTGGGGCGTGCGCAATTCAAATTGCTTGGGACTGATAACGTTGACCGCATTCAGATTGGCCTGGGGGCCGAATTCCTGGGCGTATTTTTCTTCAAAGGCGGTCATCCGGTCGGGGGCCACGCCGCACTGGGCCAGCACCATGGAAACATCCTCTTTGGTAACGGTGAGGGGCTCGGGATTCTTTTCCGCCTTGCGCTCTTCCAGCTTTTCCATCACTTCATCATGCACGGCCTGCATCACTTCATAGCTGCATTCATCCTGCAGGGTTTCCTGCAAAATTTGCTGGAAGGTTTCCTTCTGCACGGCAGCAGGCATGGGCAGCTGGGCGCCAAAGAGAGCGTCCACAAAATCATCATGGCTGACGGCGGTATCACGGGTGTAATACAGGGCACGATAAATATTGGCGCAGCGCTCTTCAAAGGCAGGGAACATGAAGCCCATTTCCGGCATGCCCACCACCCATTCGGATTCCTTGTTGCGGAAATCATTTTCCGCCGCATCATAGGAAAGGGCGGGCTTGGTGAGCTTTACCGGGCATACGCTGCACAGGATATAATGGAATACCTCCGTGGACATTTCGGTCACCCGCTGCTCATCCTGGCTGCGATAGGGCACATCATAGCCATCATGCATCAGCAGAATCAGATAATGATCCTCCCATTGCAGATGGGCCCGGATCTGGCGGAAGAAGGCATCCACGATGGCCTCATCCTTCAGGGCGCAATCCTTGAGCGCAGTGAGCAATTGATGCTCCGGGCTTTCCATCACCTGCTCGGGGGTGAAATCAATATCCAATAAATTCTGCCCCTGGGTGCCGGAAAGGGTGCGCTTGAAGATGGAAAGATATTTTTCCGCTTCCTCCTGGGGCATGCCCTGCAGATAATGGGTGAAGGAAGAAATCACTTCCCCCTGATTATTTACATAGCAGCCCTGGATGCAGGTAATATTATTGTGTTCCGGATGAAAACGCCGCTTGATTTCGGCCAGATCTTTTTTATTCATAAAAATTACCTCGCTGATTTCTTGGTGGAAAAAGCCTCCACGAAAAATAATTATAACACAAAGAAGGAAAAAAAGTCCACCGCGCAAAAACCGGATACAGGGAAATTCTTTCGGAAGCAGCAGGAATTTACAGGAAACAGGAAGAATTGTTTTAAGTCGTGATTTTTTGAAAAAAAGCGGCATAGCGTGGAATGAGGGGGAAATGCCAGGTGTTTCGATCCGTATTGGCGGCGCTGAAAAAGCATGAACCGCTGCGGGCTTATCTGTTTATTGTTGCCGGGTGTATTGTGGGCGGCGCGGCGTATCCGCTGTTTCTGGTGCCCAATAATATTGCGCCCGGGGGCCTGACGGGTATTGCTACCATTCTGAATTATCTGTTCAATTTGCCGGTGGGTATTACCAGCATGGTGCTGAATCTGCCCCTGTTTCTGATTGGCTATAAGGCCATGGGGCGGGTATTCGTATTCCGGTCTCTGGTAGCCACCATTCTTTTCTCTGTCTGCATTGATTTGATTCAGCTGCCGCCGCTGACGGATGATGTGCTGCTGGGATCGGTCTATGGCGCGATTTTGCTGGGCGTGGGATTGGGCCTGATTCTCCGGGGCGGCGCCACCACCGGCGGATCGGATATGATCGCCAGAATGGTGCATAAGCGCTTTCCTGTTATCACGGTGGGCACTTTCCTTTTCCTGGTGGATTGCATGGTCATCCTGGCGGCGGCCTTTACCATGAGCGCCAAAGCCGCCCTTTACGCCCTGATCTGTATTTTTATTTCTGCCAAGGCGGTGGATCTGGTGCTGGCGGGGTTTGGCTCTTCCAAGGCCTGCTTTATCATAACCAATCAGGCAGATGCGGTTTCCCGCCGCATCCTGGATGAACTGGAGCGGGGGGTTACCTCCCTTTCCGGTACGGGGATGTACAGCGGGGAAGGGCGCACGGTGCTCATCAGCGTGGTATCCCAACGGGAGGTTATGGATGTGAAGCGCATCGTGCGGGATGAAGATAAGAAGGCATTCATGTTCATTACCGATACCCATGAAACCTTGGGCGAAGGATTTGAAGATTTAAAAACGGATTAACGGAAAGGATACGGAAACGATGAATATTTTTGAAGCGGCGATTCTGGGGATCGTGCAGGGCCTGGCGGAATTTCTGCCCATTTCTTCCAGCGGCCATCTGGAGCTTTGCCAGCAATTGATGGGGCTCAATGGCTCATCCCAGGCTATGCTGCTGCTCTCGGTGCTTTTGCATGCGGGCACGCTGGTGGCGGTGATCGTGGTTTTCTGGGAGGATTGGTGGGGGATTCTGAAGAATCTATTCAAATCCCGGTTGCTGGGGCTTTTGTTCATTGCTTCTCTGCCTGCCCTGGCGGCAGCCCTGATATTGGATGTGGATCAGCTCTTTGGCAGCGGTTTCCTGGGTATTGCCTTTTTGATTACGGGCCTTTTCCTGCTGCTGGCGGAAAAATTGAGCCATCGGGGCAAGCATTCTTCGCATAACAGTGAAGTGGGCGTAAAAAATGCGCTGATCATGGGCTGCATGCAGGCCGTGGCGCTGATGCCCGGGGTGAGCCGCAGCGGATCCACCCTGCTTGGCGGCGTTATCAGCGGCCTGGACCGGAAAAAGGCGGCGAAATTTTCGTTCATGATGAGCGCCCCTGCCATCGTGGGCAGCCTGCTTCTGGAGGGCAAGGACGCCCTGGAAAGCGGCGCCTTTTCCTTCCTTGCCGAAAACTGGCTGCCCATGATCGTGGGCGTGGTGCTGGCGGCCATCAGCGGCTATCTGGCCATTCGGTATATGCTGAAATTAATCAATCGCATTTCCCTGAATTGGTTCGCCCTGTATGTGATTATTCTGGGCGCGGTGGTAATCGCGCTGCAATTGACGGGTATTGGCGGATTGCCGCCCATTTCTTTCCCGTTTTTTCATTCGTAAAAAGGTTTTCTTTGGGAATGCTTGCGTCCTTTCCGGGAATATGCTATAATACCATCCGGTATCATTCCGATTTTATTTCGGAATGATCATGCGCCCGTAGCTCAGCAGGATAGAGCGTTCGCCTCCTAAGCGAAAGGCCCCGCGTTCGAATCGCGGCGGGCGCGCCAAAATGCCGTAAACTCGAAGGTTTGCGGCATTTTTTCATGCCGTCATGGAGGTCGGAGTTTCCTCGGACGTCAGCGCCCTGTAAGCCGGAAATTTGCTAACTGGACACGAACTGTTTCCAAGCCTTTTTGGGCTTTGCTAACAATTTGCTAACAGAGCTGTTAGCTGGTTCGGCCATCACCGGCCTAAAGTCCGGCGTTGGCTACGCTCGGCCAACGCAAGCGTTGGCTGTCGCTACTCGGGGCTGAAGCCCCTCGCTCAGGTCCGGGGTAACAGGGCCGCGAGCGTGTTTGCAAGTTCGGGAGAATTTTGCAGCTGCTGGATCAGCAGAGCCACATCAATGGTGGG
>SVHD01000088.1 GCA_015056015.1 Clostridiales bacterium
GGAACCCGTGAAGCCCCTGCCCACCAATCGCCGGGATCGCCCCCGGGATCTGAGCTTTGGCACGCCCGGCATGACGGCGGCAGGCAGAGGCACCCTGAATATTCCCGGTGTGCAGAAGGGGTTTGTGCCCTCTGTGGCCCGCACCACGGCGTCTTCCAGCCCGGTGAACGCCATGTTTAAGCCGGGGGATCATGTGCTTCATCGGAAATTCGGCGAAGGCACGGTGCAGAGGGTGCAGGGCAGCGGTGCAGAAGCCCGGATCATGATTGCATTTACCGCTTATGGCACCAAGGAATTCTCTCTTTCCATTGCGCCTATTGTAAAAATTGATGAATAAATTCCGTGATGAACGCACCTCTTTAGGGGCGCGTTCGTCATTTTTGTAAAAATGGGGGGCAGAGCCATGGAATGGCAAAATGATATGCAATCCCTGGTGGATTATCTGAATAAAACGGCCCACGCCTATTATGTGATGGATGAGCCCTTGATTTCGGATGCAGAATGGGATCGCCTGTATAATCAGCTGCAGAAAATGGAAAAGGAGACGGGGATTATTCTGCCAGATTCGCCTTCCCTGCGGGTGGGCAGCGCGCCGCTGAGCGCATTCCGGCAGCATACCCATATTTCCCGGCTGTGGAGCATGGATAAGGCCCAAAGCGAAGAGGAGTTGAACGCCTGGTTTGAACGGGCGGAAAAGCTGCGCGCCCAGGATGAAGCCCTGCCTCCGCTTTCCTTTGGCGTGGAATATAAATTTGATGGCCTGACCCTGAATTTAACCTATGATCAGGGCGTGTTGGTGGAGGCCGCCACCCGGGGGGACGGCATTACCGGGGAAGCCATTTTGCCCCAGGCGCGCACCATTCGGGATGTGCCCCTTTCCATTCCGTGGAAGGGAAAGATTGAAGTGCAGGGCGAATGCATTATGCGCCTGAGCGCCCTGGAAAAATATAATCAGACGGCAGCGGAACCATTGAAAAATGCCCGGAATGCGGCGGCCGGTGCGCTGCGGAATCTGGATCCGGCGGTAACCGCATCCCGGAATCTTTCCGCCTTTTTTTATCAGGTTGGCACCATCGAAAATCCGCCTTTTTCCGATCAATCGGGAATGATTGCCTTCCTGAAGGCGCAAGGATTCCCCATCAGCCCTTATTATCGGGAAGCGCAGAATCCCGGTGAAGCGCTCCGGCTGGTGCAGGAAATCGAAAAAAAACGCAGTGAACTGGATTTTCTCATCGATGGCGCTGTGATCAAAGTCATGGATCAGCAAACCCGCGCCCATATGGGCTATACGGATAAATTTCCCCGCTGGGCAGTGGCCTATAAATTTGCGGCAGAAGAGAATACCGCGACGCTGGAAAAGGTCACCTGGGAATTGGGCAGAACGGGCAAACTGACCCCTCTGGCCCATGTATCCCCGGTGGATTTTGCGGGGGTGACCGTCAAAAAAGCCACGCTGAATAATTACGGCGATATTCAGAGAAAGAAATTGCAGCTGGGCTGCACGGTCTGGATTCGCAGATCCAATGATGTGATTCCTGAAATCATGGGCAGGGTAGAGGATGGAACGGAAGGCAAGGAAATTCTTCCGCCCGAAAAATGCCCTGCCTGCGGGGGCGAATTAACGGTGCGCGGCGCCCATATTTATTGCCTGAATCAGGATTCCTGCCGTCCCCAGGCAGTGGCGAGGCTGAAGCATTTTGCCTCCCGGGACGCCATGGACATCGGCGGCTTTTCAGGCAAAACGGCAGATCTGCTCTATGATAAGCTGGGCGTCAGGGACGCCGCGGATCTATACCGGCTGACGGCGGGCCAATTGCAGGAACTGGAAGGCTTCAAGGACAAGCGGGCCCAAAACCTGATTGACGCACTGGAGGCAAGCAAGCATTGCGATCTGGCCAAATTCCTGCTGGCCATCGGCATTCCCAATATAGGCAAGCGCACCGCCCGGGATCTGGCGCAGCGTTTCGGTACGCTGGAAAAGGTGCAGCATGCCGCCATGGAAGAACTGCTTGCCATTGATGAAATTGGCGAAATCGTGGCCCAGAGCGTGGTGGACTTTTTCTCCTTCCCGGAAAACCAGCGGATGATTGAGCGGCTGCTGGAGGCAGGCGTGACGCCCAGGGAAGCAATGAAAAATGAGGGCGGCGCGCTGCAGGGCATGACGCTGGTGGTGACGGGCACCCTGCCAACCTTCTCCCGCCAGGAGGCGGAGGAATTCATCCGCAATCATGGGGGCACGGCATCCGGCAGCGTCAGCAGGAAAACCAGCTATGTGGTGGCCGGCGAAAGCGCGGGCAGCAAGCTGACCAAAGCCCAGGCCCTGGGGATTCCTGTAATTACGGAAGCGGAATTGATTCAATTGGCCCAAAACGGATGAAATGGTATTCCTATCAAAAAGGCTTGACAGGGCCATATTTGCCTGTATAATTGATGTGGTATCCAAGCGAAAAAGATTGTTTTTTTCGTTTATTTCGCAGATTTCCGGGATCTTTACAGAGGATTTTTGCGCAAGATGCCAAGGATTGAACCGGCGGGAAAATGCCTGCCCGGAGGGGAGATGAGCAATTGCTGAGGACAAGCACGGCACGGATCGATAGATGGTGCGATAAGACCATGAGCGTTTTGAGGGAGCAGCAGCTGGAGGCCTGCCAGGAACGCTTGACCCGCTGCCCCACCCGTGGAATTTTTTCTGATCTTGGCGAGGATGAAACCCGCGCTTTATTTCAGTTTTCCTATTATGCCCACGAAATCAGAAGGCGGTATCCCAGCCGCAGCGAATTATGCGCCAAGGTATTGGCGCGCCTTTCCAAGGAGGCCTGCTTCCTTTCGCCCAGGGAGGATGATCTGGTCAAGCGGATGCTGCTCTTTGGCGGAAAAATTCAGCTTTCCGATTGGGAAGAAATCAGCGCGGCGGAAGCATTGATTTCCCGGCTATGGTGCACGCTGCAAATTGAAAATGATGAAACAGCCACGTTGAAGCTGGAAGAAAATTTGCTGCTGCCCATTACCCATGCCATGCTTTCCCAGCAATATCAGCAAATGCGGGAAAAGTTATTTTCTTTTGATGCTACTTTGCACAGCCTTTTGTATCTGTCTGGTTTTTTGCATGCCGCCGTGCCTATGACCCATTTCAAGGGCCAATTGCCCCGGGAGATGCGGGAACACGCAGAAATGCTGATCGGGCGCTATCTGCGGGCCGGATTTGATTATACCCAGAATGGGCAGGGGGAAATCCTGCTGCTGCATCCCGGGCTGGCCGAACCGGAAAAACTGCTTTCCGGGCTTGTGGGCTTCGCGCCGACCGAAATCCATTTGACCCGGGAAATGATGCAGGGCGGCATGAACGGCCTGCTTCCGGAAGAAGTGGCTTCCTGCGAGGCCATGCGGGGGGCGCTGATTGGCGCCATTCGCCCGGAATGCGATCCGGAGGAGGCGCTGGAGGATCTGCGGATGATGGCCAAGCAGGGCGCGGCGCTTTCGGAAATGCGGGAAGTGCTGGAAAGCATGCTTTGCGTGCTGCCCACGCCCCGTATGCTTTCTGCCCTTTCCCAATTGCATCTGCAGACGGTGCGCTGGGTTGGCATGCCTTCGGCGGTGCTGAACTGATGCGGGTATATCAGGCAAACGCCCCGGAAAATCTGGGCGCGGTGCGTTTGGAAAATTATCTGGCCCAGGCCATGCCGCTGCTGCCTGCACGCGTCATCCGGGACGCCTTTCAGAAGCGGGATGTAAAGATGAATGGCGTTCGTGCGGGGAAGGACGCCCCTGTTTTGCCCGGCGCGAAAATTCAATTGTACACTCCTTTTGAAATTCAATTGCCGGTGGTATATGAGGATGAAAATATCCTTATCATCAATAAGCCAGCCGGCATCAGCAGCGATGACGACGGCCGTGGCGGCATGACGGTGGAATCCCTGCTGCAAAAGGAAAACGGCTATCCACGGCTGTGCCATCGGCTGGATAATGCCACCTGCGGGCTTTTGCTGCTTTGCAAGAATTCGGAAAGCGAAGAAATTTTGCTGGAGGATTTCAAGGAACGCAGGATGGAAAAACGCTATGAATGCCTGGTGCGGGGGGAAATGCGGCCTCCGGCAGCCGTGAAGGAAGCGTATCTGATCAAGGATGCGGGAAATGCCAAAGTGCGGGTGATTACCCATGGTACCCCCGGCGCCCTGCCCATTGCCACGCAATATGAAACCATTTCCTTTGACGGGACAATTTCCCGGCTGAGGGTGACCCTGCTTACAGGGCGTACCCATCAGATTCGAGCCCATATGAGCTTTCTATCCCATCCGCTGCTGGGGGATGATAAATATGGGGATCGGGCGTTGAATAAACGATTGAAGGCCTCATCCCTTAAATTATGCGCCTGCGAATTGGTGCTGCATCCCGGCGGAAAGCTTTCCTATCTGGATGGAAAAATGTTTTCCATTCCCGCCCCATTCTAAAGATAAAAGGAGCGATTATTATGCCTTCTTCCATGCCTGTTCGCATGATTGCCACCGATATGGATGGCACGCTGCTGGGGCACAAAAGCGTGCTGCCGGAAGAAAATATCCGCGCCATTCTTGCTGCACAGGAAAAGGGAATTGTGGTGGCGCTGGCAACCGGGCGTTTTGTGGAGAATGCGTATTTTGTTGTCAAGGATGCGGGGATTACCTGCCCCATCATCGGTTCCAACGGGGGAAAGGTGGTCGATGAGAATCTGCAATTGATTTCCCAGCATTTTATGGATCCTCAGGCGGTGCTGCAGGTATACGAAACGCTGACGGAACTGGGATCGGATTATTTTGTATTTGGCCCGGAGTATATCTGCACGGCCCGGGAGGAAGTGGCCCATCACAGTGAGCTTTCCTATGGCCCGCGGATTGAAGCCCTGGGATTTACCTATTGCCGTGGGAAAGAGGCGGCGCTGGCCTGCGTAAAGCGGGCGTGCAATAAATTTTTCGTTTGCGATAATGTGCCCCTGCCCCTGGTTCGGGAGCAATTATTGAAAATTCCCGGTATTGAATTGACCCAATCCGGCGTACGGAATATTGAAATCATGCCCACAGGGATCGATAAGGCCGTGGGTGTTTCCGATCTTGCGCGGCATTTGAATATTCCCCTTTCCCAGGTGATGACCCTGGGGGATCAGGAAAATGATATTCCCATGCTGAAATGCGCGGGCTATGGCGTGGCCATGGGCAATGCATCGGAGGAAACCAAGGCAGCAGCGCGCTTTATCACCGATACCAATGTAAACTGCGGCTTTGCCAAGGCGATTGAAAAATACGCCCTGTGAAAAAAGGTTTCACGTTGAACAGCGCCCGCTGCAAAAGCTGGCGAAAAATGCGGGGGAAATATCCGGATTATTCAGATAATAGCAAGAAAAAATAACAGAAAAGGCTGTTCCAGAAGCAGGAACAGCCTTTTCATATTCATTTGATTATTTCGCTTTTTGGCCGATTTTGTTTTCGGTGCCGTTCTTCAGCCGCTCAAGATTGGCACGATGACGATAGAAACCAAGAATCATCAGCACCAGCGCCCAAATGCCGGCGGGCCAGATGGGCTGGGTGATGAGAAGCAGAATGGCGAAGATGGTCAGCATGGTCAGGCTGCCCAGGGAAATATACCTGGTGCGCCAGATTACCAGCAGGCAAAGAATGCCGGCGAGGGCGCCCTGCCAGAAAAAAGTGAAGAGCAGCACCGCCGTGGAGCAGGCAATGCCCTTGCCGCCCTGGAAGCCGAAGAAGACGGGCCAATTATGCCCCAGCACCACGCACAGGCCGCCCAGCATGGCGCCGTGATGCCCGCAGAGCAGATAGCCCAGCCCAACGGCAATCGCGGCCTTGACGAAATCCCCGGCAAATACCAGCGCGCCGCCCTTGAGGCCCAGGATGCGAAGTGCATTGCTGGCGCCGGTGTTCTTGCTGCCCTCGGAGCGGATATCATGCCCGGCCTTGCTGGCCACCAGAATCCCGGTGGAAAAGCTGCCCAGCAGATAGGCAATCACGGCACACAGGATATACTTGATGATGGAAATGATCATGGATGGACGTCCTCCTTCTTTTTCTCACGCAGGGAAAAACGAATGGGGGTGCCTTCAAAGCCAAAGGCCTTGCGCAGGCAATTTTCCAGATACCGTTCGTAGGAAAAATGCATCAGCTCTTCCGAATTGATAAAGAGGGCAAAAGTGGGCGGGCATATGCTGGCCTGAGTGCCGTAATAGATTTTCAGCTTGCGGCCGGCGATCGTGGGGGGCTGCAGGGCCATCTGGGCGTCGCCCAGCACATCGTTGAGGGCGCCGGTGCCAACCCGGCGGCTGGCCTGCTCCCATGCCTTATTAACTTCCGGCAATACATTCTGATTGCGCTGGCCGGTGAGGGCGGAAATGAAGAGCACGGGGGCGTAATCCATGAATTTCAGATCCTCAATGACCTGCTTCTTATACTTTTCCAGGGTGCCGGTTTCCTTTTCCAGGGCATCCCATTTATTGACGATGACCACCACGGCTTTGCCTTCTTCATGCACCATGCCGGCAATGCGGGCGTCCTGCTCGGTGACGCCCTCCTGGGCGTCAATCAGCAGCAGCGCCACATCGCAGCGCTTGATGGCGGCGATGGAGCGAAGAACGCTGTAGCGTTCCAGGGATTCATCTTCAATGGCCCGCTTGCGGCGGATGCCGGCGGTATCGATGATATTGTATTCGGTGCCGTCAGGGCCGGTGAACTGGGTATCGATGGCGTCCCGGGTGGTACCGGGAATATTGGAAACCATGGTGCGTTCCTGCCCCAGCAGACGATTGACCAGGGAGGATTTTCCCACATTGGGACGTCCTACCACGGCCAGCTGGATTACATGATTTTCGTCATCATCTTCTTCCGCTTCGGATTTGGGCGGCAGATTCTTTACGATTTCATCCAGCAGATCGCCCAGGCCCAGCATATTGGTGGCAGAAATACCAATGGGATCGCCCAGGCCCAGGGCATAGAATTCATAGATAACATCATTCAGCCCGGCGTGGTCCATCTTATTGACGGCCAGAATCACGGGCTTATGGGTTTTGCGCAGCATATTGGCCACTTCTTCATCATCCGGGGTCAGGCCGGCCCGGGCGTCGGTGAAAAAGCAGATCACATCCGCCATTTCCATGGCAATTTCGGCCTGATGCCGCATTTGGGAAAGCAGCACATCCTCGGATTTGGGATCGATACCGCCGGTATCAATCAGGGTGAATTTGCGGGCGGTCCATTCCACATCGGCATAAATCCGGTCACGGGTTACGCCGGGAATATCCTCTACGATGGCAATGCGCCGACCGGAGATTTTGTTAAAGAAAGTGGATTTGCCCACGTTGGGACGGCCCACGATGGCAACGATGGGTTTCGCGGAAGGCATGGGGAA
>SVHD01000004.1 GCA_015056015.1 Clostridiales bacterium
ATCCCCTGACCCGGAAATTATCCCAGACCTACGCCGAATCCACCGAAAAGGGCGTTTCCATGCTGCTTTCCGTGGACGCCGAAATGGCGGGCCGCGCCAAGGAACTGCTGCTCAGCGATAGCTATACCCAGTTTGCCGATGCGGTTCGCAATACCCTGAAAAACGGCGGCCGGGTCATCTGGTCGGGCTGCGGCTCCTCCGGGCGGCTTTGCATGCGTCTGGAAAATTCCTGGCGTCATGCCATGGATAAGCTGGCCCTTCTCCATCCCGAAAAAGCCGGATACTTTGAAGAAATGAAGGGCCGGGTGGGCTCCATCATGACCGGCGGCGATTACGCCATCATCCGCGCCGTGGAATGCTTTGAGGATTCCACCAACCTGGGCTATAAGCAGGCGGAAGGCTGGCAGCTGACGGAAAAGGATCTGCTGGTGGGCGTTACCGCTACCGGCGAAACCACCTCCATCCTGGGTTCCGCCCAGGGCGCGCTGGATGCGGGCGCCGGCGTGTATATGCTGATCTGCTCCAATCCTGCGCCCATGCTGGAAAAAATGGAGCGGGTACGGAAAATATACACCCATCCCAACTGCAGCTATCTATTCCTGCCCTGCGGCCCCATGGCGCTTACCGGCTCCACCCGCATGCAATCCTCCTCTTTTGAGCAATTGGCCGGCGCCATCGCCCTGGAAGACGCTATCTATGATCTGATGGCCGCCTGCGGCTATGCGGCCGCCCCCACCGATCACGCCTGGCATGGCAAGGCTTATGCCGATCTGATTGATCAGCTCTCCTCCAAAAAATCCGTTTCCGCCATTGCCGATATGACCCGCCTGGAAGAAAGCGTTTATCGCGCCGGCAGTGTTTTGACCATGTATGCGGAAGAATACATGCTGGATGTGATGACCGATACCACCGAACGCCCCCCCACGTTCATGACCCCGCCTTTTACCTCCCTGGATATGCTGGATCAGCCCATGTCCTGGGCCTTTGTCAAGAATCCTTCCTGCGAAACCCGGGATGCCTGGCAGCGCTGCTTTGCCCGTCCTCTTCGCTGCATTGACTGGGACGGCGATCAATACCGCGCCCTGGGCCTGAGCCAGATGCAGATTGACCGCATCCCCCGGATTGACGATCAGGCGCTGGTGCGCTTCTGCATTGGCTGCGAGCCCCTGCCTGAACGGGAAAACAAGCCCGGCAGCCTGGCCATGTGGGTTGGGAAGGACGCCGCACCTGAATCCTTCCATACCCATGCCGCCCGCTATGGCCAGAAGACCGAATATACCCTTGATAACGCCGGCTTGAATATCCCCGAAACCTGGATGGATATTTACGAGCATTTGGGCATGAAGATTTATCTCAATACCCTTTCCACCGGCGTCATGGCCAGCATGGGCCGCATTGACGGCAACTGGATGACCTGCCTGGCCATGTCCAATAAAAAACTGATCGACCGCAGCGCCCGGATCGTGGCTGACGTTTGCAGTATTCCCTACGAGCAGGCCCTGGAAGAATGCTTCTATTCCAGCGCGCTGATCGAGGCCCAGAACGGACAAACGCCCCTCTCCCCCGCCCAGGAGGCCATTCGCCGCCTGAGCTGAGCGATGCCCCTTTCAGGCCCGTGAAAATGCATTCACGGGCCTTTTTCATATATTGCTCTTTCTGCCTGGCTTTGGTATAATACCTCCTGACATCAGGAAAGGAACGCATGCAAATGCTGACGCTTGAAGCTGAAAAAATCATTGCAAAAAAAGAGAGCAACGGGTACCGGGAATACCGGATTCCGGGTCTTCTTTGCCTGCAGGATGCCATCTTTCTCGCCTATGAAGCCCGGGCCGAGGAAACCGGAGATTGGGGCGATATTGACGTGGCGGTTCTGCGCTTATCGCCGGATGGAGAATTGCAGCAGGTGCTGAAAATCGGAAAATCTCATCTGCCCAAAGACGGCACCATGCGCACCTGGAATAATCCCACCCTGATTCCGGATGGAAATCGCATTCATCTGATCTATCATCAGAATTATGAACGCGCCTTTATCGTTTCCAGTGAAAATCAGGGCGACAGCTGGTCCGTACCCCGGGAAATCACCGCTGCCTACCGGGAATTTCCTTTTTCCTGGAATGTATGCGCCACCGGCCCCGGCCATGGCCTGCAAATGAAAAATGGGCGGCTGATCGCCCCCATATGGCTGGCCAGCGGGAATTTGCGCCCGGATGGCACAAGGGAACATATGCCCTCTGTTTCCGGCTGCATTTTCAGCGATGACCACGGGGAAACCTGGCATGCCGGGGCCATGACCCAGGGCATTACCGACGCCAATGAAACCAGCGCCGCCCTGCTGCCCGATGGGCGGCTGCTCTTCAACATCCGCAACCGCAATGAAAAAATGCGCCGGATGCTGGCGCTTTCCTCCGATGGCGGGGAAACCTTTGATCGCATCTGGACGGCAGAGGATTTAGTGGATCCCCGCTGTTTTGGCGGCATGGATCAGGCTGCTCAGGGCGATGTTTTCTTTGTCAATTGCCATTGCGAAAATGCGCGGACGAATCTGACCCTGCAAAAAACCGATAATGCCGGGGAAACCTGGCAGATCATCCAGGAAATTGATTTCCTGGGCGGCTATGCCGATCTGGGACTGCATCAGGGAAAATCCTGTATTTTCTACGAACGTTATTCCCCGGAGCGGCATATCGTGGATGAATTGGTATTGAAAATCTTCCGGCAGCAAGAAGCGCTGTCAAAACCAATGAAATGAGGCATGTAAAATGAATCCTGCCAAGCGCAGGGGCGTGGTCTTTGCCATTCTGGCGGCCGCCTTTTATGCCCTGAATTCCCCCTTATCCAAATTGCTTCTGCAATCCATCCCGCCCACCATGATGGCGGCCTTCCTGTATCTGGGGGCCGGCCTTGGCATGGCTGTATTGCAGGCCATCCAGCAAAAAAAAGGCACGGTCAAGGAGCAAAAGCTCACCCGGAAGGAATTGCCCTATACCCTGGGCATGATTTTTCTGGATATCGCCGCGCCCATCTTTCTGATGCTTGGCATCACCCGCACATCCGCCGCCAGTGCATCCCTGCTGAATAATTTTGAAATCGTGGCCACTTCCCTGATTGCGCTGCTGATTTTCAAGGAAGCCATCTCTAAAAAGCTCTGGCTGGGCATTTTTCTGGTGACCCTCTCCAGCATCATCCTCTCCCTGCAGGATGCCGAGGGCCTTTCCTTTTCCGCCGGTTCCCTGTTCGTGCTGGCGGCGTGCGTATGCTGGGGCTTTGAAAATAATTGCACCCGCATGCTTTCCAGCAAAAATCCGGTGCAGATCGTGGTCATCAAGGGCATTTTTTCCGGTCTTGGTTCCCTGATTGTTTCCATGCTTCTGGGGGAAAGTTTCCCCGGCGTCTGGCCGCTTCTTCTGGCCCTGCTGCTGGGCTTTGTGGCCTATGGCCTTTCCATCGTCTTTTATATTTACGCCCAGCGTGAATTGGGCGCCGCAAAAACCAGCGCCTATTACGCCATTGCCCCCTTTATCGGCGCGGCGCTTTCCCTGGTGATTTTTACCGAAATTCCCTCTCTCTATTTCCTTATCGCCCTGGTGATCATGATTGCAGGCACCTGGGTGGTAACCATCGCAGATCAGGCCTGATGTACGGGTAAAATAAAAATGCGGGAGAATTATTTTCTCCCGCATTTTTTATTCCGTTTCCTCCAGAATGCAGATTTTCGCATTCTGATCCTCCAGGGTTTCCCGAATCGTCTTTTCAATCTTTTCATCGAAATAGAGGATCGGGGGCTCGCCCTGCTCCTTGCCGCCGTATTGGCCCAGCATGCCGCCACGGTGCTGGATATAAATATTTCCATCCATATCCGGGCAGCTTTCCTGCTTTTGAGCCACCAGATGCAGCATCCGGCAGGCGCAGCGATCAAAGATATTTTCCTTCACCCGATAATTCTTTGCATTGTTCACATAGCTCCAGCCCTTGATGAGGGCGGGGGTATCGGTGTTATGCCGCTGCTGACCCCAGCCATAGCCGGAATTGCGCAAAATATTGCCCTGCATCAGGATATCATCCATATAGCTTTGCTGATCCCCCTGATTCATATCCAGGAAATATTCAATGGCATAGACGCAATTTTCCACCAGATTTTTTTCGTAACGCACCTTTTCCATGGTATATTTTTTCCCATTGGTGGTGATCTGATGGGTAATGCCCGCGTCATAGCACTGATAGATATGGCAATGGGAAACCAGATAATCCTCGCATCCGCCATAAATTTCCACGCCGTTGCCAAAGCGGGTAACCGTGCCCCGGCCGCCCTGGGGATAATTAGGGTCGGTGCCAAAGTAATGCTGAATGGTGCCTCCGATCCAGCCAATTTCGCAATTGGTTACATGCAGGCCCTTCACATGCCCGCCGGCTGCAATGGCATGCAAACCGATATATTTTAAGCACAGATTATCAATGCGCACATTTTCATCATTTCCCACCTGGAACATAGGCCGCCGGGGCAGGGCCTCCACGGAAGCAAAAATCTCCCCGGGATTGCCCTGATCGCAGCGCAGATATAAATCCCCCAGGCTTTTTTCCCCCATTTCGGGGATGGGAAAATCCATACCCTTGGAAGGCGTGGTGGTAAGAATATCATCAAAATACCAGAAAATATCCAGATCCCGCTGCATTTCCTCCGCCATATCAAAAAGCCTGCTTTCATCATTCCGGCAGACAAATTTGCCCCCGATATAGGAGGGAATCAGCTTATAGCTGTGCCGCTTTCCTTCATTGAATACCAGCGTGCCGGGATCCAGAATCTTTTCCTTCATTTTCCAGATGTGATGCTCCGCATCCCAGATTTCCCATAAATCGGGATCGGCCAGATCCTTATCCCAGCCATAAAGCCGGGGCTTTTTCCCCTGGCCATAGGCGCCGTAGGCAACCCCGGGCCTGGTTTTCACCATGCCCCGGAAAAGATCGCCCCGGCGGAACAGCACCCCATCCCCGGGCAAAAGAGGGGCTTCCGATACTTTTTTCAGGCTTTTCCATGCGCTTTCCCGGCTTTTTCCATCGTTTTCATCACAGCCATCCTGGCTGACATAATAGATTGTTCCCTGAATATTCAATTGATCCGCCGCAGCGCGAATCATTCCACGCAGGCATTCCGCCCGAAAATCCATTTCCTGCAAAAAATCCGGATAAATTGTCATATGAATAATTTCCTTTCCCTAAAATCTCCTTTTATTTATTGTATCAAAAAAGGCATTTCATAGCAAGAAAAAACGCCGCTTTCCCGAAAAAGCGGCGTTTCTTTTTCCGAAATTTACTTCGGCAGAATTTCATCCATCCAATAGGCGCGGGTATGGGCAACCTTCCTGTCAAAGCCCGTTACCGTTACCCGTACATAGGGATCGGGATCCCCTTCAATCAGCGGGAAGCAGGCATGATTGATGGGCCCGCCATCCTTGCCAAAATAGGCAAAGCCATGGCGGCGGCCGGTAGCAAAATCAATCTTCAGCGCATCATCGCAGGTAACGCAGATTTTCCCGTCTTCATACCATAATTCATGAATTTTCGGGCCCTGGGAAGCATAATAATCGCCCTTTTTCAGCGCCTGCATCAATGAAGCATAATCCAGCTTTTCCGCCTTGATCATGGCAAAACCGCCAAAGCTGTCCCATGCCTGCGGATCCCGATTATGATTATCATCCGATGCCACGCAGCCAATGCGCTTTCCCTTGCGCAGCAATTGCTCATACACATGGGGATTGTAATCATCAAAACCTTCGCAGAAAGAACTGTGATTATAAATTTCAAAGGCGTCAAAATCATTGTAGGCAAGATAGGTTTCCGGATTTTCCAGAGACCAGGTGGGATGATTATAGGTCGTAAAAAACCCTTTTTCTTTCAGCAGCTTCAGCGTCTTATTCACGCATTCCACACTGTATTCGTAATGGTAATCCGGCTGGCTTTCATCGAATTTCACCAGATGCTTATTGGTGGTGGCCACCCGGCCCAGGGGTTTATTCCGATTCCAGCAGGGATGCAGATGATTCATCGGATCCTCGGCAATGGCGCATACATGGCATACCTTCATATGCCGCCAGGGATAAATTTCCCAATCCTCATGATCGCTGTCAAAGGAGAGCTCCACCCCGTTGAGGGCCACAAAATGATCATCCGTCAGATCATTATGGGGAATATATACCTCATGATCGGTAAATGCCACGGCAGAATAGCCCTCCGCCATATACATTTCCTTGATTTCCGCCGGGGATTTGGCCCCATCCGAGCAGGTGGAATGGCAATGCAAATTGGCCTTATAAAAATTTCCCGCCTGAGGCAGCAGATATTTTTTCATGGATTTCCAACTCCTTATATCCAATCGTTTCATCGTCCGATGCTTTTATTATTATATAATCCCGCCCGCATCCATTTCAAGGGCAATACAAAAAAACGGAGGATTTTCCATCCTCCGCTTTGCTTATAATACGATATCCCCCGGCCGATAGCCATAGGGCAATTCCTCTTCCTCCACAAACTGGAAATCCGGATCCCGGAGCACCGGCAGGAAGGCCTCAAAGGGGGTGCGGGTAAATTCACAGCCATAGCTGCTGGCGCCGAACCAGCCCCCTTCCTTGGCCTTCAGATTCAGATCCCTGGCAAACTTGGTATGATTGGAGCAATCATGCACCACGATGGGCCAGTTTTCTTCATCCGCCATTTTCATGAATTGCAGGGTCAAATCCCGGCTCCAAATGGGAGAAAGATAGCCCTGCCGGGCAATATACATATTTTCTCCCAGATAATTTTCCAGATTGTTGGGATTCAGATGCAGTTCGGCGCAATTGATGTAATCAAAGCCGGTAGAAAGAATCTGATCCTTTTTCTTCAGGAAAGTCTGAAAGAAAGAAGGGGTCATGGGGGTTTCAATGCCCACATAGGAGATATATTTCCTGGCGATCTTCATATTTTCGATCACCTTATCCGCGCAATTGCTGGCGCCCAGATTAAAGCGCAGTTCATCCAGCCCGCTTTCCCCCAGCTTTTTCAGGGATTCCTCCGTGGCCAGCAGCCCATTGGTATACAGATGCTGATGAATGCCGGCTTCATGGAATTTTTTAATCACGCCATAGTATTTTTCAATTTCCATGAAGGGCTCCAGATACACATAGGAAATGCCGGTGGGCTTATCATAGATGGAAAGCAGCAGATTCAGATCCTCTTCATAGAATTTGGTGCCGCCGATTTCCCACATGCCCTCGCCGATGGGGGGAATCGCATCCAATTCTCCATAATTATAGCAGAAGGGGCACTGGATATTGCAGCGATTGGTTTTGCGGATGGCGCTCAGCCCCGTGCCCAGCAGGCAGGAACGGCAGCCCCTGGGGAAGTTTTCTTCCTTCCCCACGAAATAGGTTCTGTTCTGCAGATTTTTCAGATGCGGGATTTCCGCCATCATCTGCTTTCTTCTTTTTTCCACCGCCCGTTCAATCTGGGCAAATACCGCATATACAATTTCCTGCTGCCGATTTCCGATTCCTTCCTCTTCCGGCAGCTGGGCAAAAAATTCAAACCACATCAGGGCGTCTTTCTTGGAAATTTTCATCTTCCGTTCCTCCGGATCCATCCTTGATCGCAAAATTATGCATTTTTATTATAGCACAACCGGGATCGAATGGCAATTCCATGCTTCCGCCCGCCTTGACAAAGCATTATTTCATGCTTATACTAAACAGGAACATACGAAAGGCGGTGAATTCCTCATGTATCTGATTTCGCCGAATCAAAAGCAATACAAAGCCAACCTCCATTGCCATTCTACCCTTTCCGACGGCAAAAAGACCCCGGAAGAGCTGAAGGAAATGTATCGTGCCCATGGGTATCAGATTCTTGCCATCACCGATCATGAAGTGCCCAAAAGCCACACCGATATGACCGAAGATGATTTCCTGATGCTCACCGGCTATGAATGCTATATCCGGGATAACCCCACCGGCACCTATGACCTTTACGGCCAGGAAGTGCATCTGAATCTCTTTGCCCGGGATCCCCGGAACGAAACCATGATCTGCCCCCATGAACCCTACATCAAATATATCAAGCCCGAGGATCGGCCCCGCCTCATCTGCGCCGGTTCTGCCCGGCCCCGGGAATATACCCGGGAATATATCGCCGAATATCTGAAAACCGCCCGGGAAAACGGCTATCTGGTTTCCTATAATCATCCCGTCTGGTCCATGGAAAATGAAGAGGATATTCTGGCCCAGGATGGCTATTTCAGCCTGGAAATCGTCAATTACAGCGCTTTCCTGCTCAATCATCTGGAAAACAACGGCGCGCTGTATGATAAGATGCTCCGTTCCGGCAAGCGCATATTCTGCCACGCTGCGGATGATAACCACAATAAATTCCCCGAAGATCACCCCGAATGTGATTCCTTCGGCGGCTTTACCATGATTCTTGCCGAGGATCTTTCCTACGATTCCGTCATTCATGCCATGGAAAAGGGCGAAATGTATGCCAGCATGGGCCCTGTTTTCAATGAAATCACCTTTGACGGGGAAAACCTGCATATTGAATGCTCCCCCGCCCGGCATATCTTTGCCTACACCGGCAGCAAATCCCCCCGCCATCTGCATACCCTGCCCGGCGAGGAAGTGACCAGCGCCGATTTCGTAATCGATCCCAGGGCCACCTACGTCCGCGTGGCCGTGGTGGATGCCGAGGGCCGCATGGCCTGCACCCGGGGCTTTTTCCGGGATGAATTGAATCAATAATTTATGGGGGAGGAATTCTTTGTTGCCAAAGAGTTCCTCCCCCATGCCCCCTCCAAGAAAGCGATTCGGAAAACAATATATTTTTTCTTATTATCCTGAATGCCCGTGGGGCTTTTTTATTTCCTCAAAAATCCTACTTTCCAGTTGAAATCGCCTGCAGCCTGGGTGGCGAGATGAATTTTCCATACCCGGGGCGCAATTTCCTCGCCCTGGCCCGCCAGGTGCCATCCTTCCGGGGCCGCCACAACCAGCGTATACTTTTCATCTTCCGGCAGGCTGGAAACGCCGCTGAGCACGCCCGTTTCCCCATTCCAGAAAAGATTCTTCAATTCCACCGCGCCCTGGGATACATGGCGGGAGGTGGAAATCAACTGAGGATGATCGGCCACTTGATGCAAGGCCAGCACCCGGGATTCAAAGGCCTCCAATTCCAGGGGGTATTCCCTGTCGATCACGCCCAAGTATTCATCCCGCCAGAAATCGTATGCGTGGAATTTTTCGTCTTTTTCTTTTTGCAGTTCCCTGGCAGGATCAAAGCGATAGACCGTTTTTTCTTCCGTGCCGTTATAGAAATCCGCCAGATCATAGGAAAGGAATTCCTTTTCCACCCGCACATGAATCACGCCCTGGGGGCTTTGCCGCTGGAAACGGCGGATTTCCATGGGGCGGGCAGGCAGGGGCGGGATGGTCTTTTGCAGGATTTCCACCCGTTCCTTCTGAAGTCTGGGCAGATCATCCCCAAAGGTATAGGGCAGGCCCAGCAGGGATACCAGGGAAGCCCGGGTACGGGCCTGATTCATATCATTGAATTCATCCCGGATCACCACATTATCCGCATCGCAGAGAATGGTGGTGTTATGCAGCATATAGGTATCATAGATCCGGTCAATGCAGCGCTGGCTGAAATCATCCCAGCCGAAAATATCGCCGCCAATGCGCATGGCGTCAAAAGAGCCTACTGCATGATCCTCTTCCCGCATGCCCGCGCCGGAGCAATAGAGCATGTAGGTATCATCCCCCACCAACTGACGCACCTTGGCATAGGCATTTTTCAGCATCTGCCGGGTAGAAAGGGAAGGATCATATAGTTTTTCATGGCATTGATCGCAGAAGGTGGCCGTATCGGGGTTCACATCCCATTTGAGGGCTTCGTATCCCCATTCCTTCATCAGGCCGATGGTGCGGGGCAATGCTTCATTGAGGAAGGCCGGATGGGAAGGATCCAGAAAATACTGGCCGGACCAGAAGGCCTTATGAATCATCATCATATCGGGATGCTGCTCAAGTGCCTCATTATAGGCAGAATCGCAGGTGGGCCCGATCCACAGGGCGGGCATAAAGCCCATTTTTTTGATTTCATCCGCCACATACTTTAGGCCGTTGGGATAGGCGTCCTGATCGGGATGGAACATATCCGTCCCCGGGGTTTCCATGCCGCAATGATTCCGATGATACCATTCCCAGTCCACCCAGATGGTATTGGCGCCATAGCGGGAAAGATGCGCCTTCTGGAAGCGGGCGTTATCAAGGACGGTCTTTTCCCCCGCCCGGAATTGCACCGCATACCAGCTCATCCAGCCCACAGGAATATCCCGGCGGGCCGCAGGGCCCAGGGGTTTATAATCCACATGAAAGCGATTCCGATAGAGACTTTCCGTCAGTTTGAAATCCAGGCGCTTGCTGTAATCACGCTTGCTGGTTTCATAGCTAAAGGCGTAGCAATTCTCTTTCCAGTCGAAATAAATCCTCTCCTCGCCCAGGGAATGAAGGGAAAGGGCGGCGTCCAGATCGGCAGCAAACAGGCTGTTGCAATGCTTCAGGGAGGAGGGGCCCACGCTGCTTCGCAAAATGTCATCCCGTCCATCCAGCCGAACCGCCATGCGATCCTCCGCCTTGCCATGGCCCATGGGCAAATATCCGCGCAGCAGCACATTGGCCGCCCCATCGCAGCCAAAGGAAAGGGCCGGGCCATCATCGGTCAGATTCAGGGTGAAGGTAATATCCCGGCGGTTGATGTCGTCCCCGGCATACTTTACCGCAATCCCCCGGGCCTGCTTCTGGGCAGAGAGGGCATATTGGCAGGGCAGATCCTTATTCCCTTCCAGATATTCGATGGATTCAAAGCGAATATCCCGGGCAACCGGGCCAATGCCATCATAAAAGATGGAAAAGGCATGCTTTTCTTCATCCCAGGCCGCGCTCCAGCGCTTGAAACATACATACAGCATTGGCTGCAATCCTCTTTCGCAGAATTATTTCCGGGGATACATCTTGTCAAAATCCTGATAGAAGGCAAGGGCCTCCTCCAGGCTGCACATGCCATCGGTGGCGCTTACGCCCCTGAGGCACTGCAGCGCGGCAGCATTGCCATAACGCAACGCCTCATGGATATCCTTTTCCCGGTAGGCCGCCAGCAGCGCGCCGGCGCAGAAGGCGTCCCCGGCGCCCACGGTGCCCTTGATGAAGCCCTTGGGCAGCTTTTTGCTGGGCTCATAGGCAAAATGGCCCTGCTCATCCAGGCCCCAGGCGCCCTGCGCCGCATGAATCACGGCCCAGCGGGATACGCCCAGTTCCTTGAGTTTTTGAAGCGCCAGCTTTACCTTTTCTTCCACCGGGTTTCCGTTTTCGTCGGTAACGTCAATCCCGGTGGCCCGGCCGGCCTCCAATTCATTGATGATCAGATAATCCACATATTTCAGGGCAGGCCGAACCACCTTTTCCCAGCGGTTGCCGTTTTCGCTCACCATATCGATGGAGGTAAGACAGCCCTGCTTTTGCACCATATCCAGCAGCCGCGCCATGCGGGTGCCATATTCCGGATCCTCCTGATCCAGGGTATTGAGCAGCAGCAGATAGCCGATATGAAAAATTTTCACATCCAGCTTTTCCACATCCACATCGCCAATATCAAAGGTATCCCCACCGCCGCCGTACTGGAAAAAAGTACGGCAGCCGGTGGAATTTTCCGCAAATACATCGGTAAAGGACGTCACGCCCCGGCGAATCACGCCATCGGCATTCATATGATGCTTTTCCAATCGGGAAAGCACCAGATCCCCATCCTTATCCTCGCCGATCACGCCAAGGGCGCGCACGGGAATATCCGGGGCCAGAATGGCAAAATCCATGCCGCTGTTGCATACGCTGCCGCCGGTGCTGTCCATGACGTCAATGATTTTGGTCAATTCGCTGCGGTTGGGCAAAACGTCAATGGTTTTGATATGATCTACAATCAGATTGCCTGCAAAGGCGATGCCTTCTCTTTTCATACCTTTTCTCCCATAAACAGGCGGATGGCGCGCTTGACGTCCTCAGTCATGAATTCGGTCGCCTTCATAGCCACATCATGGAATTGCAGCCCTTCGGGCTTATCCTTTACCACCTGATAGGTACCCCGGCCGCCAGCCATGGCTTCGTAGGTATAATAGTTAATCTTGCGGATGCCGCAGGCGATGGCGGTATGATAATCCTCCTGGGACAGGCCGGAGCCGCCATGCATGACCAGAGGCAATTCCCCCACTGCCTGGCGGACCTTGCGCACGATATCGAAGTTCAGCTTGGGAGTGGCCTTGTAAACGCCATGCACCGTGCCAAAGGAAATGGCCAGGGCGTCCACACCGGTCAAATCCACAAATTTCTTGGCGTCTTCGGGAACGGTATAGAAATCCTCGGGCTTATATTCACTCAATTCCATTTCGCCCTTAAGGTTATGGGGCATATTGCCCAGTTCCGCTTCCACGGTAGCCCCCACCGCATGGGCCATGCGCACCACGGTGGCGGTTTCGGCGGCATTTTCTTCAAAGGATTTACCGGAAGCATCATACATAACCGAAGTGAAGCCCAGCCGCAGGGCCCGGGTCACATATTCCAGGCTGGAGCCATGATCCAGATGCACGCAGACGGGCACCTTGGCATTTTGGGCCAGGGTAACCATGATGGGGCCTGCCAATTCCAACGGAATATATTCTTCGTGTACTTCGGCATGCTGCAGAATGAAGGGCATATTCATGGCTTCCGCGGCAGCCACGGCAGCACGGGCAGATTCCAGCGTAGCGCAGTTAAATCCGCCCACGGCGATTTTCCGTGCCTCTGCTTCCCTGAGCATTTCTTTCATATTGACCAACATGATTTGTTTCCTCCTTTGAATGAATCCTTTTCGATCAAAGCTTGATTTCCCTGTAGTTCAGGTATTTGCCCAACGCTTCCCGCACGGCGCGGCCATGATTGCCGGCGGTGATCAGGGTATGATGGCGGAATCCGCTTTCGCTCAGATGCAGCAGTTTCTCCTGCAGCCCGGGCTGATAGAGCACGCCGGGGGTGCCGAAAAATTCGGGCTCGATTTCATCATCGGTGATATCGCCCTGCTCCACATAGAATTGGATTTCGCCGTTTTCGGTGCGGCCGCCGCCCCAGGTGATCCGGCCCGGCCTGATCTTGCCCACGTTCACGCCCCAGGAGCAGTTTTCGCCCATGGTTTTGACAAACATCTTGTGCTCCTGGATTTCGCCCTTGCCAATCATCAGATCAATGGGCAGGGGACCACAGTGGAAGAGGATGCATTTATCCAATTCATCGCCATAGTTATTATTGATATCCAGGCAGCCGGCAGGGCCATTGCCCGCCAGGGAAAGGGCCATCATCATCACGGCATTGGATACATCGGTTTCGCAAACGGCGGGGATGCCATCCTGATTGAGCAGCCCCAGCACCGAGCAGGGGGCAATGCGCAAGCCATGCTGCAATTCATTCCAGCAGCGGACGGCAATGGCATTGAGGCCCATATCGGCGATCATGCGATCAAAGGTAACCGCCAGGCGGGCCAGGGCGATATCGGCGCCTTCAGCCGCCAGATGGAAATCGCCGCTTTGATGCAATTGTTCGCATCTCCGCTTCACATCGGCGTCCTTTTCGGATACCTTTTCATAGGCCGCAAAGACCTGAGAAAAATCCACCGATTCAATATCAATGCCATGCTTTTCCAGGGCCGCTTCATCATAGCGCACCGATTTGAATGCCGTGGTGCGGGCGCCAAAAGCGCCAATGCGAAGGGCTCGCATACCCTTTACAATTCGGCAAATGGAAATGAACTCCTTCAATTCCTTTTCAAAACTTTCGCTGGCCGGATGCATCACAAAGGGCAAGCCGGAAGTAAATTTGAAATTCATTTGCTTGAATACACTGGTCAGCGCCAGCTTACCGCAGAGGGCGTCCCGGCGATTGGCAAAATCCATCTTGCCAATTTCATCGGGATAGGCCTGCAAAAGCACGGGCACCCCCGCCTCCCGAACGGCCATTTTGATGCCGTTTTCATCGCCGAAATTGGGCAGGCAGATGATCAGGCCATCATATTCGCCCCGATGCTGATGCAGAAAATCCGCATAGATGCGGCCTTCCCGGGTGGTTTCCACCGCGCCGTAGCGGGTCAGATTTTCAGGCAGTTCAAGCAATTCCACGCCTGCTTTTTTCGCCGCGGCGCGCATATCCGTGCGGGCGGAATCAATGACCGTGCTGGGGAAAAAGCCACGATTGGCAACCAGTAATGCAAGCTTCATATGGAATATTCCTCCTTGTTAATGCTGATACTATAAAAATCTGTAACGTTACCTTTTTCCGACAAATTTATCATATCACAGCATTTCTTTCATGTCAATACTTGCGCGAAAACAGTGGCTATGATAAGATGAAAATGCTTGAAAGAAAGGAAGATTTTACCCATGGCAGCACGCGTAACCCTGAAGGATATTGCCAGGAAAACGGGCTTTGCGGTGATTACCGTATCCAAGGCCCTGCATAATCACAGCGATTTATCGAAAAAAACCTGCGCCTATATTCAGCAGGTGGCCCGGGAAATGGGCTATATCCGCAATGCCAGCGCATCCAGCCTGCGTTCCGGCGTCACCAATACCCTGGCCCTGATCATCGGGGATATCACCAATCCCCTCTTCAGCATCGTGGCCAAGCAATTGGAAAGCCATGCCCGAAAGCATGGCTATGCCGTGGTCATCATGAATACGGATGAAATGGAAGATCGGGAAATGCGGGCCATTGACGCCGCCATCGCCATGAATGTGGATGGCATTTTGCTCTTCCCCTGCCAAAAAAGCGATGCCTCCGTCAGAAAAATTCAGGATTATCATATTCCCTGTGTGCTGCTGGGCCGCAAATTTGATCAATCCCATTGCCCTTCCGTGGTTTTTGATGATTGCCGGGGCGGCTATCTGGCCACCCGCCATTTGCTGGATCAGGGATACCGGCGGATTCTGATGATCAATTCCGATCCCTGCATTTACAGCGCCCGGGAACGGCAGAAGGGGTATCTGGCCGCCCATGCGGACTTTGGTATTCCTGCCGATCCTGATTTCATCGTTCATTGCAAAGGGCTCAGCGGGGAATGCGCCCGGATTATCGAGGAAAAAATGCCCCTGAAATTTGACGCCATCTTTTCCTACAATGATGTATTGGCCTTTGAAGCCATCAATGCGCTTTCGGAAAAGGGCCTGCAGGTTCCCGGGCATGTGGGGGTAGTGGGCTTTGACGATATCCAGTCCACCGTGCCCTACCCCTTCCCCCTGACCTCCGTTTCCGTTCCGGAAAAGGAAATTGCCGCATCCGCCCTTTCCGCCCTGCTGGCGCTGATTGAGGATCCGGAAAATCATCCGTCCGATCAGGTACTGGATGTATCTCTGGTCATTCGCGGCAGCACGAGAAAAATCTGAAAAAATGCGTTTCTTTCCCTTTTTAGGGCTATCCTGCGGAATGAATTTCCGCTATAATAAGCATGAAACTGAAGGAGGATGATTGAATATGATTGCTTCCATGATGGAATTGATGGCCTACGCCAACGAGCACAAATGCGCCATCGCCGCCTTTAACACCCCGGATATCGCCACCCTGCGGGCCGTCGTTGATGCTGCGGAGGAAATGGACGCCCCTGTTATCATGATGCATGCCCAGGTGCATGAGCCCTTTGCCCCCATTGAATACATCGGTCCTGCCATGGTGGCCGCCGCCAAGCGCGCCAAAGTGCCCATCTGCCTGCATCTGGATCATGGCGAAGATGTGGCCTATTGCCTGCGCGCCCTGGAAATCGGCTTTAACAGCGTGATGTTTGACGGTTCCACCCTGCCCTATGAAGAAAACGTACGTCTGACCTGCCAGGTGGTGGAGGCTGCCCGGAAGGTGGGCGCCAGCGTGGAAGGCGAAATCGGCGCCATGGGCAAGCGGGAACTGGGCACCGGCGCGGAAACCGAGGACGCCGAAACCATCTATACCGATCCTGCCCTGGCGGAAGATTATATCAAAAAGACGGGGATTGATCTGCTGGCCTGCTCCTTTGGCACGGCCCACGGATTGTATCTGAAGACCCCCAAGCTGAATTTTGATGTGCTGAAAAATGTGCTGGCCCGGGTGCAATTGCCCCTGGTTATGCATGGCGGCTCCGGCGTCAGCCGGGAGGATTACCGCACGGCCATCGCCAGCGGTATCCGCAAAATCAATTATTTCACCTATATGTCCAAGGCCGGCGGCGAAGCCATGCGCGCCTATGTGCAAAGCCGGGAAAATAAGCCCGTCTATTTCTATGAGGCGGATGAAGTGGTCTATGACGCCATGAAGCAAAATCTCAAGGGCGCCATGGCCATGTTCCTGGGCCGGGATTGATTTGCATTGACAGGAGGAAACAGCCATGATTCATCCTTACCTGGGGCATCCTTCCCAGCTTTACGGCGTGGAAGAGCATCGTCTGATCGGCGGGAAAGGCGATCAGATGCGCATTTATCAGGTCAAAAATGGAAAAGGCCTGGAAATGACCGTCTGCCCCGATCGCTGCCTGGATATTTACCGGCTTTCTTTCAAGGGGATCAACTGTGGTTTTTTCTCGCCTTCCGGTTATGTGGCCCCCGCCTTCTATGATGATCAGGGCCTGGGTTTTCTCAAATCCTTTACCGCCGGCTTTATGACCACCTGCGGGCTCACCAATGTGGGCGCCCCCGGCGTGGAAAACGGGGAAAATCTGCCCCAGCATGGGGTGATCGGCAATACCCCGGCGGAAAATGCATCCGCCATCGTGGAAGAGGATCGCATCATTATCCGCGGTCGGGTATGCGAGGCCCGCATTTTCCAGCATAAGCTGGCCCTGGAGCGCAAGATCACCGTTTCCCTTTCGGAAAATACCTTTTCCGTGGAGGATACCATCCGCAATGAAGGCGATCAGGAAGCGCCGCTGATGCTTCTTTATCACATGAATCTGGGCTATCCTCTGCTTTCCGAAAAGGCCAAGCTGACCCTGCCCGCCGCTTCCATCTATGCCAGAACCGAGCATGCGAAAAAGGATCTGGCTACCTGCCATGAAATCCTGCCCCCCATCCGCGGCTTTGAGGAGCAATGCTATTTCCATACCTTTGACGGTCCCCGGGCCAGCGCAAGGCTGGAGAATCCCGATTGCGGCGCAGGATTGGAAATCGCCTTTGATACCCAGTGCCTGCCCTGCCTCACCGAATGGAAAATGATGGGCTATCGGGATTATGTGCTGGGCCTGGAGCCCGGCAACTGCTACCCCACCGGCCGCATCGAAGCCCGTGAAAACGGCACCCTTTCCTTCCTCCAGCCCGAAGAAGAACGTCATTTCCGGGTGGATGTGAAGCTTTACGGCGTATAATTTTGCGGGAGGGGTATTCTTTGTGGCCAAAGAATACCCCTCCCGCACCCTCCCTAAGAAAGCCGTACTGGATATTGATTCTGTTTTCTAAGCTAATTAAATGCCAGTGAAACGCAAGAAAAAATTCACTTTTCTTTGCAACAGGGGGACACAGAAATTTTCAACAACATCCTATATTTCCCCAGCCGGTTTTCGGGTGGGTGCGGGAGGGTGCTTTTGACTCAAAAGCACCCTCCCGCAGTTTTCCCTCCCTCGCTCCTTCAAATCTCCAGGCCGCTAGCGCGCAGGGCGGAAAGCAACTCTTCCTTTTCTTCTGCGGTATAGCGCTTCATGGGGAATACACATTCGCCCACGGGAATGCCCATCTTTTCCAGGGCAATCTTGCAGCCGGGAATCACCTTATGCTTCAGCAGCGCATCGATCACGCGATCAGCGGCCATCTGCGCTTCATGAGCGGCGGCGATATTGCCGCTGCGGAAATTCTCGTAAATGCTTTTGATGCGGGGCATCATGATATTATAGGTGCTGCCGATGCCGCCATCCGCGCCGGCATTCAGGCCCATCAGCAGCATTTCATCCGGCCCGTTGATGATATTCATTTCGCCATGGGTCAGATCCTTCAGGCGCATCATGCCAAAGTAATTGCTGCTGGTCCATTTGATGGCGGTAATATTATCAATTTCAAATGCCCGGGCGGCAAATTCCGCATTGATATTAAATCCGGCGGCGGGATTGAAATAGATCATCAGAGGGATATGCACGCTTTCTGCCAGCTTTTTATAATACTGATACACTTCATTTTCATCATAGGAATAGAACATAGGCGGAATAGCGGAAATGGCATCCGCGCCGCAGCTTTCCGCCTGTTTTGCCAGGGCCACCGCTTCATGGAAATTGGCAGATGCAATATGCACGATACAGGGCTGGCGATGATTAACGAATTTGACGCATTCCGCCGCCAATTCTTCCCGCACCTCCCGGGAAAGAGCAATGCCCTCGCCGGTAGCGCCGCCGATATAGAAGCCATATGCCCCCTGATCCAGCAGCATGGAAAGCAGCTGATGCAGGGCGGGCACATTCAATTTTTCTTCCGCCGTCAGGGGGGTAATCAGGGCCGGCATAACACCTTCAAATTTTTTCATTCCAGAATCCTCCATTTCGTTTGCATAATCACAGTATTTTCCTTGCCTTGCGGCCGCGCATAGAACACGGTCAGCAGGCTTCCATCCGAAAGTTCCACCGTGGCGGGATATCCCAGATCCGAACTGATTCCATTCACATACAAATCATAATCCGTATCCCAGGTTTGCCCGTCATCCCGGCTGAACATCGCTTTCACTCCATAGGGCGCTTCCCGATACCCGTAAACGGAAATCAATACGCCGGAGGAATGACGGATCAGATGCGCCGGCGATCCCCCCAGGTCGGATAGAATCTGATGGGGCACGCTCCAGGTTCTGCCTAAATCATCGGATTCAGATTGGTAAATGGTGAAGATCTTTTTCGCAGCCATTTTCCCGCTCTGAACCCGGATATGGCAGATCATCCGTCCTGTGGGCAAAAGAATGGTATGGGGCTCGCAGGGGAGCAGATGCGCCGCATTCCCCGGCAGAGGCGGAATACGCCCGGCATAGGTCATTTCCCCATTTTCAGGATTCAGATCATAGCCAGCCAGATAATCCTGCCCTTCCGGGCGCTTGCTGTGGCCATCGTAACGCCGTCCCATCCAGTAAAGCCGACCATCGGGTAATTCCAAGGGGCCATGGGGCGAGGAAATCGGGGCGTGATGCAAGGGGCCGAAGGTAACGCCGTGATCATGGCTGATACGGAAGGTGGTGCCCAGAGCTTCCTTTTCTTCGCCCTCCGTGATCATATCCAGATAGGCATGCCGGTAATGATCCTCTTCCTTTGCCACGCTACGCTGAAACCGAAGGGTGTTATTGAAGGATGTCAGCACCAGCCCGCTTTCCCCAAAAGCGCAAAGTCCGGCGTCCCGGTCATCCAGCACGGTATCGATGATGGACATGGGCGCGCTGTAATGCCCGCCTTCATCCTCGCTGACGGACATCACAGCTTTCCCAAACGGACAAACATGGGCCAACCGGAATCCCGAAGCCGCCACGGCAATTCTGCCGTTTTTCAATCGGGCAATAGTAGGCCAGGCGAAATAGCAATGCCTGCTGCCCGGATTACTGAGAATTACCCGCGCCTCTTCTATTTTTTCAATCTTCATAGCAATCACCTTTACTTTCCCTGCCGTTTTTGTTACAATGTTTTCGGAAATATCCCGGCACGGTTTGCGGTTTCTATCTATCATAAGCCTATCACAAGGCAAAAAAACACGCAATGCCTTCAGGGAACAAAATCATTCACAAATGTCTTTTGAGGAAATATTGGCATGGAGAGAGAATTGCGTTTTTACTTTGGGGATCAAGCCCACCGGGCCTTTCTGGGCCATGGTTTTTTTGATTTTTCCGCCACGCCCTCTCCCCTGCATTATCACCATTACAGCGAAATCCACATTCTTCTTTCCGGCAGGGGGAATTATACCATAAACGGGGTTTCCTATGCCCTGCAATCCGGCCAGGCCCTGCTGATTCCCGCCCATCTCTATCATCAAACCCACGGCTTTATCGGGGACAGCCGCCATATCGCCTTTCAGATTACGCTGCCCATTCCCGCGCTGTGCGTAAAAACGCTGCCTGCCGGCATGACCGGGCATTTCTTTCAGGTAATTGAACGCTATCTTGCCGCCCGGAAAAGCGAAGAATTATCCGCCTTCATTTCCCTGCTTGCCACCGAATTGGTGGAGCCTGCCCGGGATTGGAGCCTGCCCATCCAGGATCGCACCCATCTGATCCACGAATTTTTCGCCAATCATTATCACCAGCCCATCACCCTTTCCGATCTTGCCCAGGTGCTGGGCCTTTCCACCAAGCAGGCGGGCAGGCTGCTGATGCATTATACCGGGCGCACCTTCCGGGAGGAATTGACCCGCTGCCGGATAGAGGCTGCCCGCCGGATGATGGCGGAAACAAACGCCCCGCCGCTGACCGTGATTGCCGAACGGGTAGGATACCAATCCTACAGCGGATTCTGGAAGGCCTTCCGTGGGGAAAAGTAAGGCCGACCGCATTTCCGCGCTTTCCTGCGCCGTATTTTTCCCTTGACTTATCCACCGCCGCTGCGCTATAATATTATCTGCGCGAGTGTGTTGGAACTGGCAGACAACCGAGACTTAAAATCTTGTGCCCTCTGGGCGTGCGGGTTCGAGCCCCGCCACTCGCACCAGAAAAGGCAGATTTCATATGAAATCTGCCTTTTTCAGTTCATACGCATCTTCACAGAAAAAATCCATTCTCAGAGGAAGGATATACCGTGAAAATCATCATTGGCGCCGGCAATACGGCAATGGACGGATGGATCAGCACCCAGGAATCGGAGCTGAATCTGCTGAATACCGCAGATTTTGAGCGCATGTTTTCAGATGAAAAACCAACTGCGTTTCTCGCCGAACACGTGTGGGAGCATATGACATTCGAAGAAGGCTGCCGGGCAGCAAGGAATTGCTTTGATTATCTGGCGGATGGCGGCTATTTGCGCGTTGCCGTTCCGGATAAGAATTTCCGCAACGAATGGTATCAGAATATGGTGCAGATCGGCGGAAACGGCGATCCGGCGCATCCGGCCTTTACGCACAAAATCGTTTACGATTATCACACCTTTGCCCAGGTCTTTATCCAGGCGGGATTTGATGTTGAGCTGCTGGAATGGTGCGATGAAGAAGGAAATTTCCATTATAAAGACTGGCATGAAAAAGACGGCCGGATCGGGCGCTCTCTCCGCTTTGATACCCGAAACACGGAAAAAGGCCTTGGCATGGTTTCCATTATTCTGGACGCCAGAAAACCGGCGCTGCCAACCCCCGATTCCAAAAGCGCCTGCAGCGCCGACTGCATGCTGAATCATCCATTCCTCAACCAATGAAAGGATCGGTTTTTTATGAAAAAAATCATGCTGGCGTTCAATATTGTCCTTGGTGCTCTCTGCCTTTTTCTGATCATCCTGTATGATTGCTGCGGCGGGCTAATGCTCAAGGGAATAACGGCAGCCGGCTTTGTTCTTCTGGGTTTGATCAATGCGCTATACGCATGGCTGGCAAAATCCGATCATCGTCCCTTTGCCCTTCGAATGCTTTTGGGGCTTGCCGTTTGCATGATCGGGGATATTGTGCTGAATCTTTCCTTCATTCCCGGGGCGATCATTTTCGCACTGGGGCATATCCTTTATTGCATCGCCTTTGGCAAACTCAATCAATACCGAAAGAACGATTTTTTCTCGATTGCCGTCGTCATGATCCTGTCGCTGGCCATTCTGCTGCTGACGCCCGGTTTGCATTTTGGCTCGTCTGTGATGGCCTGCATCGTCTATATTTATGCCCTGATCATTTCCCTGATGGTGGGGAAAGCCATCGCCAATTATCTTCGGGGCCATTCTGCGCTGACAGCGCTTCAGATGCTCGGCGCCATCCTCTTTTATTTTTCTGATCTGATGCTGCTTTTGCTCTATTTTGCCGATGCGCCCCAAATCACCGACGTCCTGTGCCTGTATACCTATTTCCCCGGCCAATGCCTGCTGGCCCATAGCATCTTCCACGCCGTCAGCGAGAATAAAGGAGGCGAGCCCGCTTGATTCAGAATTTCTCTGATTTTTGCCAGGGCCTGCTTTCCGCCGGCTTTTCCATGGGCGGCGGAAATGCCAAAGGAATTTTTGCCCTGATCCCCTATGACTGGACCCAGCAGGATGCTTTGGATACCCCCGTCAAATGGCATACCGGCGATCCCGATACCGATCCCTGGGAATGGCGGATGCGGGTGCTGGAAGAAAGAAGGGATATCGCTTATTCCAAGCTTTTTTTCAAAATCAGCGGCTTTATCACCCAGGCATGGTATCCCCTCTTCTTTGCCGTACGCAGAAACGGGGAATCCTTTGAAGAAGCGTATGAGCGGGGCTCCATCAGCCATATGGCCAAGCGAATTTATGAAATCATTTCCGGTCAGGATGAAATCGCCCTGCATCAAATCAAATCCCTGGGCCGTTTTGCCAAAGAGGATAAATCCGCCTTTGACCGGGCCATGATTGAATTGCAGATGCGCATGTTTATCACCACCTGCGGCCGGATGCAAAAGAAAAATCAGCGGGGGGAGGATTACGGCTGGAACAGCACCGTTTTTACCACTGTGGAAGCCTTCTGGGAAAAGCGCGGCCTTCTTCTTCCTGCCCTTGATCCGCAAGAAAGCCATGAAAAAATCCGCCAACAGATTCTTTTGCTGAATCCTGCTGCGGAAGAAAAGAATATCCGGAGATTTATTGCAGGTTGATCTCTTTTTCTCCGTCCTTTTTCTGCCGTATTTGTGTAAAATTTTGATCATCATGACATCTTATACTTCGAAAGGTTTTCCGGAAGAGACGGGAAAAACGAAAGGGGAATTGCCATGAAAACCATTGATTCCATGAAAAAGCATCTGCCCGGCGCGCTGATTTGCCTGATTGAAATTGCCGCAGGCGTCATTCTGCTTTTACGCCCGGTAGGCTTTACCGCGCTTATCATCATCGCCGCCGGAATCCTGCTGGCATTGCGTGGTCTTGCAGATATCATCCACTATTTCCACAGCACTCCTTCCGCCGCCGAAAAGGAACAGAAGCTGGCCCGGGGCCTGATCGCCCTGCTGCTGGGGCTTTTTGCCGCCCTGCAATCGGGCTGGATCGTTGCCACCTTCCCAGTGATCACCGCGCTTTATGGGGTGGCCATTCTGATTGCGGGCCTTTACAAGATTCAGTTTGCAGCGGATATGCTGCGGCAAAAAAAGCCGGGCTGGCAATGGGCCGCGCTGAGCGCAGGGCTGGCCATTATCTTTGCAGTAATTATTCTGCTCAATCCCTTCTCCACCACCCTATTTCTCTGGACCTTTACCGCCATCGGCCTGATCGCAGAGGCCATTATCGATCTGATCCTGATCATCCGCCATCGCTGATTTCCGGCAATTTACCGCAGCCGCCTCATCGGTTGCGGTTTATTCTTTTGTATGCTATAATGCGATCAACAAAAGAAATACGGAGGACTTTTTATGGAACTCAAACAAATTCTTGTTCAAATCGAGCAGCGGCAGGATGAATTGTTTTCCCTGCTTTCTTCTCTGATTCAAATCAATTCCGAAAATTTCCGGGATTACGGCAATGAACAGGCCATCGCCGAGCATATCCATGCCCTATGCCTGGAATTAGGCCTGGAAAGCGAATGCTATTCCCCTCTGGATCTTGAAAATTTCACCGATCATCCCGACTACAGACCGGGAAGGCATCTGGAAAACCGCCTGAATGTCACTGCCCGGTGGAAGGGGCTGGAAGACAAGGATGACTTGATGCTCATGGCCCATAATGATACCGTGGCCATCGGTGATCAGGAAAATTGGGATTTTGATCCCCTTAGCGGCGAAATCCGGGATGGAAAGATCTGGGGCCGCGGTGCCTGCGATGATAAATATGCCCTGGCCACTTGCCTGTTCCTGATCAAATTGCTGCAGGATAATGGCTTTACTCCCAGAAAAAATTTGATTTTCTCCGCCTATTGCGATGAAGAACGGGGCGGTTCCCATGGTGCGCTGGCGGCAGTGCTGAAAACGCCCTGCCCTCATATCGTCAGCATGGATGGACGACAGGATCAGATCTGGCATTGCGGATCCGGCGGCGGGGAAATCATCTATACCTATCATGCCGCCGAAACGGTTGACAGCGCCAAAGGCCCCGCCCTGGCCCTGCCGGTTGTCATGGCTCATCTGGATGGCTTTGCAAAGAATCGCGAAGAGGAATTGGAGAAAAATCCCTTCTACACCGGCACCATCATTCCCAAAACCGCCCTGCGCTATATGGATGTGCATATAGGAAATCACGGAGCAGATCTGGGCATCGGCAAAATCTGCTGCGTATTCTACACCGATAAAACCAAGGAAGAAATTGAAAAAGAGCTATCCGTGCTGGATCAGGAAATCAGGGTCGCGCTTCTTCCCCTTGGCATGATTGGCGATGGCTTCACCTCCAACACCCGCTTTTTCCATTATGTACATTGCCAGCCTGATAGCCCGGATGTGCTTGCCATGGTGGAAGCCAGCAAGGCGGCCACAGGCAAACTGCCTCTGGTATGCGGCTCCTGCCTGTCCGATCTTTCGGTCATTTCCAAATACGGCAGCAGCAATGCCTATGGTTATGGCTGCGGCCGGGATTTCAGTCTGCCCGGCGGCGCCCATCAGCCCAATGAATATATCGAATGCGATGCTCTGCTGGAATACACCAAAACCATGGCGGCCTTCATTTTGAAAATGCTGGGCTGACCATACAAAACACGAGGAAATATCACCATGGAAAAAGAAAACACCAACTGGTATCAGAGTGTGGCTGCCGTCTGCATCCGGAAGGGCAAAGTGCTCCTGGCACGGCATACCTACGGGGGCGGCAAGGGAAAGCTCATCATCCCCGGCGGCTATGTGGAACTGGGCGAAACCCCGGAAGACGCTGTAAAACGTGAATTCATGGAAGAAACGGGCATTGAAATCCAGCCCACCGGCGTTATCGGGGTGCGCTTTAACTGCAAGGACTGGTATGTGATTTTTGCCGCCGATTATGTTTCCGGCCAGGCCCATTCCGATGGGGACGAAAACAGCGAGGTCATCTGGATGGACGTCGATGAAGCGCAAAGCCGGGATGACGTGCCCGATCTGACCAAGGTACTTATCCGTAAGGCGCTGCTTGCCGGGGCGCTGGAATTAACGCCCTACAAGGGCCTGAATGCCCCCTATTCCCTCTATTCCATCCCCGAATAATGCTGCCTCAAACAAAAAACGAGCGATCATCAACGCTCGTTTTTCTATGCTTTTTTCTCAGATCTGCGTGCCCCATTGACGCAGTTTTTCCCGCAGCGCCTGGATATCCACATCCTTTACGCTGCAATTCTTCGCAGCCGCCATGGCAGCGGCAAGCCCCGCCGCCTGGCCTATTCCCATCACGCTGGCCATCACCCGGGCGGAGGCAGAGGCCTCCCGATCGGCAGACAGGCAGCGGCTGGCCACCAGCAGATTGGGGAAATCCTTATGATACAGGCTGCGATAGGGAATATAGGCCGCTTCCTTCAGGAATTGGCAGCGCTGATTGGTGGAAACGGCGTCATGAATATCAATGGGATGGGCTCCCCGGCCAATCGCATCCTCAAATTCAAAGGAGGATGCGTATTCCTGCCCGGTAAGCACATGCGCTCCCAGGATATGCCGCGTTTCCCGCACGCCGGCCTGAGGGGCCGTGGCGATCAGAAAGGCATTTTTAAAAGGCTCAAAATGCCGGCGCAGAATATCCACCAGGGTATGCACATCCTCGCGCAGGGAGCATTCCGCCCGGGTTTGCTCCCGTTCATCGATCATATTGGCCTGAATCCGGGTGGCATTTACCATCAGCATATTATTTTCCAGCACCCAACAAAACCATGGCCCGCCGAAATTGGGCACATTTTCTTCTTCTGCAATTTCCCGCAGGCGCTTTTGCATGGGCTCATTATGATAATTGACGCCCTGCTGACTATGATGGATTTTTTCTATCTTTTCAGTCTCTACGCCGCCCAGCAGAAAGCACATGGACGCCGGCTGCAGAGAGGCGTCAAAATGCTGCATGGGCATGCCCGCCATATGGCAAAGATCCCCGTCGCCGGTGCCATCCACAAAGCATTTGCCCGCAATGGCCTGGGTTCCGCTCTTGCTTTCCATGATCACGTGGGTCAGGCGGCCATCCGCATCCTGCTTGCAGCCGGACAGCCAGGCATGGAAATAGATTTCCACCCCCGCCTCCAGCAGCATGCGCTGGGCCTCCAGCTTAAAGCTTTCCGTACGATAGGAAATATTGCCTAGGGGATATTCAACCTGAGCGCCGCCGTTTTTTTCCATCCGGCATACAAATTCCCAGGGGATGCCCCCGACCACCAGCTGGTCATTATAACGAAATACGCTCAGAGGCGATACAAATCCCGCCGTAGCCATGCCGCCCAGAAAGCCGTAGCGCTCGATCAGGGCGACCTTTGCGCCGCCCCGGGCTGCGGCAACCGCCGCCATCATGCCCCCGGGGCCGCCGCCGCAGACCACCACATCATAAGCGGCAATCACCGGGATATCTTTCTGAACAGAAAGCATTTTGCGTCATCTCCTCTCATTTCCTTTATTCGCTGCGAACCACCGCCAGGGTATTGACCCGTTTTTCCCAATGGCCCATTTTATATCTCACGGTCATCACCGCCGCGCTGACCACCCAGCCTAACGGGAATGAAAGCGCCACCACCAGGGGCGTATTGATAAACTTGGTAATGATGAAAAGATAAATCTGACGGACGACCACAAAGGAACTCAGGCAAATAACCATGGGGCCCACCGAATCCCCCGCCCCCCGCAGCGCGCCGGCATAGATCTGGGTAGCGCAGAAGGGCACATAGAAGGGCGAAAGCCATAGCACAAACATTTTGCCATATTCCAGCATTTCCGGATCGCTGTTAAACAGCTTGAGGGCAGGCTCGGCAAAGATCATCATGGGCGCCATCAGCACGGCGGTGCAGGCCATGGACAGCCACAGGGCAATGCTGGCGCCCTTTTTCGCCCGCTGAATATTCCCAGCCCCCAGATTCTGGCTGATGAAGGTAGTGCTGGCCGTGCTGATGCATACGGCAGGCAGCCAGGCAAAGGCGTCCAGGCGTCCATAGGCCGTCCAGCCGGCCATGCAGCTGGATTGGAAAGCGTTGATATAAGATTGCACAAAAGCATTGGAAAGGGAGGTAATCCCGCTCTGGAAACCGGCAGGAAGGCCAATGGCCATCACCCGTTTGAGCACCGGTATATCGATCTTCAGCTTATTCCAGTGCAGCTGATAGCTTTCCTGGGAGCGCATCAGAACCACCATGGTCAGAATCGCCGCCAAGGCCTGGGAAATGATGGTGGCATAGGCTGCGCCCGCAACGCCCATGCGGAAAATACAAACGAACAGAATATCCAGAATCAAATTGAGCACCGCAGAAAACACCAGGAAATACAGGGGGCGCCTGGAATCCCCTACGGCCCTTAGAATACCGGAGCCGGTATTATAGAATAATACGCCCGCAACGCCGGCAAAATAAATCCGCAGATAATCGGCAGCATCCTTGATAACGTCCTCCGGGGTATCCATCCAGCCCAGAATGGTATCGGTCATCACCATCCCCAGGACGGTGCAAAATACGGACATAATCAGCGTCATCAGCACGGTGCTGTGCACCGCCTTGCTGAGGCCTTCTTCATCGTGGGCGCCGAAATACTGGGAAATCACCACGCCTGCGCCGCCGGCCAGGCCGGTAAAGAAGCTGACGGTGGCATTGATCACACTGCCGGTAGAGCCTACCGCTGCCAGCGCTTCTTTGCCTACAAACTGGCCCACCACCACGCTGTCCACCGTATTGTAAAGAATCTGGAACATCTGGCCGATCAGCATGGGAATGGCAAAGGAAATCAACAGCCTCCATATATTGCCTCTGGTCATATCCACGCCTTTTGCTATCTTGGGCATATTTTCTCTCCTTTGTTTCCGTTTTTGTCCTTACGCTGGGATAATCGCGCCAATATTTTTTAGTTGCGCACACAAATCGGCATAGGGCAATCGAACCATATCGCAATCCATCCGGGCAGCCAATGCAGCGGCGCATCCGGCCGCCTGGCCTTCCGCCATGCAGGTTGCCTGAACGCGCAAAGCGCTGTTGGCCTGGGTATCACTGCTGATGCATCGGCCGCATGCCAGCAAAAAGCGGCTGTTTTTGGGGATCAGCGCCCGATAAGGCACACTGGGCACAATCCCCGGCTGCAATTGCTCCGGAAAAACGCCCTGGGGCACATGCAGATCTACCGGATAGAAAGCATAGCAGACGGCGTCCTCCAATCGGCGGCCGCTGATATAATCCTGCCGCGTAATCTGATATTCCCCCTGAATACGCACCGTTTCCCGCACGCCGCATTCCCCGGCAAAATGGGAAACGAAAATTTTTTCCAGGCCGGGAAGCTGCCGGACACAAGAAAGATATTTTTCTATCTGCGCCCTGGCGTCCTGCTCCAGCAAGGTTTTTCCCGCTGAAGAATCTGCGTTTTCCGGGCAAGAGATATGAAAATCCGTCCAGCCTTTTTCAAGAATCCCATATGCCTTTTCCCCTGTCATCCACAGTGGGAGCTTCCCTTCTGCTTCCGCTTTTTTCAGCATCGGCAGCAGACTTTCCTTCTGCAGGACCTCCGGGCTGTATCCTGCCAGCCAGGCTGCCAGCGTAGCCGGCTGGAGGGATTCGCTTTTTTCCACCGGATAGCCCAGCATGGAAACCAGATTGGCATCACCGGTGGCGTCAATCACCCGCCGGGCCGAAAGGAGCTTCAATCCATCCTTTTCCGCCAGCAGCATTTCTGCGCCCGTTTCTGTTTCCGTGGCCCCGGCCAGCATGGAATGGAGCCGAATTTTCACCTGATATTCCCGGCACATCCGATAGACAGCCTGCTCATACAGAAACGGATTCAAGCGAATCTGCATTTTCCAGTGCGTCTTTATCGGCTGATTCATATCCGGGATAACCGCGCCGCCCAGCTGCGCCACTTCCTGAATCACACGCCAGCAGGGGCCGTCGATGATCTGCTGGCCCCATGCATAGAATAGTCCCGGGAAATTGACGCCGCCCGTGGTAATCGTGCCGCCCAGAGCAGCATTTTTTTCAATCAGCACGGTCCGTGCTCCGGATGCGGCGGCGGCGATGGCGGCAAAGCATCCTGCCGTTCCCCCGCCAATCACCGCCACATCCGCATCTTCCAAGCGCTGCGCACAGACAACACGCTTTTCCATACTTTTCCCCTTCTTAGCGCGCAGTAAAAATCTTGTAATGGTGGCGGATATTCAGATCCTCCGGCATATCCAGCCCATGGGCGCCGCAATCGCCATCAATTTCATGGCAGCCATGATCCATGGCAAAGCCAAGCAGGGTGTTATGCTTTTGCCAGTGATGTTCGATCATATGGGCAAAGGTGGCATAAGAATAGGAATTCATCCGCAATTCACCCAGGGTGATGGGGCTTTCCGGGCCATTCTTATGCATCACATAATCATAATTGGTATTATAGAATACATAAAAATCGTATTCATCCTTCAGCAGCAATTCCGCCGCCTTGGCATTGGCTTCCTCCACCGTGGGGTAGATGAAATAATCCATATCCCGCTCCAGGAAAATCTTGCTCAGACTGCAATCTTCCTGGGACACGATCACCGGCTTTTTCCCGGCGCGGATCAGGGCGTCAAAAATAGTATCGATCTTAATGACCGGCTTTTCGTATTTTTCAATGCCATGCACTTTGGGCTGAGCGCCGGTATACATGGTGCCAAAGCAAACGGGGGTAACAGAGGGCATCACGGTGCAGAAGGGCAGATCCAATTCCTTATTCTTGGTCAGTTCCGCGATAAACTGAGGATACTTATCCTCAATCCACTGGGCCACGGCATCCGGATTATACATCACAATCCGATCCACCTTTTTTCCCTGCAGCTTTTCATCCACATACCGGCACAATTCAGGCGAAGGGGCTGCGGCCTTTTCCGGGGCTTCAATGCCCATGGCATAACAAAGGGCGGCGCATAAAGTATCCAGGCTGTTGGGATTGATCTTTTCACTCATTTTTGTTTACCATCCTTACTTTATTCTTTTCAATAAGACAGCAATGCCATCCATATCCTTGACATGATCCAATATCAGGGCTTCCTTGATGCAGATGCATTTTATCCCATTCCGGGCATAAATCCGCTCCGCTTCATAGCCTGCGGGCACGGGAATACGAATCGTTTCCGGCGCCCGATGAAATGCATGGGCCACCACAAGCGCCTTTTCCCCGTTTTCCCTTACCACGGCCTGCCAGCCGCTGGGATCGCGCCAGCTTCTGGGTTCTTCGCCATAGCGGCGGCTTTTTCCTTTTTTGAGGATGGGCGCTGCCTGGCGATAGAAGGAAAGCCCCTCCTTCAGGATCGCCCATTGCTCTGCGGAAAGCTTTTCCATCGGTCCGGAAAGGCAAAGCCTGCCCAGCATGCCGCCGGTCATTTTATAATACAGCTGGGCTTCATCATATTCCGGGCGCAGCACGGCCCAGATCTGGCTCTGCCGCACGGGAATTATCCTGTGCATATTAGCCGCCACAATGGGTATTTCTTCACATTCGTGGGTATCGGATGCGGACGCCATGGACGCCCCCAGCAGGAAGGACGGATTCAGCCGATGCCCGCCGGAGGAACAGATTTCAATCACCAGCTCCGGCATATCCCGGCGCAGCTTTTGCAAGAATTCCCGAACGGCCTGCAGATGCTGGCGCATGCCCTCCGCCGGGGATTCCGCGCCATCCACCCCAATGCCCAGGCTTTCATTGTAATCGAATTTTACATACTTAAATCCGTAATTTTTCAGAAAATCGGCCACTTTTTCCTGCAGATAGGCCCTTACTTCGGGCTTTCTGAAATCCCAGAAGCGGCGTTTTGCCACGGTGAGGGGAATGCCATCCCGTTTCAGCAGCCAATCCGTATGATGGAATTGGGGATTAGCACACCCAACCGATTCCATTTCAAACCAGATGCCCGGCTGCATGCCGCAGGCACGGATATAATCCAGGGTTGCATCCAACCCCTGGGGGAAAAGGAACGGCGAAATATCCCAGCTGCCCGCATGGGAATCCCATTTTCCAGGCTCCTGGGCATACCAGCCCGCATCAATCATAAAATAGGCCAGGCCCAGATCCTTGATTCTTTCCGCCAGAACGCGGATGTTTTCATCGCTGGGCGTTCCCCAGGTAGCGCAATACTCATTAAAAAGCGGGGGCAAATCCTCTTCTTCTTTGGGCACCTGTAAATGTTTTTCCGTATACTGAATCAACCGTTCACAGGCGTCGTCAATGCCATTGGCCGATACGGTAAGAATGGCCACCGGCGTCCGGAAGCTTTCCCCCGGGGCGATATGCTTCATCCAATGGCCCATTTCCCGGTCTGCCTGGCCGCCGGCCAGGGTAAAGCCATTATCAATCCGCCCCATTTCCATCTGCCAGGAATGATCCACGCAAAGCTGCGCCGCCCAGATAACGCCACTCACAGCATCCTCCGCGCCCACAAAGGGCACATAATCCCGCACGGGGACACTGCCCACCTGGCCCCAGCGAGAAATCACCGGGTTGCCATAACCCCAGGAGGGCTCCAGATGCAATTGTTCCACCGATTCCCGGATCAGCCGCCCTTCGGCAGACCAGTTGCTGCGCATTCTGTAAATAAACAGTCTTTCCGGCGAATGATCCACGGTGAAGGGCGAAATTTCACCCAGGGTAAAGCTAGAGAGCATTTCCAGGGTCGCCTGCTCCCCGCTGTCATTATAAAAAGCAGTCTGGACGGTAAAATATTCTTCTCCTTCCAGATAAGCGGCCCGATGCAGATAGCGATAGCCCCGTTCATCCTTGAGCCAGGTTTCAATCGCCGTTTCCTGCCCATTTTTCAGTACATCCTGATGATCCAATCGCAGCTGATGGGTGGAAAAGGAATCCTGCATGGTACGCCCATGAACAAAGCCGCCGGAATAGGCGTCGCCCAGTAATTTCACCTGAATCAGCGGGGCCACCCGGCAATCCTTATCCCGGATCATGGCTTCCATCCCCCGGGGCAAAAGACGCAGGCCCATCATTCCCGTTTTTTCCCCCTGCAGATATTGCAGGATCATGTCGCCAAAGGCAAAAGAAGCATATACTTTTCTTTCTTCAAAGCGTTTTCCCATAAAAAACGCCTCCGCTATCATGATAATTTTTGCCAATTCCATTATATCAAAAAAAGCAGCCCATGGAAAGCATTCCAGTCCATTGGAAACAGAAAAAATTCATCCGTATGTATTTGCCGCCGTGGATTGGTAAAATGAATTTCCGCTTTACGATCCTTTCGATCAATGCTATAATATAGGATAGAATATTAGCGAAATATTTTTTCGCAGGAGGAATGATTTACCATGAAGGATACCATCATTCGCAATGAAAAGCTGACCGTCTATACCAACGCCTTTGGCGCCGAACTCAAGGGCGTGGAAATGAACGGTATCGAATATCTCTGGCAGGGCGGCATTGATACCTATCCCCGCACCAGCCCCACCCTTTTCCCTGTAATGGGCCGTTTTCTGAGCGATACTTATTATGTGGGCGACAAGGATTATCAGATGCAGCTCAACGGCTTTGCCCTGGATTCCAATTTTGAAATCACCTGCCTGAAGGATGATTCTGTTACTTTTACCCTGCTGCCCAATGAACGCACCCGCAAATCCTATCCCTTTGAATTTGCGCTGCATGTTACCTACACCGTAAAGGATAACGCCCTGATCGTGCATCACAAGGTGGAAAATAAGGGCGATGCCCCCCTTCCCTTCTGCATCGGCAGCCATACCGCCTATAAGTGGCCCCTGATGCCAGAAGATCAGCCCGAGGATTACTTCCTTCGCTTTGAAAAAGAAGAAACCCTGGATTCCTTCAATCCCTTCGGCTGGACCCAGCGCTTCGTGGAGGGGAAGATCCGCCCCTTATCCCACGATCTGTTTGCCAATTATACCCGCAGCCTGAAGGATATTCAATCCGAATGGATTGAACTGGCCTGCCATAAGCATGATCATGCCGTGCGCATTCACCGCAGCCAGTATCCCTTCCTGGCCATCTGGACCATGCCCACCCCCAATGCGGCCCTGATCTGCCTGGAGCCCAGCACCAGCGTGCATCCCGGCAATCATCCCAGCCTGCATCTGGAGGATCGCGACGGCGCCCTGGTTTTGGCTCCCGGCGAAACCTTCGATAATGAATTCATGGTGGAATTCCGCTGATAAACAGCGATTACTGGAGAGAGAGAAACATGGAAACCTGTGCCTTGAATGATTTTTTTGCTCCTGCCCAGCGGGCGCGTTTTCTGGAGGCTATTCCCAAGCGGAGAAGCCTTCGCTGCTTTTCCGAAGGCCCGGATATTGCCCAGAAAAGCGCCCTGAGCTATGCCGCCGCCCGGGTCTGCCTGCCCGGTGTGCGCATTGAACTGATTGAAAGCGCCCCGGAAAAGATTTTCCGCAAGCTGCCCATCGTAGGCGGCATTACGGGCACTGATCGCGCCGCCGTATTGATCGTGGATGAAACGGCGCCCAACAGCCTTCTGCATGCCGGCATCAGCGGCGAGGCCTTTGTTCTGGAGGCCGTCTCCCTGGGCCTTGGTACCTGCTGGATTGGCTCTTACAAGCACGGCGGGATCGATGTGGAATTGAATCCCAACGAACGCATTGCTGCCGTCATCGCCATCGGCGTGCCCAATGAAGAGCCGGGCGGCAGCAAGCGGAAAAAGCTCGCCGAAATCTGCAAGGGGGATCCTTCCTCCTGGCCTCTTTGGGCTTATCATGCCGCCGAATGCGTGCGCTTCGCCCCCTCTGCCATGAATCTGCAGCCCTGGCGGCTTTCTTATGCCGGGCGTACCCTGGTGCTTTCCCGCACCGCCTTTGGCGGGGATCTGGATCTGGGCATTGCGCTTTTGCATATGTCCCTGGGGGTTGGCGAAAAGGAACATATCATTCGCCTGGGCGAAGGGAAGGAAATTGCCTCGCTGATTGCGGAGGATCGGATATGACGCTTTTCTCCCAGAATGAAACCAAAAATGCGCCCCTGGCCGATCGGATGCGCCCCCGAAATCTGGATGAATTTTTCGGGCAGGAGCATATCGTAGGCAAAGGCCGGCTGCTTCGCCGGGCCATTGAGGCCGATCGGCTGACCTCTTCCATTTTCTATGGCCCTCCCGGCTGCGGTAAAACCACCCTGGCCAGCGTCATCGCCCAGCAGACCAACGCCGCCTTTGTGAAAATGAATGCGGTCACCTCCGGCGTATCGGATGTGCGGGAGGAACTGAAAAAAGCGGCGGACCGGCGCAGCATGTACGGCCAGCCCACCTATCTTTTATTGGATGAATGCCATCGCTGGAGCAAGGCCCAATCCGATTCCATCCTTCCTGCCATGGAAGAAGGGCTGATCCGCTTTATCGGCTCCACCACCGAAAATCCCATGATTTCCATGACGCCGGCTATCGTCAGCCGATGCCGGGTATTTGCCTTTGAGCCCCTTTCCCGTCAGGATGTGGAAAGGGCGCTTTTGCGCGCCGCCACGGATCAGGAACGGGGATTTGGCAAAATGAATGTGGTCGTGGATGAAGATGCCCTGCATCATATTTCCCATGTAGCGGGGGGCGATGTGCGCACGGCCCTGAACGCCCTGGAATTGGCGGTGCTTACCACCCCCACCGTGGATGGAAAAATCCATATTACGCTGCCCATCGCAGAGGAAAGCATCCAAAAGCCCATGATCCGCTGCGATGATACTCTCTTTTACGATATGCTTTCCGCCTTTTGTAAATCGCTCCGCGGCGGGGATGGGGATGCGGCGCTGCTGTGGTTTTCCCGTTTGCTTTATGCGGGGGCCGATCCCCGGATGCTGGCCCGGCGCATTATCGCCCACGCCAGCGAGGATGTGGGCCTTGCCAATCCGGTTGCCATGCTCCAGGCCGTTGCCGCCGGGCAGGCCCTGGAAATGATCGGTATGCCTGAGGCCAAATTGCCCCTGACCCAGGCCATTCTGGCCATCTGCAACAGCCCCAAATCCAATTCCGTGGTGATGGCCATTGACGCCGCCATGGCGGATGCGGAAAAGGGCGGTTTTGGCCCGGTGCCGCCTCATCTGCGGGATTCCCATTATGCCGGGAATGAGCGGCTGGGCGTTAAAACCAATCAGGAATACAAATATCCCCATGATTACCCCGGGCATTGGGTGCAGCAGCAATATCTGCCCGATGACCATTTGAATGCCCGCTATTATTTCCCCAGCGATCAGGGGCAGGAAGGCAAATTAAAGCCCCGATGACAGGAAGGAGAAGCATCCATGAAAAACGGAACCTGCTGGCTGGATGACCAGGGAAAGCTGATTCAGGCCCACGGCGGCATGATTATCAAATTCGGCGATCTGTATTACTGGTACGGAGAAAACAAGGATGGCCCCAACTGCATCATCAACGGTGAAACCAGCCGCCGGGTAGATGTGATCGGCGTAAGCTGCTATACCAGCCATGATCTTCACACCTGGCATTATGAAGGCCTGGCCCTGAAAGCCACGAAGGATGATCCCAATTTTCCCCTGCATTTCAGCCGTGTGCTGGAGCGGCCCAAGGTGTTATTCTGCGAAAAAACGGGCAAATATGTGATGTGGTTCCATGCCGACAGCGCCAATTATCAGGCCGCACAGGCGGGCTGCGCCATTGCCGATGATCCCAAGGGGCCCTTTACCTTCCTCCATGCCAAATGCCCCAACGGCCGGGATTGCCGGGATATGACCTTCTATTTCAGCCCTGAGGACGGCAAGGCCTATATCATCCACAGCGGCGACCGGAATAAAACCATGTATGCCTCTCAGCTCAATGATGAATACACCGATTTTACCGGCGTCTGCTATCCCATGATGCAGGATCAAACCCGGGAGGCGCCCGCCCTGATCTATCACAACGGCTTGCATTACTGCGTTACCTCCGGCTGCACCGGCTGGGATCCCAACAGCGCCCTGTACTCCGTTACGCCCCATCTGAGCAACGGCATGAAGCTGATTGATAATCCCTGCGAAGGCCCCAATTACCGCCGCACCTTTGAAGGGCAGAGCACCTATATCTTCGAAGCGGAAGGCCAGGCCTATCTGATGCTGGATCACTGGAAGCGCTATGATCTCATGCATTCCGGCTATTCCATCCTGCCCATTACTTTTAACGATGAAGGCATTATGACCGTTCATTGGCGGGACGAATTCTGATTCCAACAAATTTCCCGGGGAATGCCGCGGCGCGCGCCCTGGCATTCCCTCTTTTTTATTTCATAAAGCGTTCTGTGCGTTGCCATAAAATTGCCATATTTTCCCTTATCTGCAGTCACATTTCATCGTTATTCTTTCCATAGCATCCTCCCGATTTTACTGTGCATGGCATACCCCCATGCGGGCATAATAAATGGGAGGTGAATTCTTCCATGCTGACCGTCTTTACCCGCACCATCATCCTCTACATCGTTTCCGTCCTGGCCATCCGGCTTATGGGCAAGCGTCAGGTCGGGCAATTGCAGCCCTACGAATTTGTGCTGGCCCTGATGATCGCCGAATTGGCCGCCGCGCCCATGGAGGATATCGGCACGCCCCTGCTTTACGGCATCGTGCCCATTCTGGGCATGATGATCCTTCATGGCCTGGCTGCCATTCTCAGCGCCAAATTCACGCCTTTTCGCAAGCTTTTATCCGGCGCCCCCAGCGTTGTCATCAGAAACGGCGCAATTCAATATCATGAAATGCAGCGGCTTTGCTATACCACCTCCGATTTATTGGAGGAATTGCGCTCCCAGGGGTATCTGAATATCGCTGATGTATACACCGCCATTCTGGAAACCAACGGAAAGCTGAGCGTATTTCCCCGGGGCAGCAAGCGTCCTGCCACGACGGAAGAAATGAATCTTTCCATTCCCGACGAGGGCATCCCCATGACGCTGGTAGTAGACGGAAAAATCCAGCAGGAGCATTTGAAAAAATGCGGGCTGGATGAAGCCTGGCTGCGGAAGCAAATGCATGCAATCGGAATTGCCGATGAAAAGACGATTCTCCTGGCCAGCCTGGATACCCAGGGCAAATGCTTCCTGCAGGAGAAAAACGCAAATCGCCCACCCCTTCAATGGCAGGCCCTGGATGCAAAGGCGGTGAAATGGTAATATGCGCTCCATGATCATCACCGTGGCCATCTGCCTGGTTCTCTCCCTGGGTCTGGGTGTTTTCTGCAGCCTCTACACCCGGAAATTAAGCGACGATTATCAGCAGCAGATGGATGCAATCACTTCCGCGCTAAACGCCGGGCAATGGAAAACTGCCCTTGACCGCACCCGAAACATGGAAGAAAAATGGGAAAATCATGCCCGCATTCTCTCTCTTTTCACCGATCATGCCCAGGTGGATGCTGTCAGTTTTTCCCTCGCCCAGCTTCGTGTTTCCATTGAAGAAATGGAAAAGTATCATGCCCTGCTCTATGTTGCCGAATTTTGTGAATCCCTTGCCCTGATTGATTCCCGCGACGCTTTTGTATTGAAAAATATCTTGTAAGATGATATAATGAATTGATTTATTCACAGGAGATGCTTGCCTATGAAATTGGAGAAGGAAAACATCTGGAATGTCCCCAATGTGCTGACGATGATCCGAATGGCCCTGATTCCCGTTTATTGGATTATTTTTCTGCAGGGTCATCTCTATGCCGCTTTAATCGTCTTTCTCGTCGCCAGCCTGACGGATTTGCTGGATGGCTATATCGCCAGAAAATATCAATTGATTACCAATTTCGGAAAATTGATGGATCCGCTGGCCGATAAACTGATGGTTGTCAGCGTAATGCTGAGCCTGGCGCTGAAAAAAATCGTTCCATGGCTGCCTCTGATAATTCTCTTTGCCAAGGAATTGCTGCTGATTTTAGGCGGAATCCTGATGCTGGATAAGGGCGTGGTCGTTTATTCCAAACATATCGGCAAAATTGCCCAGACGCTGGTTGTCTCTTCCCTGATCCTCAGCTTTTTCCACGATTATTTTCTCAGCATCAATTTCCCGCTGCATCTGATCCTGATCTGGTGTGGCGTGGCCCTCACCCTTTGCGCTTTCGTATTTTATACCCATAATGCGCTCAAGCTTTACAAGACTGCACAGAAGTAAAAATAAAGAATTGCCGCCGACGGAAATCATCCATCGGCGGCTATTTTATTTGTCTGTATCAATATTTTCCGGATCAAGATAGGCATATACCGTGCCCGGCTGTGCCCCCTCCTTATGGAAGGAAAGCAATTCAGAAACCGTCACCAATTGATATCCCTGAGCCACCAATTCCGGCACCGCCTTTTCAACTGCGCTGGCCGTGGAGGAATACAAATCGTGGCAAAGGATGATGGCCCCATTCTTGGCGCCCTTCATAATGGCGCGATAGGTTTTGCTGCTGCTTCTGGTTTCCCAATCCAGGGTATCTACCTTCCAGTGGGCAATCACCAGGTTCAGTTCCTTGCAGATATTGCGCACGGATTTATTGGTGGAACCGTAGGGCGGCCGCAGCACCCGAATTTCATAGCCGCCGGTCAATTCACGCACAGCGTCGCTGGTACGGGTCAACTGAGAACGAACGCTGTCCGAAGAAATTTCCGTCAGCTTCCGGTGGTTCCAGGTATGGGATGCAATTTCATTTCCTTCCGCAATGGCGCGCTTGATAATATCCCCGTAGGTTTCCACCCGATTGCCCATGATGCAGAAAGTGGCCCGGCCGTTATACTCCGCCAGCACATCCAGAATGCGGATGGTTTCTTCACTGGGGCCGTCGTCAAAGGTCAGGGCAATCATGGGTTTGGTAGGATCAATCACCCGCACATACTGGCTGATCTCCGCGCTGTCAATGCCCATTGTTTCCGCTACCTGGGCGTAAGGAATGGTTATTTTCTGGGTTCCCAGCCCCGCCGGCAGGTGCAGCCCGGCCGGCAGATACACTTCCACCCCATCCCTGGCAAGCGCTGTATGGGCAAGCCAATCGCCTTCCGGCGCACCCGAATAGCCATCGGTGGGCGCGCTCATCAATGCGCCAATCTTGCTTTCCAGGCTGAAGAGCACGCGCGTTGTGTCCGAAAACAAAGCTTCGCCGGTTAATACGTGTTCCGTCTGTTCGTCCAGATTCAGACAAAGAATCTGCTGAACATGCATATCGCTCACGGTGTATTCCGCAAGCAACGTAACGCTGCTGTAGCGATCATCCAGTTTTTTCGTGGAATATTCCACCGTCAGTTTGGCCGATTCATTGGCATGATTGGCTTGATGATCTGCTTCAAAAAGCGTGCGGATATCCCGAATCCAGGCGCTGATCATCTCATCCGCCGCCGGGAAATCCAGATCAGGATAATGGATATCCATTTCGAAAGCCGCGCCTGCATCGCCAGTGAAGCTCAGGGGATTGCCGATATCCTTCTTCTCATTTGCCAGGCTGGCGGCGGTAACCGCCGATTGCGGATTTCCGGATAAACCGGGCACAAATTCGCCGTCTTGCGGCGAAATCAAATTGGCCATCACATAGGCAAAAAAGTTTCCCGTTCGCACGCGATACCAATCGCCGCTTTTTTCCACCAATTCCAGCGCCATGCCGCTAAGCTGCTTATCAATAATTTTGCTTTCTGCGTCCGGGCGCTCATAAAAATTGAGGATCGTGCCATCGTTTTGGGTCTTCCCCCAGCCCAGATGCGGATAATTGGCCTCGATTTTCAAATACTGGGCCATCATATAGCCGGTCTTTTTGCCGATCTGCACTTTACACCAGGTGCCGTCATTTTCCAGAATATCCACCTTGGTGCCGGATTTATAGGTCTGGATTACCTTTCCCGAAGGGGAAGGCTCTTTTCGCATATGCAGGCTGCCGCCGGCAACCGTGCCAGTATAGGCCACTTCCTCCTTCGCCAATGCAATCTGCACCGCGGATAATAACATCACCAGCGCCATCATAAGCGCCAAAGCCTTTTTCATTCGTGCATCTCCTTCCAGGCAAGCTGAACCAAATACAGTATACAATGCCGCGGCGTTTTCCCGCAAGTATTTTTCGACATTTTACAACAAATTTCAATAAAAAAAGCCCGGGCGATGCGCCCGGGAGAAGTATTATTTTCAGAGGAGCTTGGCAGCGGCCTTATCCACCAGGATGGTAACATGGGGATGGGTGCGCAGGATGGAGGCGGGCACCTGGGGGGTGACGGGGCCGGTAACGGTCTTGAGGATGGCCTCGGCCTTATCTTCGCCCATGGCGACCAGCACGATTTCCTTGGCGGACATAATGCCGCCGATGCCCAGGCTGATGGCGCGGCGGGGCACATCCTTTTCGCTGTCGAAGAAGCGGCGATTGGCCTGGATGGTGCTTTCGGTCAATTCCACGATCTGGGTGCCGTAGGTGAAGGAATCGGCGGGCTCGTTAAAGCCGATGTGGCCGTTGCGGCCGATGCCCAGCAGCTGCATATCGATACCGCCGGCGGCCTGAATGGCGGCGTCATAGCGCTTGCATTCGGCGGCGAGATCGGCGGCATTGCCATCGGGCACGAAATGGGCCTTCATATTGATATGATCGAATAATTCTTCCCGCATGAAGGTATGATAGCTGCAGGCGTGATCCTGGGGCAGGGCGCAATATTCATCCAGATTATAGCTTACACACTGAGAAAAATCCAGAACGCCGGCCTGATGCATGGCGATCAATTCCTGATAGCAGCCGATGGGAGAAGAGCCGGTGGCCAGGCCCAGGATGCTATCGGGCTTGCGCATTACCTGAGAAGCAAAAAGGACAGCCGCAGCTTTGCCAACCTGCTGGGCATTTTCAAACACATGTACCTGCATGAAAAATCAGCCTCCTGTGCAATCTTTTGCTCTATTATACCACTCAATGAAAGAATTTGCAATATTTTGTTAGTATTGCGGGAGGGATATTCTTTGTGGCCAAAGAATACCCCTCCCGCACCCACCCCAAGAAAGCCATCGTGGAACAACATTTTCAATCTATCCATATTGTTTCCCACAGTTCAGACCAATGGAGCAGCAACGATTTTCCTACAGCTTTCTTGGAGGGGGCGCGGGGGAACCATTCTTTGGCTTCAAAGAATGGTTCCCCCGAATAATTTCAAATAGAAAAGAGCGGGCCGGATGGCCCGCTCTTGGGATATTGACTAATTAGTCGATGATGGCCTTCATGGCTTCGATCTGAGCTTCGTCAGCGGCGAAACCGGTCACGCCAGCGCCAACGGCGTCGTAATCGACGGTCAGCAGGACGGACAGGATAACCTTGGTGTCTTCACCGATCTGGATGGGAGCGCCGAAGGCGTATTCCTGAGCGGTGCCGGCAGCCAGAGCAGCCTTGTCAGCGTAGAGGTACAGAGCTTCGTCGGTCACCTTGATCTGGGAAGCAGCGGTGTCATAGTTGACGGTGGCGGTGCCATTGGCGATGGTCACGGTCACGGTACCGATGACATACTGGTTGGAAGCGATCAGGGGATAGGTGAAGGTGCCTTCCACGGACAGATCGATGGGGGTCACGCGAGCCCATTCGGAGCCGCCAACCAGTTCACGGGTGGTGGGGCCGAAAGCGGTAGCGGTGTTGGAGTAGCGCATCACGGTGTAGGGGATGACCTTGGAGTCTTCCACATAGCCGCAAACGGTGCAAGCCAGTTCCTTCAGGCCATCAGCAGCAGCGGTGGGCTGAGCAACGGTGGTCCAAACGAGGTTGTGGCCAGTGGCGGGAACCTTAACGTTCTTTTCTTCAGCCTTGCAGACGGGGCAGAAGCGAGAAACCTTACCATCTTCGGTGCAGGTGGCGTCCTTGCCAGCAGTTACCTGCCAAGCATGACCGAAAGCTTCGGCAACAACCTTTTCTTCTTCTTCGTCGCACCAGGAGCGTTCGCACTTGCGGGTAGCAGTCATATCGGTGGTGCAGGAAGCGGGAGCGCTGTAAGCCCAAGCAGACCAATCATGGCCCAGAGCGGGGATGACGCAATCCTTGGAAACCTTTTCGCAGGCAACGCAGATCACGCGGCCGGTGCCGGTTTCTTCGCAGTCAGCGGGGGTAACAACGGTGCCAACGCCGGGCACATGGCCGGTGTAGCCCTTCAGGTCAGCGGGATCAGCGAACTGATGGCCAACGGTGGGGATTTCTTCGACGATTTCATGACCGCCGCAGATCTTGCAAGCGTTCTTGCGGATACCGGTTTCGTGGCAGGTGGGTTCCTTCACGATGACCCAGGAGCCATCAGAGTAGCAATGATCCAGAACGGGGGTAGCTTCGGACTTCTTTTCCTTGCAGATACGGCATTCGTAGTTAACCTTGCCAGCCTTTTCGCAGGTAGCTTCGACCTTATCGGTCACGAGCCAATCGTGTTCAGCAGCGGGCATCTTGATGGTCTTGGGAGCAGTCAGAACGCCCCAAGCGGTGGTGCGCAGGGTGCCGCAAGCCTTGCATTCGAGATAAGCTTCGGTGCCGTTCTTGCCGCAGATAGCCTTTACTTCCTTATGTTCGATCCATTCCTTGTGGCCGGTAGCGTCGGTCAGGTCGAACTTGAAGGTTTCGTCGCAGTTAGCGCAGGAGTAGTTGGTGTAGCCGCCTTCGGTGCAGGTGGGAGCAACAACAGTGCCCTTCACGTAGGAGTGAGCAGCGGGATCCAGAGACTGGTTCAGGTGCTTGACATCGCCGCAGCGAGAGCAGGTATAGATATCATAGCCAGCCTTGTCGCAGGTGTTGTCAACATGTTCGCCCTTTTCGTAGTCATGGCCCAGGGCATCCTTGTAATCCCAACGGGAAGCTTCGGTGCCTTCAACGCCGCAAACCTTGCAGACATTGTAGGAGTAGCCGCCCTTGGTGCAGGTGGGAGCCAGAACGGTGGTCTGCCACTTGTGGCCAGCATCATTCTGCTTTTCGCCAACAACAACAGTGCCGCAGACAGAGCAGGTGGAGGTCACATAGGAACCTTCGGTGCAGGTGGCGGGAGTCTTCACGTTTTCCCACTTATGAGCAGCGGGGAACAGAGAATAGTCCAGTTTCCACACGGTGTCGCAGGTCTTGCAGGTGTAGATGTTGTAGCCAGCTTCGGTGCAGGTGGGATCCACATGACCGGTCACGCTGCGCTGATGGTTACCAGTCTTGGTCTGGGTGGTCTGCACATAATAGCCGCAGCCATATTCACAGGTCTGAGTGGTGGTACCATCCTTGGTGCAGGTAGCGGGAACAACAACGGGATCGCCCAGCTTATGGGCCAGACCGCCGGCGGATTCAGTCTTGTAGACATATTCGCCACACTGGCAAATATATTCGGCCAGCCAGGTCTTGGTATGGGTGCTGGCATTGTCGCTGGTGTATTCGACATCCTTCTGGACGCCGGTGACAGTCAGCTTGTCAGCGGGGTGGGTGCAGTCAGCCGCCATGGCGCTCGTGCAAGCACACACGAGGAGCACAGCCAGCAGAGCCACGAGTACGAGTTTCCACTGTTTCATTTTGTCTTCCTCCGTTTTTGTCATTTATATCGACGCACGAGCGCGTTGATATCAGATGACAGAGTAATGATTTCTTAGAACAGCAATCGCCTCCTGGCCCGTTTCGCCTCATGCCACCCATGAGAGCAATCATATGTGGCGGCAGGCGCTGTTCCATGCAGATATTATAGCATCGGTAATTCGTCCTGTCAACGCCAAATTTAACAATTTTTTGTTACATTGCTTGTTTTTACTTTCGTAAATAGAAATAAACGTTTAAAATTTACCAGAAATGACAACCGCAAAAAATCTTTTTTGAAATTCATAGCATTTTTTCCAGTGCTCCAGCCACAAAATGCCATTTTTCGGGGCGAAAATCGAAACCCCGGGACGACGATGCGCCCCGGGGCTGACGAAAATATTAAGAAGTTATTACATAGCCAGGTTATCGATGACGCGGAGGGTGACCTGGAGATCCACATATTCGCCCACGCCGATCTGGGAAAGATCGATGGAATTCTTGCCCGCGAACTGGGCCAGGCCTTCTTCCCGGAAAACCTTGATCTTGAGGGTATCGCCCTCGGAATAGGTTTTGAGCTGGGACTGGAGATCGGTCATGGTAGAGATGATTTCGCCGTCCACCTCGACGATGATATCACCGGGGAGGATGCCGCCCTCCTGGGCAGGGGAGCCGGATTCCACTTCATGAACGAAAACGCCCTGGGGCAGCTTGGACTGGGCTGCGGAGGTGATGGTAGAGCCGGAGATGCCCAGGCGGGGCTTGCCATGGAGAGGAGAAGAGGAATTATCCTCATTGGCGGCAGCGGCGCCGCCGGAAGCCTTGGCCGCGGCATCGGAATCATAGGCACGGAGAACCTCCGCCAGGAGGGGCTTGGCGACATTGATGGGAATGCACATGCCGATATTATCGATGGTGGTGGAGAAGAAACCGGAGGAAGAATACTTCCGGGCGGGAATGCCCTGGAGCTGGCCCAAAGTATTGAACATGCCGCCGCCGGAATTGCCGGAATTGATGGCAGCATCCACCTGGATCATGGTATTGGTGATTTCGGTCTGCCGGCCATAGCGATCGTAGGTCTTATCGGTGACTTCGCGATCAATGGCGGAAACCACGCCCACGGTGGTGGTGCGGGCAAAATCCTCGCCCAGGGGATTGCCGATGACGATGGCCCACTCCCCTACCTGCAATTGATCGGAATCGCCCAGGGGCACGGCGGGCAATTCCAGACCGGATACCCAAAGGACGGCGATATCCAGATCGGCGTCGAAGCCCACAACCTGGGCGTCATATTCGGATTCGGAATTGGCGATGGTGACGGTGACCCGGGAGGCATCCTCCACCACATGATAATTGGTGAGCACATGGCCATAATTGGATACCACAACGCCGGAACCGGTGCCGGCCAGGGATTCGCGCTGCTCGCTCTGGCGGCCGTTGCCGTAGCCATAACCGAAGCCATAGCCGTAATAGGTGGTGGTAGTGGTATAATTATTGACGCCTACCACGCTATTGCGCACCTGATTGGCCACCTGGATAAAGGGGCTGGTGATCTGGGAAGCATCGGTGGTGCCGTTGATGATGGCGGAAATTTCATCCTCGGGGATGGAATCGGCGCCGGCGGTGAAGAGGGTGGTGCAGATCATCAGAAGGGACAGCACCAGCGCAACAACACCAAGAGAACGGGAACGGATTTTCTTCATAAAGATTCCTCCTTATTCAATAGGGATAGGCCCGTGAATTATCTCCCTCATTCAGGGTACGATCCTATTGTAAAACAAGATTTTGACAAAAGTTTGAACAACACATGAATGCAGCACGAATAATTGCGGCAAAAAACGATCTTTATACCCCGGTCAGATCAAAAGCGGGGGTATAGGCCGTGGTGGCGGATTCCTTCTCCTGGGTATAGCCAAACAAACCCAATTCCTGATAGCAGTCAAGCACCCGGTCATATTCCTGATCGGTGATTTTCCGATCCAGCCCCGGGATATCACACCAGGGCACCGGGCTATACTGGCGCATGAGGGATACGGGAGTATCGGGGATGTTTTCCGCAATATAGCGCAGCACCCGGCAGGAATCCATGGTGCAGCCCGGCAGAATCAGATGGCGGATGAGGGTGCCTTTTTTCATGATCCCTTTTTCATCATAGAGGGCAGGCCCCGTCTGCCGGCGCATTTGCGCAATCGCCGCGGCGGCATAATCAAAATAATCCGGCGCACCGGCGCATAACTTGGCCAGGCGAGGAGAAAAATGCTTGAAATCCGGCAGATAGATATCCACCGCGCCTTCCAGCCGCTTTATGGTTTCCGCTTTCTCATATCCCCCGGAATTCCAGACGATGGGAACAGCGGGGCGATACATCTCCAGCGCGGATAAAACGGCAGGAATAAAAGGCGTTGCCGTCACCAGATTGATATTATGCGCCCCCTGATCTTCCAGCATCCTGAAAATATCCGCCAGACGGGAAACGGAAATTTCCTTTCCCTCCCCCTGATGGCTGATAGAATAATTCTGGCAATAGGCGCAGCGCAGCGTGCAGCCGGAAAAGAATACGGTGCCGCTGCCCTGGGTGCCGGAGATGCAAGGCTCTTCCCAGAAATGCAGGGCCGCCCGGGCCAGGCGAGGATTTTCCCCCATGCCGCAGTATCCCGCTTTTTCGCTTCTGTCCACCCCGCACTCCCGGGGACAAAGATGGCAAATCAGTGACATATTGATTCCCTCAAAAAATGCTGTATACCATAATAACGCTGTATACTATAATAAGGTAGAAACTCATTCAAAACATGCCGGATTCCATTTCATTTCCGGGTGCGTTCTCTTCTCCTGCGGGCGGGCTGATGCTTATCCATGGGTGCATCCCCGCGAATGGCAAAGAGCTGATCGCGCAGCTTGGCAGCCTTTTCAAAATCCAGCTGGGAAGCAGCCGTCAGCATCTGATCCTCCAGCTGCTTGATCCATTCATCCTTTTCGCTCTGTTCCATGGTATCGGGCATATCCTCGGAAACCTTATCGGTGATTTCCAGCAGCGCCTTCACCGCCGTCTTTACCGATTCGGGGGTGATGCCGTTTTCCTGGTTATATTGTTCCTGAATGGCCCGGCGGCGATTGGTTTCGTTGATGGCGTTCATCATGGAATCGGTGGGGCCATCAGCATACATGATGACCCTGCCTTCCACATTTCGGGCGGCACGGCCGATGGTCTGGATCAGACTGGTTTCGGAGCGAAGGAAGCCCTCCTTATCCGCATCCAGAATGGCCACCAGGGAAACCTCGGGCAAATCCAAGCCTTCGCGCAATAGGTTAATACCTACCAGCACGTCATATTCCCCCATGCGCAATTCCCGGATCAGCTTGGTCCGCTCCAGGGTATGAATATCCGAATGGAGATACCTTACCCGGATACCCATTTCATCCAGATAATCCGTGAGGCGCTCGGCCATCTTTTTCGTCAGGGTGGTTACCAGCACCCGCTCTTTTTTCGCGATCACCTGATGGATTTCCGATACCAGATCATCCACCTGCCCGGTGGCGGGCCGCACAATGATCCGTGGATCCAGCAGCCCCGTGGGGCGAATGATCTGCTCCACAATCTGATGGGCCTGTTCCCGTTCATAGGGGGCGGGGGTGGCGGATACATAAATCACCTGGGGCACCCGCTGGAAGAATTCATCGTAAGTCAGGGGCCTGTTATCAAAGGCCGAGGGCAGGCGGAAGCCGTATTCCACCAGCGCATTTTTCCGCGCCCGGTCCCCGGCATACATCGCCCGAATCTGGGGAATGGTCACATGGCTTTCATCGATCATCACCAGAAAATCCTTGGGGAAATAATCCAGCAGGCAGAAGGGGGGATCCCCGGGCTGGCGGCCGTCAAAATAGCGGCTGTAATTCTCAATCCCCGTGCAAAAGCCAATTTCCCGCAGCATTTCAATATCGTAACGGGTGCGCTGGGAAATGCGCTGGGCCTCCAGCAGCTTCCCTTCCTTTTCAAATTCCTCCATCCGTTTGAACATATCCTCTTCGATATGATTGATATTCTCATCCCGGTTTTCCACGCTGGTGGCATAATGGGTGGCCGGGAAAACGGCGGCATGCTGCACCGTATGCAGCATATGCCCATCCACCACGGAAAATTCGCTTACCCGATCAATCTCATCGCCAAAAAACTCCACCCGAACGCCATTTTCCATCTGTCCGGCAGGGATAATCTCCACCGTATCCCCACGAACACGGAAATTTCCGCGTTCAAACGCCACATCATTGCGTTCATACTGAATTTCCACCAGACGACGCAAAAGCTCCTCCTGGGATAATTCCATGCCCGGACGCAGAGAAATCATCTGGCCTTCATATTCGCTGGGATCGCCCATGGAATAAATGCAGCTGACAGAGGCGACAATAATCACGTCGCTGCGTTCCTTCAGCGCCGCCGTGGCGCTGTGGCGGAGGCGATCAATTTCTTCATTGACAGAGGCATCCTTTTCAATATAGGTATCCGATGAAGCAATATAGGCCTCCGGCTGATAATAATCATAATAGGAAACAAAATATTCCACTGCGCTATCGGGGAAAAAGGCCTTGAATTCAGCGCAGAGCTGGGCCGCCAGCGTTTTATTATGGGCAATCACCAGCGTGGGCTTTTGCACCTTTTCAATGACGGAGGCCATGGTAAAGGTTTTGCCCGAGCCCGTTACCCCCAGCAGCACCTGAGCAGGCATTCCTGCCTTTACGCCCCGGGCCAGCGCTTCAATGGCCTGGGGCTGATCCCCTTTGGCCTGGTAGGGCGCCTTGAGCACGAATTGATTCATCGCCTTCGCCTCCTTCTGTTTCCCGCAAGAATTTCTTTATTTTCAGAATGCACGTTCGCATTTTATTGTATCATATGCGGCAGGCTTTGCCAACAAAAAAATATTGGATTTGGCGGCGCGAATCCGGGCCATTTTTCGCAGATATGCTGATAAAAAATTGCTGGGAGCAGCTTTGCGCCGCTTTTCCAGCAGAAATTTTTCTCGCTTCCGGGGACACAATGACCGCGAAAAAGAAATTTTTTGCGGAGGTGCATCCCATGCCCCAATATCAGATCAGTCATTCCCCACGATTATCCGGCGAAATTCCCATCAGCACTGCCAAGAATGCAGTGCTGCCTATTCTGGCCGCCTGCCTGCTTACCAAAGAAGAAATCATCCTGCATCAAATGCCCCGGCTTACCGATACCGGGCATATGTTCGATATTCTTTCCATCTGCGGCGCCACAATCCGGCAGGAAGGAAAAACCGTCTGCCTCCGCGTCGACGCGCCTCAAAGCCCCATGGAAAATGAATTGATGCGCACCATGCGGGCCTCCGTACTGGTGATGGGCCCCCTTACCGCCCGCTGCGGCGAATGCTGCCTTTCCATGCCGGGAGGCTGCGCCATCGGCCAGCGCCCTATTGATTTGCATTTGAAAGGCCTGCAGAAGCTGGGCGCCCGGGTGGAATTAAGCGGCGGGCTGGTGCAGATCAGCGGCAAATTGACAGGCGCCAATATTTACCTGGATTTTCCCAGCGTAGGCGCCACGGAAAATCTGGTGATGGCGGCCACGCTGGCCCGGGGCGTCACCCGAATTGAAAATGCCGCCAAGGAGCCGGAAATCGTAGACCTTTGCCATTTTCTTTCCGCCATGGGGGCGCGCATTGCCGGGGCCGGTACCGCCAATATCATCATCGAAGGGGTGGAAACGCTCCACGGCGCGGAATATACCCCCATTCCCGATCGCATCGAAGCAGGCACGCTGGCCTGCGCCGCCGCTTTGACCGATGGCCACGTGCTTTTGCAGGGCGCACGCAGCGATCATATGCGCGCACTGCTCTTTAAATTATCGGAAGCGGGCGTCATCTGCCGGGAGGATAAAAAAGGCCTGCGCCTGATGGGAAAGGCCCGGCATCCCATGGAGGCCCGCACCCTTTCCTATCCCGGCTTCCCCACCGATATGCAGGCGCCGCTGATGGTAGTGGCCACCCAGACCAAAGGGCTTTCCGTTTTTCTGGAAACCATTTTTGAAAACCGGTATATGCATGTGGTGGAATTAAAGCGACTGGGGGCAGATATCCGGGTGGAGGGGCAATTGGCCCTGATTCAGGGCGGCGCGCCCCTCACCGGCGCCCATGTGACCGCCACAGATCTGAGGGCCGCCGCCGCGCTGATGCTGGCCGGCCTTGTCGCCCAGGGGCAGACCATTCTTTCCGATCCCGCCGGGCATCTGATGCGGGGATACGAAGCATTGGAAGAAAAACTCCGCCTCCTTGGGGCCAATACCGGCAGAATTGAGGCATCCCCTTGACCGCAGCGCACATTCCGACGAAAATGGAATAGAATAATCCCAAGGGAGGAAATTGATTCCATGAAAAAAGAGAAGCGCAGCGCCAGCAAAATCATCGGGGCCATTCTTTTCATCTCCCTGGCGCTTTCCGTGATTTATTCTGCCATCCGCCTGATACTGGCCCCCGAAAGCATTGCAGAGGGCAGCGAATATACCAAGGTCAAAAGCGATTATCTGCTGATGCTTACCCAGTGCACCCTGGGGTTGATCGTAATGACGCTGCCCTCCATCATATCCCGGAAATGGAAGCTGGAGATTCCTCATTTTATTTACCTGCTTTATTATCTCTTTCTGTATTGCTCCGTATTCCTGGGGGAAGTATTTGATTTTTATTATGTGGTGCCTCATTGGGATACCATGCTCCATTTCTTTTCCGGCGGCATGCTGGGGGCCCTTGGGTTTATCCTGGTGGATTTACTCAACCGGGAGCAGAAGGTTCGGGTACAATTAAGCCCCCTGTTCGTTGCCATTTTTGCTTTCTGCTTCGCGCTGGCCGCCGGCGCGGTCTGGGAAATTTACGAATATACCTGCGATACCCTGCTGAAGCTGAACATGCAGAAATACGCCACGGAGCATGGCGTGGAACTTATAGGCCGCGCCGCCCTCCGGGATACCATGAAAGATATTATTTTCGATGCCATCGCCGCCTTAGGCGTTGCCATTCTGGGCTATCTGAGCATTGCGAAAAAAAGCAGCGCCCCAGATGAAGCGCTGTGATCCAGATTCCTTCCTTGCCTGTTCTTATCTTTCCTTTATTCGCATACATATGAAAAAAACGAATGGAGGAATGAAAGCATGGCACAGCAGGCGGCGCGGCGCATCCGGCGCACCTCTTCCGGAAAGAATACATCTATTTGGCGGGGGCTGCTGGTATCCATCGGGGCAACATGCGCGGCAGTCATCATCTTTGCAATCGTCATCGGGCTCACCGATCTATCCGATGGCGTGATCCGGGTCATCAATCAGCTGATCAAAATCGGGGCCATTTTTCTGGGCGTCCGTTTCATTGTTCCCAAAGGCGCGGAAAACGGCGTCAGCAAGGGCGCGCTGCTGGGGCTGATTTATATGGGGGCTGGCGTGCTGATTTACGCCCTGCTCTCCGGGCAAAAATTAACGCTGATGGGCTACGTCATCGATCTGCTGATGGGCGTGGCCGCCGGCGGCCTTTCCGGGATGATCCTGGGAAGCATGAGCCGGAAATAGCATATATTCCACGTAAAAAAGCCGGGCCGCAAAATGTCGCCCGGCTTTTTCTTTTACTCCACCGTTACGGATTTGGCCAGATTTCTGGGTTTATCCACGTCCCGTCCCTTGGCCACCGCCATATGATAGGCAAGCAGCTGCATGGGCAGCATGATCAGCAGCGGCAAAAGCAGCGGATCGCTGTCCGGCACCGTCCAGACCAGATCGGCCTCCTGCCTCGCCCGCTTTTCCATTGTTTCCGGGCAGATGCATACTGTTTCCGCGCCCCGCGCCTTGGTTTCCCGCAGATTGGACAGCGTTTTTTCCAATAATTCCTCCTGGGTGCAAATGGCAAAGACCGGCGTTCCCTGTTCAATCAGGGCAATGGCCCCATGCTTTAATTCCCCGGCGGCATAGGCTTCGCAGGGCAGATAGGATACTTCCTTCAGCTTCAGCGCCGCCTCCATGGCCAGGGCATAATCCACGCCCCTGCCGATAAAAAACATCAGCTTTTCATTCATATGCCCGTCGCAGTAATGCTGGATGGGCGTTTGTTTCTTCAGCACTTCCTCCATTTTTTCGGGCAGCCTTCCCAGCTGATTCAGAATATCCCCAAGCCGTTCCCCGGAAAGCGCGCCATTTTTCCTTCCCTGATCCATGGCCAGCAGCAAAAGCGTTTCCACCTGGGTGATATAGGCCTTGGTGCTGGCCACCGCAATTTCCGGTCCGGCATAGGTAAGCAGGGTGGTTTTCACGCTGCGGTCCAGCGTGCTGCCCACCGTATTGGTCAGCGCTGCCGTTTGCATGCCCATCGCCCGGGCTTTTTGCAGGGCGGCCAGGGTATCCGCCGTTTCGCCGCTTTGGCTAATGGCAAGAACGCCGGCATCAGTTTGTGGGAACAGCCGGCAATAGCGGTATTCGCTGGCGATATGAGCGGCGCTTTCAATGCCTGCCAGCTGACGCAGATAATACGCCCCCACGCGGCCCGCATGGTACGCCGTGCCGCAGGCAATAAAATCCAGCCGCTCCACTTTACCGGGCAGCATTTCCCGAAGCCCCTCCTTCCCGGTATAGGCGGAGAGGGTACCCTGTACCGCCTGGGGCTGTTCCATCATTTCCTTGAGCATAAAATGGGCGTAGCCGCCCTTTTCCGCTGCCGCGGCGTCCCAGCTGATATGATAAGGGCTGGGATGCCGGATGGCGCCCACGGCGTCATATACCCGCACCCCATCCCGCCTGAGCACGGCAATTTCCTTATCCTCTAAAAAAAGCATATCCCGGGTATGGGGCAAAATGGCAGGAATATCCGAGGCCAGAAACATTTCTCCCGCCCCCATGCCCACCACCAGCGGGCTGCCCAGACGCACACAATAAAGGGAATCCGGCTCGCTTTCGCAAATCACGGCCAGGGCATAGCTTCCCTCCAGAAATCCCATAGCCTCCCGGATTGCCTGCAGCATATCGCCCTTATACAGGGAATGAATCAGATGGGCGATCACCTCCGTATCCGTCTGGCTTACAAAGCGGCAGCCCTGCTTTTCCAGATAATTTCTCAGCATGCCGTGATTTTCAATGATGCCATTATGCACCAGGGCGATATTCCCCTTCACATCCTGATGGGGATGGGCATTCAAATCGGTAGGCTCGCCATGGGTGGCCCAGCGGGTATGACCGATCCCCATTTTCCCGGAAAGAGGATTGCGCCGGGCGAGGCCTTCCAGTTGGGCAATTCTGCCCGCGCACTTGCGCACCTGCACCCGTTCCCCCTGCATCACCGCAATGCCCGCGCTGTCATAGCCCCGGTATTCCAGCCGCCGCAATCCATCCAGCAAAATTTCCTGACATTCCCGATTGCCGATATACCCAACAATTCCGCACATATTTCCTCCATTTTTACAAATATCATATCAAAATAATCATTTAAAATATATTTTTGATTATTTTGATATATTTTATGATTGATTTTCTGTTTTGTCAATGATTTCCACGGAAAAATCCACCGGTTTTCCATCCTGCAGCAGCACGACGCAAATGCATCCTGTTTCCCCATGTACCGTTTCGCCGGCAAGGCCGATTTGCTCCCCGCGCTTCACCTGCTGCCCCATCGTTACCAATTTTTCCGCTGCGCCATAATAGCGGCAGATTCGGCCGTCCTCCTGGGTGATTTCGATCATGCCCTCCGTTTCCGTCACCAGGCCATTCTCCATGGCCAGGATTTCCGTTCCAGGCTCCGCCGCAAAATCAATGCCCGCATGTATACGCCACAAGGAATATCGGGGATAGAACGATGGCGATGAATGCAGACCATCCACAATCCTTCCCGGCGCCGGCCGGGCAAGCCCCTGAGGAGGCGGAGTCACATCCGCCAGCTGCTGGCTCAGATCGGAATGCGCCCTGGCGTCAGGAATCTCCTGGCTTTGTTCCCGGCGGGTCCATAACGCAGAAAGCAGAATGACCCCGGCGCACAGAAGCGCCAGCAAATAATGCCCCCATTTTTCCATGATCCTTCCAAATTTCCGCAGCATTTTCTCCCCCCTGCCCATAGTATTTCCATCTTTCCCAATCTATACAATCGCCAATAAAAAAAGCGCCGCACCCGGACGCTTTTTACCGCATAGCATGGAAGCGTGGAAGATCCACTTTCCAATTAAAGGAGGCGCTCTCATGAGCTTGATCAATCAGCCCGATACGGGAAATGATATCAATTCCCTGCCCGCCCAGCCCGGCGAGGGACCGGAAAATCTGCCCACGCCCACGCTGCCATCCATAGATGATCAGCCTGCCCAGCCCGGGGAAGGCCCTGCCGAATTGCCTACCCCATCTCTGCCCAGCCAGCCCGTCATCCCCTCCCTGCCCGTGCGCCGCTGCCCCACCGGCTATCGCCAGGGCGTGACCCGGAATAATCAAACCTTTACCGATCTTCTGCTGGATTATGATGTATCCTATTCCGCCATGCGCGGGGCGAACCCGACGCTGCCAACATCCCGGCTTGCCCCTGGCACTGTCTTTTGTGCGCCGCCCGTCGGCAGTCGGAAATTCTGCACCAACGGCGCTTCAAGCACCTATATCATGGGCGTCAATGATACCCTGGATTCCATTGCCCTTTCCCTGGGCGTGGATCCCGGCCGCCTGCTGCGCCTGAACCCCAATCTGGCTCCCCGGGATTTTGTCCCCGGCCGGGTCATCTGCCTGCCATGAGCGAGAAAAAAATGGGGAAACCATTCTTTGTGACCAAAGAACGGTTTCCCCATCCCCCTTCCAAGAAAGTCATTCTGGAAGGGGCTTATTTTATTCTTATCCGATTGAATCCCAGTAAAACAATATTTACTTTTTGAACTGGGGCAGCCAGGCTTCATTCTGCTTGAACATTTCATCCACCATATCCCGGATTTCCTTCAGGCTCAGCACGGCAGCGGTCAGCGGATCATAGCAGATGGCCTGATAAATCATTTCCTTATCGCCCAGGCGGCTGCCTTCCACAACCATTTCTTCAATCTGGGCGGAAATACCGCTGAGCAGCGCGCACTGGGGCGGCATTTTGCCCACATGGATGGGCTCCAGGCCGCGGCTGGAGGCCAGCACCGGCACTTCCACGCAGCAGCCCTCGGGCAGATTATCAATCAGGCCGAAATTGCGCACGTTGCCATTGAATTTGAACATGGTCTGATCGCCGAAAATGGCATTGAAAATATAGCTGGCATATTCCTGGCCCCGATTCAAATCCACGGGTTCTTCAAACCATTTTTCAAATTCAGCCTTCCAGCCGGTTTCCCGCTTGCGGTATTCATTGAGAATATAGGCATATTCGCCGGGATTCCAGCCGGTGCCGTGGGTGCAATATTTTTCAATCAAATCGGGGCGCTTGCGGAACCAGGGATTATATTCGCTGTTATGCCCGGAGGATTCGGTAACATAATACCCCAGCGCCAGGAACATTTCATTGCGCACCTGCTCGGTATTATAGATTTCCTCCCGTTCGGTAATGGCCTTGCGGATGAGAGGATAGGCGTCCTTGCCATTCCAGAGGAAATCGGTGTAGAAGGCCTGATGATTGATGCCGGCGCAGGTATAGCTGATTTCTTCCATGGGCGCGCCGATCCAATCCGCCAGCATCTTGGCAGTGCCCTGCACGCTGTGGCAAAGGCCGCTGGCCATCATATGGGGATATTTCCCCTGCACGGCCCGGCAGAGCATGGCCATGGGATTGGTATAATTCAGGTATACCGCGCCCGGGCAATAGCGATCAATATCCGCCGCGATATCCATGATGGGATTGACGGTGCGCAGGAAGCGGAAAATGCCGCTGGGGCCGCGGGTATCGCCCACGTTGGTATCCACGCCATATTTCTTGGGAATTAAAATATCATGCTGCCATACGTCCACTTCCCCATGCAGGATGGTGGTTACCACGCCGTCGGCGCCCTTTAAGGCCTCCGCACGATCCATGGTGGCGGTAACAGTGGCGGGATAATTGCCCGCTTCAATGATCCTTTTGATGACCCGATGGATGAAATCCAGCCGTTCTGCATTGATATCCATCAGCGCAATATGAGAATCCTGAAGTGCCGGGAAAGAAAGAATATCCCGTACCAACGCTTTGGTAAAACCGATGCTGCCGGCGCCAATGAATGCAATTTTCTTTGCCATGGAAATACCCCCTTATAAATTGTTGTATCAGGTTTTCCTGTTGGCAACATTATACGGTTTTTTTCAGAAAAAAACAGATGAAAATGTTGCATAAATCGTCTGGGTTGTTGCATTTTGAAAAGAATCGGCGCAAATTCAGCGCATACAAAAGCCGCCGTTGACATCCAGGGTAACCCCGGTCACATAGCGGGCCTCATCGCTGGCCAGATAGCATACCGCTGCCGCCACATCCTCTGCCGCACCATAGCCCAGGGGAATTTGCTTTTCCAATTCTTTGTTATTGGATACGCCGGTTGAAAGCCCCGCGTCAATCACCCCGGGGGCAATGGCATTGACCGTCACCCGATAGGGCGCTGCCGTGCGGGCCAGGGCCTTGATAAAGGCATTGACGCCGCCCTTGGCCGCCGAATAATGCACCGGCCCGGCAAGCGCCCCCTGTACCCCGGATTGAGAAGAAATGCAGATAATGCGGCCGGCGTTCTGCTCCCGCATAATTTCCATGGCTGCCTTGGAGCAGAGGAAGGTGCTATCCAGATTTACATCCAGAATGCGCTTCCAATCGGCGAAATCCGTATCAAAAATATTCTGGGATTTGGTAGTTCCGGCATTATTGACCAGAATATCCAATCGGCCAAATTCCCTCATGATTTTTTCAAACATATCCCCAACGGCATTTTCATCGCATACATCCGCCTGAATTGCCATGGCCCGGCGGCCCATTTTTTCAATTTCTGCCGCCGTCTCTCGGGCCAGCTGCTCATTGCTTCTGCAATTGATGATCACATCCGCCCCCTGCTGCGCCAGGCACAAGGCAATGCTTTTGCCAATCCCCCGGGATGCGCCGGTAACCAGCGCAATTTTTCCATGCAGATCAAACATTGGTTTTCTCCTTGTTTTTTCTTTTATTGTAGCAGAGCGGCATTATCCTGTCAAAAAAAAGAATCACTCCCGGAGGAGTGATTCTTTATTGTGTTTTGAATTACTGGGCCTTAGCCACGGCGGTGATGTGAGTGTTCACGCCATTGTACCAATACACGAAACCGGTGATATCCACCACGTCGCCAGCCTTCAGATCGGCGAAAGCGGCATACACTTCGGTATCGGGGCCGGTCAGATAGCGTTCCACGCAGAAATCGAAGGTGTTTTCGCCCTGCTTCACGGTGACATAGATGTCATCGCCGGGTTCGCCATTCTTGTATTCGATCTTTTCGATGGCCAAGCCCTTGAAGATGGCCAGCTGATTCTGATACTTAATCAGTTCTTCGGCATTGGCCAGCACTTCGGTCAGATCCTTGGCTTCGGCAACCCAGGGTTCGGCTTCCACGAATTCGAAGGTAGCTTCCATAACTTCCACTTCGCCGGACCATTCGCCCTTGTAACCGGTCACGCGGATCTTGGTGCCGGGAACCAGCTTGGCGGCATCCGCTTCTTCGCATTCCATTTCATACACGAAATAGGCGCCATCCTGATCCTGACCATAAACGGTGATCACGCCATGGCCAACATTAGAATTGAACCACCAACCCTGAACATCCTGCACATAGCATTCGATCACAACTTCAGTATCCTTTTCGGCGGCGGCGTATTCTTCATAGGTCATAACCTTTACGTCTTCCGCCACAGCGCACACAGCACCGGTCAGAGCCATTACCAGAACCAACAGAGCAGCCAGGAACTTTTTCATTTCTTTTCGCCTCCAATTTTTTAAATCCGAGTACACGATTATTATACATCATTCCGCGCAAAAATCAATCTTTATGAGAAGAATTTGCAATTTTTCTCTTTTTGATTTCATTGGCCGCCGCCAGAATCAAAAGCAGCAGCCAAGCCGCGCCCAGCCCGCCAAGCAAAATCACCGAGGTTTGGGGCAGGGGGCCCAGATCCTGCTTTTTGCCATCCAGGGCACTGCCTGCTTCCAGGTCCAGATGATAGCGGGATACCATATCCCCATAGAGCTTATCCACAAAGGCGTCGTCCACCGTCTTTTTCCGGCGGATGCCCTTGGTTACCTCTTCAATCAGCTGCCCGGCGGCATCGCGCAGGGAGGCAGAGCCGTTGAAAACGGGGGTGACAAAGGTATGATCCACGTTATTGAGCAGCAGTTTGGCGGCCTGCAGCTTCACGGCGTAATAATGCTGGTTATCCTCGCCCTCCCGGGAAAGATAATCCTGATATTCTGCCGATTGCTGGGCCTTGCTGGTAACCGGCACATACCCCTCCGTGCAGGAATAATCGATCTGCACCCGATTGGTAAGCAAAAACTGGGTGAAGAGCCAGGAGGCCAGCACCACCTGGGGATCTTCCTTATTAAAGACACAGACCGAGGGGCCCTGAGAAATCATCTGGGGATGATCGGGATCAAATTGGGGAATGGGCATAACCACCGTTTCAAAATTCACCAGCTGCTCTTCCGGAATATCAATCAGGGGGGCGTCAGAGCCCATCCAGGTGGCGCCGGCGGTGGAATCCACAGCGAAGATGCACTGGCCCGCATTGAGGAAATTGGCCGGATAGCTGGAAATCTTAAAGGTAGAAAATGCCCCCAGCTTCACATGCTCGGCGATCCCGAAAAGCAATTCCCGGGTGGTATCATTGAAAATCAGGATATCCCCGTTTGGGCTGGAATAATCCGCATTCAATTGCCGCAGCATCTGAATCATCATATTATCGGTGGATTTATAAAGGAAAGGAATCATCACTTTCTGATTGTTGACCAGATAATTGCCTTCCTCGTCCTTTTGCGTGGCGGCGTCGGATACTTGCCAGACGAAATCCCAGGTCAGCTTTTCCGGCAAGGTGAAGCCCAGCTTTTCCACATACGTTTTATTCACATAGCAGGCTTCTGTGGAGCGCATATAGGGCAGGGCATAGGTCGCCCCGTCAAAGGCGCATTCCGCAAGGAACTGGGGAATGATTTCCTCCTGCCTCGGCCCATCAAAGCGAATTTCACTGCCCCCCAGGCCGAATTCCGCATCTGCCATCAACCCATCCAGCGGCACCACGCTGTTTTGCCCGGTAAGGTAGGTGGCAATATGATCGGGATAGGTGATGCAGACGTTGGGGGTGGTATTGGTGGCGATATTGGTGATGACGTCGCTGTAAAGCCGGCCGTAATCGGTATACAGCCGCAGATTCACCTTGATATTGGGATAGAGCTTTTCAAATTCCGCAATGGTATCCTTGTAGATATTCACCTGGGTCATATTGGTATCATTCTTGGCCCAGAAGGTGATTTCATAGGTTTTCGATTCATCAAATTCATCGGGAACCAGGAAGGCATTCTGCTCCTTGGCCCCATGGCAGCCGCAAAGGCAAAGGGCAGTAAAAATGAGCAGCGAAAGCAGCGCCAGTTTTCTTTGCATCTTTTTCATCCCTTGGTGCCTCCCCTCGCCACGCCGGCCATGATTTTCTTATGGAAAATGAGGAACAGAATGATCAGCGGCACGGAAATGACCACAACCGCCGCCATCATGGCGGGAATATTTTCCCGGCCAAAGCCGTTCTCCCGGATTTCCTGAATCCCGTTGGAAACCAGATAATAGGCGGAATCATCCGTGATCAGCCGGGGCCATACATAGGAATTCCAGCATTCGATCACCTTCAGAATGGTGATGGTAACCAGCGTAGGCCGGCAAATCGGCAGCAGAATCCGCCGCAGGAATTTGAAATCCGAAGCCCCGTCCGCCTTGGCGGCGTAATACAATTGATCGGGCACCTGGGCGAAATTTTCCTTGAGCAGATAAATATAGAATACCGATGTTACCGAAGGCAGAATCAGGCCGGTAAAGGTATTGCGCAGATCCAGATTGGTGATGGTGACAAAATTGGTGATCACCACCAGTTCATTGGGGATCATCATCAGCGCCAGGAACAGGGAGAACAAAAGATTCTTGCCCCGGAAATTGAGCCTTGCAAAAGCAAATGCCGCCAGCACCGTCACCCCCAGCATCAGGGCCGTGGTGGAAACGGTGAAAATCAGGGTATTGAGCAGATATTTGCCCAAAGGAACGGCGGTAAAGGCCTCCTTATAATTCTCCATGGTGGGAGAAAGCGTAAACAGCTTGGGATAATATTCCGCATTATAGGCGGCATAGCTTTTCACGGAAGAAAGGATCATCCAGTAAAAGGGGAAAAGCACCATCAGCCCCCACAGCCCCAGCAGGATATAAATCACCGTCTTGGAGGCGCGATTGCGGATCAGCGCATTTCTTTCCACCTTTTCATAATCAACGGCTTTTTTCATCGCTTCTCCCCTCCTTAATAATGCACATGCTTCTTGCTGACCATCAGATTGATGCAGGTGATGGTCAGCACGATGGCAAAGAGGATAATGGCCGCCGCGGAAGCATAGGAAGGATAGCCGCCGCCGTTGCCATAGAGCATATCATATACATAGCCCACGATGGTATTCATTTCCGCCGCATTCAGATCGGTGCCAAAGAGGGCCACCGCATCGCTGTATGCCTTGAAAGCGCCGATGAAGCCGGTAATGATCAGATAGAAAAGGGAAGGGGAAATCATGGGCAGGGTGATGCGGGTAAATACCCGATACCGGGGGGCAGAATCCACCCGGGCCGCCTTATAATATTCTTCATTGACAGAGGCCAGGGCGCTGGTGAGGATCAGAATCTTGAAAGGCATAACCACCCATACCGTGTAGAAGCACAGCACGAACATTTTCGCCCAATAGGGCCCGTCGATAAAATCCACCGATTCACCGCCAAACCAGTTAATCAGCTGATTGACCATGCCATCGGTATAGGCCGTTTTTTCAAACAGAATCATGAAAACCAGACCCACCGCCAGGGTATTGGTGACATAGGGCAGGAAATAGACGGTCTGGAACAGATGACGCAGGGCCTTGATGGAACTGAGCCCCAGCGAAATCAGCAGCGCTATCCCCGTGGAAACGGGCACGGTGATAATCACCAGGATAAAGGTATTTTTCACCGCCTGCAAAAAATAGGGATCATGCAATACATAGGAATAATTGTAAAGCCCGATGCCCTGATGGGTTTGAGACGCGGAATTGAAGCCCTCTTCAAAGGAATAGATGAATACGTCAATTAGCGGATACACCATGAAAAAGCCCAGGAACAAAATGGCCGGAAGCAGATAGAGCCAGGCCTTCGCGCTTTTTCTTTCCATGTTTCCATCTCCCATTCATTGCTGCTTTTGCTGTCAGTTTTATTTTAATCCAAGGCCCTTGGCAAGTCAATCATTCATTTTCCCATCGGTGCATGAAAGCACGTCCACCCGCTCCATCACATCCGTATCCCCTTCCTTTTTCAGCCGCAGGATAAAGGGCACGGTATCCGCCTGGATGCAAAGATGAAAATCCCGTTCCGGAAATACGCTTTGCTGGGCCGGATCAAAGAATTTCGCGCCGCTGGTATTTTTCAAATCCTCCATCCGCTCCTGCAAATCGGGAAGGGGGTGATTTTCCAGCAGGCTTTTGATATATTCGGCGCAAAGATTGTCCTCTTCCGTCTGGCTGACGGCCGCCAGCCCCATGCAAACCAGGGATACATGCGCAGGATTCTTCCTTTTAATATATTCTGCAATGGCCCGGGCAGAAACCAGGCTGCCGGCAATGATTTCATCCGCGTGAATGGCATTGGCGATGCCCTGGGTGCCGGCGCTGGTGGTATGAATGACGGTTTTCCCGGTCAAATCTGCTTTTTCAATTTGCGAAGGGGAATTGCCGAATTGAAAGCCCTCGATCATTTTTCCGCCCCGTTCCCCGCATAGAAGCACCCCGGGATCGCGTTTTTTCCATTCAAAGGCCTTCTCCACATCCCCCACCGGGATGATTTTTCCCGCCCCTTGCCTGGAAAGATAGGCTTCCACCGTCATGGCGCGGAAAACGTCAATCACCACGGTTGTGCCAATGGCCTGCCGCGCCCCCTCCACCAGATGCAAAATGCGAATATCCATCCATACCCCCCGGCTGCAACGAGCCTTTTTCCAGCGTTTGTATCATCAGAATTTTATCATATCCCGCCGCTTCCTGCAACTTGATTTCATCCATTCCGCCCATGGATTTTTCATTGACAATCCCTGCCATTCGTGATACCATGCCCTTGCGTATCCAGGCAGGATGCGCAGCAAGAAATGAGGGAAACACCATGCAAGAAATGAATTTTGTTACCATCCTGGGGCAGATTTTCGGTATCATCGCCGTGATTCTGGGGTTCATTTCCTATCAGATGAACAGCCAGAAAAAGATTCTCATTGCCCAGACCGCTACCGCCCTGACCTTCTGCATTCATTATCTGCTCATCGGGGCCACCTCCGGCCTGGTGATGAATATCCTGGCCATTTTCCGCAATCTGGCCTATTATCACCGGGATAAAAAGCTTTTCTCCGGCAAAAAATGCCCCATCTTCTTTGCGGTGGTCATGGGCATTGCGGGCATCCTTTCCTGGCAGGATTATTATTCCATTTTCGTGGTGCTGGGCCTGGTGATCAATACCCTTTGCTTCTCCCTGCCCAATCCCCAGGATATCCGCAAGAGCATCCTGGTCACCTCTCCCCTGGTGCTGATTTATGATATTTTTGTGCTTTCCATCGGCGGCGCCATATATGAATCGGTGGCCATCATTTCTTCCATCATCGGCATCATCGCCCACAATAAAAAGAAAAAGGCCGAAAATCAGGCCCAATAAAACGCATAGAAAAAAGAACCGGAGGCTTTCCGGTTCTTTTTTTGCGCCTTACAGGAACGCCGCAAAGATGCTGTCCAGATGATCAGCCGGCGATTCCTCCGGCGCATTTTGCATTTCCTCCAGCAGGGCCAGCACAAAATCCTTTGCCCTTTCCGCCGCCTTTGCACAATTTTCTTCAAAATATCCGCTGCCCGTATGGGCCGCATCATCCGTCATGCAGCGAACGGAAAGGAAGGGCGTCCGATGGGCATAGCATACATGCGCAATCGCCGCCGTTTCCATATCGACGCTCAGCGGCGCCAATTCTTCGTTGATTGCTTTTCTTCCCTCATCCGCAATGAATTGTTCCCCCGTTACCATCCGGCCAAAGTGGATTCTGCCATCAAAACACTCCGCAGCAGCCCGGGCGGATTTCAGCCATTTTTCATCGGAAGAAAACCAGCGGGAATCCATCCAGGGATGGAAGCCGGTCAGGATATGCGCCGCCACATCGTGGTAGGCACATTCCTCCGCCACCACCAGATCAAAGATTTGAACCTCCGGATGCATACCGCCCCCCGTACCGGCGTTGACGATCCCGTCCACCTGATATTTTTCAATCAGCAATTGGGCGGCAATGGCGGCATTCACTTTGCCCACGCCGGAATACAGCATCACCACATCCATGCTGCCGATTTTCCCCTGATAAAACATCAGCATGGCCTGCTCTTCCACCCGTTCCGGTTCCAGAATTTCCAGAAAAGGGGCCAATTCCCGATCCCCCGCGCAAAGAATGCCGATTCTCATCATCATCCATCCCAACAGAAATTTTTCTTATTGTATCGTTTTTCTCTCTTTCCTGTCAAGCATTACCAAAGAAACGGGATATTCCCGCCCGGAAATACCCCGTTTCCCCATCAGTCTTTCTTTTCGTATTCATTTTCCCGGATGCCGGGGTATTTTTCATCCAGGTATTCTTCCCGATAAGGATTGACCCCCTTGGACACCGTTTCCGGCTGATTGGGAAGCAGCCAGCTATCCTTTTTATAGAAGGGCTCATGGAAAGTATTTTCGATTCTGCCGCTCTTTTCCAGCATATCCATGCAGGCCCGGATGCATCCCCTTGCGCCGCAGACGGCAAAATACCCTGTATGCCCGAGGATATAATCATAATATTCCATTACCTGGCTGGTGCGGGGCTTTCTGCCCCATTTGGCCCCGGCCATGGAATAGCAGAGAATATAGGCCTCTTCCTCCGTCATTTCGCTGTTTCGCACATCGAAGGCCATATTGGGGAAATCCTTTTTCAGGAAGGGAGAACATTCATTATTCATGCCATGGTGGGACAGGGTGCAGCGGCCCATGCGCACATCGCCGTACCAGGTTTTCTTTTCGCCGTAATCAATTTCGATGCGCTTATCCTTCTCCGCAAGGGGCGGAACGGCATTGCCCGGGCATTCCCGCACGCAGGCTCCGCAATGCAGGCAGATGGTGCCGGTATCCAGAATGGGATCGGGCTCCAGTTCGGCGTCGGTAAAAATCAGCCCCAGCCGCACCCGGGGACCGAATTTTTTCGTAAGAAATACCTTGGAATACCCCACTTCTCCCAGCCCCGTTCCGGCGGCAATCAGCCGCACGCTGCAAACCACATCCGGGGGTACTTTTCCCTCTGCCACCGGCTCTTTGGTGGTGCCGTTGCCTTCCGGTACAGCCGGATAATGGGCCACCGCCTCATAGCCGTGATCCTCGATAAAACAGCAAAGATCATAGGATTTTTTCGGCCGGAAAAGAGAATTGAGTTTATTATAGGAATAAAAGGTGTAATTATGCCAATGGGTGCCCTCTTCAATACCGCGATAGCTGCCCCGGGGAATGCGCATGGCCAGGGCAATCACCGATTTGGCCCCGGGGAAATAGGTCTTGGGCGACATGAGCTTCGGAGCGTTTTCAAAGCGTTCAATATTACCGATGGCAATGCAATCGATCCCCAGCTCCGCCGCCTTTTCCTTAATCATCTGACTGGTGAGCTTCATAATCAATGCCCTCTCTTTCCATCCTTGGAAAAAACGCCGCCCAGCACATTGGCCATTTCCGTATCCCGGCTGATTCCCTTTTCATCCAGCGCCCAGGCAGGATTCTGGCGGAAGGAATTCTCAAAGCGATTGCCGATCATGGCATTCTCCTCCAGATGGCAGATGCAGCTGCGATTGCATAGTGCCGCCACCCGATCCGGCGCACCGGCGGAGGTGAAGCGATTTTTCACCGCGCCGTTGCGGCAAATTTTGCATTTTTCATAGTCTACCACGCCCACGGTCATTTTCTTGCCGCAGATTTCGATTTCCCTGCTTTCCGTTTTGCTGATGGCGCCCAGAGGGCAGCTATCCGCACATTTTTTGCAGCCATCGCAAATGGATTTTTCAAGCAGGGGCGTGGCAGGCAATTCAGCATCGGTAATAATCATATGGAAGCGCTGCCGGGGACCGAACCGCGGGGAAAGCAGCAGCCCGCTGTAGGAGATTTCGCAAATTCCTGCCGCCACCGCCGCATAGGTAAAATCGGGAAATACATTGGGCGCCGGCTTGCCCGGACGAACGGATACGCCGGTGGGGGCAATTTCGCTAGGATTGGGGAAAATGGGCACTGCCTCGTAGCCCTCATCCTCCAGGGTGCTGGTCATTGCATAGCAGGCCATGGCCAGAAATTCATCCTCCAGCCAGGTATTTCCAAAAAGATTATAATCGGAAAAATTGGTGCCTTCTTCCACGCCCCGCAGGGATCCCCGGCAAATCCGCTTGCCCAGCATGATCACCGTTTTGCCTTCCGGAAAAATGGAAAAGGGATTATGCTCCGGCTTTACCTGTTCAAAACGCGCCTTGGGCGCAAAGCCCATCAGATCAATGCCCTCTCTTTGGGCCGCCGCCTGCAATTTATCCATCAAATTCATAAGCCATTCCTCCTTGGTATCTTCTGCTTTCATTATAGCATCAAATGCCGAAAGCACAATCTCAAATATCGAAAACACTTTCGTTTTTCGAAACTTGAATATTCTGTTTCTGTATGCTAAAATGAGATTATCATTCGGAATAATGGAGGATTTACATGGATTTTTTCAGTAATTGCCTCATCGATGATCTTTATATTTTCGAATCCACCATGCAAAAGAAAGCCACGGTATCCGTCAGCGGCCGCCCCTTCCATTCCCTGTCCTACCGGCTCAGCGGGCAGGCAGCTTTTTCCAGACAGGGGGAAAATTTTCTTTCCGTCCCCGATTCCGTTACATTTGTCAAGGCCCATACCGATTATCAGACGGAAATTCTGGAAGACGGGCGTTTTCTGGTCATTCATTTTTACACCCGGAATGATCTGCCCCACGCCCCCAATCTGTGCGTCTTCCAGTTGCAGAATCCCCGGCTGATTCAGCATTTCTTCACCGCAGCACACCGGGAATTTTCCGCCGAAAGCCCGCTCACCCCTGCATGCCTCGGGGCATTTTATGAAATCCTTTCCGAATTACCCCAGGCAAAAGTGGATGAAAAAAATATCATCCGGAATCGCATGGAGAATATCCGGAATTATATTGAGCGACATTATGCCGATCCCCTTCTTTCCGTACCTCAATTGGCTGATTTGGCGGGCATCAGCGAGGTATATCTGCGGCGGCAATTTAAGGCCGCCTATGGAAAAACGCCCATAGAATATATCCGCCTCATCCGGCACAGGAATGCCCGGGCTATGCTGAAAACCGGCTATTTTTCCGTCAGCGAAACCTGCGCCGCCTGCGGCTTTTCCAGCCTGAGCTATTTTTCCAGTGAATTCACCAAATTGGCCGGTATTTCCCCGGCGAAATACGCCCGCAAACAAATCTCATCCAAATTCACGCAATTTCAGGAATTCTTTGACAATACACGCATTATCTGATACAATAGTCGTAACACAATAACAAAAGAGAGAGGGAACTTGTATGGAAAATCGTGAGCGACTATCTTCGCGCCTTGGTTTCATCCTGTTAAGCGCAGGCTGCGCTATCGGATGCGGCAATGTATGGAAATTCCCCTGGATGGCCGGCCAGTACGGCGGCGGCAGTTTCGTGCTGATCTATATCCTTTGCCTGGTCCTCCTGGGCTTGCCCGTAATGATCATGGAATTCTCTCTGGGCCGCGCCTCCCAGGCCAGCCCCGTGAAAATGTATCAGAAACTGGAAAAGCCCGGCCAGAAATGGCACGCCCACGGCTATCTGGCGCTCTTTGGCAATGTCTGCCTGATGAGTTTCTACACTGTGGTTGCCGGCTGGATGCTGTACTATTTCTATCGTTTCGCCACTGGTCAATTAGAAGGTCTGGGCTTTGTGAATATGATCACCAATCCCGGCGTTAATATGCTCTTCATGGGGATCACCATTGTACTGGGCTTCCTGTGCCTTTGCTTTAAACTGCAAGGCGGTCTGGAACGGGTAACCAAGTATATGATGGTTATTCTGCTGTTCCTGATGGTGGTTCTGGCCATTAACAGCGCCACCCTCTCCGGTGCCAAGGAAGGCCTTGCCTTCTATCTCAAGCCCGATTTCAGCAAAATTGATGCCAACGTGGTGGTAGGCGCCATGAATCAGGCGTTCTTCTCCTTGTCCTTGGGCATCGGTTCCATGGCCATCTTCGGCAGTTATATCAACAAGGAACGCTCCCTCATGGGTGAATCCATCAATGTCATCGCGCTGGACACCTTCGTGGCCATTATGGCCGGCCTGATCATCTTCCCCGCCTGCACCACCTACGGCGTGGAAGTTACCGCTGGCCCTGGTCTGCTGTTTGACTCCATGGCCCAGGTCTTCCTGAATATGGCCGGCGGCCGAATCTGGGGGACCATCTTCTTCCTGTTCATGGTATTCGCCGCATTCTCCACCGTGCTGGCCGTATTCGAAAATATTCTGGCCTGCGTCCGCGAATTGACTGGCTGGAGCCGCCCCAAGGGCTGCCTCATCTGCGGTATCGGCCTGTTTATTACCTCCACCACCACGGCCCTGGGATATAGCGTTTTCTCTGGTTTCGTTCCCTTTGCCGAAGGATCCGCCTGGCTGGATCTGTGGGATTTCCTGGTCAGCACCAACCTGCTGCCTCTGGGTTCTTTGATCTTCGTGTTGTTCTGCTGCAACAAGCGTTACGGCTGGGGTTGGGATAATATGCTGGCCGAAGCCAACGCCGGCAAGGGCCTGAAGGTGAAGAACTGGATGAAGCCCCTCTTCATGTATGTGGTTCCCGTGGCCATCCTGATCATCTATGTGATGGGCCTGATCAACTTCCCCTGGAACTAATCACTGACACAAGCAAAAACGCCGCCCATCCGGACGGCGTTTTCTTTTTCTCTATTGCCGATGAAGCATTGATCATCGCGCGCCAGTCAGTGTTCCCGGATATACCGGTGCGCTCTGCCAATGCCCCTTGCCGGCGGCAAAATGATCGCGACGGCTTTTCTTGCCATCGTTCATCAGCCCAAGCAGACGAATGCCGTGATACACATAAAAATCCCCCATCCAACGGACGGGGGATTGATTTTTGAAACCGGGGATTATTCCTTCACGCTGCCGCGCACCAGGCCTTTGGCGAAGTGCTTCTGCAGGAAGGGATAGATGCACATGATGGGGAACAGGGCCAGGAAGATCTTGGAGCCGTTGGCGCCATCCGCAGAGGTATTGGCGATAACGTCTTCCAGCATCATCGAGCTGTCGGCCACGTCCGCGTCCACGATAACGATGGAACGCAGATAGGTCTGCAGGGGCTTGAGTTCCTGGGCCTTGATGTAGATCATGCCATCAAACCAGGCATTCCAATGATGCAGAATGATGAAGAGGGAAATGGTGGCGATGGAGGGCTTGCACAGGGGCAGGATGATCTTGAACAGCGTGGTAAAATGCCCGGCGCCATCAATGAAAGCGGATTCGGAAAGCGCCTCGGGCAGGCCCTTCATGAAGTTCATCATCAGGATGATATTGTAAGTGCCCACCGCGCAGGGCAGAATCAGCGCCCAGATGGAATCCAGCAGGCCCACATCCTTGACAACCAGGTAAGCAGGAATCATACCGCCGGAGAAAAGCATGGTGCCCATGAAATAGGCCACGAAGAAGGGGCGGGCGGGGAACTGGGCCTGCCGCAGGGACATGGGATAGGAGGCCAGCACCACGCAGACGATGGATACCGCCCAGCCAATGATGGCACGAATGAAGGTATTGCCGTAGCTGCGGAAGAACTGGGCATCACGAACCACGATGCGGTAGTTATCCAGATGGAAATCCACCGGCCAGAAGCCAACCGCATTGGAGGTGATGGCGTCCACGCCACTGAAGGACAGGGCCAATACGTGGACAACGGGCATCACGCACAGAAGACCCATGATGATGCAGAAAACATAGTTGAAAACGATGAATGCTTTTCGGGCGGGATTGACTTTGATTTTCATTTTTCTTCCCTCCCTTAGAATACACGGTAGCCGCTGGTCTTGTAGGCCACCTTGTAAGAGGTGATAACCAACAGGCAGGAGATAACAGATTTGAAGAGACCGGCTGCGGTGGACAAATCGAAACGACCGCTGCTAAAGCCCATGCGATAGGTCAGGGTATCGATGATATCGCCGCTTTCCAGAACCACGTCATTATACATATTGAAGACCTGGTCAAAACCGCCGTTCAGAATGTTACCGATGGAAAGAGCCGTCATCAAAATGATGATGGGGGTAATGGAGGGCAGCGTCACATGGATCATTTGCTTCCAGTGGCCCGCGCCGTCGATGGCGGCGGCTTCATACAGGTCAACATTCACGCCGGCCACGGCCGCCAGATATACGATGGTGCCATATCCGAATTCTTTCCAGATATGGGTAAATATCAATGTGAAGGGGAACCATTTGTTATCACCCAGGAACATGATGGGCTTTCCGCCCAGGGATTTGATGATATTATTCACAACGCCGGAACCGCTGAGCAGCTTGGTAAAGATACCGGCCAGCAGAACCCAGGAAATGAAGTGGGGCAGATAGATCAGCGTCTGCACCGTACGCTTTACGGCAGAGCAGTGAAGTTCATTGAGCAGCAGCGTAAACGCCACAGGCACCACGATGCCCAGCACGATTTTCCAGATAGAAAGAGTCAGGGTATTGGCCAGGGCGCGAGGGAACGCAGCCATGCCAAAGATGGTTTCGAAATTCTTCAGGCCCACCCATTTGGAGCCCGCGATGCCCTTGGCAGGCAGATATTTCTGGAAGGCAATGATAATGCCGCCCATGGGGATATAGTTAAAGATGAAGAGCAGGATGACGGGAATCGCCAGCATCAAATACAGAGGGTAATCCATCTTCAACCGACGAATGCTCAATATCCTGTCGCGTTTTTTCATATGCGGTACTGCAGGTGTCATGGCAATTCCTCACTTTATCTTGGAATACCGGGGTGGGGGATTTCCCCCACCCCGGCGCATTTCAGATGAGCATCTGAAATTTTTTCAGCAATTACTTGCTGGTGTAGTATTCGGTCACTTCGTCAGTGATATCCTGGCCGCCGTTGGCATACCAGTCTTCAACAGCCTTTTCATAGACGGAGATATCTTCGCCCATGATGACCTTGATCATGGCATTGTTCAGTTCGGATTCCAGGGTGGCTTCGTACAGGGACATATTTTCGGTCAGGGGGCCGTCATAGGAGAAGACATACTGACCGGCTTCCAGCTGCTTGGCGCACAGCGGGAAAGCGTACACCTGGCAGATGCGGCGGCCTTCGAGGGCACGTTCGCCGGCGATGGCGCGGGTGACCTGACCATAGTAGTCGGTGATGCAGGCAGGCACATCTTCAACAGCGGTGCCCAGAGCCAGGTGTTCATTCACCAGCTGAGAGCGATACAGGTCGAAGTTGGCCAGGTTCATGTTACGGAAGGTGCGCAGATCCCAGTAGATGAAATCGTCATCGGGGTCAGCATACAGCTTGGGCAGTTCTTCGGCGGAGGGTTCGATGAAGACCTTCAGTTCCAGTTCCAGCATCTTCATGAAAGCTTCGGGATGTTCGCATTCGCTGCTCACAACGATGAACATGCCGGGCACGGGGCCGTTGGACCACTGCTTCACGGGTTCGCCATCCAGGGTGGGGGCGGGGAAGCACATCCAGTCGGCGGTTTCGTCGTTGAGCATGCTGGTCTTCAGGTCGGTAACAGAGTGCCAGGAAGTAGCCATGTACATACCGGCACGGCCAACGGCCACGTCTTCAGCAGCCAGATCGCTGGAAGCGAAGTCGGGGCGGATCAGGCCAGCCTTGTAGATTTCCTGCATCTTCAGCAGAGCCTGCTTGTTGCCTTCGGTAACCTTACCAAAGCGATAGACGCCTTCTTCATCGGGGGTCCAGGTCTTCCAGATGGAGCCGTAGGCAGCAGCGATGAAATCGGGGCCGTAGTAGTTGCCAAAGTTCATGGCGATACCGATGGTTTCTTCGCCGCCCAGCTTGGCGTCGATGAAGGCCTGAGCCACATCCATCATTTCATCGATGGTCTTGGGAACTTCCTTGTTGACCTTCTTCAGCCAGTCCTGACGGACCCACAGCAGCTGGCCATTGTTGTAGGAGTTGCCGATGATGGGCATACCCAGCAGCTGGCCATCCACCATGCCGCTTTCCAGAGCGGGGGCAGCAGCCTGTTCCAGATAGTACTTCTGTTCGTAGGCTTCGTAGGCGGGGAGCAGGTCAGCCAGAACTTCGTTTTCAACCAGGTTGTAGAAGGTGGCCTTGTCAACGATCATGACGTCGGGCAGGTCGCCGGAAGCCAGAGCGGTGCTGACCTGAGCCTGCATAGCGGTATCATCTTCAGCGATGATGCGCTTTACATCGAGGTTCAGGTATTCTTTGTAAGCCATGATCCAGGCGTTTTCGCTGGCGGACTTACGGGTGGGGTCGGAAGAGTCGTAAGCGGTGGTGCCGGTTTTCCAGTCCTTGGACAGGATGGAGATGGTGACGGTTTCGTCATAGCGGCCATAACGGTCTTCCGTTTCGGCAGCCAGGGCCATCGTGCTCATGCACAGCATCAGCAGGGCGAGTACCAGGGCGAGAGTACGTTTCATGGTGTTGCCTCCTTAAAATAATTTATCGATTTCCCCCTTGTCGGAGGATAACGAACGATGGAATTCAGGCTTTACATATATATTAAATAAAGCCTTGCCTTTTTCCTGCTTTGAAATCTCATTTTTTTCTGAACGAAATATTTCAAAGAACCAGGAATTGGGGAATATTTCGACATTTTTCCTTCACGATTCTGCAGAAAAAATGCCAGATTGAAAAGGTTTACTCAAGGATTGTACTGCAAAAGGGAATATGTTATAATGCGTAATCATACCAATTCCCTTGTATTATTTTCTCAAACAGAGGTGAATTCTGTGCCGTTTGATTTTTACCGCGAGCTGACCGGCCAGGATGTGACGCTGTCAGAACTTTGGGCCCATAGCACCGGCGGATCCTGGAAAATCAAGAATCGCCGCAATACGCTTTTATATTGCCATCAGAAAGGCATGCGCCGCTATTTCCAGAATGACGAATGCGTTCTTACGGTGCATCCCAAGGATGTGATCATCGCGCCGGTGGGCTGCAGCTATTCCAGCAAAGCCGATATCGATGACGTGGGAAATTATTCCGGCCAGTGCGTGGAATTTTGCCTGCGGGACAGCATGGGCATTGATCTTTTGCTCGGGGACAGGCCCTATATCGTGGCCCGGGACCGCAACGGCTATTACAGCGAGCGGATCAACGCCATCCAGCGGATGCTGCTGCAGGGCGGGCTGGGAAGGCTTGCCGCCAAGGCGGAATTATATCAGCTTCTGCATGCCATTGCCCTGGAGCAGCAGGCCCTGCTGATCAATCCTGCCCAGAAAGCATTGCTGCCCGCCATTCAGTATATGGAAAGCCATCTGAATGAAAGCGTATCCATCGATCTGCTGGCGGAAATCTGCTTTATGAGCCGAAGCACCTTCTATCGCCGCTTTCAGGCGGAATACGGCATGCCGCCCGTAGCCTGGCATTTGAAGCTGCGCCTGGAAAAAAGCGCGGAGCTTTTACGCTGGGGGGATGCAACGGTGGAGCAGGTGGCAGAAATCATGGGCTTTTATGACGCCGCATATTTCAGCCGGGCCTTTTATCGGCAGATGGGCCTTCATGCCGGGGAGCTGCGCCGCACGGATGCGGCGCAGAATTCCCCATAACAGGGTGATTACACCTCAATCCACTGATCCATATCCTTCATGGCCTTATGACCCGCAGTGAGCATGGCCAGGGCGTCCAGGGTATTTTCCGGGGGCACGGGGGCCACGCCGGTCTGGAAGAAGGAAAGAATGCCCCGCACCAGACGAATGAAGAAATCGCTTCCCACCATCTGATGCTTGCAGGTGGTCTTATCCGCCACAGAAAGCTGGAAGGGAAGGCTGTTCATCTGGCACATCTGGCCCATTCTGCCTTCGCCGAAATCGAATACCAGGGTGCGGCCGCCGTCATTGCCCAGGGCCTTTACTTTCTTGGCCCGGCCCATGACGGTCTGCATCATTTCAATCTGATGGATGGCGTAGATCTGGAAATTATTGGGCCCGCAGGTGAGGCACCATTCCGCCTTCAGGCCATTGCCCGCCCGATAATCATCAAAAGCGGCGTCAAAGCGCAGGGCGGAGGAAGAGAACAGGGGCGTGCCCGTTTCCAGGGAAAGATTGAAAATCCTGCGGCCTTCCTCTTCGCTGGGGGCGAAGATTTTATCCATATAAACGGGCTTTCCGGCGCGCAGGGCCTTTTCGGCCATTTCGTAATGCTTTTCCGGGAAGCTGGGGGCCAGAATCATCACGCCGTCGCAATTGGCGATCAATTCATCCATGGAAGAAGCCAGGGGCACATTCTGCTTCCTGCTCCATTCCTCATTGCTCATGCCATCTTCCTTATCGCAGTAAGCATAGGCCATTTTCACTTCCATAGAAAGGCCCTGACGGGCAATTTCTTCCCGAAGCATGGCAGGATAATTCTGGGCATGCCATTCATCCAGATAATAATCGATCAAACCGATACGGAACATAGCGATTTTCCTCCTTGGAATACTTTCCTTCCGTGGAAGGGATTACACATCCTTTTCCACTTCCGCGATGGTGACCCAGCGGCCTTCCTTCACGGAACGATAGGCGGCGTCCAGGGCGGCCTGGCTCTTATAGGCGTCCACCAGGGTGGCTTCGGTGCCATCCAGGTTCTGGTTCTTTACCAGGTTGATGAACTTATGGGACTGCACGGCCTTATAGGAAGCATCGGGGATCAGCTGGATCACTTCGCCCTTATTGGTCTGCACTTCCAGGGTTTCGCCATGGCGGTTTACATATTCCATGCGGCCCTTTTCGCCGTAAACTTCGATCTGCACCCAGTTATCAATATGTTCGCAGGTACGGGAAATCTGGAAGGTGGCGTTGACGTCATTATCCATCTTGGCCAGCACATTGCACCAGTCCCAGGTGGTTACGGGCAGAATTTCGTCGCTGTCCAGGGCCTGGCGTTCCTTGACGAAAATGCCGGCGTCGGCGCTGACGGAAACGAATTCATGGCCCAGGAAATTGGCGATGGAGAACATATGGGAGGAAAGATCGCCCATAACGCCGGAAGCGGACTGCTTTTCATCAAAGCGCCATTCCAGACGGCGGCCTTCCCACATGCCGCTGTTGCGGATGCAGCGGACATAGATATGATAGATCTTGCCCAGCATGCCGGTGGCCAGCTTTTCGCGCATCATGCGGATATAGGGGAAATAATGCCAGGAGAAGCAAACATGGCCGGGCAGATTCTTTTCCGCCGCCGCATCGCAGACCTTTTTCACTTCTTTATAGGTCATGCCCATGGGCTTTTCCACGCTGAAGGGCAGATCGTATTTCACCGCATCGGTGGCGATGGGGCAATGCATGTTATCGGGGGTGGCGATATCCACCACGTCAACCAGGCCGCTCTTCATCATATCTTCATGATGCAGGAAACGGTTTTCTTCGGGAATATTCAGCTTTTCGCCCACTTTTTTCAGGGTTTCGGGATTGATATCGCAGATAGCCACGATTTCACAATCATCGCAGGTGAGATAGCCGGGGATATGGGCGCCATTCATGATGCCGCCAACGCCGATGAGACCCAAACGAAGCTTGGACATATACAATTCCTCCAAATAAGATGATTTTTTTCCATGTTAAATTGTTTACCATTGTTATTGTACCTTTTTCTCCCTCGTGTTATAATAGATCATCCTCTCATTATTTTTGTATGATTGTCCCATTTTCAGGAGGAATCCCCATGCTGGAACAGACGATCCATCTTCTGGCGGATGACGCCAGTTTATCCGGCATTCACGCCGCTGCGCAGATATGGAAATACCAGGAGGAATGGATTTCCTGGGATCGGCAGGAAAACCTGCTGTTTCTCAATTATGAAGGCAGCCGGGATTATTATTTGGCAGATGGCACGGTGATGCATGTGCAGCCCGGGGATCTGCTGCTGATGCCCACCGGCTGCTCCTACCGCACTTACAGCGCCAGCCCGGAAGGCTCCAAGGGGTATTCGGTTTTATTCAATGCCCGGAATCGCGCGGGGGAAGAAATCTGCCTGGATACCCATCCCCGGCTGGCTGGCAGGGATCATAACGGCTTTTATGAAGAAAAAATGCGGCAGCTGGTGGAATGGTATCTGCAGGGGGGCTTTTCCACGCTGCGTGCCAAATCCCTCTTGTATGAAATTCTCTATGCCATTTCCACCGATCTTTCCCTGATTCAGGATAATCCCAAAAAGCGCTCTCTGATTCAGGCTGTGCGCTATATGGAAAATAATTTGCAGAAAACCTGCTCCATTGAGCAATTGGCCGAAATCTGCTTCATGAGCCGCAGCACCTTCCATCGCCTTTTCCAGCAGGAATTCGGGGATTCACCCCTGAATTATCATATGACCATGCGCATCAAAAAAAGCCAGGAGCTTTTGCAGAGCGGATTATATACGGTGGAAAAGGTGGCGGAAATCATGGGCTTTTGCGATACGGGATATTTCAGCCGCATGTTTCATAAAATCACCGGCCAATATGCCGGCAAATGCCGCCCGGCCCTCCGCCGTCCCCCCACATCCGATGAGCCCTGACACAAAAAGCGGAAAGCGTCTTTCGACGTTTTCCGCTTTTGCTTTGCATGTCCGGCAATTATTCTCTTACCCCATCCACAAAATAGAAGGGATCAATTTTCATGGTTTCGCAGGCCTTTGCCCAGGCCGCGCCGGCATCCAGCAAATCGCAATCCGCCTGGCCGATTTTTCCCCGTTTCCATTCTTTTTCATCCAGAAGCGGCCCCAGCCGATCATAGCGCTGCAGATAATGCAGGCCGTTCATCCGGAAGCAATGACGATGGACGAAAATCTCATGCCGCCGTCCCGCTTCATCAATTACCGTGAAGGGGGATTTTTCTTTCTGCAGCACATAAGGCGCACCGGCGGCCTCCTCCGCCCCGTGCATCATGGTATGGGGACGAATGGAGCAGCCCAGGAACAGGGTTTTCCCGCCCGTTTTTGCAAGACGGCGGAAGGGAGAATGTTCGCCAATGGGCGTATCATCCTTCAGCTGTCCTTCCGTTATTTCCCGGGCCAGATATCCCCAGGCGGCGCAGGAATGGGTGGGCGAAAGACTGCGGCAAACGCCGGGCAGCTGCCTGAAATATTCCGGCATCGCGCCTACGCAGGAGGGCGTATTCTTTACATCAAATACAGGGTTTTCCCGGGTCACCGCAGCATAGCTCAGCGTGGGCAGAATCAGCGTGCCCCTCTCCCCCAGCACATCCTTAAGCGCCCGGAAAAAGCCATCCATGCCGCCTTCCACCGGGCCCAACGCCCGGAAGGACGCATGCATCAGCAGCGTATCGCCCTTTTCAATGCCCAAAGCGGCAAATTCATCCCGCAGCGCCATGGCCGTTTCCTCCTGTAAAATCAGAAGCCTTCGGGAATATGGATCACCTTGTTTTCCGCGCCGGACTTAAAAGCCAGATCAATTACCTTCATCACCCGGACTGCCTGGGCGGGGGTAACGGGCAATTCGCCCTTGCCATCCAGGGCGTCATTCAGCATGCGATAATAGGTTTCCTTGTCGGGGGTCACATCGGGCAGGGGCAGATGGGTGATGGTATTTTCCCCGCGGGGCTGCAGCGTCTTGGAGGGGCCCATGAGGGACGCGGTCTGGATTTCATCCTCCCAGGTGACTTCCTTGCCGTTGCTGATGATGATTTCGCCCTTGCAATCCCAATAGGGAATCAGGGCCGTGCCTTCCTTGCCGCATACATACCAGCGGGGCAGCATCAGGAAATTGCAGGTGCCGATTTCCATCAGGGTAGAAAGACCGTCGTCAAAATTCAGGGTCAGGCGGATATTATCATCCACTTCATTCTGGCTCAGATACTGGAATTCCGCAAAGACGGAAATGATCTTGGCGTCGGTGAGCTGCAGCAGCTGGTCGATCAGATGCACGCCCCAGTCATAAAGCATGCCGCCGCCATAGGCCTTGCGGCGCCGCCAGGTATCGGCAATGCCGCGGGCGCCCTGTACGCGGGATTCAATGCGGAAGGGCTTGCCCAGCACCCGGGATTCCAGGATATTCTTTACAATCAGGTAATCCTTATCCCAACGGCGATTCTGATGCACGGTCATTTTAACGCCCTTTTTCTGGGCCGCCGCCTGCATCTGGGCCAGCTCATCCCCATTCAGCGCCACAGGCTTTTCGCAGATCACATTCTTGCCCGCTTCAATAGCGGCCAGAACATTATCCAGATGGCCGTTATTGGGAACAGCCACCAGGATGGTATCAATTTCGGGCATGGAAAGCAATTCTTCCCGGGAAGCGCAGGCGACCAGACCATCCTGCTTGGCCAGTTCCATCCGGACGGGATCAATATCGTACGCCGCCGCAAAGCGAATGGAAGCGGGATGCAATAAATCCCGGGCATGGGCGCGGCCCATCCCGCCGTAACCGATAATACCGATCTGATGCATGATGATTCCTCCTGCCATTGATCTATATTTGCAGAGATGCCCATGGTGATTTTCCTGCCCCAGGGGCAGGCGTCTTCACCGGGGCGATTCAATATTGCCATCCCTATTATATACTGAAACCGAAAAAATGCAAATGAAGAATCGTATCAACACCTTGTACAATCGTGTCAGATACAGAAAAAATGCAAATAGAAAAGCGCCGGGAGAAAGGATTCATCCCCCGGCGCTTCCTTGCCATTCAGCGGCCCGGCGCCATATAAAACGTCCCGGCATAACAGCCGGGACGATGGAAACATATTCTCCTGCAATCAGCATTCAAAATCCAGGCATACGCGATTCTTGAAGAAGGGACGCACCTTGCCAATCGCCACCGCCAGATGCTCGGGATGATTGGCATAGACCTTCAGGGCCTCTTCGCTTTCCAGCACGGAATAGAGCATCAAATCCGCATTGGAAGTGGGCAGGCCTTCAATCTGCACCTGCATTTCCAGCAAGCCGGGCACCTTGCCAACCAGGGCCTCCAGGCCTTCCTTCATTTCCAGCATCGCTGCGCGCTTTTCTTCTGCCGTCAGTTCATCCTTCAATTGAAAGAGAATGATATGCTTAACCATATTTCACTTCTGCCTTTCCTTTTATTTTCCATTTTATGATACCGCACCCCGCCCCGCAAGTCAAGAGCAAAGTAAACACCCCCTGCCAGGGAAGAAGGAACATGCCCTCACCGCCCGGAAAGATGATAAAATACTGTATCTTTTCAGCGATTTATGATATTTTCCTGTATTTTTCTTTATTCCCTCCGGTGCTACAATAGGCACGGACGGAAACGCCGGTACAGAAAAAGAAGCGTTATGCCTGGCTGCTGCTCTTGATCATCACCCGATATTCCTTGGGCGACATCTGGTGATATTGCTTGAAATAATTGCTGAAATAGTATTCATTGCCAAAGCCGCAGTCCCGGGCGATTTTCTTCACCTGCAGATCCGTTTCCGCCAGCATCATTTTGGCCTTTTTCATCCGTATGGCAGTAAGGTATTCCTGAGGGGTCATGCCAATGGTCTGCTTGAAGCGTCGGGCAAACTGTACATAGGACAGAAAATGCTTTTGTGCCAGCCCGGATAAATCCACCTTATGATGCAATTGGGCATTGATATATTCCACCGCATCCGCCACGGCAGGATCCTGCTGCAGGGAATCTTCCAGATTTCGGATATTTTCCAGGCGATACTGGGTGATCAGATCAAGAAACAGCGCCCGTTTGCACTCAAAATGATCCAGGTAAATATCCCGATCGGCAACGCGGAGCAATTCCAATGTGGAACGGATACGATCCTTATCCCGGAAAACCACCTTGCCCTGATCAAAGAGGCTGCTGTCTGCCCGATACCGGCAAAGATAAAAAGCGGCGGGCTCCAGAATATGACGCTGATAAACCCGGCCTTTTTTGAAATTGACGGCGTCCAGGGGCCCCACCGTCTTCATACCGGTTCCATCGTCAAATTCAAAGCTGCCGCTTTCCACCAGGGCCAGAATATCATCTTCGCCCACGTATCTTTCCTGCTGAAATTTCGTCCTTTCCACCTTGAGGCAGACCAGCAAATGAAAATCCATCCCGTTTCTCCCGTTATGATAAAATAATGTAAGCTCATTATAAATCAAGAAAAATCATCTGTCAATTCTTTCGGCAGAATGGGAGGCTGAGCATAAATGCGCACCATCGAAAATGAATACTTTTCCTTTTCTTTCGATGAAAAAGGGCTGGTATACGCCATCCGGGATGTGCCCGATAATCGGGAATTCTGCCATGGGCCTGCCGAAATATTCCGCATGCACTGTCAGGGCGCAGATCAGCCCTGTCTGCTCGCCTCTGCCCTGCAGGATATGCCCCAGATTATTGTCACCAATTCGGTCATCACCATTTTTTATCCGTTTCTGAAGCTGGATAACGATGTTTTGGATATCAAGCTGATGATTATGCTGGCCTTAAAGCAGGATCAGCTGATCGCCCTGATTCAACTGGAAAACAACAGCAATTATTTGATCACCGGCCTTTTCCCCATGATTCCTGCCAATCCGGCAGCGGATCATCCGCCCCTCAATATTCTCGGCAATCGGACGCTGGAAGCCGGAAAAAGCTATCAATCCCCGCCCCTGCCCTATCCGTTTGAGAATCAATAAGGCCTTTACCGGATCAAAAAAGCCCCCGTTCTTCACGGAGGCTTTTTTCGTGCTGTTTTGATCAGCTGTTGAAATACTTTTCAAATTCGGCAGGATGGGGAATGGCAGCCATCTGTCGGCATTCTTCCCGCTTGGCCTTGATGAAATTTTTGAGCAATTCTTCCGGGAATACGCCGCCGGCGGTGAGATAATCGTGATCGTTTTCCAGGGCGGTGAGGGCGTCTTCCAGGCTGACAGGCAGGCCTTGCAGCTTTTTCTTTTCTTCTTCAGGCAGATGATACAGATTCATATCATAGGGACCCCAGCCGTTTTCATGGGGATCGATCTGATTCTTGATGCCATCCAGACCGGCCATCAGAATAGCGGCATAGCAGAAATAGGGATTGCAGGTGGCGTCGGGATTGCGCAATTCAAACCGCCGCTTATCGGGAGATTTTGCATAGGCGGGAATGCGGATAACGGCGCTGCGGTTGGAGGTGGCATAGCCCACGGTAACGGGCGCTTCAAAGCCGGGCACCAGACGCTTGAAGGAATTGGTGCTGGGGTTGGTCAGGGCGCAGAGGGAATGGATATGCTTGAGCAGACCGCCCATGAAATAATGGGCTTCTTTGCTCAGATGGGCGTAGCCTTCATCATCGGAGAAAACGGGCTTGCCATCCTTGAACAAAAGCATATGCACATGCATGCCGCTTCCTGCCTCGCCGTAAATGGGCTTGGGCATGAAGGTGGCGGTTTTGCCATACTTGAGGGCCGTGTTATGGATGATGTATTTGATCATCATGGTGGCGTCGGCCATATGGGTCACTTCGCCCAGCTGGGGCTCAATTTCAAACTGACCGGAGGCCGCCACTTCGGGATGATGATAATTGATTTCGATGCCGGCATCCTTCATATGCATGCACATTTCGCTGCGGCATTCATAGGAGGTATCAAAAGGCTTGGCAATATGATAATTCCTCTGCTTGGGAACCACCACGCCCAGGCCCTGGGTGGCGCTGTTGAGATAGGATTGCTCAGCGTCCACAAAAGCGGAAATATTGCAGGGCTGCACCTGCCAGCCGGCCTGATCGAAAAGATAGAATTCAAATTCAGGCAGAATCAGCATGGTATCGGCAATGCCCAGATCCTTCATATACTGATTGGCAGCCAGCACGATATTGCGGGGATACTGGGCCAGGGGACGATTCTGGGGATAATCGATGATCATGGCGTTCCCCGTCATGGACAGGGTGGGGATGGCGCAGAAGGGATCAATCACCGCGGTATCCGGATCGGGGATGAACACCATATCGCTCTTTTCCACCACGGCATAACCGTAATTGGAGGCGTCAAAGCCAATGCCGCTCTTCATGGTATCTTCGGAAAAATTTTCGGCGGGGATGGTCACATGCCGATACTGGCCGTTGATATCCACCATCTTGAAATCCACCATTTTAATATCATGCTCTTTGATCAGATTCAGAATATCCTGAACGCTCTTGGCCATAGAATCATTCCTCCATCGTTTTTCTGTATTTAAAATAGTATAACAAGCATTTCCTGGCAAGTCAACAGAAAAACACGGAAGATTTCCCGGTTTGATTACAGCACATAATCCAGCATGCGCAGCACATCCATATAATCATCCGCTTCAAATTCCACGGTCGCGGCGCCGGTCTGCTTAACGCCGGGATAATTGGCGCCGCTCTTGGCCTTGAAATGATCCTTGAAGGAAATTTCCACCTTAAAATGATCCGGCAGGGGGAACATGCAATCCGCCGCCGGCTTTTCCACGGCGCGCTTGGCAGCCTCACGGATCAGACGGCAGGCTTTATTGGGATGAATGGAAATGGAACCCCGGCCGCAGCCTTCGCTCACCGCCACGGTTTCAATATGGGGATTCATCTGCTTCATCCATTCGCAAAGCCCCTTGTCCCCCGTCACCATGCGCACCGGCACGCCGAGATAGGCCGCCGTCAGGCTGTTGATCATCAGTTCGGGGGCAATAATTCCATTGATTTTCACATAATTATTCCGGGTATTCATGGTATGGGAAAGGGGATTGGTATTCATCCCTGCCCCGGAATGATAGCCGGTAAAGATCACGCCATCATAATCTTTGGTCAGGCCCGCCATCATGCTCATGATATCGCTGCCCCAGCCCCGGAAAATGCGCACGTCCTCCGGCAGCATGGCAGGGATCAGATTGCAGGCGCTGTCATGGGCGTCCTTGACCAGCAATTCCGTGCAGCCGCCATCCATGGCGCCAAGGCAGGCGGCGTTGACCTCCTTGCTCATCTGCTCCTGAAAATAGGGATAGCGGCTATGGCCGTTTTCCGTTTCATCCCAAAGGGCAATGCCGGTGGTGCCTTCAATATCGGCAGAAAGGAAAATTTTCATCATCTTTCACCTCTGTTTTTTCATTGGGTATCCCGCATAAATTCGCCGAAGATTTCATCATGCAGCGCCATGAAAAGATCCTCCCGCTTCATGCCGGCGGGAACGCCATCCACCTGGCAGGCCCGGGTGCAGGGGGCCGTGGAGCTGGTGGTAATAATTTCATCGGCGTTCCTCAGATCCGTCAGGGTAAAGGGCGTTTCGCTTACCGGAATGCCCAGTTTTTTGCAGGCGGCAATCAAATGCGCCCGGGCAATGCCGGCCAGAATCAGATGATCCGTGGGCGCGGTATAAAGAACGCCATCCCTGATGATATGCACATTGCTGTGGGAGCATTCGGTCACCCTTTCTCCCGGGCGATACAGCACGCATTCATAGCAGCCGGCGGAAATCGCCTTCTGATTGGCCATAACGGAAGGCAGCAGATTGAGGGTCTTGATATTGCAATGCAAAAAGCGGGTATCTTCCGCGGTAATGAGCGAAACAGGCGTGGTATCAGGATTGATGGATTTGGGCGTAAGCGTCACCCACAGATTGGCAGGGCCCTTGGGGAAGGCATGATTGCGCTTGCCGCTGCCACGGGTCACCTGATAATAAAGCATCAGATCGCCGTCATCCATCTTCTGTACCAGATCATTCAGCAGTTTTTTCAATTCATCCTTGGTTACCGGAATCTTGATTTCCAGCATGGCAGCGCTGCGGAAAAGCCGATCCACATGCTCATCCAGGGTAAAAATATGATAATTGCGGCAAAGCTGCGCTTCATAAACCCCATCCCCGAACCAGCAGGCCCGGTCATTCATGGGAATCATCATTTCGCTCAATTCTTCAATTCTGCCGTTGTAATAGCCCAGTTCTTTCATTTTTATTTTTCCTCCTTCAAGGCCTTTTCTTTAATATATTCATGCAGAGAGGGGATATGACTGCCGTCCAGGGCAGTATCCGCATGGGCGTGCCACATGGATTGCAAGATAGCCTCCTCTGCGCATTCCCCCACCGCACGGAAGGGGATGTTCATCAAATCCTCCCGGAGCATCATCTGGCATTGGAAACTGTCGCCGCAGTTTTCCACCGGCGCGGTGGTAAAGCCCACCGCCACCTCTCCGCTGCCATGGCCGATATAGGATCCAATCCTGGCCATGCCCACGGAGGTGCGCTTGATCACCCGCTTTAATTGCCGATGGGAAAGGGGCAGATCGGTGGCCACGATCAGAATGATGCTGCCCTGATCGCATTCCGCCAGATCAGGGGGCAGGCAGCAATCCCGGAAATCCCCGGAAGAACCATAATTGCTCTGCACCAGCACGCCCATGGTATAGGTTTTTCTATCAATCTCCATCAGCCGGGAGGAGGAGCCAATGCCCCCCTTCATGCCATAGCAGGTGGTGCCCCGCCCGGCGCCCACCGCGCCCTGGACAAATTGATCGGAGGCATGGGAAATGGCGGCAAAAACCTCCTTTTCTCCCACGGGCCGCCGGGCAATATCGCTCATGCGGCTGTCATTGCATTCGCAAACCACGGGATTGACGGAGGTAAGCTTCACCCCATCCTTTGCGCATAAATCCACCATGTAGGATACCATGGCGTCATGAACCTTGCCTACATTCAGCGTATTGGTAATGGCGATGGGGGTTTCCAGGGTGCCCAGCTCTTCCACCTGAATGAGCCCCAGGGTTTTGCCAAAGCCATTGATCACATGGGCGGCTGCCGTCAGTTTTTCCGTAAAGGGATTATGCTGCGGCGGCAGAATCACCGTAACGCCGGTATGGCAATCATCCCGGTCCACCGTTTCATGCCCCACTTTCACCCCGGGCACATCGGTGATTAAATTTCTTTCTCCATGGGGCATCTGCCCAATTGACATATTCATTTCATTCATCATCCCCACAAGGTATCATCACGCGATCAACCAAATCCGCGTATCTGTTTCAGTTTACTACATTCCTCCGTTTTCTTCAATAAAAAAACCGGCGAAGAACAAAACATCTCCGGTTTATTTCTTTTCTTTTTTTCCTGACTGCCGCAGCGGAGAAAATTAGCGATTTATGCTATAATTTAGCGTTTTATTCCTTGTGCAAAGACGGAATCTGGCATATAATAAAAATACTCATCTGCAGGTCACCCACCCTGTTTTATACAGCAGACCCTGTCTTTTATTCATCGAATGAAGCGGACGCAGGAGGCAAATATGCTATTTTCAAAACGGGATCTTTTCAGGATTGCCATTCCCCTGATTCTTCAGCAAATACTGACCGTGACCGTTGGCATGGTCGATACCATGATGGTATCCTCTGCCGGGGAAGCGGCGGTATCCGGGGTATCTCTGGTCAATACGGTGGATACCATGCTGGTCATGGTATTTACCGCGCTGGTAAACGGCGGATCGGTGGTAGTATCCCAGGCGCTGGGCTCCAAAGATATTTCCCTGGCCCGTTCCACCGCCAAGCAGCTGGTTTATTCCGCTGTGGGCGTTGCGGCGGCATTGGCGGTGCTGGTGGTCTTTTTGCGGGCGCCGCTGCTGAATCTGCTCTATCCCCAGGTGGAAGCGGATGTGATGAGCAGCGCCAAGAGCTATATGCTCTATGTAGCCATGTCCTTCCCCTTCCTGGCCCTTTCCGGCAGCTGCTCTTCCCTCTTCAGGGTGATGGGTAATTCCGCCATTTCCCTGGCCGTTTCCATTCTCATGAATCTGATCAATGTGACAGGCAATGCCATCCTGATTTTTCATTTCAAAATGGGTGCCGCCGGCGCTGCCATCGCCACCCTGATTTCCCGCGCGGTGGGATCCACGATTGAATTGATGCTGATTCAGAATAAAAAGCATCCCATCTATATTGAAAATATCTTCCATTATCAGCCGAATTTCAAAATCATTAAGGCTATTTTGCGTATCGGCGTGCCCAACGGCATCGAAAGCGGTATGTTCAACTTTGGAAAATTGCTGACCCAATCCCTGATTTCCTCCATGGGCACCGCCTCCATCGCCGCCAATGCGGTGGCCAACACCCTGGCCACTTTCCAATATATGCCCGGCAACGCTACTGGCAGCCTGATGATTACGGTGGTGGGCCGCTGCATAGGCGCCCAGGAAAAGAAACAGGCCACCTATTACGCCCGGCTGCTTACCGGCGCCACCTATGTCTGCCTGTGGGTGGTGGTGCTCTGCACCATTCTTTTCTCCCGGCAGATTATCGGAATCTATAATCTTTCCCCTGATTCCGCCAATCTTTCCCATCAGATGATTCTCTATCATGCCATTTGCGCGGCCGTTTTGTGGCCCGTGGCCTTTACCTTACCCACTTCCTTCCGCGCCGCCAGCGATGTGCGCTTCACCCTGAAGGTCTCCCTGTTTTCCATGTGGACCTTCCGGGTGGCCCTGAGCTATGTATTCTGCCTGGAAAGCATTTCTATTCTTGGGCTTACCGTCCCCGGCTTGGGCATGGGCCCCATCGGCGTATGGGTGGCCATGTCGGTGGACTGGGTATTCCGCACAACCCTTTTCCTCATCCGGCATTTCAATGGAAAATGGCTCACCAAATACCGGGCCATTTCTGAGGAAAAAAGCGCTTAAACCCTCCATTTTCAGGGCTGGTATCTTCGGATACCGGCTTTTTTTATATGCTTCTTCCAGTCTTCCGCCTCCAAAAACCGAAAAAATTGATTGAATCCCATTTTTCATTCTTCTATAATATTTATAGTATTTTATAGAATGAAATCAATTCTCTTATTTTTCAAAACCAATCAAAAATGCAGGTGATTTTCATGACCATAAAGAGCCGATTATTCCTTGGTTCATTGAAGCGCGTACTGATCATCTTTTTATGCACCTCTCTGATTATGACCCTGGTGCTGATGTTCGTTTCTTCTTCCCTGTATCAGAATATTCTGCGCAGCAATACCGCCCAAAGCATATCCTTCTATGCATCGGAGCAGAAAAAAATGATTTCCGATGAATTGGCCAATATCCGCACAGCCCTTTATTCTCTGGCCCAGAAAGAAGAAATTACGGATTATCTGGATGGCAACCAGGGATATCGTGCCGCCAACAGCCGCTATATCGCCGCCCTTCTGGGGGATTTGCCCACCTATGTGCCCTATATCAGCGATATCGTGCTTCTCTTTGGCGGGCAGCGCATCACCGCCATGTCCTATAACAAAAGTGATATGCATAATTTCCTGATCCGCCAGCAAATCGTACAGAAAATCGCCCAAGGAAAGCAATCCGGCACTCTGTATTTTTCCATCCCCGCGGAGCATGGAGAAAACTTCCTGCTGGCTATTGCCGTGCCCACCCCGGTTACCCATAAAGAAGACTGCTACGCCCTTGCCTTCAGCACCGTCAATGCCCTTCTCCGCAACCTTTCCTTCGTACAAAACCCCTTTGCCGTTTTCGCCAATGGGGAATGCCTATATGCCAACGCCGATAGCGAAGAGCAACTCAATGAAATGCGCCTTTTTCTGAACAAAAATGAGGAAAATGACGGCGGAAAATGGCTTTCTTTTACCGTTCCCGGGCCGGAATGGCGCGTGGTGCTGCAATCGCCGCTGCAGGAGGAAAAAAGTATTTTCACTCCGGAAATGCTGCGCTGGAGCGTAATCCTGCTGATCATTTTCATTCTGATTCAGTGCATTCTCATCCTGGCCATTCATAAGGCTATCATCGCCCCTATTTCCAGCATCAGCACCCAATCCACGAAAATCAATTCTTCCGCCACCCTGATTGATAATCCTGCCCCTGGGCGCAATGAACTCAATACCCTGGTCAATAATATCAACGCCATGGTGGCCCGCACCAATCAGATGGCGTTGGAAATCAGCCAGGCCAAGCTGAGCCTGATGGAAAAGGATATTTTGCATCTGAAGGAGCGCAATATGTTCCTGCAGGCGCAGATCAATCCTCATTTTCTTTATAACATGCTGGAATGTATTTGCGGCATGGCCGCCCAGGAAGGGAACGCCGCCATCCGGGAAGTCACACTGCAAATGGCTACCCTCTATCGCTATTGCCTTAAATCCCCGGAAAGCACCCTGGGCGAAGAACTGGAATGCCTGGAATGCTATCAAAAGATTCTGGATCTGCGGTATAAAGAAGGCTACCGGATGGACGTGGACGTGCCGGAAGATCTCTATCTCTTGCCGCTTCCGCGCATGGTACTGGAGCCACTGGTGGAAAATGCCGTGCAGCATGGCTTTGTGCGGGGCAGTAATCAGGAATTTTTCGTACGGATTACCGCTGAACTTCGGGAAAATGAACTGCACCTGGCCGTCATCGATAATGGGTGCGGGATGCCGGAGGAACTGATGACCCAATTGAATGAACGCCTGCGGGGCGATCCCTTTGCCAATACGGCTAAAGGCGAAAGAATCGGGCTGCATAATGTGGGCATGCGATTGCGCCTGGTCTATGAAAGCCCCAGCGGATTATACCTGGAAAAGAATGAAATGGGCGGCCTGACCGCCCGGATGCGCATCATCTATTCCCTTCCCGATCTGGAAGAAACAGAATAAGGAGGTTTGCCTTATGGAAAGGATTCAACTTTCTCCTCTCACTTCCCTGGGCGTTGGCCCTACCATTAACGCCGCTTTTTATGGTCCATACATCATCGCCATTCAGACCGGCACATATCCCACCCTGAGCCCTGATCATCATGGTCGACTGCTGGTGATTGATCCCAAATCCCGGAAAGTGATCGGCCAAATGGATGGCATCGGCAGCGCCCGGCAATTGGTGATCCAGGGGGATATTGCCTATATCACCAGCCGGGAGGACGGACTTTTCATTGTGGATTTGAAAAATCCCACCGAGCCCGAATTGCTTTCTCATTATGAAACCACCGAATTTGCCACCGGTATTGCGCTGGCCAATGATCTGCTGGTGATCAGCCTGCGCCAGTACGGCCTGGAACTGATTGACGTCCGGGATCCGAAAAATCCCCGGTATCTCAGCCTGGTTCGCACCGGCGAAGCCCAGTCCCTCTGGCTGGATGGGCATCATGCCTATGCCGGGGTATGGGGCAGCAAGGAATTGGTCATCGCCGATATTTCCGATCCCTCCCATCCGAAAATAGCCTCCAAAACGCCCCTGGATGGCCGCGGCGACGGCGTCACGGTACGGAATCATATCTGCTTTGCCGCCACCGGCCAGCATGCCCGGCCTCCGGTGGGGGTGGCGGATCCCGCCCCGGAAACTTATGAAAAGCTGGGTAACGGTCTGGAAATTTTCGATGTGCATGATCCCGCCCATCCGGTTTTCCTTTCCCGCGTGAAATTTCCCCCCTATTACGGGCTCACCTTTGATATGTGGTCCGTGCAGCTCAGCGGTGATCTGGCGCTGGTAAGCAATACCCGCAACGGCTTTTTCCTGGTGGATATTTCCGATTTGTATCATCCCCGGGTACTCAGCCGCACACTGCTTCCCCTGCAGCCAGACGGCACCCACGATCCCATCGGCGGCTTTGCCATTCAGGGAAATCAGCTGGCCCTGGCCGGCACGGGCACCGATCTTTTCCTGGCAGAATTTTCCCAGGCGCTGCCCCCCGTTCATCAGGCAGAATTGACCGTTTCCCCCGCTTCTCCTGCCCAGCCCCTTGAAATGAATTTCCTGACGGATTCACGTCTTCCCTGGAAACGGGTACTGGAAGGATATCAGGTACAGTATATCCTGGATGGGGGGAATCGTCTCTTTGCCGCCTGTTCCGATCAGGGGCTGCTGGTGCTGGAGAAAAATACATTCAGAATCCTCCAGCAATTGCCCGTTACCGGCCCGGGGCTCACCCGTTCCGTCGCCTATCAGGCGCCCTATCTTTATGTGGCTGAAGGCCCCGTCGGCATGGTGACCTACAAAGAAGCGGCGGGTAAATTTGAAAAAATTCATGTATACAGCCCCCATGGCCGTTCCGCCACCGATCTGCAGCTTTCCGATAACGGAAAATTCCTGTTGCTGCAATGCGCCAGCGTGGGCGTTGTCGCCCTCTCCCTGAAAGACCCCGCTGCGCCCCGTCCTGTAGATGAAAAGCTGGATTATGTAGGCCTGTTCTACGGCCGTCATTTCCCCCAGCGCGGTCGGAGCAATGATTTCTATCTGGCCGTCAATCGGGAAGGGCTGCGCCATATCCATGTAACGGAAGAGGGCATGACGGAAGAACCCCTGTCCTATGCGCCGCATTTCAACGCAGGCCCTTCCAGCGGTCTGGATTATATCGGCGATATGCTTCTTTGCAATGGACGGCTCTGTTTCTGCGTGCCGCTGGATCATGCGCCCCAAAAGCCCATCGAAAAAATTCAGATTTCCGGCGCAGATTACAGCCAGGGCAAGCCCAGGATTGCCGATGATCTGATGGTCATCACTGAACGGGCGGAGGGCTATATCACCATTTGCAGGATCCATGATCCGGCGCATATTGAATGTCGTATTCAGATCCGCACCACTTCTTCTCCCGATCTTGCCTGCATCGATGAGCAATTCATCTATCTGCCCGCCGGACGGCATGGCATGCTGGTGCTGGATCGTCCGCAATGGTAAAAGGAGGAAAAATTCATGCTGACCCCGAAAATGGCCCAGCTTTGCGGCTGGAAAGAAAATGGAAAATATGATCTGGTGGTGGTGGGCGCGGGCCCATCCGGTATCGGCGCTGCCATTGCCGCAGCGCGGAAGGGATTGAAAGTGGCGCTGGTGGAGGGCTATGGTTTTCCCGGCGGCGTGGCTACCAAATCCTGCGTTCCCCTTTATTTCGGTTTCGGCGTGGATGGAAAACAAAGCACGGCCGGCCTTTCCGAAGAATTCATTCGCCGGATGGATGAAATTGGCGCCGCTTCCCTGATTCTCAATAACGGCTGCGCCATGCCGGAATTCAAAAAAATCAACGGCCGTCCCCTCACTGCCAAGGTGCAATTGCATCCCGAAACGGTGAAGCTGATGCATCGCCGGATGCTGGATGAAGCCGGGGTGGAATGCATTTTCTACGCCCAGATGGTGGATGCCGTGGTAGAGGATGAAAAAATCATCGCCCTGCTGGTGAATTTCCTGGAGGGGCCCGGCCTGATCTATGCCGATTATTTCATCGATGCCACCGGGGATGGCCTGATGATCCAGGCAGCCGGTGCACCGGTACGCAAATATGCCCCGGAGGACGGCATGCATAAATCCATGTTTTTCTTCGTAGGCGGGGTAACACCCTTTGATCATGAGTATAACTGCCGGCTGTATAAGGAAGCCTTCGAGGCGGGCAGGCTGCCTGACAAGGTATGGAATCATTTCGGCTATTCGGTGCAGCTCAATCCCGGGGTGGTGCAGATTGCCGTTTGCTACGGGGAGGGGGATTCCCTCAATTCCCGGGATATGAGCCGGATGGATCTGGAGATGCGGGAAAATGTATACGCAGTGCTGGATTTCCTGAAAAAAGAAATGCCCGGCTTTTCCCAGTGCTATCTGCTGGAAACCGCCAGCCATATCGGGGTGCGCATGGCCCAGGGCATCGTGGGCAGGGAAACCTTTACCGCCGAAATGGTGGAAAAAGGCATGGCTACCGATGAACCCATCGTGCTCACCAGCCGCAGCTACGGTGCCCACGGCAACGGCGCGAAAAAGACCTTTAACGCCGCCTGGTCCCGGCATTTGCCCGGCTTCAGCGCGGTGCCCATGGGCTGCATGATTCCGCCCTCCCTATCCAATGCCCTGGCGGCGGGCCGCTGCATTTCTTCGGATCCCCATGTGGTGGGCACCTTCCGGATGATGAATACCTGCATGACTATGGGCGAGGCCGCCGGGCTGATGACCTGGCTGGCCGCCGGAAAACATGAAGATCTGCGCTGGCTTCCCTATGCCCGTCTCCGGCCCGAACTGGATCGGGCGGGATTTATTCTCAAAGAATGATAAAATGGATACTTTTTGGTCTGAAAAACCATTTTCCGAAAAAATTGTTCATCTGTCCAAAGAAAATGATTGTTGGTATAAGTAGACATTTTCTATAATACTATCAACAAGGAGGGAATAAACCATGAATGCATGCAGCCAGCTAAGGACAGCAAAAAAAATGCCATTGCTTCAGCGCATCTGGAAAGCGCGGATGGCCTATCTTTTCCTGCTGCCGGGCATCATTTATCTTTTCATATTCAAATATATTCCCATCGGCGGGCTGACGCTGGCCTTCCGGAATTTCAATGCCCGTCTGGGCATCTGGCATAGTCCCTGGGTGGGGCTGACCCATTTCCAACGGCTGTTTATTACCCCCCGGGCCATTGACGCCATATTCAATACCCTGCAGATCAGCCTGGGCCGCCTGATTTTTGAATTTCCCATTCCCATCATCATCGCCATTCTGTTTAACGAAATGCGGGGCGCCCGAATCAAAAAGATTTATCAGACGGCGCTGACCTTCCCCCATTTCCTTTCCTGGATTATCGTCGCCACCATCCTGCAGGATTTCTTTGGCACCTACGGCGTAGCCAATTATCTGCTGCGTTCCCTGGGGCTGGAGGGCGTGGATTTTCTCACCAACCGGAGCACCTTCCGCGCCTTCGTTTTCTTCACTGCCGACTGGAAGGAAGCGGGCTGGTCCTCCATCATTTTCATCGCTTCTCTTTCCGGTATCAACAGCGAGCTTTATGAGGCCGCCGCCATCGACGGCGCCGGGCGGCTGCGCCGGATCTGGCATGTGACCCTGCCCGGGCTGCGGGCCACCATCATCACCATGCTGATTATGAAGGTGGGCCAATCCATGAATGCGGGCTTTGAACAGATCTTCTCCATCCGCAATCCTGTGGTGCTTAACGTGGTGGATATCATTGATACCTACGTCTACGATATCACCTTCCGCGCCACGCCCAATTACGCCTTCTCCACCGCGGTTGGCCTGTTCAAATCCGTGGTCAATTGCATTCTGCTGGTCGTTGCCAATTTCTCCACCAAGATTCTCTTTGGTCAGGGTCTCTTTGGCGAAAAGAAGGGAGCGTGAGAATATGAAAATCGGAAAAAAACGCAAGCCCTTTGAAGCGTTGGATATCGTCAGCTTCATCATTCTCACCCTGATGGTGATTATCATCATCTTCCCCTTCTATACCTCCGTGCTGGTTTCCTTTACCACCAATATTTCCTACGTCCGCAAGCCGGTGCAATTCTTCCCTGAAAGCTTCACCCTGGAAAATTACAGCTATGTGATTGACCGGATGAATATTTTCACGGGCTACAAAAATACGCTGACCATCGTCATCATCGGCACGGCGCTGACCATGTTCATCTCCCTGACCTATTCCTACGCTCTGGCCATGCGGGATTATCCCGGCAAGAAATTTTTCTTTATTCTGCTGCTGATCACCATGTATTTCGGCGGCGGCCTGATCCCTACTTACCTGCTTTTGCGCGATCTGAAGCTGATCAATAATGTATTGGCCATTGTATTCATCTGCGGCGTATCGCCCTTTAACATCATTATCATGAAAAACGGGATTGAGGCCCTGCCAGAATCCCTGGATGAAGCGGCCCGGGTGGCCGGAGCCAATGAATGGCAGATTTTCACCAAAATCACCATTCCCCTCATCAAGCCCATCGTGGTCACCTTCTCCCTCTTTGCGGCGGTAGGATACTGGAATGAATGGTATTGGTCCATGATCACGCTGACCAAAACCTCCGTCAAAACCCTGCAGATCATGCTGCGTGCCATCGTGGATTCCACCGACGCCCTGGAAATGGATATTTCCGCCTCGGATTTTACGGAAGTATTCAACCAGGGGATGAAGATGGCCGCCGTGGTGCTCACCATGCTGCCCATCATGGTGGTCTATCCCTTCCTGCAAAAGCATTTTGCCGCCGGCATTCTGGTTGGCGCGGTCAAAATGTAATTTAGGTTTCTATGCTCCAGGCATTTTCAATCTCATCCTTCCCCAGGGAATGAAGGAGGAAACGGGAAGGCGAAAAGGCCGGGGCCCACACGATAAAATAATATTCGAAAGGGGTTATTCCATGAAAAAGATTTTTGCGCTGGCGCTTGCCCTGATTCTGGCCCTTGGCGCCCTGCCCGCCATGGCGGAATATGATAAGCACCTGGACATCACCGCCACCTACGTCGACCGCGGCTCCACTGCCATTGACGACATGTACAAATTCTTCACCGAGCCCTTCAATCTCGATATTGAAATGATCGGCATTCCGTGGAGCGCCTTTAATGACACCAACTCCGTCATGATCATGGGCGGCACCATGTATGACTGGATGATGATCAACTGGGATCTGAACACCTACCTGTCCTACGTGGATCAGGGCCTGATCAAGGCGCTGCCCGAAGGCTATGCCGAAAAGTATCCCAACATTGCCAAAGCCCTGAAGGCCAGCGGCATTGATGAAGTGCTCACCGTGGATGGCGTTACCTACGGCATTCCCATGCCCATCCTCTTCAACTTCTCCCCCCAGAGCTACTATCTGAACATGATGGCGGTTTTCTATCGCGCTGACTGGGCCAAGGAACTGGGCTTTGAATTTGGCCCCTCTGTCACCATTTCCGAATTTGAAGCCTACCTCAAAGCCTGCGTGGAAAAGGATATGGCCGGTAATGGCCAGACCCTGGGCCTGAGCGCTGCTGGCGTCAACGAGGTTTTCCTGCGTCCCTACAATGATCAGTGGAATGGCTTCTACAAAGTGGGCGATGAATACATCTGGGGCCCCACCGGTGAAGGCGTTGTGGAAGGCATCAAGAATCTGAAGCAGGCCTATAACGACGGCCTCATCGACCCCGACTACTATGCGCTGGACGGCTTCTCCGCCCAGGCCAAGCTGCCCGCCGGTCTGTCCGCGGCTTGCTTCAACACCGGCACCGCCACCAACTACCAGATCATTCTGGATGCTGCCGTGACCGCCGGCATGGAAAACCCTGTTGAAAAGATCGGTATTACCATGATGACCGATGATAACGGCGTATGGTATGGCGGCGAAGTGAAGAACTTCTGGTGCATCAACGTATTCCGCCCCGACCTGGATGAAGAAACCTATGAACGCATCCTGGCCATGCTGGATTACCTCTACACCAAGGAAGCTGAAGAAGTATTCAACATGGGCATCAAGGGCGTTGACTGGGATGTGGACGCCGATGGCAACTATATCTCCCTGCTGCCCGCCGAATACTCCAACATCCGTCAGAAGTATCCCTCCGGCTGGTTCTGGCGTGATACCGCCATCTGCCTGGATGAATTCGACCTGGTGAATCCCTCCTATTCCAAGGAACTGCTGGCCAACGTGAACGCCGTTTATGATTATCGCTATGCTTCCGCCGAAGAACACGGCTACAGCGAATACGATACCAAGGTACAGTTCCTGGCCACCGACGCCAAGAAGAATTATTCCGTGGATATCAGCACCGAAATCACCCGCATCGTCTGCGATGATACCATCACCCTGGATCAGGTGGAAGCCGAATGGCAGAAATTCATCGATGCCAACCGGCCCATCTGGGAGCCCGTTGTGGAAGACCTGAATCAATAATTTTCCCGTCATGCAGGGGAAGGAATTTCCTTCCCCTGCAAAGAATCTATGCCCTGTGGGCCTAAAAAGGGTCTGCAGGGCCTGTGTATATCAAAGAAAGAAGGCTGCCTTATGTGTTCCAGGGAAAATGGCCCGGATAATCCGACCATGCGCATCTATTCCTGCATCCTGATCGATGATGATCCCTGGGCGCTGATGGATATCAAGCGAACGCTGCCCCTGGAAGAGATGGGCTTTTCCCTGGCAGGCGAATATGGCAATACCCAGGATGCAGAAGCCGCCATCGAAAAATACCATCCGGCGCTGATTCTTTCAGATATCTGCATGGGCGGCGCCAGCGGCCTGGATCTAATCAGCAAATGCCGCCAGAAAGGCTATGACGGAGAATTCATCATCATCAGCGGCTATTCCGATTTTGAATTTGCCCGGAAGGCCATTCAGGTGGATGTATGCGCCTATCTGCTCAAGCCCATCAATCATCAGGATGGCAAGTCTGCATTGCAAAAGGCCCGTAATAAACTGGAGGGCCGCCCCCATCCTTACGATGATCCTCAGCATATCATCAACCGAATCCGGGATTATATCCGGAAAAATTATCAGAAGCGCCTTTCTCTGGATGATATCGCCGATGAATTTTTCATCAACCGCACCTATCTTTCCGAGCTTTTCCGGGAAAGACTGGGCAAAAATTTCGTTCAGTACAAAAATGAGGTGCGCATTGAGCAGGCAAAAATTCTGCTGAAGGATACCCAATTGCCCGTATCGCAGATTGCTGCCCAATGCGGCTTTGACAATACCAGCTATTTTGCCCTGGTTTTCCGCCAGATCACCGGCCTTTCCCCAGGACAATTCAGAAAATAAAAAATGCCTGCCGGGCGTCCCATCAGCCGCATGAAAAATCGGATTTTCGTGCGGTTTTTTATCTGTCAAGCGAAAAGAATCGTTTGCAATAAAAACAATTTTGTTATATAATAAAAATAGCATGTTGCTTTAAATCTATCTATTTTGATCCGCATTTTATACAGATCGGGGGAATCAGATGCAATTCTCCGTCGGTTATCAGCAGGATGAACGGGCGCGCTGGGCGGATACCATTTTGCGTTTCCGGCAGGACGTAGCAGAAATCTATTTCCCCTGGGGTGATTTGCCCAACGGCCGGGCCAGAACCACCCAGCTTTCCTTATCTCCGGAAGAATACAAGGCTCGCTTTCAGGAGGAAATCCGCGCCTTTGCCGCTGCCGGCATCCGGCGCAATCTGCTGCTCAACGGCATGTGCTATGGGGCCATGAGCCTGTCCGCAGAATTATTCTCCGCCATTGATCAGGCCATCACGGAAATCGGCGAAATGGCAGGGCTGCAAAGCGTTACCACCACCTCTCCCGTGATTGCGGAGCATATCAAAAAGCATTATCCCGAAATTGAGGTGCGCGCCTCCGTCAATATGGATATTTCCGATCTGAAATCCATGCAGTATCTGGCCGCAACCTTTGATTCCTTCTATATTGGCCGCACCATCAACCGGCAAATGGATGAAATTGCCCGCTGGAAAGAATGGGCGGATGAAAATGGCAAGGGACTGCATATTCTTTTCAACAGCGGCTGCCTTTCCCATTGCCCCGCCCATGTATTCCATGACAATCTGGTATCCCACGAGCGGGAAATCGCCCGGCAGGATAACGCCGTGGAATTCCACGCTCTCTGCCGCCAGCAGATGGGCAAAGACAAGGAAGGCAGCTATCTGCTCATCGGGGACGGAAGCTTTGTCAGGCCCGAGGATATTTCCCTGTACGAGCCCTATTTCAGCGTAGGAAAGCTGGCCACCCGATCCAACGTCAATCCTTCCCGGGTGCTCAGCGCCTATGTGCGCAGGAAGCATTACGGCAATCTGCTGGATTTGCTGGAGCCCGATTACGCCGCCCAGTTCTATCCCCTGATTGTGGATAATCAGGCCCTCCCCCAGGATTTCGGTTTTCATGTATCCCATTGCGATCATCATTGTCTGCAATGCGGATATTGCAAAAGAATATGGAATCAGGCATTAAAACATACAGGAGGAATGATCTAAGTGCTTACCAAGGACGATATTCGCAATCTGGCCTTAGACGCCGGCGCCGATGCCTGCGGCTTTGGCAGCCTGAGCCGTTTTGATACCGCGCCGGATGATATGAATCCCCGGTTCATTGCGCCCCGGGCCAAGACCATTATCGGTTTCCTGTTCAGAATGCCCCGCGGCGTGCAGCGCGGCATCGAAGAAGGCACCCAGTTTTTCCAGTATCCCTCCCTGGCCTACGGCGGCATCAACGAAGTCTATGCCCCTTCCGTGCTCTATGAAGTGGGCAGAGCCATTGAAGACGAAGGCTACGAGGCCATCGTATACCGCAATACCGGCGCCCGGGGAAAAATTTCCGATATGACCGGCGAAGAGGGCAGCACCCTTTCCCCGGAAGAGCAGATTGTATTCAGCCGGACGGAAAATAAAACCGCCCATCACCGCAGCGTCAGTTCCACCCGCGAAGTGGCAGAGGGCAAGCGCGCCCCCGACCTGCAATTTCATTTTCGCATTGCGGCGGTTGCCTGCGGCCTGGGTGAGATCGGCTGGAGCAAAATGTTCCTCTCCCCCGATTTCGGGCCTATGGTGCGCATGGCGTTCATCCTCACCGATATGGAATTCGAGCCCGATCCCCTCTATAACGGCACGCCTCTTTGCCGCAAATGCATGGCCTGCGTGCGGGAATGCCCTGGCCATTGCCTGAGCAGCGACAAAAAGACCAGCAACAGCTTCATGATGGAAGATAAGCTGATCGAATGGGCGGAATATGACCCCTGGCGCTGCTATGCCTTCTATACCTTCCCGGGCCGCAAGCATGATCCCTTCATTCCCACCGAAGTATTCGAGCAGCATAAGGATGGCAAATTGGCCATTCTGGAGGGCAAGCCCGTGCAATCCGGCGAACAGGCGGTATTGGACGTCTATTCCGTGCTGGATGGCTTCTTCCCCAGCTGGATGGGCTATAATATGGCCATGTGCGGCGGCTGCATCGGCGCCTGCGTGAATATGCTGGAGAAAAAAGGCGGCTGCCTGGAAGGAAAATTTGAAGAGCCCTTCCGCGTTGGCAGGGAGCGTTGGAAAATCAATCGCTGAGAGGAGGAAACGCATATGGAACTGACTGCTCAATATGTAAAAGAATACGCCCGTTCCCTGGGCGCTGATCTGGTAGGCATCGGCGATGTGAAGCGCTATGACGGCTGCCCCGCCTGCCAGGATCCCCGTTATATTCTGCCCACGGCCAAATGCGTCATCGGCGTTGGCTTCCGCATCCCCCGGGGCATTATGAAAACCATCAAAACCCAGCCCTATGCCTATACCGCGCTTGGCGTAAAGGCCCTGGATGAAGAAATGAGCACGGTATTTCTGCTGAAATTTGCCCGGCTCATTGAAAATGCCGGCTATGAAGCCTGCATTCAGCGCACCTGCCCCAATCTGCTTTCCCCCGAAAAGCAGGGCACCAATCCGGAAGTGAAAAATTCCGTGCATCTGCAATCCATTTCTGTGGATGGCGTGCTCCTGCCCCCGATGTGCTGATTGATTTTGACAAGAGCGCTGAAATTTGCGGCATGGCCAGGCTGGGCCTCAAGGGCAATGCCCTGACCCCGGAATTCGGCCCCTATCAGCGCTTCGTTTTCATCGTCACCAATGCGCCTCTTGAAACGGATGAGCCCCTGAAGGAAGAATTATGCGATCATTGCGGCAAATGCATTTCCGCCTGTCCCGGCAAGGCCATCAGCGAAAAGGGCCTTGATTCCTGGCAATGCAGCGTATACTACCGCGGCGCAGCCAAGGAAAACGTATGGAAGGAAAAGCCTGCCGATTTTGAAAAGATCCGCAGCGGAGAAAAGCGCTTTGATGAAAAGAGCGCCAGGGAAGCCCATGCCCTGCTGGATCTTTTGCCCCCCACCCATTACGGCTATGTTCCCTGCCTGTGCGAAATGGCCTGCCATGAGGCCTGCTATCAGCATCTGATGGAAAAAAAGGAGGCGCAGCAGCATGACTGATTTGAAAAAACTGATTGTGGAAAGCGCCCGGAAATTCGGGGCCGATCTGGTGGGCTTTGCTTCCGTCAGTCGCTTTGACGGCGTGGATAAATCGCAGCATCCCCTTTCCATTTTCCCGGAATGCAAGACGGTGATCGGCCTTGGGTATCGCGTGCTGCGTGGCAGCCTGCGGGGCATTGAAGAGGGCACCGTTTATTATCAGTACACCACCATGGGCATTGAATTGCTGGAAGAGAATTATATGCCCCGCTCCATGATGCGTTTGTGCGGCGTGATTGAGGACGCCGGCTATACGGCCGCGCCCCAGAAAAATCACCAGATGATCTGCGCCGATCCCGAAAAAACCAATCCCGAAATAAATTACAAGCGCATTTATCATGTGGATATGCCCCAGCTGGATTTTGCACAGGCGGCGGTCAAATGCGGCCTGGGCGAAATGGGCAGAAGCGGCCAGGTGCTCACCGACGCCTTCGGCCCCTTCCAGCGCTTCTGCTTCATCCTGACGGACGCCGAAATCGAAGAAAGCGATCTGGTGAGCGCCCATCTTTGCGATGATTGCCAGAAATGCGCCAAGGCCTGCCACGGCAAGGCCCTGGAAATCACCGAAAACGGCCCCTATAAGCTGGATACCTGGCAATGCTCCGCCTATCTGGCCGGCGCCAGCGCCCTGAAAAATCCCTTCCTGGCCCCGGACGCCCTCAGCGAAATCGCCGATCGCATGGCCATTTTGCGGGGAGAAAAGAAATTGACCGCGGAAGAAGCCAGGGAAGTGATGGATCAATTGCGTTTTTATCCGCCCATGAAGCATGCCTATGCCACCAACGTCTGCGGCCGTGCCTGCGACCGGGCCTGCTATGATCATCTGGAAAAGGCGGGCAGGCTTTCCCGCAGCTTCAAGAATCCCTTCCGTGATCAGGAGCAGTGGAATCTTTCTCTGGATGGCTTCGAGCAATAAGCAAAATAAAAGGAGCGCTTCGGCGCTCCTTTTTTTGTATTGATTCCCGGATCATTTCCGGTTGATCCATGTGATCATTTCCGTTTCGCCCCGGTTGGCAAAAGCGTAATAGGGGATCAATTTCAGGAAAATTTCCTCATAATCATCCCCGGCGACGGCGTAAAGCCCATCGGCCTTTTTCTGACGCAGGGCGCTTGCATGCAGATTGGGCAGCAGGAATTCGCAATCGCCCAAGGTAAATTCCGCATCCGGGCTCAGGCGGATGGAAGAAAGATCCTCTCCATTATCCACACCTTCCGCGCAATAGACCACCGGGCCCCGCATAATGGCAATTTTCCCCGCCAGGGCATGGGCCTTGGGATTGGCCGCCATGGCGAGAACCGGCATATCCAGGGAAAGAATGATTTCCGTTTTCCCCTGCAGCGCAATCCAGGCATAGCCATCCTGCATCCGATAGGGATGATTGACGGTGAATTTTTTGCACCAGGCAGGAATACGCAGGGCGATTTCTTTCTTTTCCCCTTCACAGGTAATGCGGATTTCCCCATCCACGGGATAATTGGTCTGCTGGGTAACGGAAAGACCCTCCACCTTCATTTCGGACGCCATATACTGGTTGACAAATACCGTATCCTCATTGCAGGCATACAGATAATCCCCCAGAGAGAGGAAGAAGCGGGTCACATTGGGCGGGCAGCAGGAGCAATTGAATACCTCCAGCCGCTGGGTAATGGGATAGCGGGATTTCTTCACCGCGCTCTTATCCACATCATTGAAGGCCGGATCAATTTCCAGGGGATTTTCATAGAAGAAGGATTTGCCATCCATGGAAAGGCCGGAAAGAATGCCGTTATAAATCACCCGCTCCAGCGTATCGGCATAAATGGCAGATTCGTGGATTTTCTGCATCCTTACGCAATAATAGGCCAGGGCAATAGCGGCGCAGGTTTCCGCATAGGCGGTACGGGTGGGCAGATCATAATCCACGGTGAAGGCTTCCCCGATATAGGTGGAGCCCACGCCGCCGGTAATATACATGCGGTGATTGACGATATTATCATACACCCGTTTGCAGGCGTCCATTAATTCCTGATCCTGGCAGGCATGGGCAATATCTGCCGCGCCGCTCATCAGATACAGGGCCCGGACGGAATGGCCCTCTGCCGTACTGCGCTCCCGGATGGGCATTTCATCCATGTTATACAGATGGCGGCGGGTATCCGCATATAATTTTTCCTGCGCGGTTCCATGGGTGTCGATAAAATATTTGGAAAGGGCCAGATATCGCTTTTCCCCGGTGGCCTCATACAGGCGAACCAGCGCCAATTCAATTTCCGGATGACCGGGGGTTAAAAAAGCGGCGGATTTTTCGATCATGAATACCTTTTCGATATAATCCGCATACCGGCACATGGCCTTGAGGAAAGCGTCCTTACCGGTGGCATGATAATAGGCCACCGCCGCCTCCATCAGATGCCCGGCACAGTAAAGCTCATGATTATCGCGGATGGTAAAGCGCTGATCCTGATCGACAGTAAGATAATAGCTGTTGAAATATCCGTTTTCATCCCGATTTTTGAGAATGAGCGCCACCGTATCATCCACGATTTTTTCCAGTTCCGCATCCCTTTCAAATTCCAGGGCATAGGCGGCGCTTTCCAGCCACTTGGCCACATCCGAATCCCAGAAAATATGGCCGTTATATTCGCCCTTTTCCTTCCAATCGCATTTCAGGGCGTCAAAGCGGTGGGTATCCTGAAAGCGATGATAAACGGAATAAAGGGTGGTTTTCCGAATCAGTTCCTGCTTGGTTTTCCAGAAACCGCCGGTAATCCGGACAGACGAAAATCCGATCTTTTTCATGATTTTTTCCTCCTTTATATCCCATGGCAATCTGTTCATCCGGTCTTTTTTCACGCCCGCTGATTCAGCGGATTCCAGCTGCCCTTGATATAGCAGCGCAGGAACAATACAAACAGCAGCAGATTATGGGCAATCATACAGGCCCAGGCGGAAATCAGCCCCAGGCCCAGAAGATTGGTGCAGATAAAAGTGCCCACAATGCGCACCAGCCACATGCCCGCAATATTATAAACGAAGGGCTGTTTCGTTTTGCCCACGCCCTGCATCATGCCTTCCATAATAATAGAAAAGCCATAGAAGGGCTCGGAAACCGCCACCATCCGCAGCACGGTGGAGCCCAGACGAATCACCTCCGGGCTTTGGGAGAATAATCCCACCAAGCCGGGCGCCAGCAAAAACAGCGCGCCGCCGGAAAGAATCATCAGCCCGATTTCAATGGGAATAAACATGGCGGATAAATCCCGCATTTTCTTTTCATCCTTCGCCCCATAGGCATTGCCCGCCAGGGTGGCGGCGGCGGTCTGCATGCCGTAGCCGGGGATATAAAAGGCCGATTCCACGGTGTTGGCGATGGTATGGGCGGCGGTGGAAATTTCGCCCAGGGCATTGATCATGGCGGCAAAGGCCACATAGCCAAGGGATGTGCCGAATCGCTGCAGCATATTGGGCAGGGCCACCTTCATGCAGGGACGCAGAATTTCCATATCGGGGCGGATTTTCTGCCCTTTCGGGGATACCATAGGATGCCGCCACAGGGAGACAGTAATGGCAATGCCGCCTGCGGTAAAGGCAATGGCGCTGGCTGCCGCTGCGCCCAGCACGCCCCAGCCAAGGCCGGGCATGGTAAAGGAACACGAAAAGAGCGTGATCGTCCGGCTGGGGTAAATCATCAGGAAATTCAGAATCACATTGAGAAGATTCACCAGCACGCCGATTTTCATGGGCGTTTTGGTATCTCCCGCCGCCCGGAGCACAGTACCAAAGATAATGGTGGCGCATCTGGGCAGCATGGGCAGATACAGAATAAAGAAGTATTGCCCCGCCAGTTCCCGGATGCTTTCATCCACCTGCATCCATACCGGCACCATCCCGCTTAACGACAGCGTAAGCACGGTAAACAGCATTCCCACAACCAGCACCGCCAAAACCGCCTGGGAAACGGCCTTTCTTGCGCCTTCCCGGTCATTGGCGCCGCAGGCGCGGGCAATAAAGGAAAGAAAGCCCACCGCCAGAGCGGAAATGCTGCTGTTGATCAGCCAGTTGACGGTGGTGGTGGCGCCCACGGCGGCTGTGGCCCGGGTACCAAGAGAACCCACCATGGCGGTATCGATATATTGCACCGCCGTTTGCAAAAGCTGTTCCAGCATGGTGGGCCAGGCCAGGGCAAGAATGGTCATCATCATGCCTGTGTTCAGCCGGGAAAAACTTTTTTTCATCAAAAAGATTCATCCTTTGTATCAGATCATCGTCTTCCTTATTATACCGCCAAATGCCTCCTCTGGCAACCGAACTGCCCCTGGCATATGGAAATTTCATTTTTTTGCCTCAAAAGAAATCACATATTGAAAAAGCGGGCAAAAGAATTTATACTGCCCCTGGAACCCCGAATTTCAAGGAATGGTGATTGGCATGAAGTGCGAAAATATCAATATAGACTCCTCCCGTATTCTGCTGGGGGCGCACCGGGGCGATCGGAAGCATTTCCCGGAAAATACCATGGCCGCCATGCGTGCCGCCGTTCAAATGGGCTGCGACGCCATTGAAACCGATGTACGCATGACCAAAGATGGGCATCTGGTATTGATTCATGACCGGGATGTAAGCCGCACCACCGATCAGAGCGGCCTGATTGATGAAATGAGCCTGGAAGAGGTGCGCGCCCTGGATGCAGGCAGCTGGAAAGGCGCCGCATTTGCCGGTGAAAAAATCCCCACGGTGGAAGAATTTCTTTCCTTTATCGCCCCCACCAACGTCATCATCAACTGGGAATTGAAAGAATATCCCGTGGATCTGGGCAAGGAAAGGGCCTTTGCCTGCGCCGATCGGCTGATTGATCTGATTGATCAATTCGGCATGAAAAAAAGAAGCATCATGAATTCCTTTTCCGATCAGGTGCTGGAGCATATCGCCGATCAATATCCCGGTCAATTTCCCATTCATGGCTATCTGCATTATAAAGAACCCAAGGATTTTTCCAAAAAGCCCTTGGAAAGCTTTCTGGATTGGGCCGCCGTATGGCGCAAGGATGAATGCCACCCGGAGGGCTTTGCAGAAGATTACGAAGAAATTCTTTCCCTCCATATCCTCCCCTGCATTCTGGTGCCCGATGAAAAGCAGCATTATCAGCATGCGCTGGAAATGGGCTGCCGGATGTTCACCAGCGATGATCCGGAAACCGCGCTGAAAATTCTCAGGGAGCTGGGCTGCCGATCCTGAAAAAATGCCGCAGATCATCCTGCGGCATTTTCCTTTTTTCCGGGGATGAAAATATTGTATTCCTGTACCAACCATAGTATAATAAATCCATTCGATCATCCGATATAAGCCGAGCAGAAGGAGGCATATTTTATGAAAAAATATTGGGGCCTGGGTGCAGGAATTTTCCTGCTGGCGCTGTTTTTCTCCTTTGCGGCCCTGGCGGAGGGGCCGGCCACCTATATTCTGGACGCCACCCGGGATTTGCCCGCCATGGCCCAGGGGGATAAAAAGGATGGGGAAAGCGAAGAATTCAACGATTATTTCACCATCATGTATTCCGCAAAAAACAAAATCGACGGCAGCAATAAAACCTTTGACGACGGCTATTCCGCCACCCAGCGCCTGAACTTTGGCGGCAAAACCCAGCCGGGCAAGGGCATGATCAATACCGTCCGCTTTACCACGGACGGCCCTGCCGCCATCAAATTCTGGTGGGTTTCCGGCGGGGACGGGCGGCAATTTGCCCTCTATGACAAAGACGGCAATATTCTGCAAAAAACCAAGGTCAGTTCCGTCAAAAACTCGCTGTATATTTCTTCCTTCGATACGGACGCCGCCGGTACCTATTATCTGGGGGTACCGGAGGGCAGCAATTATCTTTTCAAGCTGCAGGTTACCGTAACGCCGGAAGGATATATTCCCCCCGCCCGGGCCGCCTGGGATACGGTGTCTTCGCCCATTCTGCTTTCCGCCCGGGATAACGGCAAGGGCGAAATTCTGGTGGATGCAAGCGCGTCGGTGGGCTATGACGGCGCAGATGAATTGATCCTCTCCATGCTGGATGCGCAGGGCAATGAAATCGCCATCCGCCGTTCCCTGGCGGAAGCGGATACGCATACCCTGTCCTTTTCTCCCTCATCTTCCGGGGAATATTTCTTTCGTGCATCTCTTGCCCGGACCGGCGAAGAAAATAAAGCGGCTGCCCAGCCCCTTTCCGCTTCCTTCGTTCTGCCGCTGGAAGCGCCCGTCATTACCAGCTTATCCAGCGCAGGCGGCGGTCAGGCGCAATTGATCTGGACGGAGGTTGCCGAGGCCACGGGCTATGAAATCTTCCTGAACGGCGCATCCTGCGGCAATGCCGATTCAACGGAATGGCTGGCCGACGGCCTGACCATCGGGGAAACCCATGCCTTCTCCGTCCGGGCGCTGCGAAACGAAGAATGCAGCCCTCTTTCCGAAGAAATGACCGTGCTCGCCACCCAGGAAGCAAAGCGGCCCTGGAGCTTTACTGTTTACGGCCCTTCCACCAATGAGGAAAATAACGGATATCTGGGCGATATCAATGAAGAAGGCTTTGTCACCGTCTATTCCGAAAACGGCAAAGGCAAAATTCAGCCCAACGCCGATGACGGTCTGGCCTTCTACTATACCGCCATTCCCGCCCATCAGAATTTCAGCCTGCGGGCCCGCGTACACGTGGAAAGCTGGGGCTATTCCAACGGCCAGGAGGGCTTTGGCCTGATGGCGGCAGACAGCGTTCCTCCCATGGGCACGGAAAGCTTCTTCACCAATCAATATATGGCCCTGGCCAGCAAGATTGAATTCCACTGGCAGGGCGGCAAAATCAGCGAAACGGGCACGAAATATTCCATGCGTCTGGGCCTGGGCATGCTGTCCAAGCTGGGCCGCACCCCCGATACCAAAACGCCCATTCTTGGCTATACCTGGCCCTTGGAAACATCCGCCGTATTCAATACCGTGGAGGGAGCCAGCAGCTATAATATCATCGGCAATAATACCAATCGCGCCACCCTGAATAAAACTGCCGCCACCATCCAAGAACTGACTGATTTTATTCTGGAAATTCAAAAAAACAATACCGGCTATTTCATCACCTATTATGACGAGGATGGCAGCATCATCGGCCAATACAAGGATTATGATCCCCAGGCGCTGACCCAATTGGACAAGGATTATGTATACGTGGGCTTTTTCGCCGCCCGCCGTGCCCGGGCCACCTTTTCCGATGTGGCGCTGACGGTGGTGGATCCTGCCGCAGACGCTTCCGCAGAAGAAAAGCCCGTCACCCGGATTACCCCCGCTCTTTCCATTGTATCCGGCGCCAACGCCAACAGCGAAGCATATACCCTTTCCTATGTAACCAATGTATACGGCATGGCCGAAATCCGCCTGGATGGGGAAAGCATCGCCCGCAATATTCCTGTTCATCCGGAAATCCGCAATGATTATCTGCTTACGCTGCCCCATCAGGGAGAAATTCCGGTGGAAATCATTCTGACCCCGGATGAAAAGAAGCTGCCCGGAGAAGATGCGGTGCTCACCTCCAATCGTCCCGTCTGGGCGGAAGGAACCGTCACCTATTCCCGGGCCTATGCCGGTCTTTCTGAAATTTATGTTTCTCCCAAGGGAAATCCCAGCGGCCTTGGCACCCGGGAAAAGCCCCTGAGCCTTTCCTCCGCCATTCAATATGTGCAGCCCGGGCAGACCATCATCCTGATGGAAGGAACCTATCATTTCATGGATCCCCTTCGCATCCCTCACGGCATGGATGGCACGAAGGAACTGCCTATCCGCATGATCGCCGATCCCCAGAGCCAGAATCGCCCGGTGCTGGATTTCCGGGGGCTTTGCGCCGGGATCATTCACGGGGGCGATTATTGGTATTTTTCCGGCTTTGACGTCACCGGCGCCGCCAACGGCCAAAAAGGCTTTCAGGTTTCCGGGCATTATAACACGCTGGAAAATATCCACGCCCATCACAACGGCAATACCGGCATTCAGATCAGCCGCTATGCCGGCAGCGATCCCGTATCGGAATGGCCCAGCCATAATCTGATCCTCCATTGCACGGCCTGGGGCAATGCCGATGCGGGCTATGAGGACGCCGATGGCTTTGCCGCCAAGCTGACCTGCGGCGAAGGCAATATTTTCGACGGCTGCATCGCCTACCATAATGCCGACGATGGCTTTGATCTCTATGCCAAATTGGAAACCGGCCCCATCGGCCCGGTGGTGATCCGCAATTGCGTGGCCTATGCCAATGGCTTTCTGGAGGATGGCACCAGCGCCGGAAACGGCAACGGCTTCAAGCTGGGGGGCTCCAATATGCCCGGCGGGCATCAGCTGATTCAATCCTACGCCTTCTTCAATAAATCCAAGGGCATCGATTCCAATTCCTGCCCCGACGCCTGGGTGGAAAATTGCATCAGCTATAATAATCTGCGCTATAACGTGGCCTTCTACACCAATATTGAGCAGGATACCGCCTATCGGGCTGCGGGCGTTATTTCCCTGAAGGATGATCGCATTCCCGGCGGCGATCCCTCCGAAGGGGATGAATTCAAGCCCAAGGGGCAGCAGAATCCGGAAGCCTATCTCAATGACAGCTGCTATTACTGGGATGGCGCCCATTCGGTGAATGCTTCCGGCGATCAGGTCACGGCAGATTGGTTCATTTCTTTGGAATTCCGGGGCGTGCAGCGTCATGAGGATGGAACGATCGATCTGCAAGGCTTCCTGGAGCTGAAAAATCCCGATACAAAATAATGAAAACGCAGTGAGAGAAAGCAGGCTTTCTCTCACTGTTTTTTTCATCAAGACTATTTCGCTCATTTCCGCCACCAGGTTCAGGATCATTCTCCCCAGCCGTAAAAAAAGGAAATTCACCCGCTTCATTGCCGTCAATTCCCCCCTCTTTCCAAAAAAATTTAAAAAAAATAGAAAAAATATCTCTTAAACAGCATAAATTTTACAAAATACACTTGACATACAAGCCAAATTACCGTATTCTATACAAGTCGGAAACGTTTCCGGTACCGATACCAGCCATGTGGATCACCACAGAAAGCGAGGAAAGCCATGGAAATCTATACGATTCGCGACGTGGCGCGCAAGGCGGGGGTCGGGGTCAGCACAGTTTCCCGGGTTCTCAACGGCAGACCGGATGTGAGCGAAGAAACCCGGAAAAAGGTGCTGGAAGTGGTGGAAGAATGCGGCTTTGTGCAAAATGGCAACGCCCGCTTTCTGAAACGGGCCAAAACGCTGTTTGCGGCCATCATCGTCCGGGGCCGGAAAAATCTCTTCCTCAGCGATGTGGCGGAGCAAATGCTGGCCTGCGCCCAGAATGTCAAGGTTCCTTTCCTGATCAAATATATTGATGAGGAAGATGATGAATTTGATACCCTGCGCCGGATGCATACCGAGCGCGGAGCGGGCGGATTCATTATGCTGGGGGCCAAGCTGGATGAAAGAAGCCAGATTCTGCAGCAGCTGGGCGTTCCCTGCGTTTTTGCCACGGTGGATGCCTGCGGCAGAATGCTGCCCAATACCTCCAGCGTATGCATTGATGACAAGGCGGCCGGAAAAGCCGTGATGGATCAATTGCTGGCGCAGGGGCATAAACGCCTGGCCGTCTTTGGCGGCAATCCCCAGGGGCAGGATCCCCTGGCCAACCGCTGTCAGGGCGTTCTGGAAAGCCTGCGCGCCCATGGCATCGAA
>SVHD01000089.1 GCA_015056015.1 Clostridiales bacterium
AGCCGCAGGCATTGTAATGCAGAAAATACATGGCGTCATCTGCGCTCAACCCATCAATGCCTGTTTCGCTGATCAGGTATTTCACATAATCGAAATATGCTTCCTGATATTCCGGATTCCGAAAGCAGAAGCCTTCCGCAGTATATTGAGGGAAATACAGCGGTTTTCCGTTTTTTACGTCAATCATGCGCCAGTTATTCAGCCGTTTTCCCTTATATTCCCAGGTTTCCGCCGCTTCAAAGGTAGGGCTGAGTGGAAGATGCGGGCCGCTGTCCGTCATCACCCGGCGCATTTCGGCACGGTTGTGGTAGCGATGAACCAGGTTTACGGAATGGTGATCAAACAGCTTTACCCCGTTTTTATGCAGTTCTTCGGCCACGGTCGCAATATAATCATGCAGCAGCGGAAAAAAGGGCATAAAATCCCAACGAAAATGCGCGCCGAAAAACATGGCGGCGCTCACCCCCGCCTGCGCTATTCCTTCGGCACGCCGCTTGATTCTATCCAGATTATCCCCATCCGGCCAGTTCAGATCCTGCCAGTGCATCCACCAGCTGGCAATGCGATGATGCGGATTTTGCATGTTTTTTTCCTTCCCCAAATTACTGGTTTCAAATAAAAAACGGCATATCAATATGCCGTTTAATTTTTTATTCCTTTACGGTGCCGTCAGCATTAAAGAGGGGCAGCTTTTCCAGATAGATGATATCATCCCGATCCTGAGCATCGCCCTCCGCCAACACGGCCATTTTGCCGACGATGATGCCGCCGGCCTGCTCCACCAGGGTTTCAACTGCTTTCAGGGATTCGCCTGTAGAGATTACGTCATCCACGATCAGCACGCGCTTGCCCTTCATGGCGTCGGCGTCATCCTGGTCAATGCAAAGAATCTGCATCTTTTCGGTGGTAATGGAATTGACCTGGGTGGTGAATACATTCTTCATATACAGCTTGGGGGCTTTCCGGGCGATCAGGTAGTGATTGGTGCCTGCCTGGCGCGCCATTTCATAGGCCAGCGGAATGCCCTTGGATTCGGCGGTAATGAGAATATCATATTCAGGCGCAGCCTTGAGCAATTCCCGGGCGCAGCACTGAGTAAGCTCCACATCCCCGAAAATAACGAACGCACCAATGTAAAGATCATCAGTCACACGGCAAATGGGCAGATGCCGCTCAATTCCGGCCACATGCAGCGGATAGGTCATATCCATGTTCATCGCTTCCTTTATCTCTTGTTGTGTAAACAAATTTACTATTTATTTTACCAGCTTTCCCATTCTTTTGTCAATCACCCTGTTTTTCCAAAAATATACTGAATCCTTGAATAAAATACGCATATTTCAGAAAACTTTCAAAAAACTATTGCATTTTTATGCGAATGGGTGTATACTCCCAACGTACTATGAAATTGGAGGAATTTTCTCATGGCGAAAATGCGTGTATTGCTTGCTTACAGCGGCGGCTTGGATACTTCCATCATCATCCCCTGGCTGAAGGAAAACTATGATTGCGACGTGGTCTGCATGGCGGGCGACGTGGGTCAGGGCGAAGAACTGGAACCTCTCCACGAAAAAGCCAAGAAGACCGGCGCGGAAAAGCTTTATATTGAAGATCTCCGCAAGGAATTTGTGGAAGATTTCATCTGGCCCACCCTGCAGTGCGGCGCTATTTATGAAGGCAAATATCTGCTGGGCACCTCTTTTGCCCGTCCCCTCATCGCCAAGCGGCTGGTGGAAATTGCCCATAAGGAAAATTGCACTGCCATTTGCCACGGCTGCACCGGCAAGGGCAATGACCAGGTTCGTTTTGAGCTGACCATCAAGGCCTTCGATCCCCATATGAAGATTATCGCCCCCTGGCGCATCTGGGATATCAAGAGCCGTGAAGACGCCATTGATTATGCCAAGGCCCGCGGCATTGACGTGCCTGTAACCAAAAAGCGCCCCTATTCCATGGATAAGAATATCTGGCATCTTTCCCATGAAGGCGGCGAACTGGAATACCCCGAACTGGAAATGCCCAAGCATGTGCCCCTTGTGTGCACCCTGCCTGAGGACGCCCCCGATGAACCCGAATATGTGACCGTGGATTTTGAAAAGGGCATTCCTGTGGCCATCAACGGCGAAAAGATGGATGCCATTTCCCTGCTGGAAAAGGCCAATGAAATCGCCGCCCGCAACGGCGTTGGCATCGTGGATATGGTTGAAAACCGTCTGGTGGGCATGAAGAGCCGCGGCGTTTATGAAACCCCCGGCGGCACGCTGCTCTACGCGGCCCATGCCAATCTGGAAGAAATCACCATTGATAAGGAAACCCAGCATTATAAGCAGCAGGTTGCCCTGAAGTTTGCCGATCTGGTTTACAATGGCCAGTGGTATACCCCCCTGCGGGAAGCCATTTCCGCCTTTGTCACCTCCACCCAGCAGAACGTCACCGGTACTGCCAAGCTCAAGCTCTACAAGGGCAATTGCTTCGGCGCCGGCGTCACCGCCAAGTGCAGCCTCTACATGGAAAAGATCGCTACCTTTGGCGACAGCGAAGATCTCTACAGCCATCACGATTCTGAAGGCTTCATCAATCTGTTCGGTCTGCCGCTGAAGGTGCAGGCTCTGGCCCAGGAAGAGAATAAATAATTTTCTTTCCCGCCTGATCAGCCGGAGGGAAGCGCATGAAAATGCTGTTTCTCCCCGGCTTTTTTCTTGCGCTTTATCTCCTCCTTTGCTATAATAGGAGAGCATTTTATTTATGGAGGATTATTTTATTTATGTTCCCCATCGTGTCTCATGCGACCCTGGGCTCCTCCCAACGGGTGCTTATTGTATCGGATATTCACGCCCATAAAGATTTATTTGCCAGGCTCCTTGAAAAGGCCCAATATACCCCCAACGAAGATATTCTCGTTATTGTGGGCGATATGCTAGAAAAAGGCCCGCAGAATCTGGAAGCCCTCCGCTTTGTAAAACAGCTTGCGGAAAATGAAAATGTTTATCCCCTCATCGGCAATGTGGATGATTGGCGGCTTCATTCCCTGATCAGCCGGGATCAGGATGCACAAAAGGCATTTGTCAAAAATTCCATTCAGTATCTTCAGTGGTGGGAAGATAGCTGGCTGAATGAAATGTGCCGGGAAATCGGCGAAGAATTGACGGAAGAAATGGATGTGCAGCGGGTATTCCCCCTTCTGCAGCAGCATTTCAAGCCGGAAATTGATTTCCTCTGCTCTCTGCCCGCCATTCTGGAAACGGAGAATATCATCTTCGTCCACGGCGGCATCCCCCATGAGGATACGGATAAGCTGAATCAAACGGAAAACCGGCATCAATTCCTGAAATATGATCATTTCCTGGAAGAGGGCCTCGCCTTCCATAAATATGTGGCCGTCGGCCATTGGCCCACGGTGCTCTATTGCCCCAAGATTCCCAATTATCTGCCCATCATTGATCATAAGCGGCATATCATCTCCCTGGATGGGGGCTGCGGCGTAAAATCGGAAGGTCAATTGAATATGGTCATTCTTCCCGGCGGGGATGTAGAAAAGGCCCAGGTTCTCTATGCGGATGAATTGCCCGTGGTAACCGCCCGGGATGGCCAGCAGGAAAGCAAAAACGCCCATCATATCCACTGGGGCGATCATTATATTACCCTGTTGGAAAAGGGCGAAGCAATGTCACGAATCCTTTTCCACGGGGATGAAATGCAGGTGCCCACCCAGCTGCTGTGGGAAGATAACGGGCAGATGTGCTGCAATGATATTTCGGATTATCAATTGCCCGTTGTTCCCGGCGATCACCTCAGCGTGATTTTTACCCTCCCCCACGGCGTCTATGCCAAAAAAGACGGCATTCACGGCTGGTATACCGGCCGCTACGAATAACGAAACAGCAAAGGAGCATGTTCTATGAAACTTTGGGGCGGCAGATTCTCCAAAACCACCAGCGATTTTGTGGATGATTTCCATTCCTCCATTTCCTTTGATAAACGCATGTATGCCCAGGATATCACCGGCAGCATGGCCCATGCCAAAATGCTCTGCAAGCAGGGTATCATCAGCAAAGCGGATGAACAGGCCATTCTTACCGGCCTTGAAGGTATCCTTTCCGATATGCAGGCCGGAAAAATCGATTTCCCTGCCGACAGCGAGGATATCCATATGCTGGTGGAATCCATCCTGACCCAGCGGATTGGCGAAGCGGGAAAGCGGCTGCATACCGGCCGCAGCCGCAATGACCAGGTGGCCCTGGATGTGCGTATGTATTGCAAGGACACCTGCGATGAAACCCTTTCCATGCTCCGGGAGCTTTGCGAATTGCTGCTGGAATTGGCGAAAAAGCACGCAAATGATATCATGCCCGGCTATACCCATCTGCAGCGGGCCCAGCCCATCACCCTGGGCCATCATCTGATGGCGTATTTTGAAATGTTCCGCAGGGATATGATCCGGGTTGCCCATGCCAAAGAAGCCGCCGATACCTGCCCCCTGGGCAGCGGCGCCCTGGCCGGCACCACCTATCCCCTGGATCGGGAATTTACCGCCAAAGAGCTGGGTTTTGCCCATGTTTCCATGAATAGCCTGGATGGGGTCAGCGACCGGGATTTCCTGCTGGATTACCTCAGCGCCGCTTCCATCGGCATGATGCATCTTTCCCGCTTCTGTGAAGAACTGGTGCTCTGGAGCAGCCTGGAATTTGGCTTCCTCACCCTGGATGACGGCTTTGCCACCGGCTCTTCCATGATGCCCCAGAAGAAAAATCCCGATATGGCGGAATTGACTCGGGGCAAGACCGGCCGTGTTTACGGCGATCTGATGGGCCTGCTGACGGTTATGAAGGGCCTGCCCCTGGCCTATAACAAGGATATGCAGGAGGATAAGGAGGCCTTCTTTGACGGCCGGGATACCTGGCTCAAATGCCTGCATGTATTCACCCAGATGCTCGCCACCGCCACCTTCCGCCTGCAGAACATGGAAAAGAGCGCCAATGACGGCTTTGCCAATGCCACCGACTGCGCCGATTATCTGGTAAAGAAGGGCGTTCCCTTCCGGGATGCCCATGCCGTAGTAGGAAAACTGGTGGCCCATTGCCTGGGCGAAAGCTGCGCCATCGATGCGCTGAGCCTGGAAACGCTGAAAACCTTCTCCCCCGCTTTTGAAAGCGACGTTTACGAAGCCATTTCCCTGAAGACCTGCGTTTCCGCCCGGAATATCATCGGCGGCCCTGCGCCGGAGCAGGTGCTGCGCGCCATTGAGGCGGGCGAAAACTGGCTGAAAAATTTCTGAAAGTATTAAAAAAAGAGCTTCCAATCGGAAGCTCTTTTTCTTATTCATTAAACGCCGAAGAAAACCCAGATCAGAATGTATGCAGGAATAATCGCGGCCAGGGTGAAGGGAATACCGATCTTGAAGAAATCCTTGTTCTGCACGGTATATCCGTTTTTCCGCAGGATGCCGATGCCCGTGATATTGGCAGAAGCGCCGATGGGGGTGCAATTGCCGCCCAGAGTAGCGCCGGAAAGCAGACCGAAATACAGGGGCGTAGGATCCACATTCAGGGCAGCCGCCAAGCTGGCAATAACGGGAATCATGGTAGCCACATAAGGAATATTATCGATGAAGGCAGAAATCAGCACGGAGGCCCACACGATCACAGTGTAGAGCATGAATACATTGCCGCCGCCAGCCTTGGCCAGAAGATTCGCCGCAGCATCGATGACGCCCTGGGCGGAAATGCCGCCGATCATCAGGAACAGGCCCAGCAGCAGACCAATGGTTTCAAAGTCAATGGATTTGATGGGCTCGATGATGGCAGAAAGCTTCTTTTTCTTCAGGAAGCTGTAAATCAGCCCCACCACCAGCAATCCGCAGCAGATCAGGCCATTGGTAATGGCAGGCTTGCCATCAATGAAGGAAGCGCAGATGAGCAGCAGAATCGTGCCAACCAGCAGATAGGTGGGCACATAATCATTCACCGGGGTACGATTGCCCATCTTGGGAATGGGACTCTTTTCCTTGCGGAAAACAAAATACAGAATCGCAGCGGCAAGCACCGCGCCCAATTCCACCACGAAGAACATACTGGGCTTCCCCTGATACCAGAAGAAATCCATAAAGCTCATATCCAGCGCAGAGCCCAGCATGATGGCCGTGGTATCGCCTACCAGCGTGGCCGCGCCCTGCAGGTTGGAGGAAACCGCAATGCCGATGATGAAGGGCACGGGATTGGTTTTCAGTTTTTTGCAGATTTCCAGCGCCACCGGCGCCACCATCAGCACGGTGGCCACATTATCCACAAAGGCAGAAATAATCCCGGCGAAAAGCGCCAGCGCCACCGCCGCCCACTGCACATTGGGCACCTTTTCCATCACCAGATCGGCCAGCAGTTCGGGCATCCGGCTCTCAATAAAGAGGGCCACCAAACCCATGGTGCCGGCAATCATGAGCAGCACATTCAAATCGATGGAAGGCCAAATTTCGCCCAGGGGCAGCATGCCGCTGATGATAAAAATCAGCGCGGAGCCCAGGGCAATATAGGGACGGTATTTGCTGAATACCAGCATCAGCACATAGGTGACAGCAAAAAGAATCAACGCGGGGATCATGAAACAGAACATCCTTTCATCAAAAACTCAGCTTTATTATTGACCTGGCATGGGGAAGATTCGTTTTTCGCCTCGCTTTCCTTTGGGGCCGCCTTGAAAACATGCCCGTTTTTCCCCTTCCTCATCTTTTCATGGGGAAGCCAGGGCTGGATCGATATTTTTGCCTGAATTGCAGGGGCGTGCATTGGAATTGCTGCTTGAAGCGGCGGGAAAAATTACTCAGATCCGCATAGCCGCATTGAACGGCAATGGTCTGCACCGATTGCTCCGTCTGCAAAAGCAGGCGCTTAGCCTGGGTCAGCCGGCTCTGGGTGATATACTGCATGGGGCTCATGCCCACATGCTGCCTGAAATGGCTGGAAAGGCAGCCAGGGCTCACATGAAAGCGCTGGGCCAGATTTTCCAGAGAAAAATCGCCGGCGTATTCCCGAACCAGAATAACAAGAATTTCCTGAA
>SVHD01000032.1 GCA_015056015.1 Clostridiales bacterium
AGGACGCACAATGGCAGGAACCAGCACACCATGCTCACGGATGCTTTGTGCGGTATCCTGCATTTTCTCATCATCCAGCACCTTAAAGGGATGGTTTTTGAACGGGTGCAATTCTGCCAACGGCAGTTCTATGACCCGTTCTCGACTGGCATCGGCTCTGCTTTCCTCCGAAGAAAACAGATCATCTACCGAGGTCAGCTTGATTTTTGCTGCGCTGCTTCTCAATCTTCATCACCTCCTGCGTCAGAGCGCGGTACGCCGTTGCCACTTTGCCCTTGGGATCGTGGGCATAGATGCTTTTACCTTCAGCACTGATTTCGGTAGCGCGAACGGAATGAGGTACGTCCGTGGCAAACACCCTGACTTTGCTACCGTAGTTCTCACGCAGCATGGTGCTGATCTCACGGGCGTAGTTCGTGCGGTTGTCCACCATGGTAAGCAGGATGCCGTCGATCCTCAGCTTGGGGTTGATCTGACGCTGCACTTTGCAAACGGTTTTGAGCAGCTGTTCCAGGCCCTTGGCAGGCAGGTACTGCGCCTGAACCGGAATGATGACGCTGTTTGCTGCTGCCAGCGAATTGATCGTCAGCATCCCAAGGGAAGGCATACAGTCGATCAGGATGTAATCATACTGCTTTTTCAGCGGTGCCAGGACTTGCTGCAGTACGGTTTCGCGGCTCATGACATTCATGAGCGTTACTTCCATGCCTGCAAGGTCGATGCTCGCAGGAAGCAGATCGACGCCTTCCGCATGATGCAGGATTCCTTCTCCGGGGATGTTGGGTTCGTCTGTGATGACGTTTCCCATGAGAGTAGAAAGCGTGCAGGGTAGGGTATCCGGCTGAGGGTAACCAAGGCTGATGGTCAAGCTGGCCTGCGGATCGCAATCCACCAGCAGCACCTTCTTGCCCTCCTGTGCCAGTCCGATGCCCAGATTGGCGGTTGTGGTTGTTTTACCAACGCCGCCCTTTTGGTTGGCGATGGCGATGGTTGTTGCAGACAAATACTTCGCCTCCTATCTACATAGACAAATGACATTTTGACAGAATCAGCCCATCAAGCATATTTCAGCAATAAAAAAGGGCTGGCTGATGCTTGAATGTAACATCAGAACAGCTCTTTCGATTTCTTACTGCCAGGGCTTGTCCTCCAGTGAAACGGCCTGCCGCAGCCCATTTTTCTATGATGTTGTTCTTACAGGATCGCAGCATTCCAAAATGCTGCTTTCAGAAACCCAGTATTTTCAAGGTGTTTAGGCCTTGTTGTTCTTATGCAATCGCAGCATCCGCCGCCATATTTTCGTGCAGATCGGTGATGGGATCGCCCTTTACCTGCAGATAGGCGCTGGTGAAAGGATGGCCGGCGGCCGACTGCAGATAGACGCCGCCGGTGTGATCCACAAAATAATCGTCAATACCGGCGGCCTTGATCTGGGCGGGAGTCAGGCGGCAGGTCAATTGGCGCACCACGCTGCCAACGATCTCCAGATGGGCCAGCTCCTCCGTGCCGATATCGGTGAGCATCCCCTTGGCTTCATTATCCGGCATATGATACCGCTGGGCCAGATACCGCATGGCGGCGGCCAATTCCCCATCCGGGCCGCCGAACTGGGAAAGGATCACCTTGGCCAGCCGCGGATCGCTTTCCTTGATATTTACAGGAAACTGCAATTGTTTCTGATAAATCCACATTTTTTCTTTTCCTCCTCAATCTGCGCAGGGATTGCATTCGCCTTCCCAGGGCCAGTTGCCTTCGATCCAGGACCAATGCACGGGGCAATAATCACCGGTCTGGCATTCGCAGCAGCAGGCGTGATGGAGCAATTCATCCAGATTGCCCGTGCAGGCGCAGGCGGCGTTATCCATGCAATCCAGGGCGCTGCCCGTGGGTTCGTCGCAGCAGGATTCGGTATTCAGATCAATGGAGGCATAATGGATGCAGCCGGTCTTTTTCGTCAGCTGATCGTATAACTTCAGGGCACTGCGATCCCGGGGATGGGAGTTGAGATACAGGCGAATTTCCCAGGCGGCAAAGGGCAGGGCGTATCGGGTGAGCAGATCATTCTTATATTCAGCGGCCATCATTGCAGCCTCCTTTCGCAGCCTGGAAGGGTTTATCCAATTCGGGAAACAGCGTGCCCGCCATCAGCGCTTTTTCCAGAGAATAGGCGTTTTTCAGGCATTGCATCGGCACATAGGCCATGGCCAGCGCCAGGCTCTGATTGCCGCTGTTCCCCCGGCCGCTTTTTTCCCGGGGCGTTTCCATCCGGTCTATATTCATCGCATTTTCAAACATGCGCAGCCTCTCTTTTCATTTCGTTTTCGGGCGGCTTCCTCCGCCCTCTACATCCTATGCGGACGCGGGCGATGGGTGAAGGATTTTTGCAGGGGGAAACCATTCTTTGGCGCCAAAGAATGGTTTCCCCCTGCACCCCCATCCAAGAAAGCGGCAGGGGAAGAGATCATTAGATGACGAAAAAACACCGTCTCCCAGTTTATATAAAAGGATTTACTCTTTTTTCAAAACAAAAAATGCCCCTGCGTAACAGGGACACACAGCCGATAAGTATGGCTCAACCAATTTTCCCAACAGCTTTCTTGGAGGGGGCGCGGGGGAACCATTCTTTGGCATCAAAGAACGGTTCCCCCGAAAAAAACTCATAATTCATATTCCATATAGCTTTCCCCGTCCAGGGTTTTCCAGGTCATGCGGTTTCCTTCCCAAAGGATGTAGCCATGGGGCGAATTTTCCTTGGGAATGGAAACGGAGCCGGGGTTAAGATACACGTGGGTATCATAGATTTCGCACTTGGGCACATGGGTATGCCCATGGAGCAGGATATCGCCCTTTTTCAGGGGCGGCAATTGATCATTGTGGAAATGATGGCCATGGGTGGCAAAGATCATTCTTTCCCCGGCCTGGAAGATGGCATAATCCGCCATGATGGGGAATTGCAGCACCATCTGATCCACTTCCGTATCGCAATTGCCCCGCACGCAGAGGATTTCATCCTTCAGGGGATTGAGCATTTCGATGACTTTCTTGGGCGCATATTCTTCCGGCAGATCATTGCGCGGCCCGTGATAGAGGATATCCCCAAGAAGCAGCAGCCGATCCGCGCCCTCCCGCCGGTATGCTTCCAGCAGCTTTTTGCAATAGAAAGCGGAGCCGTGAATATCCGATGCAATGCAGAATTTCAAAGGAAATCCCCTCCTTTATTGCTTTTGCGCCTTCTTTTTGCCCACCTTGAAGATGAACAGCAGCAGCGCCGCCAGATAGATAAAGATCAGGCCCAGCACCACAAACACCATCACATCGCTCTTGGCAGCCATGCTGATAAGCACAAGCAGGGGCGCGCCAAAGGCAATGCCGAAGGAACTGCCGGTCAGCAAATTATTGGCGGCGGGGGTATCGAAATAGGGGTCGATTTCCCGCAGCAGCAGCACGCCGGAGCTGATGGTGCCCGTCAGCATGCCGTACATGGAGAAGAAGCCCTCGTATTCATAGCCGGGATACAATTTCTTGCACATATAGCGGAGATACAGGAAGGTGGATACGCCGCCGGCCACCGCCATCAGCAGGAAGGGAAGCCAATAGCCGCTCAGGTCATCCATATTGATGCTGGCGATGCCCGCCACGATCATCAGATCAAAGGCCAGGCCGGAAATGCGGCTGAGCAGATAATTATTCTGATACTGGCGATTCATCAGCTTGCTGCTGCGCAGCTTATCCAGCACCTTGCGGAAAATCCCGGCCAGCAGAGAACCAATGATGAAATTGAAGCCCCAGAGCAGGGTGGCAACGGTGCCCGCAAGGCCGGGGGCGATCGCCTGAAGCAGGGAAGAAATGCCCCAGATCAGCAGATAGGAAAGCAGATAGACCAGCGCGCACAGGGCCACCTGCACGCTTAATTTATCCACGGATTCGGCAATCGGGATTTCATTCTGATCCTGGAAGGTATCCACGGTGACGGAGCCGGAAACCTCCATGGTCAGATTGCTGCGCTTGATTTTTCCCTTGCGGCTGTAAATATTCAGGTAAATCACGCCCACGATGCAGGCGCAAAGATAGCCGGCCGCCGACAGAGAAAGGCCGAAAGAACGGCCGCCCGCCATGCCCAGGGCCTGATAGGTGGTGCCCACGTTATTGGCCTGGCCCGGGCCCTGGCCGTAAGCCATGGGCAGCAGAATGCCGCTGGCCTTGAAAAGATCGGGCAGGAAGGTATAGGCAAGGACGATGGAGATCACCAGGCCCACAATGGCCTGTACCAGATATGTGCTCACGATCAGCGCGCCGCTTTTACTGCCAATCAGGGCGTCGGATTTGCTTTCGGCAGAGGGGGAACGCAGGGCCAGGGCGATAAAGCCGATGGCCAGGGCATGATAGGTGAGGGTTTCCAGGAAAACGGTATCCGCTGCCAGCAGGCCGCAGGAGCGCAGAACCAGCAGCACAAAGCCCGCCAGCACGGCGGTGGGCATCATGCTCTTGCGCACAAAGGGAATTTTCCGGCGGAAAATATTGGCCAGCAGAATCAGGCCGGCGATAATGCCCAATTGAATCATAGGATTCCATAAGGCGGTATTGGCAGAAGAAAAATCCATATCATGCACCTCTTTCCGCCGCCTGGGCGGCGTAATTTTTATGGGCTTCGTAAAGCCAATGGAATTTCAGGGCATTTTCGCTCTGGGGAATCAATTCATAATAAACGTCTTTGGCGGTGAAAACCAGGGCATGCCGCCCATGCATGGCCAGTTCGGAAATATTCGCAAGGGGCATATGCCAGTCGCCGCAGAATAATCCTTCCCGGTTCATGAGCAAGGGGCCCTTTGCCACCTGGGCTTCCACATGATTATCCACGGTAATCAGCGTGGCCTGGGCCGCCGTATAGGGAATATCCAGCAGGGCGTCCTTTTCTACCTGATTTTTTTCCCAGGCCGCCAATTCCTTTACTGTCTGAAAGGGCATTCCTTCCAGCATGCCGTATTCCGTATAACGGAAGGCGCTGTGGCATTTCATGCATTCCATGTGATTGCCCGTGGAGCGGATGGTATCCATTTCTCCGCACTGGGGACAGATGAAAAGCAGATTTTCCATCCGGTGGGCCAGTTTTTTGCCCTTGTAGGGCTGGGGATTGGCCATCTGCCGGGCATAGGCGTCTTCATGCAGATCGGCGGCAATGGCCCGGTTGATTTCATCCACCGTCATTTTTTCGATTTCTTCCGGGCTGTATACCCGGACGGGCGCGCCGGAAATGGGGCCCCGGCGCAGGCTTTTTTCGCTCCAGTTGGGGCTGACAAAATATCCGCCGGTGATTTTATAGGTGACCAGGCCGCAGCCGGCCGTCTTGATCAATTTGCCCGTGGATGGCAGGAAGGGCGCCGTTACCCCATCCCAGGTGCGGGCGCCTTCGGCAAAAATGCAGATATTGGCGCCATCCCGCAGCCGCTGCAATACCTCGCGTACCGTGGATACGGCGACGGAGCCTTTATAGCGCAGAATGGGTGCAAGGGCGTATCGGATAAATTTATAGGCGTTTTTCCAGCGGGCAATATGTTCGCTGGCCACAAAATACATTTGCCGGGGAAAGCTGGCCGCCACAAACAGGGGATCAAAATCCGTGGTATGATTGGCCAGAACAATATATTTATCCGGCAGATTCCTGGCTTTTTTGAATCGATAGCCAAATCGAATAAACAGGAAGGCAATCACCAAAGGCGTCAATACATGATAAATCCATACATGCCGTTTCCTCATGGCATACACCTCATCATCAGAATAATGCAATTGTAACAAATTGCTTTTTTCATGTCAAGAAATACGCAATATATAGGAATAAAGCCGCGTTAATCCTTTCGTTTTTCCTGCAGCATGGCCCGGTATTGGGATGGGGTCATGCCGGTAATGGTGCGGAAAGAGCGGATGAACGTGGAGGCATTGGTAAAGCCCGATAGGAAGCAGGCGTCCAGCAGGGGTGTTCCCTGGGCGATGAGGGATTGGCTGCAGGCCACCCGTCGCTTGAGCAGATAATCCCCTACACTGGTATGAAAGTATTGCTTGAAGAGACGGGAAAGATATTCCCGGCTGTAATAGAAATGCTCCGCCACCTGGGCAACCGATGTAATTTCCGCAAAATGCGTATCCAGATAGCGCTGAATTTCCACTACATTAGGGGGCAGCAGAGAATCGGCAGGGGCGTCTGCCCTGCTTTTTTTATTGAGCAGGTAGAAAATCTGCAGAATATAGCCAAGGGCCAGGGCGCGGTCCAGGGGGCTGTCTTCCTGGGCCAGGGCTTGATCCAGCCGGGGCAGAAGAGAAAATAATTCCTGCTGCGCCTCGGGGGGCAGGGTAATCAGGTATTGATGAGGCGGCTGATTGCGAAGAAAATCGGCAAGCGCAGCGCAATCATGGGCGTCGAAGGCATTGGGATAGAGATAGAATACATGCCGGGTATAGCGGGTGGTTTCTTCATCAATCATGGACATATGCAGCGTCCTGGGCGGGATGAGGATAATATCCCCTTTTTGGGGCTGATAGGAATGGGATCCGCACAGATACCGGATTTTCCCGGAAAGGACAATTACCAGTTCATAATAGTCATGATAATGCAGCCGGGCGGGATAGGTTTCCCGGTCATAATCGGTGCTGCGATAGGAATAAAACAGAAAATCATTGATGGAATTTTCCCGCCAGTTCACGATTTGCGGATGCTGGGCCCGCTGAATATTCAGGTAATGAGATAGCTTTTTCATTTTCAGCACCGCCTTTCTTTTTTAATGTCACAAAATGCGAAAAAATTATCACAAAATGATTTGAATGGTCATTCTATGATCTTTATACTGGGATTATAGCAAAAAGATCTGCTTCTTTCAAGCGAAAGGGGAGAATTTGCTGAATCATGGGCAGACATTGCTGCATGAGAAAAGGAGAGACGGACGAATGCGGTTTTCCACCATCTTTTTTGATATTGACTATTGCCTGCTGGACACCCCCACCTCCGAGCGGCGCATCATCCGGGAATTGTATGCCCGGCAGGGCCAGGATGTGGGCGATGAGGTGGGCGATGAATACCGGGAAATCAACAAGCAATTGTGGGTTTATCTGGATCGGGGAGAAATCACCCGGGAACGGCTGTATGTGATGCGGTTTGAGCAGCTTTTCAAGCGCCATCCCTTCTTCCAGCCGGCGGAAGAAGTGGCCCCCTGGTTTCTGGATCAATTGGCCCATGCCTATGACGCCCAAGAGGGCGCGGAGCATCTGCTCAAGCGTCTGCAGGAAAATGGCGTGCGGGTCTTTACCGCATCCAATGGCATTGGCGAGGTGATGAATGGCCGGGTAAAGAACGCCGGGCTTTCCCAATATCTCACCGGGAAATTCGCCGCCGATGAGGTGGGAGCCATGAAGCCAAGCCCCAAATACTTTGATTATATCTTCAAGCACAGCGGCGAAACGGATCTTTCCCGCACCCTGATGATCGGGGATAACCCGGTCACCGATGTGGACGGTGCAGTGGAATACGGCATGGTGGGCGCGCTGTTTGGCCTGCGGTGGCAGGAAAAATCCAAGGCAAGCTTTGCCGCCCCCACCATGAAGGAATTGGAAAACTGGATTTTTGAGGAATAAAGAGGAGGAACGGGAAAATGTCTGAAAAACTGAAGACCATTTTGCATGAAACGGATATCTGCGTGGTAGGCGGCGGTATCGGCGGCATGATGACCGCTATTTCTGCGGCGCGTCATGGGGCCAAGGTGGTGCTGATGCAGGATCGTCCCGTGCTGGGCGGCAATTGTTCCTCCGAAATCCGCATGTGGATTTCCGGCGCGGGCACCCGCGTTCGCGATTTGCAGGAAACCGGCCTGATGGAAGAGTTGCTGCTGGAAAATATGCATCGCAATCCCCGGCGGAATTTTACCACCTGGGATGCCCTGCTTTATGAAAAGGTGAAATTTGAAGAGAATATTGAGCTTTTGCTCAATTGCAGCTGCTGCGACGCCGAAACCGTCGATGGCCATATCGAAAGCATCAAGGGCTTCCAGCTGACTACCTACACCTGGCATCAGGTGAAGGCGAAAATTTTCGTGGATTCCTCCGGGGACAGCATTCTGGCCCCCCTCACCGGCGCGGAATACAAGGTGGGCCGGGAAGCCAAAGCCGAATTCAATGAAGAATTTGGCCTGGAGCAGGCCGATCCTCATACCATGGGCATGAGCCTGATGATTCAGTGCCGGGAAACCGATCATCCCATTTCCTATACGCCCCCTGCCTGGGCCTATGATTTCCCGGATGACGACGCCATGAATAATAAGCCCCATAACCTCTACGCCATGAACACCAATTTTTACTGGGTGGAATTGGGCGGCATGCAGGACAGCATCGCCGATACTGAAGAAGTGCGGGATGAATTGCTCAAAATTGCTTTCGGCGCCTGGGATCATATCAAGAATCACGGGGATCACGGCGCGGAAAACTGGGATCTGGAATGGGTGGGCTTCCTTCCCGGCAAGCGGGAAAGCCGCCGCTATGTGGGCGATTATGTGATGACCCAGCATGACGTGGAAAATTGCCCCGTTTTCCCCGATACCGTGGCCTACGGCGGCTGGCAGATTGATAATCATCTGCCCGGCGGCTTCCATATGAATGCCAAAGGCGGCGCCCATCTGCAGAAGCGTCGGCTCAGTGAGCCCTACGGCATTCCCTTCCGCAGCCTCTATTCCAAAAATATTGATAATCTGATGTTTGCAGGCCGCAATATCAGCGCCTCCCATATCGCCTTCAGCACCACCCGCGTTATGGGCACCATCGGCGTGATCGGCCAGGCCGCCGGCACCGGCGCTGCTCTTGCGGTGAAAAATGGCATGCTGCCCCGGGAAGCGGGCGAAAAACTGATCACCGAAATCCAGAATACCCTGATGGAAGATGATTGCTTCCTGCCCGGCTTCAAGCGGCCCATTTCTCCCCTGGCGCTTAAGGCCACCCTTTCCTGTGATTACGGCGATTGCTCCGATCTGATCAACGGCATGGATCGCCGGATCTGGGGCAAGGATAACGGGTATTTCGGCAAGACCAACAAGGCCATTACCTATACCTTTGATCAGCCTACCCATGTAAACGGCTTCCGCCTGGTGCTGGACAGCGATCTGAACCGGGAATGTACCGACGGGAATCCTGACGGCTTGCATACCTCCTCCGTTCTGTTCTTCGCCTACAGCCATGATCAGACCACCTTCGGCTTCCCCCAGACGCTGGTGAAGCATTATAGGATCGAAGCCCAGGATGAAGGCGGCGAATGGAAGACCGTTTACGAAACCTGTGATAATCACCAGCGCTTTATCAAAGAAAAGCTGGATATCACCGCCAAGGCTGTGCGCTTCATTCCTCTTTCCACCTATCGCAGCGAACGGATGGTGGAAAACTATGGCAGCTCCGTGGCCCATGTATTCAATTTTGAAATCTTCTGATATTCTTGCATGCTGATAAAGTTCCTGCTATAATACAGGGGCGCAAAGGAAAATCCTTCCTTGCCGGCATGACGATTGACAGACCGTCGTGAGGAAAGCATCTTCAGGCGGTCTGTTTTTTCGGGAAAAAATATTGTAAAGAGATGAAATGATGATGCAAAAGCAGCTTCGTGACAGTGGCCATTATTTGCTGGCCTTTCTTCGCTGGGCCGTGATCGGAATTCTGATTGGCCTGGTATGCGGCGTGGTGGGCGGATTATTCTCCATGGCGGTGGAATGGGCCACTCATACCCGGAATCATCATACCTGGCTTTTGTATCTGCTGCCGGTGGGCGGCCTTGCCATTGCAGGGCTTTACCGGCTGCTGAAATTGCCCCTGAATGTGGGCACGGATAAAATCCTGACCACCGTGCGTACCCAGGAAGGGGTGCCGGTGCAATTGGCCCCGGCTATTTTCCTTTCTACCACCATTACTCATCTGCTGGGCGGCTCTGCCGGCCGGGAGGGCGCGGCCCTGCAATTGGGCGGCAGCCTGGGCGCAAAAATCGGGGATATTCTGCATCCCCGGCAGGATGGCCGCCGGATTTTTGAATTATGCGGCATGGCGGCGCTGTTTTCCGCGCTTTTTGGCACGCCGCTTACCGCCACCATTTTCGTGCTGGAAATTATCGAGGTGGGGAAATTTAATGGCCGGGCGCTGCTGCCCTGCCTGATTTCCGCCCTGGCCGCCAATCTGGCTGCTAAATTTATCGGCGCGCCGGTGGAATTATTCCCCCTGGCTTCCGGACTGGAAGCGGTCAATGCCGTTTCGCTGCTGCAGGCGGGGGGCATTGGCATGGCATGCGCGGGCGTGGCCATTGTTTTCTGCGTTTCCATGCATAAAAGCGGCGCCTGGATCAAAAAATGGCTGCCCAATGATTTTGTGCGGGTGATTGCGGGCGGTGCGGCCGTTATCCTGCTGACGCTGCTGATGGGCAATCAGGATTATAACGGCGGCGGTATGCATGTGATTCTCTCCGCTCTTGAGGGGAATGCCAAGCCCTGGATGTTCCTGCTCAAAATTCTTTTTACCGCCATTTCCCTGGGTTCCGGCTATAAAGGCGGCGAAATCGTGCCTTCTTTCTTTGTGGGATCTACCATGGGCTGCGTGATTGCGCCGCTGCTGGGCCTTTCTCCCGCCCTGGGGGCGTCCATCGGGCTGGTGGGCGTATTCTGCGGGGTCACCAATGCGCCCCTTGCCTCCATTATGCTTTCCATCGAATTATTCGGCGTTGAATATCTGCCCCTGTTCGGGGTTTGCGCGGCGGTATCCTTTATGCTTTCCGGGCATTTCAGCCTCTATCACAGCCAGCTTTTCCTGCAGCAGAAGCTGGGCCGGGATGAAGAAAGCATGGCGCAGTAAATTCCGGGATGGGAATTGGTATTTTATTACTTGATGCGCTTGAATTTGGAAAAAGGAACGGAATAAAGCCGGAATGCCGATAAAGCCTGGCACGCCAAAATAATTGCTGGTATAATAAAAAACAGAAGGATGCCTGATTTCAGGATATTCTTCTGTTTTTTCCTTCCAAAGAACAGGAGATCAACAGGTATTTTTCAAGGAATAACGGCAGAAAGCGCGTGTATTTCGCAGGGCTACGGCCCATTTTTATTTTTTGTGCAAAAAATACCTGTTGCAATGATCGCTGGGATCGTGGAAGATGGAATGGATAACAAGGCCAATCTGCGGGGGAAAGGAAGAGGACAGATGCAATTTATTCGGGAAGTAAGTGAGGGCGGCCATTATGATTTGATCGTTTGCGGCGCGGGGCCCGGCGGCGTGGGCGCGGCAATTGCGGCGGCCCGGATGAATAAAAAGGTATTGCTGCTGGATTGCGCAGGCTGCGTGGGCGGCTATTGGACCAGCGGACTCATGGGCATTTCCCTGGATATGCCGGGAAAAGGCGGATTGCCCCTGGAAATTATGAATGAATTGATGAAGCGCAATAAGGCCAAGTGGGTATTGCATCTGGGGGCTTATGACAGCTATACCTATGATATTGAGGAAATGAAGCTGCTGCTGGATTCCCTTTGCATGGAAGCAGGGGTGGATGTGCTTTTATACGCCCGGGTGACGGATGTGAAAGTGGAGAATGGAAAAATTGCCGCCATTCTGGTGGATGGTATGGTATCCCACGCCTTTACCGCGGATTATTATGTGGACGGTACGGGTCATGGCATGCTTTCCAAGCTGGCGGGCTGCCAATACGAAATTGGCCATCCCACCATCAAGAAGCAGCAGCCGGGCAGCCTGGAGGCCATGACGGCGGGGGTGCCGGAAGATTTGTGGCACAGCGATATTCATAATTATGATGTGAAGCAGAAACTGAAAAAAATGCTGATGGATCAGGGCGTATCTCCTTCCTATACAGCGCCGCTTCTTTTTAAGCTTTCTCCCGGCGGCGTTACCCATAAGCTGGCGGTGAATCATCAGTATAACGTCCATGCCGAGGATGATTTCGGTATGTCCCGGGCCACCATGGAGGCACGGCAGGAAATCAACCGGGCTGTGAATGCGCTGCGCAGTTATCCCGGCTGGGAAAATTTCACCCTGGTGCAGACGGCGGAGCAATTGGGCCTGCGGGATGGCCGGCGGGTGCATGGATTAAAAACCATTACCGCCCAGGACGCCCTGGCTGGCCGGTATTCTGAGGATGGGATCACCCCGGTGCATTTTAATCTGGATGTGCATAAGCTGGATCCTAACTTCAATTCGGCAGAGCAGAATTGGGGCAAATTTCAGCCCTATTCCGTGCCCATGGGCTGCCTGATCGCCAAAGATGTGGAAAATCTTTTCATGGTGGGGCGCTGCATCAGCGGCGATTTCCTGGCCCTATCTTCCTATCGGATGACCACTACCGCTTGTGCCATGGGCGAAGCGGTAGCGGTGGCAGTGAGCCGGCTGGAAAAGGGCATGAGCGCCCACGAAACCGATGGAGCATCCGTGCATGATGAAATGATCCGACGCGGATACGAGCTTTAATTTTTTCCCCTTTGGCCTGTGTGGCCGAAGGGGGTCTTTTTTTCCATTTTGCTTGATGCGGGCAGGAAATTTTTTCTGTCAATCGAATACCGGATATATCCTATGACCGGAAGGGGAATGATCGATGAAAAAGCCCATTTATCGCAGCTTTGCGGAAAGCTTTCGATTGAATTTATATTTGCCCGCCTGCGGCCTGATTACGCCGCCCACGGCTACTTATCGGGCGGATGCAAATTTGGCCCGGGTGATGGCGTCTTCCCGCCCGCCCCAGGCGGTGATGATGCATCTGAATGGGGATTTGCAGCTGCTTTCGCCTGCCGGAGAAAAAATCGGGGATTTCTATGAAAGCATGCTGGCAATCCGCGGCAAGGCCGTGCCCATTCTTTATCTGGATTCGGATGCGGCATTTGAACCGCTTTTCCGTTTTGCGGATGAGCATTGCCTGGGGGATATGACCATCTGTATGCCCTATGAAAAACGTGCGCTTTTGCCCGTGATTCGCAAAATGCTGCCCCTTTCCCGGGGAATGCTGGATTTGCGGGGATGCGTATTGCCGGAACTGGTGGAACTGGTAGGCAATATTTATGAATCCGACGCCACCATGGTGCTGCTTTCCGGCCCGATAGAAGGCGATTTTTTGCGGAAACTGCAAAAGCGCTTTATTCAGGCGTGGGTGGAAGGGGATGAAAGCCCCGCGGCCGCCCTGGCAGCCGGCGCCTGCGGCGTGATTTGCCAGGATATGAACGGGCTGTATGATCTTTATGCCATGTTCCCTGCTCGTTCTTCCTTCCGGCCTACGCCGCTGTATGCCCATAAAGCCTATCATGCCACCGGTGAATATCCGGAAAACAGCATCAGCGCCACGGTGGCAGCGGGCAAACTGGGCTATGACGCGGCTGAAATTGACGTCAAGCTCACCGGCGATGGGGAATTGGTGGTGCATCACGACCGGAATACCAAGAATCTTTTTATCGAAAATGTGGTTGTCAATGAAACGCCCTGGGAAGAACTGCGGCATATCCGCCGGAAATATTTCCCCGGCGAAGGCATGGATCGTTTTGATGATCTGATGACGGCCATGGCGGATTATCCCGATACCCCGGTGCTGATTGAAATCAAGGGCGTGCCTGGATACTATGAGGAAGAGGAACTGACGGGAAAAATCCGGGATATCATCGCACGTCCGGAATCACAAAAAGGCTGCACCTGCATCATGGGCATTCATCCGCCCTATCTTTCCTATGTGCATGCCCATATGCCCCGGCTGCCGCTGGCCCATTGCACCTATGTGCAGAAGGAAAGCGCCACGGATGATATGGATGAAAATAATCAGCGCATCTATCGCTTTGCGCTGGAAACCCAGGGCGCCAATGCGGGCTTTAACCCCAATCACAGCATGATTGGCGAAAATTTCATGCGCCTGGCGCATATCCGCGGGATTACCGTTTTTTCCTGGACCTGGGCTTTCCAGATGTGGGAAGGATCCGGCGGGGCCATTACCCAGAGCATGCTCCAGGGGCAGGATGGTTTGACCAGCGATTGGGTACATCATTTTGCCGATATGCCGGTGGCTGTTCGTGGGGCGCTGCCTTCCTCCTGGCCGGCCGGAAAAAAATTACCCCTGCAGGCGGAATTGCTTTCCCGGGATGGCGCATGGCGGAAAACGGAGGAAAAGCTGGAAAGCGTGATTCTTTCCGGCGCGAAAATGGATGCGGATGGCTGCCTGACGGGGGAAAGAGGAGAAGGGGAAATCCTGCTTGGTTATCGCGCAGCGCTTCCTGATTATCAGGATATTTGCCTGTTCGGCCCGCCGCAGAAAATCGTATTTGAATAAACGGTATCAAAAAAACGCTGGAGATATTCTCCAGCGTTTTTTCTGTATGATCTGTTATTCGCTGATGACCAATTCCACCGGGCAATGATCCGAGCCCATGATTTCCGGATGGATGCATGCGCCTTGCAGGCGATCCTTCAGCGCTTCCGAAGCGATGAAATAATCAATGCGCCATCCCACATTCTTTTCCCGGGCGTGGAACATATAGCTCCACCAGGAATAGGCTCCCTCTTCATCGGGATGGAAATGACGGAAGGTATCAATAAAGCCGCTGTCCAGAAGGGCGGTCATTTTGCCCCGTTCTTCCATTTTGCGGATGAGCATTGCCTGGGGGATATGACCATCTGCATGCCCTATGAAAAACGTGCGCTTTTGCCCGTGATTCGCAAAATGCTGCCCCTTTCCCGGGGAATGCTGGATTTGCGGGGATGCGTATTGCCGGAACTGGTGGAACTGGTAGGCAATATTTATGAATCCGACGCCACCATGGTGCTGCTTTCCGGCCCGATAGAAGGCGATTTTTTGCGGAAACTGCAAAAGCGCTTTATTCAGGCGTGGGTGGAAGGGGATGAAAGCCCCGCGGCCGCCCTGGCCGCCGGCGGATGCGGAAAAAGCATCTGCCGATTTTTTGATGAGCAATACGCAATTTTGGTGAAAAATTGGGAGACTTACAGTTTTTTATCATAAAACGGCAAGAAAATATAGAAATTTATCGTATACAGAATTCGACGAATGGCTTATAATAAGAACAGCAGAAAAATTAACATGAGCATAAGGGGGTAAAAACCATGCCTATTCTTTATGATGAAGCGGCCCGCGCATTCCTTTTGCAGGGGAAAAACAGCACCTACGCTATCCAGATCAGCAAGAAGGATACCGTTTGCCAGATGCATTGGGGCGAGAAGCTGGAGGCGGCCTCCGAATTGCCCACGCTGTATGATATGGCCAGGCGGATGACCTTTAAGGAATTGAAAGTTGAAGAAGATGACTTCCAGGAATACCGGGGGTTTGGCGGTTTTTCCTTTATTGAACCCGCCCTGAAAGTGACCTTTGCGGATGGCACCCGCAATCTTTTCCTGAAATATCAATCCCATGAAATTGACGGGGAAAACCTGCGCATCGTTACCCGGGATCCCCAGTATGCCCTGGAGGTGACGCTCTGCTATCGTCTCTGCCCGGAATTTGATGTGATCGAACGAAAGAGTGTGATTAAAAATCAGACGGAAGGGGACGTGGTGCTGGAAAGCGTCTATTCCGCCAACTGGCATTTGCCCTACCGGGATGATTATCGCCTGACTACTTTTGTGGGCGGCTATGCTCACGAATATAACCGCATCCGGGAAATGCTGCAGAAAGGCCGCCGGATCCTGGAAAGCCGCCGCGGCCTTTCCGGCCCGGAATTTATTCCCTTCTTCATGATGGATGAAGGCAAAACCACCGAGGAAATGGGCCATTGTTACTACGGTTCGGTGATGTGGAGCGGCAACTGGAAATTGGTCTTTGAGCGGGATCAGCTGGATCGCACCATCATCACCGGCGGCGTGAATGATTTTGATTTCGGCTATTGTCTGGAACCGGGCCAGGAATACGAAACCCCGGTGTTTTTTGCCGGCTATTCTGCGGAGGGCGGCTTTGGAGAGGCCAGCCGGATTCTGCATCGCTACGAGATTCAGGAAATCATCCACCCCAAGGAAAAGGAGCGGCTGCTGCCCATTATTTATAATGCCCATAACGCCTTTGGCAGCCAGATCTGGGAAGAAGCGATCCTCAAGGAAATCGACCGTGCCCATGAAATTGGGGTGGAATTATTTATCATGGAAGGCGGCTGGACGGGGCAATATCCCCCCTTCTCGCCGGTGAATAACGGTCAATCCCATCGCACGGGCTATGGCCTGTGGGAAATCAATAAGGTGCGCTTCCCCAACGGGATCAAGCCCTGCGCCGATCGCTGCCATGAATACGGCATGAAATTCGGCCTGTGGATTGAGCCGGAAGCCGTTTATCATGATTGCTCACTGGTCCGGGAGCATCCGGATTGGATCGTGGGCTATGATAATCGCGAACCGGAAATCGCCGGTTTTCAGTGCTATTCGCTGAATCTGGCCAATGATGATTGCTGCGAATATGTGACCAACAAATTGATCCAGATCATCGGCGAAAACGGCATTGATTATATCAAAAACGATTTCAATCGCCAGAATCCCCATCTGGGCTGGCGAGGCATGCCCATCAAATTCCAGAAAAACAGCTGGGATAAATATGTGCGGAATATGTGGAAATGCTATGGAACGGTGAAAAAGACCTTTCCCGATCTGATTTTCGAAAATTCTGCCGGCGGCGGCAAGCGCACCGATCTGGCCATGCTGCGCATTGCCGGGCGTATGCACCGCAGCGATAATCAGGATCCGGTGGATTCTTTGAATATGTTTGAGGGCATGAGCCATTTCGTTCCCGGCAAATTCCAGGGCGGCGCCTGCTTTATTTCCATTCCCCAGAGCCAGTGGCTCAACCGGCGAGAAACCACGCTTCAATATCGGGGGCATATGGCCATGCTCAGCTCCATGTCCATTTCCATGAAGCTGCAGGAAATGGTGGATAAAGATATTCAGGAACTGAAATATCTGGTGGCGCTGGCGAAGAAAATTCGCCCTGTCACCCAGTTGGGCGAATTATATCGGCTGGTTTCCGTGGATGATAAGCCCTACGGCGTTTATGAATATGTAAATAAGGACGCCACCAAGGCGGTGGTATTCATGATGAGCCAGAATATGCAGTTTGGCAAAATGCCGGAGCCTGCGCGCCTGAAGGGCCTGAAGCCGGAGGCGAAATATCATATCACCGCCCATGGCACGTTCTGGACCCTGGATCCTAAAAAGCCGGGCTTCCAGGATGAAATCCCCACCCGGGAAAAGGATCTTGGCATCTTTACCGGCCGCCAGCTGATGCGGGTGGGGCTGCAGGTATTTATCCAGGGCCACGCCAACAGCCTGGTTCTGGAAGTGGATGAAATTCAATAAATATTGCCATTCAAATAAAAAACATCTCCCGCCAGATGACGGGAGATGTTTTTTGCGATGGCGGTCTTATCAATCTGCGATGACCAATTCCACCGGGCAATGATCCGAGCCCATGATTTCCGGATGGATGCATGCGCCTTGCAGGCGATCCTTCAGCGCTTCCGAAGCGATGAAATAATCAATGCGCCATCCCGCATTCTTTTCCCGGGCGTGGAACATATAGCTCCACCAGGAATAGGCGCCCTCTTCATCGGGATGGAAATGACGGAAGGTATCAATAAAGCCGCTGTCCAGAAGGGCGGTCATTTTGCCCCGCTCTTCCTTGGTAAAGCCGGCGTTATTCATATTGGATTTGGGATTTTTCAGATCAATTTCCTTGTGGGCAACGTTAAGGTCCCCACAGAAAATGACGGGCTTATTCTTTTCCAATTCTTTGAGATAGGAAAGAAAATCATCCTCCCATTGCATCCGGTAATCCAGCCGGGTCAATTCCCGCTGGGCATTGGGGGTATAAACCGTGATGAAATAATAATCCGGGAATTCCAGGGTGATCACCCGGCCCTCGTGGTCATGTTCCTCCACGCCGATGCCATAGCGCACGGAAAGGGGCTCCTTCCGGGTAAAGATGGCGGTGCCGGAATAGCCCTTCTTTTCTGCGTAATTCCAGTATTGATGAAAGCCCGGCAGATCCATTTCAATCTGGCCTTCCTGCAGTTTGGTTTCCTGCAGGCAGAAAATATCTGCATCCAGGGCGGCAAAGCTTTCCATAAATCCCTTGCCCATAACGGCCCTGAGCCCATTTACATTCCAGGAAATCAGTTTCATATATGCCTCCGTCAGGTGTTGTTTCATGGGTAAATTCGCCGCGACGGGAAAAAGTCCTTTTTCAGCGATGGCGCAATCCACAGATATCGGCGCGGATACATCAGCGCCCTTGGAAATCAACGAACCGCACTATGTATATACCCTTTTTCATGGGGAAAAAACAGCGGATCCGGGCGGAAAAACCACAGAAAAAAAGAATTTTGAAAAAATATAATTTTTTGCAATTTCCCCCTTGCTTTTTTTATCGGACTATGCTATAATCTTCACGTTGTGACCCGTGGGATTATAGCTCAGCTGGTTAGAGCACCACGTTGACATCGTGGGGGTCATAGGTTCGAGTCCTACTAATCCCACCAGTGAAAAAGCCTTGTAGATCAAGGCTTTTTTCGTTTTTTTGGGTATTCGCATTTTCGTGATGGGGGAGAGGCTTCCGTTACAAAAGTGCCACGGCATTTCCCGAAAAGCCTTATGCCATCAGAGGTTGCGGGTGGTTTCAGGTGCCACGAGAGCATCAGAAAGATACGCTTCGTTCATTTTCTCCAGCGTTTTCTGATGCTTCATCACGCCTTCATGTCGGCATGCTTTGCTTTTTTCGAACTAGCGCGCTGGCTTGGTGTGTCCGTTGTGTTCCAAGGAAGGATATGCTATAATGAAACAAAGATAAACTATCAATATGGAGGATCCTGCATGAAAACGTATCAAATCAGCCAATGGGGAAATAAGCCGACATTGACAATTGACGGCCAAAAAACAGCGCCCGTTTTATACGCTCTCAGCGATTTTCCCGCTGCTGCAGCCAATACAGCCTATGCCCAGAAAAATATCGCTGCCTTTGCCAAGGCTGGCGTCAATTTGGTGGCGGCAGATATCGGGCTGCATCTGGGCTGGCGCAAAACGGAGTCCTTTGATACGGAGGGGTTAATCGCCGAATTATCCGCCGTTTTGGACGCCAACCCCAATGCCCGCATTCTTCTGCGGCTTCATATGAACCCGCCCTATTGGTGGATGCGGGATCATCCGGAGGAGTGCATCGTTTACCGCACGGAAAAGGGGGATCTGCCGGGAATTGATAATGGCGAACAGGATCGCCTGATCCGAAACGACCATAACCTGCATCTTCGGGTGAGTCTTTCCTCTCAGCGGTGGCTGAAGGAAGCAACGGAAAACATGGAAATTTTCCTCCGGGATTTGGAAGGTACCCCGGAAGGCGATGCGCTGATGGCGCTGCAGGTGGCCTGCGGCGTGAACGGAGAATGGCATCAGTGGGGCTGCGATGTGGGGCTTCCCATTCAGATGCGCTTCCGCCGCTATCTGAAAGAAACCTACCAAACGGAAGAAAACCTGCGCCGGGGCTGGAATGATCCTTCCGTCACATTTGAAACAGCCCGCTTTTCTCCCGAAACCTTCCAGCCGGCCGATGAGGGCTGCTGGCTGGATCCCCGGTATTCCCAGCGCATCATTGATTCCCAGATGTGCGTTCAATTGGCCCCGCCGGAAGCCATTTCTTATTTTTGCCGGGCCGCTAAAAAGATAAGGCCCAATATGCTCTGCGGCGCATTCTATGCTTATTATCTGGGCACGGGCGGCGTGATCGGCGGCCATCTGCTGCCAAAGATGCTCTATGATGATCCCAACGTGGATTTCCTTTGCGGCCCCTTCTGCTATTTTCCGGAATCCCGCAAGAGCGAAGGCGCCACCATCCAAAGAACGCTGCTGGAATCCCATCGGCTGAGGAATATGCTGTGGCTTACCGAAATGGATCAGCGTCCCATAGGGCTGGAATACTGCGATGGGGGAGACCCTGCATGTCTGGATGAAACCCGCGCCATTCTACGCCGCTGCGTGCTGCAGCCGCTGCTGGCAGGGGAGGGCTTCTGGTATTATGACCACCGGCTGGTTCCCAGCATGGTGAAAATGCTGGGCGGGCAGGTGCGCTCCAATGGCGCCAGCCTTTACCGGAAAACAGGCTGGTGGGAAGCGGAGGCCTCTCAGAAAGAGATTGCCCGGATTCAGAAGCTGGCCCAGAAAATTGCAGAAGCGCCCTATCAGGGCGCTGCGGACGTGCTGCTGGTATATGACACCTACAAATTCTGCCGCACCCAGTCGGGGGAAGAAACGGTGAAGCTTCATCACGCCCTTACCCGCAGCGGCGTGGTGTTTGATTGCATTTACGAAAGCGAATTGGCGCTGTGCGATTTGGAAAGATACCGGTGCATCATCTTCGTCAACTGCCATCAGGTGACGGAAAATCAGCGGGCGCTGCACAGGGCCTGCGCCCAGGGGCGCATGGTAATCCATCTGGACGGCCATGGATACTGCGACGGCCGTTCCCTGGCTGAGGAAAACCTGAGCCGGACCGTGGGCATGCACATGGAAAAAACGGAGGCTGCCCATTTCCTTCTGGCAGACGAAGCAATTCCCCTGGATCCCGCCTGCAGCCCATGCTTCTGCATAACCGACAGCCAGGTCGAGCCCTTGGCCCACTATGATAACGGCAAAACAGCCATTGCCATCAAAGGAAACGACGTATATATTCCGGTGCAGTATGTGCCTCGGGCGCTGGTCAAGCCGCTGATGAAACGGGCAGGCGTGCACATCTGGTGTGATTCCGATGAACCGGTGATCGCGGGCGCAGGCTATGTGGCCGTCAATTGCCAGCGGGCTGGAAAGCGCACCTTGTTCCTTCCCAACGGCCGCGAGATTCCCGTTGAAAGCGACGGCTATCTGACCCCTGTATTCCATCTGGATACCGGAGAGCAGGTGCTTTGAGCCCAAACAAGCATTCAGCGCCCCGGTTTGTACAGGAATACCCCTGCGAGGATGATTCGCAGGGGTTTTGTTCTGTTGTATATTATTCCGCGATCAGCAGGAACAGGCCCAATTGATTGACTGTAAAAATCAGCTGGCCGTTTTCCACTGTATATTCAACGGGGAGCAGGCGCGGGGCTTGTGTTTGTTCGTCAACACTCGCGAAAAAAAGCTGACAGGGAGCGTCTGTCATTTGCGGCAGCTTCACGGTGACAGGCTGAGCATCATCCGCCAGCGGGGCAATGCGCCCATTCCTTTCATATACCGCTGTGATGGCGGCAAGGCATTGCGGATTATCCGCAACAGGATTGAGCAAAGCACGAATGACCGGGGTTCCGGGATTTTTTGCTGCGGGATCGGAAATGGATGCTTTTTTCTTTTGAGCAAGCTCCTGGTCTCCGAATCGTCCGCAAATCGGACAAATTGTCAGTTCGGCATCATCAATGATGACGGATAGAAAATCGCAGGACATGGAAACGGAGAATCCGCAGCCATGCCGGCAAAAATCGCGATGCTTATCGTTGCCGCCAATGGTCCATTCTCCCCAGAAGCTATGCTCTCGGGCGGCAATAACCGTTTGCGCAGCTGTAACGGCATTGCAGACGGAACATTTTTTTCCCTCGGTCAGGCCGGTTTCGCTGCAGGTGGCCTCTTTGCCGGGAAGGATTTCTTCCTTGTGCCCTTTGGCCGGAAGGGTGGTCTGGGCAAGGGTGATGGCGCCGCATACGGTGCATTTCCTGCCTTCGGTCAGGCCGGTTTCGCTGCAAGTGGCAGCATAGCCGGAGAGGACGACTTCGCTATGCCCCTTGGCGGGAATGGTAGACTGAGCAACGATAACATCACCGCAGACGGAACATTTCGTGCCTTCGGTTAAGCCGGTTTCCGTGCAGGTTGGGGTCTTGCCGGGCAGGGTTTCTTCGGTATGGCCTTTGGCCGGAAGGGTGTTCTGGGAAAGGAGGATGATGCCGCAGGAAGAACATTTTTTGCCATTTGTCAGCCCGGACTGGGTACAGCCAGCGTCTTTGCCGGGAATGATTTCTTCGGTATGGCCGGTGGGCGGAAGGGTCTCAAAATTCCTTCCTGCAGTGCAGTAAATGCAAATTTCGGCGGATTTGCCTGCCTGGGTGCAACTTGGCTGGGTAACAACCGTTTCATATGTACAGGGCTGCCACATGACGATAACCTGCCCCAACCGGTTGCGCCGTTTTCCCGATCGGCGCCAAGCGCGGAGCTGTTGTGATAGATTTCATAGGTGTGCTTTTGATAACCATAGTTGGTATATTGATCATAGCAAGCCAGATCACAGGTGTATTGGTCGTTACCGGATGTCCAAGTGTATCCGCAGCCATCCGGATCGCGCAGGTATCGACGGCTCACTTCCGCGTGGACGTCCTCAGACAAGGAAAAAATGGCGAAACAAACGGTACAAAAGAATACAAAACGAAGAAGCCTGGATGAAAACTGGTTCATGGCAAAATAACTCCTTTCGATGAATCCGCTGGCAAATCCCTCATTTGATTCAGCACATGGCAGGATATACAAAAAAAGGGCGCGGCAAATCGTTGTTGATTGCTGCGCGCCCTTTTTCATATTCACGCATCCCTCGTATTTATTATAGCATGATTCATGCCGGGGATGCAAGAGATCACATTCGCTTTCGAATGAGCCTTTTCTGATGCCGGGGAAATATGGCGATTGGCTGTAGCGGGTATTCCCGGCATTATTCTTCATCCGGATCCATATCTCCCTCAACAAACATCTTGCGATCTTCAGACGGAGGATGACCCAGCACCCGGCTGTAGGCACGCCGGAATGTGCGGATATTGGAATATCCTACGCTTTCGGCAATCGATTGCACATTCATTTGCGAAGAACGCAGGATTTCCTGGGCTTTGATAATCCGCTTTCTTTCCAGATAAGTGGAAAAATTCATGCCCGCCCGGCGCTTGAATACATCCGAAAGATATTGTTCGGTCAAGCCAAAGTGCATGGCTGCATAGGTCAGGCTCATTTCTTCATTGCCAAAATTCTCATCAATAAAGCCCAGCACGTTATCCAGCATCAATCGGCTGTCGCGGTGTCGGTTTTCCTGAATCCAGGCGCTGATGGCATGATATTGATTGCGCAGAATCTGGAAGAAGGAATTTGCATCCAGCCGCACGGGGATATTGGTCAGTTCAGGTGGAAGCGGCAAAGAACAAGCCGCTCGGCTGAGGGTATGAATCATGGCGCTATACAGGCCTTGGCGCAGGAAGTCAGATAACTGCCGCTGATTGAAATTCCGGTCATAGAGCTGATCCAGCAGCCGATTCAGTTTATCGATTTCGTTGCGTTGGGCAGCGGCCAGCAAAGCGGCCTCATCCTGGGCGGAATAATCGTAGCTGCTGTTCAGGGGCCTCGGCTCCGCCATGAAGAGATATTTTTCCCCGCCCTGTTCGCCATCGGAAAGGGTTTTGGCGGAAGCAAAGGATTGATTCAGGGTACGCAGGCCCTTGCAGGGAATGCCCACGAAAAATGCTGCATCAACGCCGTAAATATTTTTCAGCGTGGAATACACCGTGGTAAGCAATTCCTCCAGCGGCAGGCTGCCATCCAATTTGGTATAAAGCAAAATATATTCTTTTTCATTTTTCAGTGTCAGCCATTGCAGGGCGGGAGAAATGGCGCAGATGGCCTCGGCCAGCACCGTATGCCGATAGTCAATATGGGGCATGGTTACTTCCGAAAGTGCATCCTGATGGAGCAATTTCAGATAAATCCCCCGATATTCTGTGCTTTCATCGATTTCAACGCCGGTATGCGAGAGCAGCAGGCGCAGCTCCTGTTCATCCTCAAAGGTTCCCTTGATCAATTGAACGATGGCGGCGTCGCGCAATTGGGTATTTCTTTCCCCTAATTGCTTGCCAAGCTTTTCATGGTCCGTCTGCAGGCGTTCAACCGATTCTGTCAGCGACCATAATCCACGCTGCCCATCATTTTCCAAGGGAAGCATATTGACTATCTGCGCAAGGGGGCGCTGGGTATTTTTATTCAGAATACGAATCAGACAAAAGGCCAGGATAATGAAAAGGGATACCCCGCCCAGCACGATCCATAAAAGGGGCGCCGTTTGGGCGGTAAAGAATTGATTGGGCGTCAGCGTAACAAAAAACCAGCCGCTGGAAAGATCCCGGCAGTATTGAATGGTATATTTTCCGGAATCCCCGCTGACAATCCGGCTGCCTTCTCCCTGAAGCGAGAGAAGATCGGCAGAAATATAGCTGGAAAAATCTGCATCGGTGTTGGAGGCCAGCAGCTGTCCGTTGCCGTCGTAGATTCCCATCCATTCCGCGCCGCTTTCAAAAAGCGGAGTAAACAGATCCATGATCCGGTCCTGATCAAAATAGATCATAAAATATCCGATGGTTCTGGGAGGACTGCTGACGCCGTAAGGAACGATCATCAGAAGCACTTGGGAATTATCATTCATGTACCGGATTTTCTTTGCAGGATAAATGGTGCGGCCGGCAGTGCCCCGGATAAATGCCCAGAATTCATCGTTGCTCATATCGCCGTAACGGAAAAAGGAATCATAATAAATCGAAGGTTTGCAGAAAGCCGTCTGCGGCCCGATGACAAAGCTATCATTATCGTGGCCCGGATAATAGAAAAAATACCGATCTGCCACATAATTGGCCGTATGCAGCCGGGGCATGGAATTGGCGGCCTGGCGAATTGCATAGGAATTGGCATTTTCCTGACGATTGATTAATTGAATCAGCGTATCATTCGCGGATATGGTCAGGGTAAGATCATTGGCCGCCAAAAGAGAATCTTGGACGATTGCTGCGCCGGAAGATAAATTCTGGGCATTGCTGTTCAATATATTTTGCCGCAGCACATGGGAGGCCACATAAATAACAATACTGCCCATCACAATAGGAATCAAAAGAAAAATGGTATAGGAGATGGTCATATGGCGAAGTATTTTGGGATTGCGTTTCAGCATGCTGGATCCTCATTTCTGAAAAGTAAGAATACCGAAAAAACGCCGCAGAATTCCAGGCGTTTCAGTACATGAATTATACCCTAAATTGAGCGGTTTGTACAAGAGGACGAGTTTTCAGATGGGGGACAATTTTTAAGATGGACATCGAAAAAACCAGGAATTAGGCCATTTTTTCGAATCTTAAAAATTGTCCTCTTGCGCACACGAAAAATCAACCATAAAATAAATGTATTGCCAGACAGTCCCCGAAAGGGACAGCAGTGACGGCAACCCGAAAAATTACAAATGGAGTGAAAAATATGGCGGAAAAAAATCTTATCGCTGGGCGGCAGCCTGTGCTGCGGCGGCAGCCCAATCTTTTTGCCCGGATCTGGGCAGAATTGAAAAAGAATAATGCGCTGTATGTGCTGCTGATTCTGCCGGTAGCCGTGCTGATCATTTTCAAGTATGTGCCCATGCACGGTGTGCAGATTGCTTTCCGCAATTATAAGCCTGCCCGCGGGATTTATGGCAGCGATTGGGTAGGACTGAAGTATTTCGGCAAATATTTCAGCAGCATGCAATTCTGGCCCTTGATTCGCAATACCCTCTCCATCAATCTGTATTCCCTGGCCACCTTCCCGCTTTCCCTGATTCTGGCGCTGCTGCTGAATTATATTCCCAGCAAAGGCTATCGGAAAACCGTGCAGATGGTTTCCTACGCTCCCCATTTCATTTCCACCGTTGTTATGTGCGGCATGCTGCTCACCTTCCTGGATGTGCGCACCGGCATGGTCAATGAAATCATCAAGGTATTTGGCGGCAAGCCCGTCAATTTTATGGGTACGCCTTCCTATTTCTATTCCATCTACATCTGGTCCGGCGTATGGCAGGGCGTGGGCTATGGCTCCATCATTTATATTTCCGCCCTTTCCGGTATTCCCGTCGAATTGCATGAAGCGGCCATCGTGGATGGCGCCAGCATCCTTAAGCGCATCTGGCATGTGGATATTCCCGGCGTGCTGCCCACGGTGTGCATTCTGCTGATCATGCGCTGCGGCGATATTCTGGACGTCGGCTTTGAAAAGATCATGCTGCTGCAAAACAGCCTCAATAAGCCCATTTCCGATGTAATTTCCGTATATACCTACAACCTGGGTATCAACAGCAATATGCCCCAGTATTCTTACGCTTCTGCCATCGGCCTTTTCAGCAACGTGATCAATATGCTGATGCTGATACTGGCCAATACCATCGTGGACAAGATTAACGGCAACGGCCTGTTCTGAGAAGGAGGAATGAAAAAATGATTCATGCGCCTACCAAGGGTAAGCATCATGCCATTCGATATTGCCTTTCGGATAAAATTTTCTTGGGCTGTAACTGGCTGGTTCTCTCCCTGTTTCTGATCGTTCTGGCCTATCCGCTCTTGTATATTGTTGTTTCCTCTTTTTCCACCATTCCAATTACCGGCATTTCCCTGATCCCCAAGCGGCCTTCTCTGGATGGCTATGTCGCGGTATTCAATTATCGCTATATCTGGATCGGCTATGCCAATTCCCTGAAATATCTGGTTCTGGGCACGTTTATCGCTTTGTTTGTCACTGTCTGCTGCGCCTATCCCCTTTCCCGCAGCGATTGCAAGGGCGGCAAATATGTGATGGGGGCCTGCGTATTCACCATGTATTTCTCCGGCGGCATGATCCCCAGCTTCCTGTGGATCAAGAGCCTGGGCTTCCTGGATACCGTATGGGCGCTGGTGCTGCCCGGCTGTCTTTCCGTGTATAACATGATCGTGATGCGCACGTATTTCAAAAATAATATCCCCACCGAATTGCATGAAGCATCCCAGCTGGATGGCTGCAACGATTATAAATTCATCTGGTCCATCGTGCTGCCCCTTTCCGGCCCCATTCTGGCGGTTATCGGCCTGTATTATGCCGTCAGCCTGTGGAATGGCTATTTCAATGCCATGCTCTATATCCGCACCCGCACCAAGCTGCCCCTTTCCATGTTCCTGCGTGAAATCCTGGTGCTCAATCAAACATCCGGCGTGGATGCGGGCATGGACCCCACCCAGATGGAAATTGCCGAAGCCCGGGCCCAGCTGATGAAATATTCCCTGATCATCGTTTCTTCTTTGCCGGTCATGATCATCTACCCCTTTGTACAAAGATATTTTGTCAAGGGCGTGATGGTCGGCGCGGTGAAGGGCTGATTCCCTTGTTCCCAAACGGCGCGGACGCCGTAAAAAATATTTAAGGAGGTTTCTCGTATGAAGAAACTGGCTATCCTGATGCTGGTGCTCTGCATGTTGCCCCTGGCCGGCCTGGCAGAAAGCACCTATCCCGCCATGCCTCGCGGCGATCTGAGCAATATGCCCATCTCCGATGAGAAGATCGAATTGGATGTATGGACTGTTGCCACCGCCGACGTGGAAGACATGGAAACCAACGAAATGACCAAGATGTATGAAGAATTGACCAATGTTCATGTCAATTGGACCGTGGCCAATACTTCCGACTCCGGCTCCATGTTCAATCTTTCCCTGGCCAGCGGCGATTACCCTGACATTTATATGACCTCCATCGGCACTACCAATGTCATTGCCTACGGTATGAATGAAGGCGTTTTCATCCCCCTGGAAGACCTGATTGAAGAGCATGCGCCCAACATGAAGGCCATTCTGGACGCCGATCCCCGGATCCGCGAAATGATCACTGCTCCCGACGGGCACATCTACACCTTCTTCCGTTTCGACGGCACCCAGTCTCCCTTCAACCGTCTGTGGATCTTCCAGCCCTGGCTGAAGCAGTATACCGAGGCCACCGGCAAGGGCGAACCCCAGACCCTGGCCGAACTGCGTGAACTGCTGGAATACTTCCGTGATCACGATATGAACGGCAACGGCGACGCCACCGATGAAATCCCCCTGATGGGCACCTATCATTATGCCACTCAGGGCTCCGATCCCCTGTACTACATCATGAACTGCTTCAAGCTCTTCCCCTCCGGCTTCCTGTCTGTGCAGGATGGCAAAGTGGTCTACGCCCCCACCGGTGAAGACTATCGTGAAGGTCTGCGCTATGTCCGCGATCTGATCAAGGATGGCCTGCTGGACGAAATCACCTACACCCAGAACCTGAATCAGTATCGCGCCGTGGTCAACGTTACCGAAGAAAAGGATATGAAGGTTGGCGTGGCTGCCGCTCCCTACTATATGCGCTTCGTTACCCAGTCCATCTATGCGGACGCCTATGAAGATTTCTATTTCCTGCCCCCCGTTGAAGGCCCCCACGGCCTGCGTCAGACCGACCATCAGGATCGCGGTACCATGCTGAACTGGGCCATCACCTCTGCCTGCGAAGATCCCGTGGCCGCCATCAAGTGGCTGGATGGCCTCACCACTCCTTACATGGTCGCCTACACCACCTTCGGCGATGAAGGCACCGACTGGGTATTCACCGGTGAATTCGCTGAAGAATACTGCAATGCCCCCATGGTGAAGCGCCTCACCACCACCCTCTGCGCCGAAGGCGCCACCACCCAGAATCGTCGCTGGTGCGCTTGGATGTCCCGCATTTATATGCCCGATGGCTACCAGTCCATCTATCAAATTCCCGATAGTCTGATGCTCATCAACCAGAATGCGGCTACCGAAGAATACATGAAGTATGCTGTGAACGTAGGCATTCCCGCCTTCACCTGGACCACCGATGAAGATCTGGCGCTGGAAGAATCCGAACTCAAGGGCCAGATTCATGACTACACCAACAACATGCAGACTCAGTTCGTCCTGGGCCTCCTGGATATCGACGATGACGCCGTGTGGGCCGAATATGAAAACGGTCTGCTGGAACGCGGCCTGGAACGCTATCTGGAAGTGAAGGCTGAAGTCTGGGGTGTGAACTAAAATCCGGCGGAAATGATTCCGTAAAAACTCTTGTGGGCCTGCCCTGCTGCTGCAGGGCGGGCCCCTTTTCAAAATTTGTGGTATAATGGGCTCATATCGAGGAAAAAACAAGGAGAAAATGATTTTTCATGAAAAGCATGTTTGACAGACACGGGAATATCCTGGATGAAAAATTGCGGGCGGCCTTTTTCCGGGAACCGCAGATTCAGGAAATGGAAAAGGTGCGCCAGGCCCTTGACGGCGATCCTTCCTTTCCCCGATATCATTTTTGCTCCCTTACCCCCGGCCGGAAAATGAATGACCCCAACGGCCTGTGCATCAAAGATGGCGTGATGCATCTGTTCTATCAGCAGTGGCCCTGTGAAGGAAGCCCGCTGCACTGGGGGCATGCCATCAGCCGCGATATGATCCGCTGGACGGAATTGCCCACTGCCATTGCCCCCGGGGAAGAAAAGCATGTTTTTAGCGGCACCACGCTGGTGGAAAGCAATCGGGTTCTGGCAGCCTATCATGGCGTTGGCAAGGGAAATATGCTGGCCCAGGCGACGGATGAATATCTGCTTTCCTGGGAAAAACTGCCCCAGGATACCATGAATCCCGCCGTTCCCATCGATGAAAACGGCCTGCCTTACCGCGTATTTGATCCCTGCCTCTGGCAGGAGGAGGACGGCTATTACGCCCTTTCCGGAACCTTTATCGGCCCGCCGAAAAAGCTGCGCGGCAAGCATCGGATGATGCCGTACATTTTCTATTCTCCCGATTTGAAAAACTGGAAATGGCTGGGCGAATTCATGCCGCATAATCCCTTCTATTCTCAGGGGGAGGATTGCGCCTGCCCGTATTTTCTGCCCTTTGGCGATCGGTATATGCTGATGCATTTTTCCCATACGTCCGGATCGCATATTCTGATTGGCGATTACGATAAAAAGAAGCATATTTTCCTGCCCACCGAGCATTATCCCCTTTCTGCAGGGGAGGTGCTGGGCTGCTCCGGCGGAATTGCCGCAGGCGCTGCCGCATCGGATGGAAAGGGCGGCGTATACGCCATTTTCAATCTGAAAACCTGCATCAATCGCAAGGGCGACGCCGACGGCGTCATGACGCTCCCCTGGCATATGCAGCAGGACGCCAACGGCCAATTCTGCATTCGCCCCTGCGAAAACGCCGTAACCCTGCGCGGCCAGGCCCGCGCCATTGAATGCGATCGTTTCGTCAGCGGATCGCCCTATACTGTAAATCAGGCTGGCAACTGCATCGAAATCGAAGCGGAGATTGATCTGAGCCGGGCCCGCGCCCTGAGAATCAGTGTGTTTGCCTCTTCCGATGGACGGGAGCATACGGATATTACAGTTACGCGGCGTCCGGAGGACAGCAGCAATCCCAATGCATCCTATCCCTATTTATATGATCAGACCGCCCGCGTTTTCCTGACCGTAGACAGCACCCTTGCCTCCATGCGGGAGGATTTGTGGCCCCGCGCCGCCGAAACCATGGATACGGTCCTTTCGCTGAATGAACCCATCCGGCTGCGGATTTTCCTGGATGTGAACGTCATCGAGGTATTTCTCAATGATCGTTTGGCCATCGCCCAGAGCGTTCAGCCCATCCTGCCAGATAGCCGCAATGTGAGTTTTCAGGCCGTTGGCGGGGATGCGCCGGTTCAAAAACTCAACATCTGGGAAATGCAGCCTGTATGATAACCGAATTATTTTCCGGGGATAAAATACAGCATTTCTCCGGATTCCGCCATAAAAATGCCCGCTGATTTTTTTCAGCGGGTTCTTTTGTTTGCTTTAGCGCAAAAAAACCACCAGCAGAGCTGGTGAGAAAAAAAGACTTTAGATATAAGTAACCTCCTT
>SVHD01000090.1 GCA_015056015.1 Clostridiales bacterium
CCCTGGAAACCCAGGCGGGCCGAAATATGCTGGCCACATTTGATCTGGATCATGCCAAAGGCATGATTCAAAGCGCCAAGGCCCAGGGCGCCAACTGCATCATCGTGATGATCCACTGGGGGAGAGAGGATACCGCCAGCATCACCAATGCCATGCGGGAGAAGGCCCAGGCCCTGGCCGAAATGGGCGCAGATATCATTCTGGGCAGCCATCCCAGCCGGGTATTGCCCATTGAAATGATTGAAACCCGGGATGAAAATGGGAATGACCGGCAGACGCTGGTGGCCTATTCCATGGGCACGCTGCTCACCGAATCCCGGGATGGATACGATATTTCCGGCATCCTTTTGCATCTGGATGTTACCTGCGATACCCAGGGGAATGTGCGCTTCAATTCCATTCAGTATACGCCTACCTATATCTGGCGGCAGAGCATCGAAGGCAAGATGCAATACCGGGTGGTATGCAGCGCCGATCTGCCCCCTGTGGGGATGGATAGCAAGCAGATTGAAGTGATGGGCCGGGCCCTGAAACGCATTCAGGATACGCTGGTGGACAGCCCAGTATTCCAGCGGAAATAAGGAATCAAAGCACGGATGAACGCCGTGCTTTTTGTTTTTTGCGGTCCATCATCCCCGGCCATCAGGTATGTATCGCCACGGGTTGCCATACCGTATAGCTTCTGCAAAATCTGCAGCGCCGCTTTCCCTTCCGCGCTCTGCCGCATCTGGGTGTAAAGTTCCGCATCTTCCAGCGCCTTTTGCGCGAATTTTTCCCCGCGCCCATAGGCGGAGAGCGCTTCCCGGAATTCCGCGATCGCGGAATCCATATCCGCATCCGGGTGCTTTTTAAGCCATCCTTTCTGCGTCCGCATGAATGCCTCGGCCATCAGCCCGTTCAGCGCGGCGGAAACGCAAGCATGAGAATTTTTCGCCGTTTGCACCTTGATTCATCTTTGGCATAGGATGGGGATGAAGGCTGACAAAAGCAGCCTGGGATCAGGAGAAGCGCCGGAAGGCGCATCATGTAAGGAGGCGCAAAGATATGTCTTTCTATTCCTACAAAAATGCCAATCCTGCCTGCTGTCCCGGTACCGTGGCCGGAAACGTACTGGATGGGTTGGACGAAAAGATCTGCATCCAGGTGGAAAGGGTATACGATAGCTGCCTGCAGCAGGAGCAACTCACCAATGTGGATGTGACCATTACCAGCTATGCCCAGGTGGTGAATACCTGCTGCTGCAATTCCTCTGCCTGCTGCGGCAATGAAACGGAAACCGTTCCGCCTACATCCGCGCCCGTTCCGCCCATTACCTTTGAATCCTGCCGCTCCAGCACCATGGATGTGGATATCAGCAATCTTTCGGTGGAAAGGCTTTGCGATCGGCCCTGCTTTGCCCGGGTAAGGGGCAATCTGCAGATCCCCATTGATATTCTCTTTACCGATAGCCGGTGCGTGGAATATATCGGCAAGGGCGTGGTGACGGTCAGCAAGGATGTGCTGCTGGCGGTGCCGGATGAATCCATCGTTCCCTTCCATCTGGAGGGCATGGCCAGCGCGGTATGCGTGGCGGGCAGCTACCGGGGGGATAATGTATTCCGGCTCACGGTATGCGTAACGATTGTGCTCAAGGTGCTGGCGAAGGTGGAAATCCTGGTGCCCAGCTATGGCTTCTGCCCGATTCCCCCCTGCGAGGAATTTGCCGATTCGGTCTGCGATGAATTCTTCTCTCTGCCGCTTTTCCCGCCTGCTACCCTCTGCGATGAGGAAGAATTGGCCAGCCAGAATAACCGCTGCCGCTGCAATAACAATTGCGGCTGCTGCCAACGGAATATTGCCAATAATACCTGACCGGAACCCCAAACGGCGTGACGAAAGTCACGCCAATTTTTTAGCTTGTTTTATATGTTGACAATTCAACATTTATGGCGTATGATAGGAAAGTCAGAATTCGGCACTGATGGGAAGGAGGAAGCGGAATGATTGACAGGTTTGAACGTTTTTCTTTTGCGATTTCTGAAATATCCCGGCAATGGCATAAAATTGCCGCGGACGAATTGGAAAAATATCATTTAAAAGGGCCTTATGCCACTTATTTTACCACCCTGTATCGTTTTCCGGAGGGGATTCCCTCTGCCCGACTGAGCGAATTATGCGGACGGGATAAATCGGATGTTTCCAGGGCGGTCGCCGGGCTGGAAAAGCAGGGCCTGGTGGCCAAAGAGAGCGTGGGCGGCAATTTTTACCGCGCCAAGCTGCGTCTGACGGAGGAAGGAAAGAAAGTAGCAGAACATATCAATGATCGCGCGCGCATTGCGGTGGAATTGGGCGGCAATGGGCTGACGGATGAGGAAAGAGAAATTTTCTATCATGCGCTGGAATTGATCGTGACAAATTTGCAGGCGCTGAGCCGGGAAGGATTGCCGGATAATGAAACGAAAAGCGATTCTCTTTGATCTGGATGGCACGCTGCTGCCCCAGGACCAGGATATTTTTGTAAAGGCCTATTTCAAATTGCTGGCAGCCAAAATGGAGCCCCGGGGATACGCGCCTGATGAGCTGATCAAGGCCATCTGGCATGGCACGGAAGCCATGATCAAAAACACCGGAAAAAAGACCAATGAGGAAGTTTTCTGGGATGATTTTTCTGCCATCTTTGGCGAAAATGCCCGTCAGGAAAAAGAGCATCTGGATGACTTTTATGCCCACGAATTTTTTGGCGCCAGGGAGAGCTGCGCTTTCAATCCGCTGGTGCCCAAAGTGATTGCCAAACTGAAGGAAACGGGATACCGGCTGATTCTGGCCACCAATCCAATTTTCCCTTTGATTGCCGTGGAAAGCCGCCTGCAATGGGCCGGGCTTTCACCGGATGATTTTGAATATATCACCAGTTATGAAAATGCCCATTATACCAAGCCCAATCCCGCCTATTATCAGGAAATTCTGGAAAATACCGGACTTTTGCCCCAGGATTGCCTGATGGTTGGGAATGACGTGCGGGATGACGGCGCGGCGGGAAAACTGGGAATTCCGGTATTTTTTCTGACGGATTGCCTGATCAATCAGGAAAAACGGGATCTGGAGGATTCTCCTCACGGGGATTTCGTGGCGCTGATGGAATATTTAGACGGCGAAGGAAACAATGCAAATGATTAAATTCATGGTCGATTCTGCTTCGGATATGAGCAGAACCGATCCGCTCTGCGATATTTATGTGCCGATTTCCATCCGGATGGAGGGGAAGGACTATCTGAGCGGGCTGGATATTGACAATGATACTTTTTATGAACTGCTGCTTAAATCCAAAGATTTTCCTGTTACTGCGCAGCCCTCGCCCCAGGTATTCATGGATATTTTTGAAAAATGCCGTCAGGACGGGGATGAAATCATTTATTTTGCCATTTCCTCCGCATTGAGCGGCACTTTTCAGGGGGCGGAACTGGCAAAGCAGATGACGGGCTACGATAAAATTCATATTATCGATACCCGCTGCGCCACACATATGATTGGTATTCTGGTGCAGTATGCCGATTCTCTGCGAAGGGAAGACGTGAATGCTTCTTCGATTGTGGCGGCCTGCGAGGAATTAAAAAAGCGCATCCGGGTATTGGCCGGCGTGGATACGCTGGAGTATCTGAGAAGAGGCGGCAGACTCAGCAATTTCGCCGCCGTGGCCGGCACCTTTGCCCATTTAAAGCCGGTTATATCCGTTACGCCGGAGGGCAGGGTGGAGGCCGTTGGCAAGGCGCTGGGCAAAAGCCGGGCCATGCAGATGATTCTGGAAAAATTTCGCAGCTGCGAATTGGATGCCAAGTTTCCCGTCTATACGATATACAGCTGCGGCGGAAAGAATTGCACGCTGCTGGAGAATAAACTGACAGCCACGGGGATTGAACATTTTACCAGATTGCAGATCGGCTCTGCCATTGGCGCTCATGCCGGCCCTGAGGTTTACGGCGTAATTTTCGTTACGAAATGAAAGCAGGGGAGAGGCGATTCTCTCAATAAAAAGAAACGGTGCAGCCGCAATTGGCTGCACCGTTATTTTGATGCGATGCATCAGGAAAGAAGCATTCTGTCATTGGCCAGGGTGCTTCCGCTGGATTTTTCAAACAACGCGATCAGATCGGCGCGATGGAGGGATTTTTTCTCCTCGCCGGAGATTTCCACGGCGATATGGCCTTCATTCATCATGATCAGGCGATTGCCCAGGCGGATGGCGTCATTCATATTATGGGTGACCATCAGGGTGGTGAGCTTATTTTCCTCTACCAGCTTCTGGGTCAGATCCAGCACCTTGGCGGCAGTCTTGGGATCCAGCGCGGCGGTGTGCTCATCCAGGAGCAGCACCTTGGGGGCCTTCAGCGTAGCCATCAGCAGGGTCAGCGCCTGGCGCTGGCCGCCGGAAAGAAGGCCAACCTTATCCGTCATCCGGTTTTCCAGGCCCAGATCCAGCATTTTCAGCAGATCCTTGTATTTGGCCCGTTCGGCATTGGTGACGCCCCATTTGAGGGTGCGCATCTGCCCGCGGCGATAGGCCAGGGCCAGATTTTCTTCGATATTCATATCGGCGGCCGTGCCCATCATGGGATCCTGGAATACCCGGCCCAGATATTTGGCGCGCTTATGTTCCGGCAGGCGGGTGACATCATGGCCATCCAGAATAATATGACCGCCATCAATGGGATAAACGCCGGCCACGCAATTGAGCATGGTGGATTTGCCGGCGCCGTTCCCGCCGATTACGGTGACGAAATCACCGGGCTTCATGGAAAAATCTACGGCGGAGAGGGCCGTCTTTTCATTGACGGTACCTGCGTTGAATACCTTGGTCAGTTTCTTGATTTCAAGCATATCAGGCGCCCTCCTTTACCATGGATTTTTTGATTTTCCGAATCAGTTCCTTCCCCTGGGGCAGCCACAGGCAAATGGCCACAGTGATGGCGGTAAAGAGCTTCAGATCATTGGAATTCATGCCCATCTTCAGCACCAGCGCGATGATGATACGATAGGCAACAGCACCCAGAATCAGGGCCAGCAGGCGACGATAGAAGCTGCGCCCGCCAAAGAGCACTTCACCGATAATCAGCGAGGCAAGGCCGATAACGATACTGCCGGTACCCATCTGCACATCGGCGAAATTCTGGCTTTGGGCAATGAGAGCACCGGAGAGGGCCACCAGACCATTGCTGATTACCAAACCAAGAATCTTCATGGTATCGGTATTGACGCCCTGCGCCCGAACCATCTTCTGGTTATTGCCGGTGGCGCGGATGGAACTGCCAAGCTCGGTCCCGAAAAACCAGTAAAGCAGCGTGATGATCAGCAGGGAAGCCACCACGCCCACAATGATGATAGAAAGATTCTTATCCAGGCCCAGGGTGGTCAGGGGCTTAAATACGGTGGGCTGACGCAGAATGGAGAGATTGGGGGAGCCCATGATGCGCAGATTGATGGAATAGAGAGCGATCATGGTAAGAATGCCGGAAAGCAACGCCGGGATCTTCAGTTTGGTATGCAAAAGCCCGGTGCAAAGGCCGGCCAGGCAGCCGCCCAGCAACGCAATGCAGGAAGCAAGATAAGGATTCACCTTTTGGGTAATCAGCACGCAGGCGATGGCGCCGCCCAAAGGGAGGGATCCTTCCACCGTCAGATCAGCAATGTCCAGGATACGATAGGTAATATAAACGCCAATCGTCATGATGGCCCACAAAAGACCCAGCGAAAGCGCGCCCAGCAATACTTGTGTCATGATCAATCATCCGTTCCTTCTGGATTTCTTTTTTAAATAAATAACCGGGGAAAATGCGGGAATGCCCCGGGGAGGAGATTTGCATCCTCACCCGGAGCGCAATGTGCCTTTTCAGGCCAACCGGGAATTATTCGGCAACGGTCATTTCCTGGGCGTATTCCAGATACTTTTCAGGAATTTCGAAACCGATTTCATCCGCCATGGTCTTATTGAAGGTGTAGGTGTAGCCGTTGTTGGCGAACTGGATGGGCATGGTGGAAACATCAGCGCCGCCCAGCACGTCCACAGCCATCAGGCCGGTCTGGTAGCCCAGATCATAATACTGCAGGCCCAGGGTGCACAGGCCGCCGGCCATAACCATGCCGGATTCGCCGGGGATAACGGGGGTTTTGCTTTCAGCCACAACGCCGTAGACGATGGGCATGGAGGAAGCGAATACGTTATCGGTGGGAATATAGATGGCGTCGCACTGGCCGACGATCTGCTGGGTGGCCTGCTGCACGTCATTGGTGTTGGTGACGGTTACTTCGACGTAGGTCAGATTCAAAGCTTCAATGGCAGCCTTGGCCATCTTGGCCTGAAGAACAGAGTTGGGTTCGGAAGAGGTGTAGAGCACGCCGATGGTCTTGGCGTCGGGGAAGAGCTCATGAATCAGGGCGATCTGGCCTTCCACGGGGTTCATATCGGAAGTGCCGGAAATATTGTAGCCGGGCTTTTCGTTGCTTTCCACCAGCGCAGCAGTGGCGTAATCGGTGATGGCGGTGCCAAGGATCGGGATGGTTTCGGTTTTGGAAGCCATGGTGGTGGCGGCGTTGGTAGCGATAGCCAGCACCAGATCGGCCTGATCGCCTACGAACTGATCGGCGATGGTGGCCAGATTGGCGGCGTCGCCCTGACCATTCTGATAATTGATCTTGACATTGACGCCATCTTCATAACCCTTATCCTTCAGCGCCTGAATAAAGCCTTCGCGGGCCTGGTCCAGGGCGACATGTTCCATCTGCTGGATAATGCCGATATAAGGGACATCTTCTGCCAGCGCGGCGGTGCAGGAGAGGGAGAGAACCAGAACCAGAACCAGGAGCATAGCGAGCATCTTTTTCATAACAGGGGCCTCCTTAAATAAATATTTCATAACGGATGAACCGTTCATGAATCAATGAAAGCTGGTGGATGATCGGAATAAAAAAACCGTCCTCTGCACAAATCGCATGCAGAGGACGGATAGAAACATATCCGTGGTACCACCTCAATTTGCTCC
>SVHD01000033.1 GCA_015056015.1 Clostridiales bacterium
TCCGCAATACCATGCAGGAAAAAAGCCCGCTGTTTTTGCTGGTGAATTTCCGTCCCGAGGCCTATGACCGCTATTTCCCCATCGAGGAAATTGTGGATAACGGCTTTTCCCTGGCCATGATTTATTATAAAGACGTCACTTCCGATGACGGCGATTGGGAAAATGGCCTGGCGCCCTGCTTTACCCGGCCCACGGATGGTACAGGCTTTGGCAAAATCACCCTCTGGGCCTGGGCAGCCAGCCGTGCCCTGGATTATCTGCTCACCCGGCCCGAAGTGGACGCAGATCATGTGGCGGTGATCGGCCATTCCCGTCTGGGCAAAACCGCCCTTTGGTGCGGCGCACAGGATGAGCGGATTCGCTATGTGATTTCCAATGATTCGGGCTGCGCCGGCGCTGCCCTGGAGCGTGATCATAACCCCGGCGGCGAAACCACCCGGGATATTACCCGCAATTTCCCTTACTGGTTCTGCGAAAATTATCTGCAGTATATCGATCATCCCGAAAAAATGCCCTTTGATCAGCATTTCCTCGTGGCCGCCTCTGCTCCCCGCTTTGTGGCCGTGGGCAGCGCCCATCTGGATTTCTGGGCCGATCCCATCAATGAGCAGAAATGCTGCATGGCCGCTTCTCCTGCCTGGAAGCTCTTTGGCAAGCAGGGCTATATGGGCCCCGAAGCGCCTGCCAGCGTCGGCGAAAATTTCCACGACGGGGAAATCAGCTATCATCTGCGCCATGGCACCCATTTCCTCAGCCGCCGCGACTGGGCGGAATATATGACTTTTATCAAAAAACATTGGTAAAATCAAAGAGAATCCATTTTTCCCTCTTGCGTTTTTTTGCGTTTTAGGGTATGATATGAAAGCCGTGTATGGTTGATGGGTCCCGTGCGATGTTGCGGTGTGAACCCTGTCAGGTCCGGAAGGAAGCAGCAGTAAGCATTATAGACGTGTGCTGCGGCAAAGCCTGTCGATCATACGCGGTATTTCAATATCAAGCTTTATACTGCCGTTTTTTCAAGGAGGATGCAGCCATGTGGGAATTGCCCAATTGCCTCAATACCGATCCTGAAATTGCCAGGGCCATTGCGGATGAATGCCAGCGCCAGGAAGCCCATATCGAATTGATCGCTTCCGAAAATTTTGTTTCTCCCGCCGTTATGGCCGCTATGGGCAGCCCTCTGACCAATAAATATGCTGAAGGCTATCCCGGCAAGCGTTATTATGGCGGCTGCTATTGCGTGGACGTGGTGGAACAAATCGCCATCGACCGTGCCAAAGAACTCTACGGCGCAGAGCATGCCAATGTGCAGCCCCACAGCGGCTCCCAGGCCAATATGGCGGTCTATTTCGCCCTGCTCAACCCCGGCGATACCGTGCTTGGCATGAGCCTCAATAATGGCGGCCATCTCACCCACGGCAGTCATGTGAATATCTCCGGCAAGTATTTCCATTTCGAATCCTACGGCATTGACGCCGAAACCGAAATGATCAATTATGACGAAGTGCGCCGCATCGCCCTGGAATGCAAGCCCAAGCTGATTGTGGCCGGCGCTTCCGCTTATGCCCGCACCATTGATTTTGCTGCTTTCCGCAAAATTGCGGATGAAGTGGGCGCTTATCTGATGGTGGATATGGCCCATATTGCCGGCCTGGTCGCTGCCGGCTGCCATCCCTCTCCCATTCCTTATGCCGATGTGGTGACCACTACCACCCATAAGACCCTGCGCGGCCCCCGGGGCGGCCTGATTCTTTGTAAGAAATCTCTGGCCAAGGCCATCGATAAGGCCATCTTCCCCGGCATCCAGGGCGGCCCCCTGGAACATATCATCGCCGCCAAGGCCGTTTGCTTCCATGAGGCGCTGCAGCCCGCCTTTAAAGAATATCAGCAGCAGATCGTAAAAAATGCCAAGGCCCTGGAAAATGCCCTGCGCAATAAAGGCGTGAAGATGGTATCCGATGGCACGGATAATCATCTCCTCCTGTTGGATCTTTGTGATACCCCCGTTACCGGCCGGGAATTGGAAACCTGGCTGGGCATGGCCAATATCACCGTCAATAAAAATATGGTTCCCCGGGATCAGCGTAAGCCCGCCGAAACCAGCGGCGTTCGCATCGGCACCCCCGCCGTTACCACCCGCGGTTTTAAGGAAGCCGAAATGGAATTGATCGCCGGCTGGATCGCCAGAATCCTTAAGGAAGGCGAGGCTGCCGTTCCCGCCGTCAAGGCCGAAGTGGCAAAGCTGACCGAAAAATATCCGCTGTATTAATCGGGAAACAAAAACGACGTACCGTCAGGTACGTCGTTTTCTTATGCCGGAAATCAATCCTTATGCAGCTTTCCAAGCAATTTATACAGCAGCGTATATAATTGCATGGCGTCCTCGGAGTTCAGATTGACACAGCTGGCCATCTGGGCGGGAACATCCACAGCTTTTTCCTTGAGTGCCTCCCCTTCCCGGGTAATCTCCACCATCAAGACCCGTTCATCCTCCCGGGAACGATAGCGCTTCACATAGCCCTTGCTTTCCAGGCTTTTCAAAACCGGGGTCAGCGTGCCGGAATCCAGGAATAGCTTTTCACCCAGCGCCTTCACATTGATCTTCTTTTCCGACCAGAATACCATCATGGCAATATACTGGGTATAGGTCAAATCCAGCGGATCCAAATAAGGCCTGTATTGCTTGATGACTTCTCTGGAAGCGGCATATAAAGGAAAACAAACTTGGTTTTCCAGCTTTAATCCATCGTATCGATTATCAGACATTTCATACCCCTGCATATAACTGGCCTGATGAGACCATCCTCAATCACACTTCCTGCGCAGCATTCCCGCGCAGCCCCCTCTGCGATCTGGGACATATCCATTATACATCAATCCTCAAACAATTGCAAGTTATTCCATGCCCGAATATGCAACCGATCTGATCATTTACAGGCGTTTTTTACTTTTTCCTTTACCGTCTTCATATCGGCCGTAGGTTCAAACCGGGCGATGATCCGTCCGTCCCTGCCAATCAGAAATTTGGTAAAATTCCATTTTACCTCCCCGTTCTTCTTAAAATCCTTATCCATTTTTTTCGCAACGCCATTCATCATCAGGCCCATGGGGCTCATGCCAAAGCCTTCAAATTCGGTATTCCGGGCAAGATACTGAAATAAGGGATGTGCATTTTCCCCACGCACGTCGATTTTAGCAAACTGGGGAAATGTAATACCAAAACGACCGGTGCAGAAGGTATGGATTTCCTCATCCGTTCCGGGTGCCTGATTGCCGAATTGATTGCAGGGAAAATCCAGAATCTCCAGGCCATTTTTCTGGTATTCATCATATATTTCCTGCAATTCCGCATACTGCGGGGTAAAGCCGCAGCCGGTGGCGGTATTCACGATCAGAAGTACCTTCCCCCGATAATCCGCCAGGGCCTTTTCCGTCCCTTCCAGGGTCTTCACCGTAAAATCATAAATCGACATGATAATTACCCCTTTCCATTTGATTGAACTCAATTGAATTTTATCGAATTTTTCGATTGATGTCAATATCATTGTGCCGCAGGAATACGAATTATCCCGGAAAATCTTGAATCTGCTTTGTCGGCATGATATACTATCCGCGCATAATGCGCCTGAAACAGGAGGTAATTCTTATGAAAATCACTTTTCTCGGTACCAGTCACGGCGTTCCTGCCGCTGACCGTTATTGCTCCTGCACGATGCTGGAGGTCGGCGGCAGCCTGTATTTTATCGACGCCGGCTGCCCGCTGATGGATGTTCTCATTCGCCGCGGCGAGGATTTAAGCCGCATCCGCGCCGTTTTTGCCACTCATATCCACGGCGATCATGTATACGGCCTGCTTTCCTTTATCGATTTGAGCAATTGGTATTTTAAAGAGGTGCATGCCGGCATCTATCTGACTGAGCAGGCAGGCATTGATCATTTCCGCCGCCTGGTCATGACCACCCAGGGCATTCCCCTGGATGATGAGCGGCTGCCCTTCCATCTGGTGAGCCCCGGCATTATTTACGAAGATCAGAATATCCGCGTAACCGCCCTGCCCACCCGCCATCTGGCCCATGCCAATCGCCCCAGCTACGCCTATCTAATTGAGGGCGAGGGCAAAAAAATCTTCTTTACCGGCGATATATCCAATCATATCGCCCAGAATGATTTCCCAACCCTGCCGCTGGAAGAGGAAGTGGATTTGATGATCAGCGAAATGGCCCATTTCAACGTGGAGGAAATGACGCCCTATCTGGCCCGCCTGAAGGCAAAAGATCTGGTTTTCAATCATGTTTTCCCCGTGGATGAAAAAATCCCCGCCATCCGCGCCCTGAACGGAAAATACGGTTATCCCGTTCATCCGGCAGCGGATAACGAGACCATCGTGCTGTAAAGAAAAATACCGGGAATCGGCCAAATGCCTTTCCCGGTATTTTTGCGTTTATTTTTACAGCTTGAATCGGATTGTGGAAATCGCCGCCGCTATCAGCCCGATGGTCAGCACCACAAAATCAACCCATTCGCTGATATGCAGCAATTGCATCAGCGCAGAAAACAAAAGACCGCAGACTGCAAAAATTCCAAAGACCCGCACATGCTTCAAGGCGTATTGCCTGCGCCTTTCCTCGCCGGCGTCTCGGGCCTCCTCGAAGCTTACGCCGTTATACCAATACACATAGCCGTTGATGTATACCATCCACGCCAGTATCGCCATGCCCACTGAGCAAAGGTTGATGGTGATGCGCATCATGGCCATGCCCGGCACCGGCAAAAGAAGCACGGCAAAGCAAACGGCCAGAAAGGCGATCAGCCAGAAGCATAAGCCCCAGTAGCTCTTTTTATATTCCATGCCGGTTCCCCCTTATTTTTCAATGGCAATTCTGGTGCAGGCCACTTCCCCGGAAAGGATTTTGGCGATGGGATGCCTTGCATGGGCGATCAATACCTCCACCCCGCTGCGGGCAGAGCGCAGGGCATATTCCAGCTTCGCCCCGGCCCCATTGGCGCCGGCGCGGGACGCGCCCACGCAATGCCCCTGCCATTTACGCACTTCTTCGGTAAGGGATTGGGCGTCAGGCGCGGTAATTTCGCGCACCAGGGTGGAAGGATCCTTGGGATCGGCGTAAATTCCCTCGGTAGAGGTGAGCAGAATCAATTGCCTGGTGTGCACCAGTTCCGCCACCACCGCCGCCGTTTCATCATTATCCACGCATTCCACCACCTGGGATTCGGGATGCTGCTCCTGCAGGGTGGTCAATTCCATCTTCCTGTTTTCTTCATCGCTGACGCAGTCATTATAATTGATGATGGGAATGGCTCCCTGCTGCGCGGCGCGCTGCAAAAGGCCATAAAGATGCTGGCGCTTGATGGGATCATTGAAATGATTATGCTCCACCAGCACCTGCCGCACCCCGTATTCCGGCCGGATAAACCGGCGATAGGTTTCCATCAGGATGGCCTGGCCCTGGGCGGAATAATCGGTTTTATTCTGCTCGGGATCTCCGGAAAGGGGCTTGCCCGTGCGCTTCAAATGGTCCACACGGCCAATCTCCGTAGCGCCGGAGGATACCAGCAGCATGCCGGGCCTGAGCTCACTGCTGAGCCGGGCGAAAATATTGTAATCGATATCATTGTCCTCCCGGCGGATCAGCGCCATGGAGCCGATTTTGATGACCAGTTCAATGCCGTCCATATTTTATGCCTCCCGTTTCCCGATATTGGTCAGATTATTGATCCATTTATTACTGAAAAAGCGATGCAGGCCAATGACGCCCTTAAAGATTTCTTCCACAAAGGTGGCCATAAATACGCCGGTAATGGGCAATTTCAGCACCACCGTGGCAATGGCCACGCTGGGCACGCCAATCAGCCATACCGCCCCGGAATCCAGGATCATGGAAAATACCGTATCGCCCCCGGCGCGCAAAACCCCCACGATATTGATGGTATTGAAATGGCGGAAGGGCATAATGCAGCCGCAAATCAAAAGAATCGTGGCGGCATATTCAATGGTCTGGGCGGATAAGCTGCCAAACAGGGAAAGAATGGGATAGCGCAGGGCAATCAATGTAAGCCCCGTCAGCGCGCTGATGCATTCCGTTGCCAGCAGCATCCGCCGGGAGGTCAGCAGCGCCCCTTCCCTGTCCCCTTCGCCAATCCGGTTTCCAATCAGAATAGCGGTGGCATTGACCACGCCAAATACAAAAACCGTCATCAGCTGATCTACATTCTGGTATACGCCAATGGCCGCCACGGCCGTATCGCCAAGCCTTCCGTAGAAGGTGGCATAGGTGGTCATGCCCAAAGACCAAAGTCCTTCATTGATCACCACCGGGATAACCCGCTTGATATAATCCAGGGAAAAATGCCAATCGGGCATCCGCATCCCCCTGGCGCGGATGGCCCCGGGCTGACGCTTCCAATAGGTATAGCCCATATTGATGCAAAGGGATACGCCGGCAGCCGCCACCGTAGCAATGGCAGCGCCCTTGACGCCCAGGGCAGGCATGCCGAATTTTCCGTAAATCAGGCCATAATTCAGGAAGGTATTGGTCAGGATGCCGCAGATGCCTGCCGTCATGGCCACGGTGGGCTTCCCGGTTGCACGAAGGGTATTGGAAAATACGATGTCAATGCCGGCAAAAAGATAATTCAATCCTACCCAGGATAAATATTCCACCGCGTAATTTCGGCTTTCCCCTTCAGCCAGGAAAAGGCTCATAATGGGCCGCGGAATCAACAGCGCCCCAAGCATGAATACAAGCGCCAGGCCAACGGTGATGCGGAAGCAAAGGCTCATCACCTTATGAATGCCCTCTTTATCCCTTTTTCCCCAGAACTGGGAAATGAAAATGGAGGTACCGGAGGCCGCGCCAAATAAGAAGAGCTGAAATAAAAAGGAATACCGGCCCGCCTGGGTCACCGCCGCATACTGGGCTTCGCCCAGCCCTGCCACCATCAGCCCGTCCACAATATGGGCCGACGCCGTCACCAGATTCTGCAGCGCAATGGGCAGGGCGATTTTTATCAGCTTCTGAATAAAATCCTTTTCCCAATGAAAAATCTTCCGTGTGTTTTCTTTCATTGTAAATAATTCCTCGCAAAATCCTCAAAAATCTTTTTTATTTTACCATGTTCCCAGTGTATACGCAAGGATAAAGATGACGCGGTACGTTTTTTGCCCGCGGGCAAAATTCGTCCCATGCAAACTCTCCCGTTTCTCTTGACATTGCCATTCTGACGGGCTAAAATGTATACGGATTTTTACAACTTACAAGGAGGAAACCGCTATGAAAAAGATCCTTTCCCTGCTGCTGGTCATGATGCTGCTGGTGCCCGCCATGGGCGTTGCTGAAATGACCGAAGATGAACTGCATGCCTGGGCGCTGGCCAATGGCTATGTGAAGACCGATGTGGACGCCCTCACTTCTGCCACCACCAATAAGGCCGGCGGCGTAAACTTCGGCGCCATCGAATGGACTGAAGAACTCCAGGTCATGGCCATCAAGGAATTCCTCAAGGGCGGCCATTATCTGGGCGATGCTTCCTATGCCCAGGATGAATCCGGCTGGAATTATCGCGAAATGTATCAGATGGCCACCGTTTTCAATAACGTCCCCAATAACACCAATCTGGAACTGGTGCTGGATATCGATTCCCTGTGCCTGCTGGGCGTTTCCGAAGCCGGCACTTCCAAAACCCTGCATTTCAACTACAACCCCAACGTTTCCATCTCCTGGTGCCGCCAGCTGCGTCCCCATGAAGAAGAAACCTACAACTACTACTGCTCCTACGGCGTTCAGTTTGACGGCGTGGTTCGCATCTTCACCCCTGCCGATCTGGAAACCGAAGAAGGCAAGGCCAAGCTGCTGAACCTGTTTGACAAGTATTATCCCACCCTGGCCACTTCCTGGATGGGCTATGCTGCCACCTTTGCCAATCTGACCAATGCGGACGAAATCACCGCTGCCAAACTGGGCTACATCGAAAAGCAGCTCAAGGGCGGCGCCATGGTGATCTACGAAGTAGTGCCCACCCGCATCATCATCACCGCTCCCTTCCTCATCAATATGAGCCCCTCCATGACCAACGGCATCAAATTCGTCAATGCTCAGGAAGGCGAAAAGAAATACGCCTATGATCTGCTGCTGACCGAAGAATTCCTGGATGCGCTGGTTGCCTATAAGAATGATTATCTGGCCACCGAAGAAGGCCTGGCTCAGGTGCAGGAATACTATGCCACCGGTATGTATCCCATGCTGGATGGCCTGTGCGCGCAGTATGGCGCTCCCACCAGCCTGCAGATTGCCATGATGCCCACCACCGCCGCCGGCCTCAAGACCCAGACCACCTGGGAACCCGCCCCCGTGGCCGCCGATGAAAACGCCAAAGTTGGCACCGCCAACGGTTTCCATGGCACCATCACCGCCGAAGTGACCCTGAATGAAGATGGCACCATCGCCACCCTCAAGGTGGATACCTCCTGCGAACATGCCGATTACGGCGCCAAGGTTGGCACGGATGAAGCCTTCCTGGCTCAGTTCATCGGCAAGACCGGCCCCTTCACCCTGGGCGAAGGCATTGACGCCGTCACCGGCGCTACCGGTTCTTCCAAGTCCGCTGTGGAAGCCATCAATAACGCTGTGAAGTGATTTCCCGTTATTCCTTCCCCGGAGCCATGCTCCGGGGATTTTTTCATGTTCTTTTCCTGTGCTTTCCTTGCAAAAAAACAGGGAATCGCCTATAATCAATGCTGGAAATGGAGGTTAATTTTATGAAGTATGTTATGATGATCGGCGATGGCATGGCCGATGCCACCCTGCCTCAGCTGAACGGAAAAACCCCTCTGGAATCTTTGGATCTTCCCCATTTTAATATCCTGGCCGGCTCTGAACACGGCACAGCCCGTACCGTGCCCGAAGGCGTTCCCGCCGGCAGCGATACCGCTATTCTCAATATTTTCGGCTATGATCCCCGCACATATTTTACCGGCCGCAGCGTATTGGAAGCGGCAGGCGTTGGCGTGCTGCTCAATGAAGGGGAGGTTTCCTTCCGCATGAATCTTTGCGCCGTGGAGAATGGGGTGATGCTTTCCCATAACGGCGGCGGCGTGGAGGGCGATGACGCCGAAGGCCTTATGCAGGCCCTGGTTCAGGATCCTGGCTTCCAAAAAGCCGCGCAAGCCCTTTCTTTGCATATCCATATCAGCCGTACCTTCCGCCATTTCGGCGTGATTTACGCCCCCGATGCCGGGGAATTCATCCTGAAGGAGCCCCATAATATTCTGGATGAAAAATGGGAGCCCTATCTGCCCGCAGGCGCCCTGGCCAAGGAAATGACTGCCCTGATGCTGGAAAGCTATCGTTTCCTGGATCAGCATCCCATCAATCAGGCCCGCCGCGCCAGGGGCAAGCTGCCCGCCAATCTGCTCTGGCCCTGGGGCGCCGGCCGCGCATCCCGGCTGCCCTCCTTTAAGGAAAAATACGGCCATTCCGGCGCAGTAGTTTCTGCCGTTCCCCTGGTACGCGGTATCGCCAAGCTGGCAGGGCTGCCCGCGCCTGAGGTCGAAGGCGCCAACGGCGAACTGGATACCAATTACGCCGGCAAGGTGAACGCTGCCCTTGCCTCCCTGAAAAGCGGGGATGATTTTGCCGTCATCCATGTGGAAGCGCCGGACGAAATGTCCCATGCAGGCGATCTGGAAAAGAAACTGGAGGCCATCCGCCGTCTGGATCGGCTGGTGATCGCTCCCCTTTTGGAGGAACTGCCCAAAATTGATCGGGATTTCAGAATTCTCCTGCTCAGCGATCATCCCACTTTGATGACCACCCGCACCCATAACGGCTCCCCCGTTCCCTTTGCGATCTATGACAGCAGAAACCCCGGCGCGCCCCGGAAATTTTCTGAATCCAGCGCCCTTTCCGGGCCTTCCCTTGCCAACGGCGATCTGCTGATGCCCCGTCTTTTCGAGCAGGAATAATGTATTTTCCCAATCCGCAAATGACAATGTATTTCTCCAAACCACATTATACATCTTGCACAATTTGGCGCCAGAAAGTGTGTGAAGCCTGCCATCTTGCATTTTTTTCACAGATTTGCTACAATATGGCCGTGGGTAAGAAAGCAAAGCCCACAAAAGGCGCTTTCCAAAGCGTCATTTGACAGGCACCTGTGAAAGGTGAAAGGAGAAAACAAAACTATGAACATTCGCATTCGCGTTGATTCCATGAAGGCGGCTGAACAGCTGAGCAGCATCTGCAAGGATTATTCCACCGAGCTCTTCCTGCGCTCTGAAAAATTCTGCATCGATCCCAAGTCCACCCTGGGTATCCTGGCCATGATGTATTCTGCCCGTGATAACATGTATCTGGACACCAACGATCTGAGCGATCGTGAGCTGCCCATTCTGCTCAAGTCCCTGGATTCCTTCCTGGTCAAGGAATAATCGAATCCAGCCGCCGCGCCGTCAATGGCGCTGCGTTCCCGCTAATCCGCCTTCATGGCGTTTACATAAGAAAATCCCTGGAAGGGCTCGCCCCTCCAGGGATTTCATTTTATCCTTAAATCAATGTATTGCGCTTTGCCGCTTACTGTTTCTTTCCTTCCAGCGTAATCAGATGAATCTGCGGCCGGGTGCCAAGCCGCACAGGCAGCATGGATGTGCCCACCCCATTGCTCACCAGAATATCCACGCCATTTTCCCGATACCAGCCGGAGCGGTATCGATTTCCGTATTCACTGGATGATTTGATGGCATAGCCAAAGAGCGCCACCTGCCCCCCATGGGTATGCCCGCATAAGGCCAGATTGTAAAAGGGCCCGCCATCCACCTGATAGGTTTCCGGCAGCAGATCGGGGGTATGGGGCGCAAAAATCGTAAAATCTGCATTTCTGCAAAGACGGGATACCTTTTCAAGATCGGGGTAGCCATTGTAAAAATCGTCCACGCCGGCAATGCCCAGCGTTTTCCCCTCCCGTTCCAGCATCCATACGTCATTCACCAGGGGAATCACGCCATTTTCCCGCATGGCGGCCTGAATTTTTTCCAGATTGCTTTCCGGCAAAGTTCTGTCATGATTGCCCAGCACGCCCAATACGCCGTATTTCGCATGAAATCCCGGCTTTAGCGCAAAAAAATCCAGCGCGCCCTGGGATGTTTCCCCATAATCGCCGCCCAGAATGAGCAGATCGGCCTCCAATGCATTTACCTTTTCTACCAGCGCCCGTACCCGGTTTTCCTTCAAAAATGCACCGTAATGAATATCGGATACATAGGCAATTCTCAGCCCGGAAAATGCTTCCGGCAAATCCGGCGAGGAATAATTTTCTTCCTTCACATCCAGCAATCCCGCCAGATACACCGGATAGAATAGAATGCAGCCAATGGGCAGCAGGGTTAAAAGCCGCCCCAGCAGCATCGGCTTTTTGGCGCGTTTTCTTTTTTCCTTCCGCGTATCCATGGCCCGTTTCCTCCATTTTTCTGCATTTTCAAAAATATTTTATCACATTATTGTATGAGGGGCAATTGTGAAAAATACCATAATATGCTATGATATAAAAACATGCAAATCATTGCAAACCACGACTGAAGCTGAATTTTCTCTCGAAGAAAGGATGAAATCCCCTTGCCATTCAAAAGATGCCTCTCCCTCCTGCTGGTATGCCTGATGCTCCTCTCTCTTTATCCCGCGGCTCTTGGCGAAAGCATTGTGCTCACGCCCAATGTGCAATCCGTCGGCTATTCCTTTACCCTGTCCGGGGAAGAATATGCCCGGGTATTTTATAAAGCCGCCACGGAAAGCGGAAATTTTGTTGTCCACGGGGAAAACGGCGTCTTTTCCGGCGAAATCGCCTTGCCTCATTCTGCCGCCGGCGGCAATGTAACCGTTACCGTCAAAACCCTGGATGACAAGCAGCGAGGGCAGACTCAGATCGCCCTGCCTGCCGCGGCAGATTATACGGCGCCCTCCGGTTCCTCCAGCGGAAGAGTGAAAAATCTGCTTCTCACCGAAACTCCCGAAGGTCTGCAGTATTCCTTTTCTTCCACCGCCTCTTATCTGATGCTGCATTATTCCAATCGCCAGCAGAAAGGAACCTATCCCGTCTATCCGGATGAAAACGGCCTTTTCTCCGGCGAAATTCTTCTTCCCATCACCTATGCCCGCACCCTGACCACCGTGCAGATTCTTTCCGGCGGCGGTACCACGCTTGCGGAAGAAAAGGCCCGCAAGGGCTATCTGGCCCCGGAGGCCGTTCCCTCCCAGGAAGGCCGGCTTTCCGGTATTACCGTCTGCATTGATCCCGGTCACCAGGAAAACGGCCGCCCGGTCAGCGAGCCTGTGGGCCCCGGCCTTTCCGGAAAAACGGCGGGCAGCGGCGGCATGGCCCAGGGGAAATTCACTCTGCGCAAGGAATCCATCGTGGTATTGGAAATCGCCATGGTGCTCCGGGATGAATTGATCCGTCAGGGCGCCACCGTGGTGATCACCCGGGATAAGGAGGCGCAATTCCTCACCAATATGGAGCGCTGCGCCATCGCCGAAGAAGTCGGCGCGGATATCATGCTCCGTCTCCACTGTGATACCCGGGAAAGCGCCAAGAAATACGGCATCAGCATCTATACCCCCTTCCGCTCCACCTACGCTCAGGCCGTGGCTGATAAGCATGGCTATCGTCATATGGGCAATCTGCTTTTGAACGCCATGAAGCAATCGGTTGGCTATGAACAGACGGACGCCACCGGCTTTGTCACCCTTTCCGATCAATTTGTGGGAAATAACTGGGCCAAAATGCCCTGCTTCCTGATTGAGCTGGGCTTCTTATCCAATACGCATGAGGATTTCTTGCTTTCCCATCCCCATCACCAGCAGCTGCTGTCGGAAGGCATGGCCCAGGGCGTATATGATATTGCCCTGTATCGCGGTCTTTTATCCGGCGAATAAAGCCATAAAAAAAGAGCGTTTGCATAAAACGCTCTTTTTTATTTTCTTTCCGGAATGGCAGCGATCAATTGATCCATCAGCGCCAGGCTTTCTCTGGCGGAAAGCACATGCTCCTGAAGCAATTCAAATTGATAAAAGCTGATAAAAATCTGCCAGAATTCCTTTTGCAGAATCAGCGCTTCTGCATGGCCCTCCGCAAAATTATAGGATGTATGGGCATGGGTCAATTGCACGCCCCATTGCTCATAGGCCGTCATTTCAAACTGAAAGGGCAGATGATCATCTCTGGAAAAATACACATTGAAATAGGGATTTTCCGCCATCTGCTTCCGGATATTTTGCAAAATACCCTTCCGCTCTGCCGGCGTAAAGGCCCGGATCGCAAAAAAATGATCGGTCAGAATGCCGCTGCGGGCAAATTCCAGCATCTCCTTGGCGCTGAAAACGATATGGGTAACTTTCTTTTTTTCAAAGATATTCTTCCACCGCTGCAGATGAATCTGATACAGCCGGCCTACCAATTCCTCCAGCGCCACCCGGGAACCGAAATCCTGATCGGTAAAGCCCTCCATCACGGCGGCCACCATCAGATCCGGATGAATGAAATTGATGGGCAGATCCGGCTTAATGGAATAGATGGCCCTGTTTTCTTCGATCTGGCGATATTGCTCCGTATAGGTCACATATTCTTCCGGATGGGTTGCCGGTGAAAATACAGTCTTGATGGGATTGAGCCGGGAGATATGCCGCATCAGCAATTGCCGATGGAATTGGAAGGGCGTTTCATCTTCATATTCTATCAGCTGCATCCCTGCTTTTTCTACCTGCACCACATGATGCAGCCGCCTGTTGCCCGCATCATCCGTAGAATCAATCAGAATTTCATTGCGTTCATACAGCGCCGCAATTTCTGCCGGCGCGCCCGCCTTTGGCAAATAGGCGCTATACCAGGAATAGGGCAAAAACGGGGTAATGGCGGCAATGCTGCCGATCATCTGCTGCAGGGATTTTTTCTGTCCCGGCATAAAATGGATGATTTTGATATTCTTTTTCTGAATGGTCAGCGGATAAAAGGCGCTGATGATTTCCGGTGTGCAGCATCCCACCAGCGTGATTTCCACATGGGCGCAATTCATCAAAAACACCACAAATTGCTGCATGCTGTCCGGAATCGGCATGCTCATTCCGCCGGTGATATGAAGCAGGGTCTTTTGATTCGGCGCGGCATTTTTCTGAGGAAAAAGCAGCCGCCACATGGATTTATAGCCCAGATATTGCTCCACGCCCATGCGGCTGATCATCAGCCCGCGCTGCAGCTGGCTTTTTTCCTGGGCTGTCAAGGAAAATGCCTCGATAATCTGCGGATAAATTTTTTCCAGCGTTTTGATATTGACCTCATCATGAAGGATCCGAAAAAGAGAGGTGGCGCTTTTCATCCCCAGCAGCTTCGATCCTTCCAGTACGGATAATTCGCGGCTTTTCAAAAAGCCCTTCACGCATTCGCCAAAGGAAGGGTTTTCCATCGTTTTCTCTCTCCTTTCCCTGATTCTTCCCTTACGATTGTACCGATTCTCCATTTTTTTGTCAATCATGAACAGCGCCAAATCCAGCAAAAAAACAGATACGCATTTCTCCTCTTGAATAAAAAAAGGAGCGAAAAACCGCTCCCCTTTCTTTGGCTTTAATTCAGGAAAAATGCCATCATTTCATTGGCATTGGCCATCTTGCCATATACCGGGCAAAAGCCGATCATCCCCGTATTGGCAGGCAGGCTGCCCGTAAGCTGGAAAACATAGCGCCATGCCGGATCGCCCTCGATTTTCTGCACAGAAACCTGCGTATTGATCAAAAGATTATTGGCATACAGCTGATATCCGGTAATGGGATTGCTGCCGCCATCCAGCCAGGATGCTTCCGCATTGACCTGAATGGTGGCAATGATCTGCCGGCTTCCGTCAACGGTTACATGAACATCGGCCGTATAATCGGCAAACTGATAAGATCCGCCGTATACCTTCAGGGCGCTGCCCCTTTGAATTTTCCCTTCGGGAACAAAGCCGCGGATGGGCTTTCCGCTGCCCGTCACTTCCACATACACCCAATTGCCCATTTTCGCCAGCCATTTTACGCCCTGCTGTCCCTGGGAAATGGTACGGATGCGCGTCTGGCTTTCCAGCGGGTCATCGGTCAGATAGGTATCCCCGGTCACCACGGCGTCCTCATAATCCAGGGAAAGCAGGGATACGCTGGCGCTCTTTGGCAGGGCGCTTTCTTCGATATAACCAAAGCGCATCTGATCGGAGGTGATATCATACTGAATCAGAATATGGCCATTTTCCCTTCCGAATACCTGAATCCAGTCATTGGTGGAAACGGTGGCCTTGCCGCCTGCGGCCCGCTCATAATCCGTACCGGGGCCCGAATAAACCGGATATTTCTGCCCGCCGGTAAAATTGATTTTGGTGGCCGTCAGTTCGCTTCCGTAGGGAATATCCGGCGGATTGGAAAGAACATTTTTCGCTTCCGCATAGGTGGCAGGGAAGGCCGCCACACTGCAATAGCGCAGATTGGTTTCCACCACGCCCCAGGCATTACCGATCAGATGGGTTTCATCATAATAGGCAATATGATCGCTGTATACCAGCGCTTCGGTGTAATTTCCTTCCTCCAGGGCGTAGCTGCAGAGGGAATGCAGCCGCCATTGACCATATTTATCCACACGGAAGCTGACAGAATGCTCATAATAATCCATTCCCGGCAAAATCAGCACCATGCATAATTGATCCGCAGTGATCACATCATTGGTAAAATAATCATTCATGCCCTTGGCGTTATAGATCTGGTATTCGCCTTCCAGCTGGGGCAGCACCGAATCGGATTTGAGCCAGTATTGCCATGCCCCGTTTTTCTTTTCAAAGCCATACAGGGTATGATTACTTCCTTTGGATGCCACCACGAAATAGAAGCTGCCGCCCACCGTGTTTTCAAATGCTTTGGCTGCATATCTTTCGATGGTATAGCCGTTAAAAGAGGATTTGGTGAAGAAGGATTGAATTTCGCCGGGCAGGCTGGCCCGGATCTGAGCCCCCTCTGCCAGTGCGGGAAGGGAAGCGCTCATCAGCAAAAACGCAAGGAATAATGCAAAAATCTTTTTCATGTTCATTTCTCCTTTCAATGGGTTTCGCTGATTAGACAATTCATCCTGTCCCTTTGTTTCATTCTGCGGAAATTTTTTCTACGCTTTCCGCAATTTCCATGGCCTGCGCTTCCCCAGCCGTCAGCATCAGGGTACGCCCATCCATCTGCCATATCAGGGTAACGCCCTCCTCCGTTTTGATGCGCAGGGCCACGCCGCCCAGCAGCGGCACATAATCCGCCTCTGCATCCTCGGGGATTTGAATGGATTCTTCCGCATCATATTCGGTAAAGGTGATTTCTTTGCCATCCGGATCGGTGTAAACGGCCGTGCGCTTGTTTTCTCCTTCCTGGCTGCTGAACCATTGATACGCATCCGGCATCCTGCCCGGCAGATATAGCCCGGACCAGTCATCCGGCCGAATTTTTCTTTCCGGCGCCGGCGTTGCGGTAGGCTCCGGCGTCATTGTCGGCGCAGGAGATGGTGTTTCAGTGGGGATTTCTGTCGGAATTTCCGTTTGATTCGGTGTTTCAGTGGGAATAATCGTCGGAATTTCCGTCATTTCAGGAGTTTCGGTGGGAATTATTGTCGGATTGTCCGTAGGAATCACGGAGGGCGAGGGACTGGGTTCCACAGTAAAATAGGGCATGACGGAAACCGTGGGCAATTGATCCGCCGGCACAGGATCCTTCATATTCTGCTGTCCAAACAGCCAGGCCGCGCCCAGCGCCAGCACCAGACAGGCCGCCGCCCGCAGATAGGGCGCCAAGCGTCCCTTTTGCCGCTTGGTATTCTGGGAAATCAAAGCAAATACCCGGCGGCGATGGCGCTGATAAAGGGCGTCTGCCGCCTGCTCCATTTTGGGAGATATGCTTTTTTCCAGTTCCTGCGTTTCTTCCTGGGCCAGAAGGGCACAGGCCTCCCGCAGAATATCCTCTTCCCGTTTCACAGCCCCATCCCCCTTTCCTGCAGCACTTGGGCCAGATGCTTTCTGGCCCTGCTCAGATGCACCCGCACGGATACTTCCTTAACGCCCATTTCTTCGGCGATTTCTGCATCATTCAATTCCCGGAAGTATTTCATCAGCATAATATCCTTTTCCCGCTTGGGAAGGGCGGCGATAGCGTTTTTCACCTGTTCAATCCCGGCCTGGCTGAGCAGATTTTCATCCACGCTGCCATTGCCTGCCAGATCCTCAATGGCGATATCCCCCGCCACATTTTCCCGTTTCTTTTGCTTATAGCGGTTCAGGGCCATATGCTTCACTGTAATGACAACATACGCCCGCAATTTGTTACATGGCAGGGTGCGCAAAAGATCAATTTTTTTAATCAGCGCCAGCATGCCCTCGCTGACGGCGTCCTCCGCTTCCTGGCTGTTCCGCGTAATTTTCAGGGCCTGGGCATACATCAGCCCATGATGCTCCATATATACGCCTTCCAGGAAAAGACGGTCATCCTCATTTTCGATCAACAGAAATATCAAGGGAAAAAACACTTGTATCAGCTCGTTTCTTTGGAGTGAATTTTATTATATGCCCTGATATCCGTTATTGTCAATGCAGTGCCGGAAGACGCCCGTTTTCCTGTTTTATTTTCTGCATTGAAAAGCATGCTTTTCCCCGTTTTCAGTTGAGAATTCTTGTCAATCGTGGTATACTGAGAAAAAATTCCGGAAAGGAATGGTTAAGGATTATGGCCAAATTAAATCGCTGTCCCGCCCGTCCCACTGGTCTGATTGACGTGATTCTGGATACCGATGCTTACAATGAAATCGATGATCAGTTCGCCATTGCTTATCTTTTGCGCGCCCCCGAAAAATGCCGCATCCGCGCATTCTGTGCCGCTCCCTTTTTTAATTCCCGTTCCACCGGGGATGTGGACGGCATGGAAAGAAGCTATCAGGAATTGAAGAAAATTCTGAAGCTGGCCAAGGCCGAGGAATATATCCCCCTCACTTATCGCGGCTCCGGTTTTTTAAAGGATGAAAAAACGCCCATTGAATCCGACGCTGCCAAAAAGATCGTAGAAATTGCGCAGGAATATACCGCCGAAAAGCCCCTGTATGTGGTGGCCATCGGCGCCATTACCAATGTGGCCTCTGCGCTGCTGCTGGATCCTTCTATTGCCGAAAAAATCGTCATCGTCTGGCTGGGCGGCCATGCACAGCATTGGCCCAAAAATGACGAATTCAATCTCAAGGGCGATATTGCCGCCGCCCGGATCGTTTTTTCCAGCAAGGCGCCCCTGGTGCAGCTACCCTGCATGGGCGTAGTGGATCAATTGCGCACCTCCAAGCCCGAGCTCATTCACTGGCTGCGCGGCAAGAATGAGCTGAGCGATTATCTGTGTGATAATACCATTGAAGCAGCGGAAAGCTATGCCAAGGGCAAGCCCTGGACCCGGGTCATCTGGGATATTTCCACCATCGTCTGGCTGCTGGATGAAAAATGCGAAATGATGCTGGAAAAGAAAATCCCCCTGTCCATGCCTCAGTACAGCATGGAGCACAGCATTTCCCAGGATAACGACGATATCTGCTACATCTGGCATATCAACCGGGATAAGGTCTTTGAAGACCTCTTCCACCGCCTGACAGCCAACTGAAAATAAGCATAAATTTGCAGGGGCCCCATTCTTTGATGCCAAAGAATGGGGCCCCGTATTTCTTGTTTCCATGTCACGCATGCAGTATCATGGCGTTTTTTCGTTTTCCCATCGAATCTGTTCATCCCGCAGCAGGGGATATATTTTCATTTCTCCGCTTTCCAAGTTTTCTTTCTGCATATCAATTCCAGTAATCTGCCGGTTTTCATAACTCGTGTAATAGTAGATCCCCCGGCTGGCGTTCATGCAGCAGGAATAGCTGGTTTTTTCAAATTTTCCATCCTTTGTTTCCACAATTCCATCCATCATGGCCACGCCGGAAAGTAAATGAAAAAATCGGCCCACGCTGCCTTTTTCTCCATCTTCTCCTCGGCTGTTCCAGCGCAGAAAGGCAGCCCTGACAAACCGGGACGCCGGCGAATAATCCCCGGGCAGGCCGATTGTGCCCATGCCCACCCCAAAGGGTGAAAGCCCCATCGCATGATCCCACCGGCTTTCCGGATAATGCACGGTCAGATTGAGATACTGCCGTAAATTCTCCCTTTGAAAAGGAAAGGGAGGATTATTGGTGAGCACCCCCGCCGGATTATCATAGATCATCATGCCTTCCCGGGTGCTTTCCAGAACAATCGATCCCTGATCATCCGCTATATGCCAGTGCAAAGGGGTCAGCGGCATATCCTTGCCAAAGGGCAGATCAATCAATTGGGTTTTCTGCAGCAATTCCTTTGCCTGTTTTGAATTCCCGCATTGGGAAAGCACCCACAGCGGCAATTCAAAGGGCGATATTTCGACCTTGTTCTTTTCTCCGTTTCGGGGATAAAAGGCATTCTCCGGAAAATTCAGCCCGGCGATGCATAATCCCATCTCATTGCACGCCTCTGCATACAGGGGATAATTTTCCGCAATCGCCGCCATGCCGATCATGGCGTAATGCTTTTTCATGCTTCCCGCTTTCCGAAAGGAAAGGGGATATTGCCGGGGCGTAATCACAATCCTTTCTCCAAAGGAATATTCCAGATCCAGATTCCGTCCAAAATAAAAATCCGTGGTTTTCATCGCAATGCTGGTACACAAAAGGCTGGGCCCCCTTTTTTGATCAAGGATGCCCAGCCCGTTAAATTTTATTCTTCTGTTTGGGGCGGCGCCGCCGTTTTTTCCGTCAGCGCCAGCTGTTCTTCTTTTTTCTTTACCGTTTCCTTCAGCAACTGATAGCAGCCCGCCATCAGCGGCACGCCCAGCAGCATGCCGAAAATACCCAGCAGACCGCCGCCGACCGTAATCGCCGCCAGCACCCACATGGCAGGCAGGCCAAGGGATTGCCCAACCACCCTGGGATAGATCAGATTGCCCTCCATCTGCTGCAAAACCACAATGAATACCAGGAAAAGCAATGCCTTGACAGGCGAAATCGTCAGCATCATAATCGCGCCGACCCCTGCGCCGATATAGGCGCCAGCGATGGGGATCAATGCCGTGCAGCCCACCAGCGCACCAATCATGCCCGCATAAGGGAATCGGAAAATCAACATGCCAACGGCGCATAATCCGCCCAGAATGGCCGCCTCCGTGCACTGGCCGACAATATAACTGCGAAAACTGCCGTTGAAAACGGAAAGCACATGCATGGTTTTCCCCATCCATTTTTCCGGCAGATAGCATTTCATCAGCCGCTTGAATTGCCGCTGCAAACGATCCTTGCCATAGAGAAGATAGATGGAAAAAATCAATCCGGTAAAAATGGTGATGCCCAGATCAACCAGCGATGTGGCCGCCGATGCAATCAGTCCGGCCGCAGGGCCCACGCCGGAGGCCAGGAAGCGGGCCGCCTGCGTAATATATCCCTTCCAGTCAATGCTGGCAAGCTCGGCCAGTTTTTCCTCCGTCAGCAATTCCTTCACCCAGTCGTTGCTGAGCAAAGCCTTCATGCCGTTGGTCACTTCAATCGCCAGCAGCTGCAGCGCATCAAGCAATTCAGGCAACACCAGATAGATCAGCGCTGTGATAATCCCCACCAGCGTCATGATCGCCCCGATCATGCAAACCGGCTTTTTGCTTTTGCTGAAAAACTTCTTATGCTGCTGTTTGGGAAAATATCGCCGTTCATAGGCAGTCATGAGAATATTGAGCAGATAGGCGGTAATCAACCCGGTCACCAGGGGCCCGATGGCCTGAAAGATCATGCCGATAATTCCGGATACCGCCGGCCAGTAATAAATACACAGATATAGAAGAAATGCACTCACGCCGATGCGGATACAGCTTTTCCAGCCAATCTTCATTTCTTCCCCTCCCATAGCCTTTTTCCCTTTTCATTCCTATTATAGCAAACGGCGGTCATTCCTTCAAGCGGCAATGATGTCCAAAGTGTGTCTTTCATTTTTGTTTTTTCCCGTTTACCCACTTGATAAAATTCCCCGTTTCTGCTATAGTAATCAAGATTTCTAATATATAGGAAGGGGATTATTCATCAATGGGAGAATTTTTTCAAAGCCTGCTGGGTAATGTCACCAATCTGACCTGGCAAATGGTAGTCATGTGGTGCGTCGGCGGCCTGCTGATTTATCTGGCCATTAAAAAGGATATGGAGCCCAGCCTGCTTCTGCCCATGGGCTTTGGCGCCATCCTGGTTAACCTGCCCCTCTCCGGCGCGGTGGAAACGCTGACCGTGCTTTTCAACGCCGGTATTGCCAACGAACTTTTCCCGCTGCTTCTTTTCATCGGCATCGGCGCCATGATTGACTTTGGCCCCGTGCTCAATAATCCCAAGCTGATGCTCTTTGGCGCTGCCGCCCAGTTTGGTATTTTCTTCACCTTGTCCATGGCTCGTCTGGTGGGCTTTGATCTGATGGACGCCGCTTCCATCGCCGTCATCGGCGCTGCCGACGGCCCCACCTCCATCGTAGTCGCCAATGCCCTGGGCAGCAAATACCTGGGCGCCATCATGGTGGCCGCCTATTCCTACATGGCGCTGGTTCCCATCGTGCAGCCCCCGGTCATCAAGCTGCTCACCACCAAGAAGGAACGGCTCATGCGGATGCCCTACGAACAGAAGAATGTCACCAAGACCACCCGCATTCTCTTCCCCATCGTGGTAACCATGCTGGTTGGTATCATCGCCCCGGACGCCGTGGCCCTGATCGGCTTCCTCATGTTCGGCAATCTGCTGCGTGAATGCGGCGTGCTCAACAGCCTTTCCGAAACTGCCCAGAAGGTGCTGGCCAATCTGATCACCCTGTTCCTGGGCATGACCATTGCCGTGCGTATGCAGGCCAATGAATTCCTCCGTCCCGATACCCTGCTGATCATGGGCCTGGGCCTGATCGCCTTCATCTTCGATACCGCCGGCGGCGTCATGTTTGCCAAACTGCTCAATCTTTTCAGCAAGAAGAAGATCAATCCCATGATCGGTGCCTGCGGCATCAGCGCTTTCCCCATGTCTTCCCGCGTGGTGCATAAGATGGGCCTGAAGGAAGATCCCCAGAATTTCCTGCTCATGCACACCGTTGGCGTCAATGTTTCCGGTCAGATCGCTTCCGTTATCGCCGGCGGCCTGATCCTGAGCTTCTTCCTGAAATAATGCGAGGAGGTATATGAATGATGAAGTGCAAATATTGGTTTTCCCTTATTCTCTCCGCATTCCTTGCCCTGACTCCCGCCCTTTCCCTGGCGGAGGAAGCTGCCCAGGTGGTTGAAACCAATTTCCATATTGATGTTCCCGCCTTCCTGGATTCCCTGCAGTATATGCTCAAGGGCCTGGTAGGTATTTTCCTGGTCACCGGCCTGATCATTCTGGTGCTGGTCATTCTGGAAAAGGTCACCAAGGGCAAGCAGGAAGAATAATCATTTCCGTTTCTCCCAGGGCTTTCCGGTATTCGTTACCGGAAAGCCTTTTTATATTTGAGAATTCACGCGCTTCATTGACCGGAAATTTTAACCATGCTATAATAACCCCATCCTAAACGCATGATGCACAAAAGGAGAACAGCTATGGATGTCTTTTTTCTGACACTCAAGCAAATGCTGATGATGTTTTCGCTGATCCTGGTGGGGGTCTGGCTGAGAAAAAAATGCCTGCTGCCCGATAATGCCCATATCACCATGTCCAAGCTGGAAACATTCGTTTTCGTGCCTGCGCTTTCGCTGTTCAATCAAATCAATAAGTGCACCGTGGAAAATTTTACGGCCAATTCCGCTTTGATCCTCTATGGCCTTGTTCTGACCCTTTGCGCCCTGGCCCTGTCCTTTCCTTTGTCCCGGCTTTTCATCCGGAATGCCTCCCGATCCCCCGCGCTTGCCTATCAGCGAAGCATTTATCAATATGCCCTTACCTTCAGCAATTTTGGCTTCATGGGCAATTTCATTATTCTGGGTGTATTCGGCAATGATGTTTTCTTCCAGTATTCCCTCTTCAATTTCTTCCTGAGCCTGATTTGCAACAGCTGGGGATTGTATATGCTCATCCCCAAGGAACAAAACGTCAGCCTCTGGAAAAATCTGAAAAAAGGCCTGACCGCCCCGCCCTTCCTGGCAATGATCTTCGGTATGGCCCTGGGGCTGCTGGATTTGAAAGCCTATGTGCCTGATTTTCTCATGACGGCCTTTGAAAACGCCGGAAAATGCCAGGGACCGGTGGCCATGGTATTGGCCGGTTTTGTCATTGGCGGCTATAACCTGAAAGAAATGTTTACCAATAAGAAAGTTTATGCCGCCTCTGCCCTGCGCCTGCTGGTCATTCCTGCCGTCATCGTGCTGCTGCTCAAGCTCATCGGCACGCCCGACAGCGTCCTTGTGCTGGCGCTGATCGCATTTTGTACGCCTCTGGGCCTTAATACCATCGTCTATCCCGCAGCCTACGGCGGCGATACCAAAACCGGCGCTGCCATGACCATGGTATCCCATCTGCTTTCCGTCATCACCATTCCCCTGATGTATCTTCTCTTCATTGAAATGATGTAAAACGCTTATCGGAATCGCATTTTGCTTCAAATGCGATTCTTTTTTTGTTGTTTATTCATCATCCATCCCCATTTTTCCGTAAAAAGCAATCCAATGTGTATCAGAATTGTATCTGTTTTGCATTTCCTTCCAATTCAACTTGCATTTTTTGCTTTCTTGGCATATACTGTCTTCAATCTATTTCAAGGAGTTGGAAACTATGAAGAAGATTCTCGCTATCCTCCTGGTTCTCATGATGGTTCTCCCCACCGTCGCTCTGGCGGATGATATGCCCGTAGTTAAAATCGGCGTTTTCGAGCCCGCTTCCGGTGATAACGGCGCCGGCGGCAAGCAGGAAATGCTGGGCATGCAGTATGCCAACCTGGAAACCCCCACTGTCGTAATCGGCGGCACCGAATACAAGGTTCAGCTGGTTTATGCCGATAACGGCTCCGCTACCGATAAGGCTCCCTCCGCCGCTTCCGAGCTGGTCAACCAGCAGGTCAGCGTGGTGCTGGGCTCCTACGGCTCCGGCGTTTCCATTGCCGGTTCCCCCATCTTTGAACAGGCCGGTATCCCCGCCATCGGCGTTACCTGCACCAATCCTCAGGTGACCCTGGGCAACGATCATTACTTCCGCATCTGCTTCCTGGATCCCTTCCAGGGCACCATCCTGGCCAACTACGCTTACAATACCCTGAACGTGCAGGTTGCTTACTGCCTGGCCGAACTGGGCAATGACTATGACGTCGGTCTGGTTCACAACTTCAAGCAGGCCTTCGAAGCCCTGGGCGGCATGGTCATCGACGAAACCTTCCCCACCGGTACTTCTGACTTTACCTCCTACATCAACAATGCCATCGGCTACGGCGCTGGCGTGTTCTTCGCTCCCTGCTCCATCGCTTACACCACCCTGATGATCGACCAGGCCGCCGGCCTCGGCGTTGATTTCACCCTGCTGGGCAGCGATACCTGGGATAACAACAAGGTTCTGGAATCCACCGTCGGCACCAACCTGAATGTTATGATCAGCACCTTCTATCAGGAAGGCGGCAACAAGGAATTCGACGAAGGCTTCAAGGCCTGGCTGAATTCTGACGCGGAAGCCCTGACCAACAACGGCGGCAATGACATCGTCGCTGCCATGAGCGCCATGGGTTACGATGCTTACTACGTTGCTCTGGAAGCCCTGAAGGCTGCCGGCACCACCGATTCCAAGGCTGTGAATGCCGCCCTGTGGAATGTGGTATACGAAGGCGTTTCCGGCAAGATCGCTTTCCTGCCCGAAACCGGCGACGCGGATCGCAACGAAGCTTACATCAAGAAGGCCAACACCGAAAACGAATCCTGGGATTTCGTAGCTGTGGCAACCGTCGACTAATTTATCCTTTCTGCCGCAAGGCTAAAAAATCCTTTCTATTGTGGCGTGGGCATCATCGCCCACGCCACAATGTTTATCGAGGAGGCGCTTTCCCCCATGTTTAAAACCGTATTTCCCTACCTGCTGACCGGCATTTCCGTTGGCGGCCAGTACGCGCTGATTGCCATTGGCTATACCATGGTCTACGGCATTCTGCGTCTGATCAATTTCGCCCACGGCGATGTATTTATGGTTGCCGGTATCGTGATGGTCTATCTCAACGCCAGCGGTATGCCCCTGTGGCTTTCCATTTTGCTCACGCTTCTGATTACGGTCATCATCGGCTTTGCCATTGAGCGCGTGGCCTATAAGCCCCTGCGCAGCGCCCCCCGTATGTCCATCATGATTTCGGCCATCGGCGTCAGCTATACGCTGCAGAATCTGGTTCTGTATATCACCGGCGGCCTGAATCAGTTTTATCCCAAGATTCCTTTCATCAGCAATACGGTTTCCATTTTCGGCGTCAATACCAAAATGGTAACCCTGGTCACCCCCGTTCTCACCGCCATTCTGGTGGTTGCGCTGGTGCAGCTGATCAACCATACCAAGATCGGTATGGCCATGCGCGCCGTTTCCAAGGATTTTGAAACCAGCCAGCTCATGGGTATCAAGATCAACAGCGTTATTTCCACCACCTTCATCATCGGCTCTTTCCTGGCTGCGGTGGGTTCCATGCTGTATTTCACCAACTATAACACCGTTATTCAGACCTCCGGCTCCATGCCCGGTCTGAAAGCCTTCGTTGCGGCCGTATTCGGCGGCATCGGCTCCATCCCCGGCGCTGTGATCGGCGCTTTCATCATCGGCATTTGTGAAAACATCATCAAGGGCCTGGATATTATCCTCTTCAAATCCGGTATCACCAAGCAGAATCTGGGCCTTGCTACCTTCTCCGACGCTTTCACGTTTGCACTGCTGATCGTCATCCTGGTCGTCAAGCCTACCGGCCTCTTCGGTGAAAAGACGACGGATAAAGTGTGAGGTGAAGGAAATGACAAAGATCAACTCTCGGGCCCGCAAGCCCATCAAATGGAGCACCATCATTTCGGCGCTGATTATCCTTCTGGTGTATGCGGCAGTCTTCATTGCGGAACAGACCCTGCCTGCCACCTCCATGCTCTTTACCGTGCTCAAAAAGGGCGCCACCTACGCCCTGGTTGCCGTATCCATGAATCTGCTCAATGGCTTTACCGGGCTCTTCAGCCTGGGCCAGGCGGGCTTCATGCTCATCGGCGCCTATTCCTATGCGATTCTCACCATCCCCGTGGCCGATCGCATCAATGTATACCAGTATTATAACGGCGGTCTGGTGCAATTTGCCATGCCCGTTGTGCCCGCCCTGATCGTGGCCGGCCTGATGGCGGCGCTCTTTGCCTTCCTCATTGGCCTTCCCGTTCTGCGCTTAAAGAGCGATTATCTGGCCATCGCTACCCTGGGCTTTGCCGAAATCGTCCGCGCCATCTTCCAGTGGAATAAGCTGGGCGCGCTCACCAATGGCTCCAATATTCTGCGCGAATTCCCCACCTTCAATGATTTCAATATCCGCAATGCGGAAGGGGAGGTCACCCTCTATCTTTCCACGCTGGTGCCTTTCCTCATCGCGGGTGTCTGTATCGCCCTGATCGTGCTGCTCATCAATTCCACCTATGGCCGCTCCTTGCGCGCCATCAAGGATGATGAAATTGCTGCCGAAGCCATGGGCATCAATCTCTTCCATCACAAGCAGCTTTCCTTCTGCATTTCTTCCTTCTTTGCCGGCATCGGCGGTGCCATGCTGGCCATGTATCAAAGCACCATCCAGGCCAAGGCCTTCACTTCTGCCATGACCTATGAAATTCTCCTCATCGTGGTCATCGGCGGTATTGGCTCCGTCACCGGCAGCTGCATCAGTTCCTTCCTGTTTGTGGCGGCTTCCGAATGGTGGCTGCGCTTCCTGGATCAGAAGCAGATGATCGGTTCTTTCGAAGTGCCGCTGCTGCGCAATGGTTTCCGTCTGGTTGTATTCTCCGTGATCATCATGATCGTCGTTCTCTTCTTCCGCCAGGGTATCATGGGCACCAGGGAATTGCCTGATCTCTTCCGCAGAAAGAAGACCCTCAAGCAGGAGGTGAAAGCATGAGCGAGAACATTTTGAAAATTGAGCATGTTACCATGCAGTTCGGCGGCGTTGTGGCTGTCAATAATCTGAGCATGGAAATTAACAAGGGCGAAATCGTCGCGCTCATCGGTCCCAATGGCGCCGGAAAAACTACCGCTTTCAACTGTGTTACCTCTGTTTATGAGCCCACCAACGGCCAGATTTCCTTCCTGGGCAAGCCCATTGCCCGGAATCATCCCAATAAAAAGATGAAGAAAATCTATGCCGGCACCCATGGCGAAGATTTCCTGGGGCATGTCATCCGCCATACCCCCGATCAGATTACCAAGCTGGGCATCGCCCGCACCTTCCAGAATATCCGCCTCTTTGCCGGCATGACGGTGTTGGAAAATGTTATGACCGCCATGCATCTGCGCCGCAAGAGCAATCTTTTCACCGCCGTGCTCCATCTGAATTTGGCGGAAGAAAAGGAAATGCGGAATAAGGCCCTCAAGCTGCTGGAAACGGTGGGCCTGCTGGAGCTGCAGGATGAAATGGCCACCTCTCTCCCCTACGGCAAACAGCGCCTGCTGGAGATCGCCCGCGCCCTGGCCACCGAACCCAAGCTGCTTCTGCTGGATGAGCCTGCCGCCGGCATGAACCCCCAGGAAACGGATGAACTCAGCGCTTTCATCAAGCGCATTAAGGAACAATTTGATCTGACGATTTTCGTTATTGAACATCACATGAATCTGGTCATGGAAATTTCCGATCGCATTTATGTTGTGGATTTCGGCCGGCTGATTGCCGAAGGCACCCCCGCTGAAATTCAGGAAAACCCGGCCGTTATCGCTGCTTATCTGGGAGGTGAGGAAGAATGAGCCTGCTGCATATTAAGGATCTGAAGGTCAGCTACGGCGGCATTGAGGCCCTCAAAGGCATTTCCCTGGATGTGGAAAAAGGCCAGATCGTGGCGCTGATTGGCGCCAACGGCGCCGGAAAATCCACCACCCTGCGGGCCATCTCCGGCCTGATTCCCAAATCCCAGGGCACCATCACCTACGACGGCCAGGTCATCAGCGGCCACAGCCCCCAGAAAATCGTTTCCGAAGGCATCTGCATGGTGCCGGAAGGACGCCGGGTATTCCCCAATCTGACGGTACTGGAAAATCTGAAGATCGGCGCCTATCTCCGCAAGGATGATATCCAGCCCGATATCGATCATGTATATGAGCTTTTTCCCCGCCTGAAGGAACGCGCATGGCAGCTTGCCGGCACCCTTTCCGGCGGCGAACAGCAGATGCTGGCCGTCGGCCGGGCGCTGATGATGCGCCCCAAGCTGCTGATGATGGATGAACCTTCCCTGGGGCTTGCCCCCCTGGTCATCAAGGATATTTTCAAGATCATTGAAACTCTCCACGAAAACGGCATCACCATCCTGCTGGTTGAGCAGAATGCCAACGCCGCCCTGAAGATCGCCGATTCCGCTTTCGTTCTGGAAACGGGCCATCTGGGTATGCATGGCACCGGCAAGGAATTGCTCAATGATCCCCGGGTCAAGGATGCTTATCTTGGCAAGAGCCAGGTCCGGAACGGTGTCGGCTGATTGATCCTATTCATGTTTGGATATTTATTCCAATAAAAACAATTTACATACACGCATCCTCTTGCAATCGCAGGAGGATGCGTGTATAATAACGTGTATTCTTTGATTATTCAAAGATAATATTTCTTTAAGGAGGATATCGCAATGAAATCCTGCAAATGGCTCGCTTTGGTTCTGGCCGCGATCATGGCCCTTTCTCTGTGTGCTCCCGCCCTGGCGGAAGATACCATTAAAATCGGCGGTCTGGCTCCCCTGACCGGTCCTTATGCCGTATATGGCAACGCCGTTAAGAACGGCGCTGATCTGTATATTGCCCAGCTGAACGCCAATGGCGGTATTGACGGCAAGAAGGTCGAACTCCTTTGGGAAGACCACGAGGCCGATGATACCCAGGCCCAGAAGGTTTATTTCAACTATCTGGATGACGGCTGCGCCGCGATCCTGGGCGACGTGCTTACCGGCCAGTGCCGCGTTGTTGCCTCCCTGGCTATGGATGACGGCATCCCCATGGTGACCGCTTCCGGTACCGCCTTTGACATCACCGAAGGCAAGCCCAACGTTTTCCGTACCTGCTTCATCGATGATTTCCAGGGCACCGTTATGGCCAACTTCGCTTTCGAACAGGGCTATAAGAAGGTTGCTATCCTCTACGGTGCTGACAGCGCCTATTCCGTCGGTCTGGTTGCCGCTTTCGAAGCTCAGGCTGCCATCAATGGCGTGGAAATCGTGGCCAAGGAAGCTGCCAACTTCACTGATATCGACTTTAAATCCCAGCTGACCAATATCAAGAACGCCGCTCCCGACGCCGTATTCCTTCCCTTCTACGGCGCTGAAGCTTCCCTGATCCTCACCCAGGCTCAGGAAGTCGGCCTGTCCACCATCTATATGGGCGCTGACGGTATCTCC
>SVHD01000034.1 GCA_015056015.1 Clostridiales bacterium
TATCCCCGCTTCTGCAGCGATAAGGCCCTGGCCGAAGGCTATATGCGCTGCGGCATCGATAAAAAGACCGCCCGGGAACGCATTGCCGTGGGCTGCAACTGGATGGCCGTGCCCGGCAAGGAATATCCCATGAATGATACGGTGAAGGTCAATGTGGCCAAGGTATTGGAGCAGGCCCTCATCGATATGGAAAGCGAAAGCGAAAAATCCTCCGCCCGGCTGTATGAACTCTATCAGCAGCATCTCAAGATCGCAGTGGAAACCATCGCCGCCGGCGTCAATCACCATATCGATCATCAGTGGGAGGTTACACCTGAGCTGGTGATGAATCTGATGATGCACGGCACCATCGAAAAGGGCCTGGATATCACCCAGTGCGCCGAGCTTTTCACCGTAGGCGTGGATGGCGCGGGCCTGGCCGTGGTGGCTGATTCCTTCGGCGCCATCGTGACCCGTATTGAAAATGAAAAGGTGCTCACCTGGGATCAGCTTTATCAGGCACTGCACGATAATTTTGCCGACGAACGTATTCACGCCATGATGCAGAGCGCCCCCCGCTATTGCCAGGGCGGCACCGTATCCGATGAATGGGCAAAGAAGCTCACCGAATCCTGGGTAAAGACCGTCCGCAGCCAGGAAATGCCCGCAGGCCGTCAGCTGGTTCCCGGATGGTTTAGCTGGGCCCGGAGCATTGAATACGGCAAGGCCGTGGGCCCCATGCCCAATGGCCGCCGCAATGGGGAGCCCATTTCCCACGGTGCCAATCCCAACCCCCATTTCCGCAAGGACGGGGCTGTCACCGCCCAGTCCAATGGCATTGTATCCGTTCAGTGCGGCTATGGCAATACCGCGCCCCTGCAGCTGGAATTCGATCCCCAGATCACCGAAAGCGAAGGCGGCGTAGATGTGGTGCTCAACCTCATCAAATCCCACTGCGATATGGGCGGCACGCTGATCAATATCAATGTGCTGGATGCCGATAAGCTGATGAAGGCCCATGAAAATCCCGATGCCTACCCCGATCTGGTGGTGCGCGTGACGGGCTTCACCGCCTATTTCGTCAGCCTCTCCCCCGAATTCCGCCAGCTGGTGGTGGATCGTTTCCTGGTAGGTGCGTAAAAAATGCAAATTATTTCCGAAAGGGTGAAAATGCAATGAAAAAATATCGGGTAGGCGTCATTGGCTTTGGCCAGATGCATATCACCACCATGGTGGATTCCTTCCTCAAAATGCCTGAAACCTATGAATTCATGGGCTATGCCGATACGAAAACCGATCTGGTTTCCATCTGCGAAAAGCGCAGCACCCATCCTGCTGTCATCCACAATATCGTCGAAAAATGCGCCCCCATCAAGGCCTACGCTTCCATCGAGGATCTTTTCAATGATAAGCCCGATCTGGTCATCGTGGCCACCGAAACCAGCTTCCATTGCGAAGTGATTTGCGACGCCCTCAGCCGCGGCATTCACGTCATCGTAGAAAAGCCCATGGCCATGACCTATAACGAAGCGGCCATGATGTGCCACGCGGCGAAAAAGAATAACGCGGTCTTCATCATCAATTGGCCCACTGCCTGGTTCCCGCCCTTCCGCCTGATTGGCGAACTGGGCTTCTCCGGCATCATTGGCGAAGTGCAGCGCTTCTCTTATACCAACGCCGAATCCCTGGGGCCCTTCTCCTACGGCCAGAACCTGACCGAAGAAGAAATGCTGCACGAATGGTGGTATCATAAGCGCTATGGCGGCGGCGGCGTGATGGATTATATTGGCTATGGCTGCAATCTTTCCCGCTGGATGCTGGGCGAAAAGGCCACCGGCGCTTTCTGCATGGCCACCAATATCCGCGCGCAATTTGCCGATATTGAGGATCATGCCACGGTGGTGCTGAAATTTCCCCATGCCCGCGCGCTGGTGGAAGGCACCTGGGCCACCTTTGCTTCCGGCAAAATTCCCACCGGCCCCATCCTCTATGGCGAAAAGGGCACCCTGGTTACCGATCGCTACGGCACCAACGTCGCCCTCTATACCGAACGCCATCAGAAAACGCCTCCCCAGATTTTCGATCCCAGACCGCTTGAAGAAGGCCGCCAGGATCTGGCCCATGAATTCCTGCATGCGCTGGAAACCGGCGAAGTGCATCCCATGCTCTCCCCTGCCCTGAATCTGGACGCCATGGCCGCTATGGACGCCGCCATTCGTTCCATTGAATCGGGCAAGATGGAAGTCGTCAAATAATTCTGCACCGAAATTTAGGCGGGAAAATGCCTGCAAATGGCATTTCCCGCCTTTTCTTATGCAGAAATGCAATGGATCGCCGGTATTTTTTATGTTCTGTTCTCTTCCTGATCATTGACCATCCCGATTTTTTTGTGCTATACTTTTTTCCGGTCGTTCCAGGAAAACTGGTAAGAATTGGCCGATAAGGAGTGAAAATCATGGCAAATATTTATACCTCTGCAGATCAATTGATCGGGAAAACTCCGCTGCTTGAATTGACCCATATTGAAAAAAAGTACGGTTTGAAGGCAAAAATCTTGGCCAAGCTGGAATATTTCAATCCTGCCGGTTCCGTAAAGGATCGCGTTGCCAGGGCCATGATTGATGAAGCGGAAAAAAGCGGCGCTTTGCAGCCCGATTCCGTCATTATCGAGCCCACATCCGGAAATACCGGCATCGGCCTGGCCGCGGTTGCCGCCGCCAGGGGGTATCGCATGATTCTCGTCATGCCCGATACCATGTCTGTGGAGCGCCGCCTGCTGCTGAAGGCCTATGGCGCAGAACTGGTGCTTTCTGAAGGCGCCAAGGGCATGAAGGGCGCCATCGCCAAGGCAGAAGAGATGGCCAGAGAAATCCCCCACAGCTTTATTCCCGGGCAATTTGATAATCCTGCCAACCCCAAGGCCCATTATGATACCACCGGCCCGGAAATCTATGCAGATACCGATGGCAAAGTGGATATCTTCGTGGCCGGCGTGGGCACCGGCGGCACAATCACCGGCGTGGGCACTTATCTGAAAGAAAAAAATCCGGCCATCCGCATTATTGCCGTGGAGCCTGCCTCCTCCGCCTTTCTTTCCACCGGCGTTGCCGGTGCGCATCAGATTCAGGGCATCGGCGCGGGCTTTCTCCCCGCCGTGCTGAATCCGCAAATCTACGATGAAATTATTCCCGTCAGCGATGAAGACGCATTTGCCGCCGGAAAAATGATTGGCAAAAGCGAAGGGGTGCTGGTGGGCATTTCCTCCGGCGCCGCGCTCTTTGCCGCCATTGAGCTGGCAAAACGCCCGGAAAATGAGGAAAAAAATATCGTGGTGCTCCTGCCGGATACGGGGGATCGCTATCTTTCCACCGCCCTTTTTGCAGAGTAAGAATTCGGGCAATGCATATAAAAAGACCCTTGACAAAAAATCGTCAGGGGTCTTTCTTTTACCGAAGCTTTTCCCGCAGCTGATCCGCCGTTTCGCCGGATACCTCATGATCGCTGTAGCGGGCCATTTCATAGAGCGTGGTAAATTCTTTGGTTTTTTCGCCGCTCCAGCCGCCCTCCTGGCTCAATGCTTCCCGGGCGGTCATGCCCCGGATTTTGGGCTTTTTCTGCAGGAATTGCTGATACAACCTGCGGATTTTTTCCCGGCCGCTTAATTCGTTCCAGGAGGGTTCCCGGGGGCCTTTGACAAAAATCTTCTGCAGTTTATCCTTGAATGCCTGGGCCTTTTCATCCAGGTTCAGGGTGCTTTCCATTTCATCCACATAATCTTCACCGGCAGCCTGGGCATATCGGCGCAGCTTATCCATCAGGATCTGCAGCAGCCGCTTGATTTTTTTATACAGGAAAATGCATACCAGCACCGCCGCAACCGCCAGCAGCGCCACCGCAACCCAGACAAAAATCTTTTCCAGCAGCTTGGCAAGGGCGCTTGGCTCGGCGCTTTCGCCAAAGCCCAGCATCATATCGCCGCCCCCCTGGGCGCCGCCGGCAACGCTTTCCTCCTGCCCGCGATCAAATAATTCCAGAAACCATCTGATCAGCTGCCCGATTGCCAGCATCAGCCAATGCCAGATTTGGTCCAGCCATTTTCCAAGCAAACCCCAGGTGGAGGCCAGCAGAGCGGGGATAAACAGCGCAATCACCAGCATCCGATTCCTGCTGCGCAGGGCAGGCGGCGCCTTTTCCTTGCCGTGCATCCCGCTGCGCAGCCCCTGGCGATTCAACGTCAGAACCAGCAAAAAAGCAAAGATGGCAAAGGAAATGCTCAGCGGAACGGCGATCCCGGAAAAGCTTTCACTCCGCCCCAAGGCATAGGCCAGCAAATGAATCAGTACCCCTACAATCCAGACGCCGATATGCCATTCTCCCCATACAGGCTGGCTCCAGCCCAGAGGAAGCATCACCAGCATCACAAGGCAGGGAATTACAAAGAGAACGCCAGCCCAATCAATTGGCACAATGAAAAACCAGGCGGCAGCCAGCAATCCCGCAAGGCCGATTCCCGTCCAGACGGCCCTGCCTTTTCCCGGGAAAAGATAGGAAAGAATCCCCCAAACCCAGGCGGACATGGGAAACAGATACCAAAATAGCGGGTTTTCGGGCAAAAAACTTCGTCCCAGCAGCAGGAAAATGGAGGCAAAGCCCATCAGCAGCGAAAATGCCGCCAATACCTTCATGGGGAAAATGCGCAATCTTTCCTTCATTTTCCTGCCCCCTTCCCCAGCAGATGCAGCGTTACCGTATTGCCCAGCATCCGCAATTGCTGCAGCTTTTCCTCCATGCCCTCGCTGGTATAGGCGGAAAGCAACAGAATATCCGTGCCGCGGAGGAAGGATAAATCCTCCAGGAAGGAAAGGAAATTCCGCGTGCGCTTGATTTCAAGCCGGGCAAAGGCAGAAAGCAATTCTTCATCCCGGGTGGCATGCCTCTCGGGAGGCAGAAGCGTTGTGGATTCATTCTCCTTCCCAAGGGGCATATTGGCTGCAAAGCCTGCAGCCACACCCCCCTGCAGCACCTTTAAGCACAGGGTGGCCGCAATGGAAATGGCGTTTTCAATCACATCCTGCTCATAATCCATCAAATCGCCCCATTGCTTTTCGCTCATCTGGGCGTTGATGATCACCAGCAGCTTGGTATCGGCGGTATAATCATGGGTTTTTACCTGCAGATTACCCATTCTGGCGGTGGCAGGCCAATGAATATCCCGCTGCTGATCGCCTCTCTGATAAGGCCGGATGCCATTGACCAGGAAAGGATCGGTCACCATATGCCGGCGCACAATCAAATCTCCCTGAAGCCGGGATACGGGCAGGGGCAAATCCCTGTCCGCAAGCAGCCGGGGATAGACCAGGATTTCCGCCGGGGTATACAATTGCAATCCTCCGCCCCCAAGCCCTGCGATATCGCCGATGGTCAGCGCCACATTCCCGGCGTCATAGGCGCCCCGATGCATCAGCCGCACGATATGCCGCCGCGTAATCTGCTGATAGGGGCGCAGGGTAAAAATGCTGCGGTGGAAGCGTTCGCCGCTGACCGAAAGATTTTCCTGCTTGCCAAATCGCAGATGGGGAGAAATCCGGGATTCCGCCCGCAGCCAGGGAATGAATATGGGCCGGTCATTGCGGATGATTTCCACCAATTCCGTTTCTTCCCCTTCAAAGGCCGTTTTCCGGGCAAAATGCCGGGTATATTTCAATCCGCGCATGCCAAAGTGCTTCAGCAATTCATGCTGAAGCAGCATCAATATCAGCAGCGTGACGATCAATACCGCGCCGTTCATTTGGCAGCCTCGGTGGGCGCAGGAATTTTATCCAGGATTTCGCGGATATACTTTTCGTTTTCTCCGCTCTTGCCATACAGGCCCCTTAAAATCACGCGATGGGCCAGAACCGGCACAGCCAGCTTCTTCACGTCATCGGGAATCACATAATCCCGGCCCTGAATGGCGGCATAGGCCTGGGAAATCCGCAGCAGGGCCAGCAGCCCGCGGGGAGATACGCCAAGCTGAGTCTTATCTTCATTGCGGGTGGCCTGGCAAAGGGCCGCCATATATTCCATCACAGGAACGGATACCTGGCACTGGGAGAACAATTGCTGCGCCTGGCGGATTTCTTCCTGCCCGGCTACCGGCTCCAGTTCCTCCAGGGGGCTGTTGCGAATAAAGCGCTGCATCAATTGCAATGCTTCCTTTTCATCGGGATAACCCATGCTGAGCCGGATCAGAAAGCGATCCAGCTGGGCCTCGGGAAGCGGGAAGGTGCCCTGGGTTTCCACCGGGTTCTGGGTGGCAATCACCAGAAAAGGCGCATCCAGCTTTCTGGTTACGCCGCCTTCGGTCACCTGCTTTTCTTCCATGCATTCCAGCAGGGCGGACTGGGTTCGCGGGGTGGCGCGGTTGATTTCATCCGCCAGCAGAATATTGGTAAATACCGGCCCGGGCACGAATTCAAATTTGCCCGTCTGGGGCTGGTATACACTCATGCCCGTAATATCGGCGGGCAGAAGATCGGGGGTAAACTGCACACGGGAAAAAGCACAGGCGAGGGATTTGGAAAGGCTGCGGGCCATCACGGTCTTGCCCGTGCCGGGCACATCCTCCAATAATACATGGCCCTTGGCAATAATGGCCGCCAGAATCAGATCCAGCTGCTCATCTCTTCCGATAATGACCTTGGCTACATTTTCTTTTACCCGCCGGGCCAGCCCGGCAATATCTGCGTACTGCATACTGTACTCCTCTTATCACCCAGAATAGGTTATTATTAGAAAAAGTATATCATTTTTCTCTCCATCCCGCAAGGCAGCCATGCCGCCGAACAAAAAAAAATCAAAACTTTCAAAAAAAATTCAAAATTACGGGAACTTTTTTCTCTCTCATTCGTCTATAATAGTGTCCGGCACATGAGAAAGAAAAAACGCCGGCTCAGAAAGCGAGGAAACTGACATGAAAAAAATTATCTCTATCTTTTTTGCCCTGGTGATTTTCTGCTCCGCTGCGATGGCCGAAGATATCGCTCCCGTCCCCTTCACCATCTATCCCCCCAAGGCTGCCTCTGCCGTTTTTGAATTCGACGCCAATCCCTCCACCGGTTATACCTGGACCGCCTTTATCATCAAGGATGGCGTGATCGAACTGGTCAATCCCGATGGCAATTATGCGGCCGATGAAACGGACGAAGAAATCGTGGGCCAGGGCGGTAAGCATTCCTTTGAAATCACTGCGGTAGGCGAAGGCGAAACCATCATCCTCTTCCATTATCTGCGTCCCTGGGAAGGCACCCCCGAAAAGACCCTGGCCTATCTGGTATCCGTGGATGAAGAAGGCAATCTCTACATTCAGGATCTGGAAGGCATCGCTCCCCTCGTCGGCACCGTCACCGGCATCGATGAAGAAAATCATTCCGCCTTTGTGCAGACCGAAACCCATGGCGAAGTGCTGGCCCGCTTCCCGGAAGACGCCCAGCTGCCCACCGTGGATGAGCAGATCAAAATCTGGTTCAATGGCGCGATGACCATGTCCCTGCCTGCCCAGGTAGGCGTAATCGGCTGGGAAACCATCGCCCCTTCCCAGGCCCGCACCCGGTAAACTGTAAATCAAATTCAGCTGCAGCGATTTGCCTGCAGCTGTTTTTAATTTCAGAAAAAAATTCCCATTTCCTGAAAATACAATTGCATTTCCACGCCGGTCCATGGTATAATAGGATGGTTCAGGAATTTTAGGAGGTAACCATGGCTTCTTTTGTTGATCGCGCGCCTTTCAGCGCCAAGGCTGGCAACGGCGGGAACGGCTGCGTTTCTTTTCACCGGGAAAAATTTGTTCAGAACGGCGGCCCCGATGGGGGCGATGGCGGCCACGGCGGCGACGTGGTGCTTTTTGCCGACGTCAATATGCATACCCTGCTGGATTTCCGTTTCCGCAGCAAATATGATGCGGAAGCCGGCGCAGACGGCAGCAGCGGCCGCTGTCAGGGCAAGCGCGGCGCCGATCTGATTGTGAAGGTGCCCGTGGGCACGGTGGTCCGTGATAAGGAAACGGGCGTCGTGGTTGCCGATATGTATGAGGCAGGCCGGAAAAAGACCTTGCTTCGCGGCGGACGCGGCGGCTGGGGCAATCAGCATTTTGCCACGCCCACCCGTCAGGCCCCCAATTTTGCCAAGCCCGGCATCAAGACCGAGCGGCATGAATTCATTCTGGAACTGAAATCCATCGCGGATGTGGGGCTGGTTGGCTTCCCCAACGTGGGCAAGAGCACCATTCTTTCCGTGGTGACGGCTGCAAAGCCCAAGATTGCCAATTATCATTTTACCACTCTCACCCCCAATCTGGGCATGGTGCGCCATCACGGCCAGGATTTCGTTATGGCGGATATTCCCGGTCTGGTGGAAGGCGCCAGCGAAGGCGCGGGCCTGGGCCATGATTTCCTCCGCCATGTAGAGCGTACCCGTCTGCTGCTCCACGTCATTGACGCCGCCGGCAGCGAAGGCCGTCATCCCGTGGAGGATTATGAGCAGATCAATCAGGAATTGCTCAAATACGGCGATCTTTCCGATAGGCCCCAGATCATCGCCGCCAATAAGATGGATCTTCCCGATGGGCAGACCGGCTATGAAATGCTCAAGGAGCATATCGGCGATCGTTATCCCATCTTCCCTGTCAGCGCCGCCACCCGCAAGGGCTTTGACGAATTGATGAATTGCGTGGCCGCCACCCTGGCTTCTCTCCCCCCCATGGAGCCCTTCACCGAAGAAGAAATGCTTCCCGAAATGCTGGAAGTGGGCGGCTTCGAAATCAGCAAGGATGGCCCCGTATTCGTGGTTACCGGCAATGCCATTGTGCAGCTGCTTGACAGCGTGAATTTCGAAGATGAAGAATCCCTCAACTGGTTCCATCGCACCCTGCGCAAGGCGGGCATCATCGACGCCCTGCGCCAGGCCGGCGCCCAGGAGGGCAGCACGGTCCGCATGGATGATATGGAATTCGATTTTGTGGAATAATCCGGATAAAGGAGATAAATCATGAGCCTTGAATTAACCAGCAAGCAGCGGGCGCAGCTGCGCTCCATGTGCAATACGCTTCCCGTCATTCTCTATATTGGCAAGGACGGCGTCACCGAAGCGGTGGCCAAGCAGGCCTGGGACGCCCTGGAGGCCCGGGAACTGATCAAATGCTCTGTGCAGCGCGGCGCACCCGTAACCGCCCGTGAAGCCTGCGAGGCCCTTTGCGAAATGGTGCATGCCGCCCCCGTGCAGTGCATCGGCAATAAATTTTCCATCTACCGGGAAAGCCGGGAAAACCCCGTTATCATCCTGCTCTGACGGCCGGATTCCCGCTAAATTTTGTATACAAAGAACCACAATATCTTGTGGTTCTTTTAATTTATTTCAATTTAAGCCCCGGATATTGTGTTTTTGCTATTGACAAGCATGCCCGCAGCCTATATAATAAAACACGGCTCGAAAAAATACTTCAAGCGGTTGCCACCGCAAAAAATACAAACATATGGAGGATACCAACGTGATTAAATCCATCCGCAAGCGCGACGGCCGGATTGTGCAATTTGACATGGATAAAATTCAGCTCGCCGTTTTGAAGGCCTTCCAGGCCTCCGGCAGCCGCAAGGGTGAGGAAACCGCCCGCGCCATCAGCCAGCAGGTAGAGCAGGAATTGGAGAATAACGAAAATATCAGCGCCACCCCTTCCGTGGAAGAGGTGCAGGACGCCGTTGAACGGGTGCTGATTGAAAAGGGCTTCGTGCGCACTGCCAAGGCCTATATCCTCTATCGCGCCGAACGCAGCCGGGTTCGCGAAATGAATACCCGCCTGATGAAAGTATTTGAAGATATTGCCTACAAGGATGCTATCGACAGCGATATCAAGCGCGAAAACGCCAATATCGACGGCGATACCGCCATGGGCAGCATGCTGAAATTCGGCTCCGAAGGCGCCAAGCAGTTCTATGATATGTATGTGCTCAATCCCAAGCATGCCCAGGCGCATCGTGAGGGCGATATCCACATCCACGATCTGGATTTCCTCACTTTGACCACCACCTGCTGCCAGATTGAATTGTCCACCCTCTTCAAGGGCGGCTTTTCCACCGGCAAGGGCCTGCTTCGCGAGCCCCAGGATATCGCCAGCTATTCTGCCCTGGCCTGCATTGCCATCCAGGCCAACCAGAATGATCAGCACGGCGGCCAGTCCATCGTGGACTTTGATTACGGCATGGCCCCCGGCGTACGGAAAACCTTCCTCAAGCGCTATCGGGATAATCTGGCCCGCGCCCTTTCCCTGCGCTGCGGCGACGAAAATGCCGATGAAACCGCCAAGGGCATCATTGAGGAACTGAAGGAAAAGGGGCTGTCCCCCCGTCTGGAAGCCGATCCTGCCTTTGAAAGCGCCCTGCTTGAAAAGCTGACCGCCATTTGCGATGAAGCCACCGCCAAGGAAATCATGCAGTTCTCCCAGAGCTTTGCCGTGAAGGAAACCCGCCGGGCTACCTATCAGGCCATGGAAGCGCTGATTCATAACCTGAATACCATGAATTCCCGTGCCGGCGCCCAGGTGCCCTTCTCCTCCATCAACTACGGCACCGATACCTCTCCTGAAGGCCGTCTGGTGATGGAGCAGGTGCTCCTTGCCACCGAAGCCGGTTTGGGCCGCGGCGAAACCCCCATCTTCCCCATTCAGATTTTCCGCGTCAAGGAAGGCGTCAGCTTTAACCCCGGCGATCCCAACTATGATCTGTATCATCTGGCGATCCGCACCAGCGCCAAGCGCCTCTTCCCCAATTTCTCCTTCCTGGATGCCCCCTACAATCTGCAGTATTATAAGCCCGGCCATCCCGAAACCGAAGTGGCTTACATGGGCTGCCGTACCCGCGTAATGGGCAATGCCTTTGATCCTTCCCGTGAAGTGGCCCCCCGCCGCGGCAATCTGTCCTTTACTTCCATCAATCTGCCCCGCATCGCCATCAAGGCCAACGGCGATGTGGACGCCTTCTTCACCGATCTTGAAAACAAGATGAAGCTGGTTGTGGATCAGCTCAACGAGCGCTTTGAAATCATCGCCCGCAAGAAGGTTTATAATTTCCCCTTCCTGATGGGCCAGGGCGTATGGATTGATTCCGAAAATCTGGATTGGGATCAGGAAGTGCGCGAAGTGCTCAAGCACGGCACCTTCTCCGTAGGCTTTATCGGCCTTGCTGAATGCCTGAAGGTGCTGCGCGGCAAGCACCATGGCGAAAGCGAAGAAAGCCAGAATCTGGGCCTGGAAATCATCGGCTTCATGCGTTCCTTCCTGGATAGGCTCTCCAAGGAAAAGAAGCTGAATTATACCCTGCTGGCCACCCCCGCCGAAGGCCTCTCCGGCCGCTTCGTCCGCATGGACCGCGAACGCTTCGGCGTCATCGAAGGCGTTACCGACCGCGAATACTACACCAACTCCTTCCATGTGCCGGTGCATTATCCCATCAGCGCCTTCGATAAGATCTCTATCGAAGCCCCCTATCATGCCCTGACCAATGCCGGCCATATCAGCTACGTGGAAATGGATGGCGATCCCACCAAGAATCTGGAAGCCTTTGAAAAGATCGTGCGCCATATGCATCATTGCGGCATCGGTTATGGCTCCATCAACCATCCTGTGGATCGCGACCCCGTCTGCGGCTTCAACGGCATCATCGGCGATACCTGCCCCAACTGCGGCCGCGAAGAAAATGGCCGTCCCTTTGAACGCATCCGCCGCATCACCGGCTATCTGGTGGGCACCCTGGATCGCTTCAATAACGCCAAGCGCGCCGAAGAACGCGATCGCGTCAAGCACAGCATGGAACAATAAAAAGACGGATAATAACTGCGAGAGGGAGTTTCCTGTAAAAAAGGAACTCCCTCTCGTAATTTCCATACCCCCAAATTTCACATGCCAAATATAAAAAAGCCAGGCAATGCCTGGCTTTTTTCTACTATTGAATTTCGCCTTACCGGCACATATCACTCCACCGATTCGAAGAAATAGGCCTCCAGACGGGGATAGTTTTTCAGGGTGTTATCCGCTTCCAATACGCTGTAGGAACCGGCGGCACGGGCGTATACCTTTACCTTGTCCCCTTCCTGATACTGCGGTTCGGTCTCGGTAATCACATAGGTAATCTGCTTGTATTTTTCACCGGATTTGGTCAGCGCGAAGGTAATCACCCATTCGCCGGTGCTGGGCACGATATCGGTGATATAGCCGGTAAGGGCCACCGTTTTCCCCTCATTGGAGGATTTTTGCAGACTGCTGTATTCGATCTTCTTGGCCTGGGCCTTGATCTTATTTACCCGGTCAATTTCGCTGTAGGAACGAACGCCGGTGAAGGTAAATACCCGGTCATCCAGGCCCTTCTTGGTCACCGTCACCACAAATTGATAGGTTCCCTCGGCGCTGGTATCAATTTCGATGCTGAAATTCTGCTTGGTGCTGGTTTTGCTGGTATTCACAGGCCCGGAAACGGCCACCTGGATTTTCGCGCCGGAAATGGTGCTGCCGGCAAATTCCGTGGTATCGGTCAGGGTTTCGCTGGGGGTGATGGTCAGATCCACCGGCAGCATGCCCTTCTGATAGGTGACGGAATACATGCGCTGGGCGGTGATGGCGCCTTCCGCTTCGGCAGTCAGGGTCAGGGAATACACGCCCTGGGAGGGCAGCGTCACCTTGATGGAGAATGCCCCATCCGTGCCGGCCGTATCCTTAAAGGTCTGGCTGCCGGTAGCGCCCAGAGAGAATACCGTAGCGGTCACTTTGGCATTCTTGGCAGAGCTGCCCTTGATGGTAAAGGTTTCCGAATTGGTTTCAGAGGGGGGCGCGCTGGTCAGGGCCAGCTTGATGGGCAATTCGGGCATGGGCAGAATCTTGGTAAACTGGAAGGTATCCATAATCTTTTCCAGCGCCTTTTCATCCGCTTCCTTGGCGGCCCGATTCAGCACCTGCATATCCAGGGTAATGGTATAGCCGTTGCGGATGGTACGCCGCTGATAACCGGTGCATACCTCCCGGCCTTCCTGACGCAGGGAATACTTGGTCTGCAAAAAGCGCAGCTCATCCCCGCCGTAATTCCGCCATTTGGAGGAAGAATAGGAATATCCCAGCACGCCATAAGCACTGCCATTGGTATGGGATACCCGGTATTCCCGGCGCATATCCTCATCCTGATTATTCAGATCAAAAAACGTCTGGGCGTCCAGATCCTGCAGGGCCGTCAATACCAGAATCCGGTCATTTTCGGCATCATAGGCCTGCAGCAAAATGCCCTCCGTCTCAAAAGCATTCATCAGGGCGTCATAATCCATGCCCTGATCGGAAAGCCAGGCGGTATTGCTGCTCAGATTATAAGGGGTCAATACCACTTCGTAATCACTGGGGATTTCCAAAGAAGCATGAATTCCCTCAAAAGAATAGGTATCTGCCAATGCCGGCGTGATCAAAAGCAGCATCATGCAGGCCAGGGAAAGCAAAAATTTACGCATGGGGATTCCCCTCCCTTCAAAACTCGGATGATCGATGGATTATTTACCAAATATGGCCTTTGCCAAATCAGGAAACCCAATGAATCCTTGTGCTATTCTACCATAAACCTGCCGCATTTTCAACGGTTGGGGCAGGCTTATCCATTTTCCGCAGTAATTTTACGGTTAATTTACAATTCATAAAGAAAAAAGGCCATCCCCAAGGGGATGACCTGATTTGCTGTCTTAGCGACGGCCGGCTTCCTTGATCTTGGCGGCCTTGCCCTGCAGATCACGCAGGTAGTACAGCTTGGCACGGCGAACCTTACCACGACGGATGACCTCGATATGGTCAACACGGGGGGAATGCAGCGGGAAAGTACGTTCCACGCCGATACCGTAGGAAACACGACGAACGGTGAAGGTTTCCCGGTTGGAGCCGTTGCGCTTGGCAATCACAGTACCCTCAAACGCCTGAAGACGTTCGCGGCTGCCTTCCACAACCTTAACGAATACCCGCAGGGTATCGCCGACGTTGAAGCTGGGCAGATCGGTACGGAGCTGCGCCTGTTCGATCGAACGGATGATTTCGCTCATTGAATAGTTCCTCCTTCCCTCATAGACGTTCATGTGCGGCTGTTGCCCACAGCGGACCGCCCGTTTGTTGTCACACAACAGATGAATTATACCACATCTTGTACCAATTTGGCAAGGGGGTTTCCAAATTTTCTTTTACTTTTTTATCTGCCAATCGCCAGAGAAAAGATCGTCAGCAGAATCAGAAAACCGAAGTTCAAAAGGGTGAAGCGCAGGATGTATTTTCCCGTCCACTCCCGGTAATGACTGGTGTATTCTCTAAAAGTGATCAGGCTGGCCAGGGAGGCAATCAGGGTGCCCGCGCCGCCGATATTCACACCCACCAGCAGGGAGGCATAGTTATCCGTAAACTGGGAAAGCAAAATGGCGGAGGGTACATTGGAAATCACCTGGCAGGAAAGCACGCTGGTCAGTAGCGTGCTCTTTTCCAGCAAACCGGAAAAGAAATCCCGCACCACGGGCAGCCGCCCCATATTCCCGGAAAAAATGAAGAAGCATACGAACGTACAAAGCAGGCCGTAGTCCACCTGTCTGAGCGCCTTCCGATCCAGAATGATGAGGCCAATCACCACCGCCGACAGCACCAGCCAGGGAGGCAGAAGCCTGAATACCATCATAATCGTCAGGGAAAACAGAAAGATATACAGACTGGTACGCATGGCGGGCAGTGTTTTATCCTTTTGGGGGCTCACACGCAGGCTGTGCTTGGGAATCAGGAAACAGCAAAGGGTAATCAGCGCCACCGCCACCAGGAAGGGCAGCAGCATGATCTGCATAAATTCCCCGGTAGGAATATTGAAATGCTGGTAGAGATACAGATTCTGGGGATTGCCAAAGGGCGTGAGCATGCCCCCCAGATTGGCGGCAATATTCTGCAAAATAAATACCGTGGCCACCTCATCCTTCCGTCCGGTGGTGGAAAATACATAGTATCCCAACGGCAGGAAGGTAATCAGCGCCATATCATTGGCAATCAGCATGGAACCGATAAACGTAATATAAATCAGCGCCAGGGCGGCAATGCGGGAATTGCCCGTTACCTGAATGATGCGGCTGGCCACAATGGAAAAGAAATGGATATTCTTCAGGGCGCAGACCACCGCCAGCGTGCCAAAGAGGCAGCAGAGGGTCTTTACGTCAAAATAGCCCAGATATTCCCCATCCGGCGGCACCAGCAGCGCAGAAATCACCGCCGCGCAAAAAGCAATGACCAGCACGGCATTCTTTTTCACGAACGAAAGAAAGCGCCCCTTTTCAGGGCGCTGAGAAGCCACGGGAGCGGCAGAATCAGCCATGGAGCATACGCCTCGCTTCACTAAATTCAGCAGAAGAACCGTTCCATATCATAGGCGCAAAGGCCGCTTCTGTCAAGATATTTTTTGCAATTTTTCGTCTTATTCGCCTTTTTTCACTTGGGCCATTTCTTTTATTGCCTCCAGCGGCATATCCATTCGCCGGGCGGTTTCCTCCATGGTCAGGCCCTGGGCCAAAAAGCGCTGGGTAACGGCCGGCATGGCCTCCCCCACCTCGATGATGTGCCCATCCGGATCGTAAAAGCGAACTGCCCTTTGCCCCCAGGAATGCATTTTCAGGGGATGAACATACTGAATTTCTTCCTTTTCAAGCCGCGATATGAATTCATCCATTTCCCATTCTTCGAAATAGACTTCTGCGGCGTTATTCTTTAATTGAACCTGATCCGTTTCTATGAATTTCTGCCAGCTTTTCATGCTCTGCAGGGCGATAATTTCATCCAACGTCACATTGGCCCCCAGATCGCAGGTAATCTTCATTCCCATCACCCGCTGATAAAAATCCTTGGCCTTTTCCATATCCTGAACCGCCAGCAGCGTGCACATATATTTCATGCGTTATCCCTCCTTAAAGCTTGCCCATACCCTTGAGATATAAAAGGTTGTCCACCGCCTGCTGACCCTTCCACCAGGTTTTGCTGATGGCCCATTCCTCCTCCCAGCGATCCCATTTCCAGGTGACCGCCCAGGCCCCATCCGGCAATTGGGTGTTTTTCAGAAAATCGCATTCATAATCCGCCATTTCCCGATGATCGGGATAAAAAATGCTGTCTTTGCCCTTAATAAAGGTGGAAGGGCGGCAGATATAGCTTTTATCCCAACCCTCCCTGGTCTTTACCATGCAGTGCTTGACCTGAATTTTCAGGTTTTCTTCCAGCTTATCCAGATCCAATTCTTCCGTGGATTCAATGCCCGCCGCCCTGGCATCCTGAAGTAATTGCACATAGCAGGCGCTTTCGTGCATATCAATCAGGGGATCCTTGGCCATCTTGGCGGCATAGGCCTCCCTGGCAATGCGCAGGCCAAAGGCATAGGCGTCGCTTCCTTTATCCGCATAGCGCAAAAGAAATCCCGCCAGGGAAGCGCCGGGATTATAATCCGCATGGCAGGTACTCACCGATCCCATCCGCCACCAGGGCGCGCAGGGATAGTCATCATTAGTGGGTACCACATTGAACCAGCATTTCCCATCAAAATCCGCGCCGCTCATCAGATAGCGGATAATCCCCTGCACAATGGGATGATCTTTGGGCGCATTGATTTCCCGCAGAATCTGGGTGGCCGGATTGGTGCCAATGGGCGAAGAATTCGGATTCCAGCAATCGGCATCCAGGCCATGGCCCAATCCGCCGTCTTCATTCTGATAGGCTGCCAGGGCCCTCAGCACTTTTTCCGCGCTGCCATGTTCAAAGTGATACTGGAATCTGGCCACATCCAGTGCCCGGGCAAAGCGGTAAATAAAATCTCCGGCGTGCTTTATCAATTCTTTCATCATGAACGCCTCCTTTTTAATGATTATAAGATACGCTCATCAATCTGTATTGGAAAAATGCGACAATTATTTTTTCAGTGCAAATTTCATCGCGTCGGTGGGATTCATGGTATGATATTTTTTGAAATCGTTGATCAGATGGGCCTGATCAAAATAGCCGTATTTTGCCGCTGCATCCGCCATGGCACGGATTTTCCCGCGATTCATTTCCTGCCAAAGCAATTGATAGCGGATCAGATCCTTCATTTTCTTGGGTGATACGCCCACACCGGCCTTGAAAATCCGCTCCAGCTGGCGATTGCTGACGGCAAGAGAAGATGCGATTTCCTCCATTTTGGCGCGGCCGCAGGAATGGATCATGGCATAAAGCGCATTCATCAAATCGGCGTTTTCCCGATCAGGACGCATGCGGGCAAGCAGGTATTTTTCCGCTACAGCGCTTCTTTCCTCCAGCGTTCTGGTATCCATCAACAGCCAGGAAAGCTCTCGCTTCAAATTGGCAAAATATTCCCCGCTTTCCCCGTGATAATTCAGGGAATGGCACATATCCTCATCCGAAAAAAGCCCCACGCTCCAGGCATAAAAACGGATGGCAAAGGTGCAGGTACGATCCGGACAGGGCGCAGAAAAAGAAGAAAAGGATTGGTCATTGATGCCGCAAAAAATATCCCCCATGGCGCCTTTCGTAAAATTCACCGAAAGGATCACATCCATGCAGGTATCCGGCGTGACCAAACCATGCTTTCTTTCCCCCGTATCCACAGGAGATGCAAATGTTTCCGTTCCCCAGAAGCAGCGGATATAGGGGCGCAGCGCAGCGCAGGGCGGCAATTCCCGGTATTCCGGGCTGGCAAAAAAGGGCTGGGCCGTCAAGGGATAAAACAGATCCGCAAGGCCGTTTTTCATGCGCCCTCCCCCTGTCATTCTTCTTCGTGTACCGTTTCCGCTTCCTCAAAATCAGGGTTTATTTCCGGCATATGCTGGCAGCAGAAAAGGAAGGCGTCCTCCCCATTATCCTCGTAATACTTTTTCCGAATGCCAACATATTCAAAATTCAATTTTTTATACAGATTCTGGGCCACCAGATTGCTCCTGCGCACCTCCAGGGTCATATAGACCACGCCCAGATTGGCGGCATACTGCATCAGCTCCGCCGTCAGCCGTTCGCCAATCTTCTGCCCGCGATAATCCTTGAGCACAGCAATATTGGTTACGTGGGCTTCATCCAATACAATCCATGCCCCGGCAAAGCCGATGATTTTTCCATCCAGCTCGGCCACCAGATATCGGGCGCAATGATTTTTCGTCATTTCCTGCACGAAGGAATCCCGGCTCCAGGGCTTGGGAAAAGTATTTTCTTCAATATAATGCACGCCGTCCACATCATCCAGGGTCATCCGGCGGATAATTACCTCACTCATGGCCTTTCTCCCGCAAATTCTTTTGTCTTTCCGCCTGGGGCGCCCGCAGATACAAGGGCTGCAAATCCAGATAGGATACGGCCTCGCTTTGCTTTTCCCATGCCAGCTGCGCCGCGGCGGCAGGCCGCAGGAAGGCGAGATGGGCCGGGGCGAAGATGGCTTTCTCCCCGAGAAGTTCTGCGATCTTTTCCCGGTGTACCGGCATGCCATCCCCCAGAAACAGCATCTTTTTCCCAAAGGCGGATACCTTTTCCAGATATTCTTCCAGCTTGATGGGTTCATCCGCAAGCAGCCGCTTCATGGATTGCCCTTCAAATGCCGCGCCATATACCTGGCCCGCCCGGGCATCCTGAATGGGACAGATGATCCCATCAAATGGCATTACGCCGTTGGCCATGCTTTCCAGCGCATCCACGGCGATGCATTTCTTTTCCGCCGCATGGGCCAGGGCCTTCACCGTGCTCACCCCAATACGCACCCCGGTAAAGGAGCCGGGGCCCACCGTCACCGCAAAATAATCGGTGTTTTCCACCTGCAGCCCGGTGCGCAGATAGGCTTCCTCCACCATAGGCAGAATGGACTGGGAATGGGTAAAGGAATTGACCGCCATGGCTTCGTAGCGGATATTGCCGTTTTCCATGATCGCCACCCCGGCCACCGGGCCGGAGGTATCCAGACAGAGCAGAATCATAAAATCATATCCTCCTGAAAGGGAAAATCCCCATGGGGAATAAAGGTGATTTCCCGCGTTTCGTCATCCAGCGTATGAATGGTGATTTCCAGCAGTTTTTCCGGCAGGCATTCCTGTGCCCTTTCGCTCCATTCAATCAGGGCAATGCCATCGCCGCCCAATTGCTCTTCCATGCCCATATCATAAATTTCCTGGGCTTCCTCAATGCGATACCAGTCAAAATGATAAAGGGGAGTGCTTCCCTCATCATAGGCATTTAAAATGGTAAAGGAGGGGCTGGGAACCGCGCCGGTAATACCCAGGCCTCTGGCCACACCCCGGGCAAATTCGCTCTTGCCTGCCCCCAAATCCCCCTGCAGAAGCACCACGTCCCCTGCTTTCAGATGGGCCGATAATTTTTTTCCCAGATTTCTTGTTTCTTCCGCGCTGTGGCTGATCATAGCAGTCTCCTTTGTTTTCCTTAACCTGTGGCATTATACCGCCGATTTGCCATTTGTGTCAAGAATTCACATAATGGCATAGCCCATGAGATAGAAAAGGCTGTAAGCAAAGAATAAGCATCCCATAGCGAAAATAAATATCCTTTTAAAAATGCCCTCCTTCATTCCTGCCCAGATCATCATCAGCGGCACGCAGCAAAGCATATACCGCCCCCCGCTGATCATCCAGCCGGAAAGATAGGTAAAGCCCAGATAGGCCCCGCCATAAAGCAGCACGCTGATTCTTTCCTTCTTCCATAATCCGTAAAACAGCGTCAGCAGGGCGATAAAATAAAGGGCAATCTGCACCCAGTAAATAATCAGGGAAAGGCCGTGATAATTCATGGCCATATCATAATGCTGGGCGATATTTTCTCCAATCCACCGGGTGGTCTGATACCAGGGTTCCCCCGCTTCATATTCCAGAAATTTGAAGAAATTCCCGTGCACCGCATAATTGATACCAAGATAAACGAAAAAGCCAAGGGGGATCAGCAAAACGCAGGAATCGCTCCAGCGCAGCTTTCTTTTTTCCTGTCCCCATGCACGGATCACAATTTCATATACCGCCGGAAAAATCAGCAGCATGCCCTGTGTACGGGTCAGCGCGGCAAAAAAGCCGATAATCCCGGCCGCGATATAATTTTCTTTTCGCAGGGCGTACAAACATCCGATGGTCAGCAGCAAAAAGAGCCCCTCGGTGAATACCCCCATCACAAACATGGAAAAAGGATACAGGGACAAAAGCAGGACCCCATTCCAGGCCTTTTTTTCATCCCCATCCAGAAGCAGCAATTCATACAGCAGAATGGATGCCACCGCAAAGCTGACCTGGGAAATGATGCAGCCGGAAAGCGCCGGATTGCCGATTAACAGGGAAAGAAGGCGAATCAGCAATGGATACAGGGGATAAAACACCAGATTGATGGCATTTTCTCCTTCCTTTACATAGCCGTTTCGCGCAATATCCAGATAGCGCTCTGCATCCCCCGGCTTTGTCAGGCGATCCCGCATCATGGAAAGCAGCCCGGAAAACGAAAAGCCGCCGCTGATCATGCTGTGCGCCAGGATCAGCATCAAATAATGAACCCCGAGGCTGGCAAGCGCGATCAGCAGCCAGGTGCGCAGCCGTTTTTTCTCTATTTTGAGCATTTCTGCGCCTCCTTCAGCTCCATAATCCCATCACCGCGCCAAATACCACCGCGGCGGAAAAAATCCCCGAAATGCCGATCAGCCAGCTGTAAAGCCCATCGGGAATCCGGCATTGGCGGGCGGGAATTTTCTTTCCCACGAAATAAAAGACCACAGATAGCGTCAGCAGTATCAGCGGTGCGCCGCCCGGCAGGAAAAGGAAAAGTGCGCCCGGCAGGCATAACAGCAGAAATGCTCCGTTTTGCGCCTCCTTTTCCCCCAGAATCATTTCCAGCCTGCTCATCAGCAGGAAAACGGACGCAAGCGTCATGCAAAGGGCCAATACAACCCCGGCAAACAGATATTGCCCGAACAAAATTCTCCCCAGGAAATGGCCAAGATACGCAAAAATCCCGGAGAAAAGGCCGTGAAAAGCAGGATTTTCCAAGGCAATGTACATTTTTTCCAGGTCTGCAGTCCGAAAAATAGCATTGAATTCCGCGATACCGGCCACAGGCTCAAATAATACCCCGTAAAACAGCCCGCCCAGCAGCCAATAAGCCAAGCCCAGCCCCAGCGTCATTCCGGCGGCCATACCAAGCCGCTTGGCTTGCCCCGATTTGATCGCGCCTGCCTGCCGCAGGAATGCAAAAAACAGTGCACCAATCAGAAGCAGCATGCCGCCGCCCGCTATGACGCCCAGAAAACCGCCCATATTTCACCGCCTTCCCAGAAGAAGAAAAATCCATCTGCCCAAGTAAAAGCAAGGGCAGATGGATGAAAGAAATCGAAATTATTCCTTGGTGGAAAGCACAATCGCCGCGCCTTCAGGACGCACATCCAGCACGAAGCAGCTGCGATCGCCAAATACCGCCTCCATGCGCTGCACGAATTCATCCACCATTTCATTGGGAACAAAATTCAGCGTGGTACCGGCAAAGCCGCCGCCATGCACGCGCCAGGCGCCCTTGCCCTTGAGCATGGCAGCCGCCATAGCCAGAGCCAGAGAAAGCTGCTGATGGCCGCCGGCAGGATAAATATTCTGCAGCAGCATCCAGCTGCTTTCGCCGGAAGCGATCACATTTTCAAACATCGCGCCCAGATCATTGAGCCGCACGGCCTGCACCATATTCTTTACCCGTTCATTCTCGGCAAAGAAATGCATGGCGCGCAGAATGGCCCGTTCGCCTACCTTATCGCGCAGTGCGCCGATATTCTGCCAGAATTGTTCGGGCCGCACCTTGCGCAGCACACTTTCGCCAAAGAAATTGGCCACCGCCTGCATTTCGGATCGAACCGCAGCGTATTCGGGGGTCAGATTATCATGGCTGCCGCCGGTATTGACCACCACCAGGGAATAGCCCGCTTCATTGAAACCAAAGGACAGGGGCTGCACCTGGGGCTCCGCCTTGAAATCGATGGTAACCATGCCGCCGGTGGAGGAGGCCATCTGGTCCATCAGGCCGGAAGGCTTGCCAAAATATTCATTCTCGGCAAACTGGGAAATCTGGGCACGCAGGGTGCTGTCCATGGTGAAACCATTATAGAGGGTATCCAGGATGGCGCAGATCAGCACTTCGTAGGCCGCAGAGGAGGAAAGGCCGCTGCCGCCCAGCACATCGGAAGTAATCGCTGCATCAAAGCCGCCGACCTGAAAGCCCTTTTCCTGCATTTTGAAAGCCACGCCGCGAACCAGCGCCGCAGAGGTGCCCTCTTCATCCTCATGCTTGTCCAGATCATTCAGGGAAAGCTCAATCACAGGGAATCCTTCAGAATGGATATGCACCATTCCGTCAGCCCGGGGAGAAACGCAGGCCACGCAATCCAGATTCACCGCCGCAGCCAATACCCGGCCATTATTATGGTCGGTATGATTGCCGATGATTTCGGTGCGGCCGGGAGCGCTGACCAGATACAGGGGCTGGGCGCCGGCATGGAAATAATCTTCGTGGGCTTTCACCAGGCGGGAATAGCGGGTCAGCTGACGGGCCAATTCCCCTTCCCGATGGCCGTAAAGGCGGGCAAAGCGTTCCATGGCGTTGGTTTTTTTGAGCGCGGCAAGCATCTGAGCATAGCTATCCATGAATCATTTCCTCCTCAAAGGTGATCCAGCACATCCTGCCAGAAGGCCAGGAACGCGGGAAGACCCTTTTCATCCAAAGTAGTTTTGAAGGCAGCAAAGGTTTCATCGCTGATTTCTTCTTCGCTCAAAATCCAGCGGGCAATCTGCATATCCACATAATAACCGATTTCATTCTGCAGCGCGGAGATTTCTTCCTGCTGGGCCCGGGTCAGGGCGTAATACGGGAAGGGCATCTGCGCGGCCTGATTGACGGCTTCCTGCTGATTCATTACTTCCAGCAGATATTTATTTCCGCTGTAGCGCCGCTGGAAATCCTCTGCCAGCGTGCCGGGGGCAGTGGCGCCGCCATCGATGAGGCTCATGGTAGAGAAGAAGGGATCATTCTTCACTTCATCCGTCAGATGCCAGGTGCCATCCCCGTCAATGAGATAATCTTCCGTTTCCTTGCCGTTGGAGGCCAGGATTGCGCCGGCTTCGCTGTAGAGATAATCCACCCACCGGAGCATTTTTTCCGGTTCCTTGCAGGCGCTGGTAACGGCGAAGGTGCCGCGGAGCACGTTGCCGGCAAAATCCCGGTAAATCTGGGTGCCTTCGTAGAAGAGAGGCGCCATGATGCTGTAGTCCTCCGCCCAGGTAACCCGGAAAATATCGGCGGCGGAGGTGGTAATGATCACGCCATAGGTGGCGGCGGCGTCAGAATCGGTTACCTGACGGAAGGTATTGCTGGTGGTGAAGCCGTCATGATCCAGCAAGCCCCGGTCATACAGATCCCGGCACCAGGTGATGAACATGCGGAAATTATCTTCCAGCGGCATGAATTTCACCTGGCCGTCTTCCACGAAAATATTATAATCATTGCAGATCATGCCAAAGGCATGGGCCAGGAATTTCAGATCAAATGCGCCCAGGAAGCCCATGGGGATTTCATCATCCTTGCCGTTGCGGTTGGGATCCTTCTGCTGGAAGGCCTCCAGCACCTTGACCAGTTCATCCGCCGTGGTGGGCATGGAAAGATGCAGCGTTTCCAGCCAGGCGGTATTGATCCACATATAATTCTGCACAGGAATGGTATTGATATAGGGCAGCGCGGCAATCCTGCCATCGGGCAGGGTAATCGCCGAAAGATAATCCGGGTTTTCCTGCAGAATCTGCCAGAGATTGGGACAGTTTTCTTCGATGTAAGGCGCCAGATCAATCAATACGCCGCGATCCAGCATTTCCATGCTTTCGGCAGCGGAAAGGGTCGCCTTAAAAAGCACGTCGGGCAATTCCCCGTCCCTGGTCATGGCCGCCTTGGCAGCGGTCCATTTGGGCAATTCGGTATATTGCTGAAAAGAAAAGCTCACGCCCGTGATTTCTTCCATCCGGGCAAAAAATTCATTGGTGTTCCAATCGCGATACTGGGTATCATCATAACCGGCCATAATGAACGCCGGTTTTTCCTGCTCTTCCGCCAACGCGCCCAGGGCGGTCAGCAGCAGCATGCAGGAAAGAAGCGCACAAAAAATCCGCTTCAGCAGCATAGCTCATCCTCCTTTGCGGTAGTATTTTTATTATACAGGATTTTTCGCCATTTGAACACCCCTAATTTGCGCCGAAATTGTGACAACAACATAACTTTTTTTGATTTTTTAGGAAAATTTCTCAAAAACAAATCCTTCCGTCAAAGAAACAATCTCCGTTTCATGCAGGGTTTCCTGCCGAAGCAATTCCTGAGCCATTCTTTCCAGAATGCCTGCATTTTCCATCAGGCATTTCCTGGTTTTTTCCATCGCCTCCGCTTCAATTTCCCGCATATCCGTTTCCGTATCCTCTCCTTTTCCCATGGCCCATTCGCAGGCCATCCGCCGGGCGATTTCCTTTGCTTTTTTCAGATCATTCTCTGCGCCGGTGGTGATATTTTCCCGCCCCAGCAGCAGTTCTTCCGCGCATCTTCCCCCCATGGCAGCGCAGATCATGGCCATCAGTTCCTGCCGGGTATAGAGCAATTGATCCGGCTGCACGCTCATGGAATATCCCGCCGCGCCCCGGGAGGAAGGAATGATGGTAACCCGGTGAATTTCTGCCCGGGGTATCATGCAGCGGGTAATCAGGGCGTGGCCCGCTTCATGATAAGCGATGATTTTCTTTTCCTCGGCTGAAATGGTCTGTACCCGCTCATCCCCTACCGTTACGGCGCAGAATGCCTGCTCCATATCCTCCGCTTCAATCCTTTCGCCATTCCTGCGGGCGGCGCGGATGGCAGCTTCATTCAGCAGCGTTTCCAATTGCGCCCCGGAAAAAAGGGTGGTCTGCCTGGCCAGCTTTTCCAGGGAAATATCGTCTGCCAGGGGCTTTTTCCGGGCATGTACCTGTAAAATCCGCAGCCGCTCCGCATAATCCGGCAGATTCACTTCAATCCGCCGGTCAAATCTTCCCTCCCGAAGCAAGGCAGCATCCAGGGTATCCAGCCGGTTGGTGGCCGCCAATACGATAATGCCGTCCGCACCGGAAAAGCCGCTCATTTCGGTGAGCAGGGCATTGAGGGTCTGTTCCCTTTCATCATTTCCGTTATCCCGCTTTTTGCCGATTGCATCAATTTCGTCAATAAAAATCACGCCGCCCCCTGCCTTCCGGGCTTTTTTGAATAATTCCCTTACCCGGGAGGCGCCAACGCCTACATATACCTGCACAAAATCCGCGCCGCTCATGGCAAAAAAGGGGGCCTTTGCTTCCCCGGCCAGGGCCTTGGCAAGCAAGGTTTTTCCCGTTCCGGGCGGGCCATAGAGCATCACACCCTTTGGAAATCGCGCCCCAAACCGGGCGTATTTTTCAGGGGCTTGCAAAAAGCCCACCAGATCCTGCATATTTTTCAGCGTTTCTGCCGGTACCGCCACATCCGAAAAGGTAATTTGGGGAATATTTTCATTGGCCTGCACGGCGGCATATTTTTGCAAGCCCATGGCGCCGCGGCTTCTGATGCGCATAAAAGCCATCATTCCGCCCAGCATCAAAAAGGCATAGAGAAGCCCCGGCGCCGTGCTTTCCGTTTCCCTGACCCGGATGTTCATGGAAAGCAATCTTTCTTTTCCGTCAGCTGCCCGTGGATTGGGCGTAATTGCCGAAATACCATTTTTCATTTCCACCTGCCAGTTTTCTCCATTGCCAATGGAAACGGATGCAATTTCCCCCTGTTCCGCCAATTGCCAGAATTCCTGATAGCTGATTTCTTCTGTATCATTTCCGGTCCCCTGCGTAAGGCACAGGATGATCAACATGCCCAGCATGGCAAAGACCAGGATTCCCTTCCAGGATTTTTGTTTCATGCCATGTTCCTCCAATTTCCTTCATACGGCCTATTGCCTGTATGCAGGGCCAGTATACAGAGGATTCATTTCCCCGTCCATGGTACTTTTCTCCATTCTCCCAGAAACTGACAGATTGAAACCAGCATCTGCCTGGAAAGAATGAAGAAGAGAACGGATAAAGGAGGCGGCGCTTGATGCGCAAAGGCAAATGGGGGCGGGAAATCCGGAAAATGGATCAGGCCGCCGAACATGAGGAAATGCGGCAATTGCAGGCCCTGGAGGGCAAAAAAAAGCGCCATCCCATGCGCAGCTTTTTCCTTTTTCTGCTTGCGCTTTTCCTGACCGGGGCGGCGGCCTTTTACTTTGTTTTTGACGTGGGGAACTGGCAGAAATTGAATCTTGATAAAATTCTCAATCTTCCCCAGACCGGGGCAATTTATGATCAGGAGGGAAAATTTATCACCAAAATTCAGAGCACGCAAAACAGGGTGAGCATCCCTTTGTCCAGCGTGCCCCAGGATGTGATCAATGCCTTTCTGGCGGCAGAGGATCTGCGCTTTTATCAGCACAGCGGCTTTGATATTGTGCGGATTTTCGGGGCGTTGATGGCCAATCTCCGCTCCGGGGATTACAGCGAAGGGGCCAGTACCATCACCCAGCAGCTGGTCAAATTAAGCCATCTGAGCACACAGAAGACCATCGCCCGGAAGCTGGAAGAAATCTATCTGGCCATTCAATTGGAGCATGCCGCCACCAAGGATCAGATTCTGGAAATGTATCTGAATTTTATTTATTTTGGCCGTGGAGCCTATGGCATCGAGGCTGCCGCCCATGCCTATTTCGGCATTCCGGCCGCCCATCTGGATGCTGCCCAGGGCGCCTGCCTGGCCGCAATTATCAAGGCCCCCTCCCTTTATGCGCCCCATCTGGATTTGGCGGCCAATCGCAGCAGGCAGGAATATATTCTGCGCACCATGCGGGATCATCAGATGCTTTCGGAAGAAAGCTATCAATCCGCCCTGGCCAGGGATGTAACCCCCGTGGAAAAGGCCGATTTTTCCCATTCCTATGGCTGGTATGTGGATGCCGCGCTGGAGGAAGCGGAAAAATTGCTCTCCATTCCTCCCGAGGAATTGCTGGGCAGCGGTTATCATATTTATACTGCCCTCTCCCGGGAGCAGCAGGATATTATCGACACGCATTTTGAAAAATCATCCAATTTTCCTGCAAACGCCGGGGATGGCACCCCGGTTCAGGGTGCCATGGCCAGCGTGGATGTAAATACAGGGGCGGTGCAGGCGATTGTCGGCGGGCGATCCTATGAAGTGCAGCGAGGGCTCAACCGGGCCACCCAGCTGCGCCGCCAGCCGGGTTCCGCCTTAAAGCCCCTGGCGGTTTTCGCCCCTGCCCTGGAATATCACGGATATATGACCGCAAGCGTGCTGGATGATACGCCCCAGAAATTCGGCAATTATTCTCCCCGGAACAGCGGTCATCTCTATTATGGAAACGTCACCATGCGAACGGCGCTGAAAAACAGCCTGAATGTGGCCGCCGTTTCCCTGCTCAATCAGATCGGCGTGGCCTCCGGCAGGCGATATCTGGAAAGCGTGGGCATTGAACTGGATGACCGGGACTGGAATCTTTCCCTGGCGCTTGGGGCCATGACCTATGGCGTTTCCCCGGTGCAGCTGGCCGCCGCATATGCGCCCTTTGCCAACGGCGGCGTCTATTACGCCCCTTATTTCATTGAGCGCATCGCGGATCCGCAGGGCAATATCATCTATCAGCATGAAATCAAGGGAGAGCAGGTGCTGTCCCGCCAGAATGCCTATCTGATGACCAGCATGCTGCAGACCGTCACCACCTCCGGTACCGGCGCCAAATTATCCGGCGCAGGCACCCCCGTGGCCGGAAAAACGGGCACCGTCAATATGACCGGCGGGGGCAACCGGGATATCTGGATGGCGGCCTACAACAGCGAAATCACCACCGCATTCTGGATGGGCTTTGATAAGCCCGATGCTTCCCATAAGCTGCAAAGCTGGGTATCGGGCGGGGATTATACCGCCGCCCTGGCCACCCAGTTTTTTAAAAGCGTCTATCAGAACAAAAATAAGCCCCAGTTTCTCAGTGCAGATGGGCTTATATGGCTGAAAATTGATACCAAAGCCATCGAATGGACGGGCGAAACCATGCTGGCCACCAAGCTCACCCCCAAAGCTTACAGTGTATCCGAGGTATTTACCACCAACAACCGTCCCACCAGGGAATCCAATGTATGGAATGCCCCCAGAACGCCCTCCGCTTTCTATGTCACCCACAATAACAGCGGCAATCCCGTTCTGGTCATTACCGCTGCCGACGCCGGGCTGTACCGCATTCAGCGGGACGCCGTGGGCGAAAGTGTAATTCTCAATGAGCTTTACGGCAGCGCCGGTGAAACCCTCTATTACACCGACGCCAAGGCCGCCCCTGGGGTGGTATATACCTATCGGATCATTCCCATCCATTCTGAACTGCTGGATAACGGTATTCTGCTGGAGGGCAGGCAGGCCGTGCAGATCGCCCAGGCCAAATCCCCCTTGAGCGGCGCTTCCCTTTGGGAGGATATTACTTCCCTCCTCTTCGGGAACGAGCAAAATGAGCCCAGCGCCGCCGACGCCCTTTCCCTTTTCTGGCAATCCGGGGATTGATTTCCCTTCGCCCTGCCATTTCATCCGGCAGGGCGATTTTTTTCATGCACGCGCATCCACTTATCCGCATAGCCTGATCATGAAGGCCATTCATCCGCGCCTTCATCGCCGGTTTTCCGGCGGAACAAAGCTATGAAATGAGGAATTTCCCATGGCGAATCTGCCTTGTTCTTCCTGCCAGAATACCATTGACTATCGCAATGCCCCCAACGGAAATCAGCCTTTTCCCTATACCGTCACCCTGGATTCTTCCTCCATCCTCAATCCCGGCGAAGAGGAGCGTCAGCGCTTCTGCTATCGGATTGAAACGATCGGCGTAAACGGCACGGGCTTTATTCCCCTGGATGCCTTTACCCTGGGCGTTCATTCCTCCCTGAGTGTCGATGATATCGCTTCTGTTTCCGTTACGCTCAACGGCGTGAATCAAACGGTCATCTGGGGCGAAAATGCTGCGCTGGTATCCGCCTGCACATCTGGCTGCGCAGGCTTGCGCCTTGCCTTCCCCATGGTCAATGCCACGGATATTCTCTATGTCTGCCTGACGCTGAACCGTGCTTTCGGCGTGGGCCCCATCCCGGTGTGTCTTTTGAGCGGAAGCCAGCTTACGGGCGGCCTTTCCATTTGCGGCCCGGCCCTTTCCCTGGTTGACGCCTGCCCGACCACCGCTCAGCAGGAGGTGGATGTATGCATTCCCATCACCGTTACCCCGTATGCCTCGGTGGGCGAAGCCAGCGTCACCTGCTGCGGCGATCCTGTGATCACCAGTGGCACGGCCAGCTGCAGCGGGATTCCCGGGGGCAGCTGTTCCTTTACGGTCACCCAGCGGGTCTGTGTGGCGGTCCCCGTGCAATTTGGCGCCAGCGCCTCCAACGGCCGCTATTTGGTGAATTGTGGCGGCGCAGGTGAAGGCGCCTGCGAAAGCTGCGCA
>SVHD01000035.1 GCA_015056015.1 Clostridiales bacterium
GAAAATCCACTCCCATTCCGCTACTGGGTCCAGGGTCAATGACCCTGGTTCGGGGTTTGGGGCTGAATAAGCCCCATAATATCCTTCGTTTCACTGGCAATCAAGTGGATTAGAATCACTCAGCAATATCCAGTAAGACTTTCTTGGAAGGGGGAACGGGGGAAACCGTTCTTTGGTCACAAAGAATGGTTTCCCCCGTATTGGCCCATAATCCCCGTCCGCAGCCCCCCTCACGCCCGATCGATGATCCGGCCGTCGGTGGAGATGGTGACCACGCTCCAGGGAATGAATTTTCCGCTGGCCATCAGCGCCTTTTTCACGGCCAGTTCAATGCCGCCGCAGCAGGGCACTTCCATGCGCACCACGGTGACGCTGCGGATATCGTTGCTCTTGAGAATTTCCGTCAGCTTCTGGGAATAATCCACGCTGTCCAGCTTGGGGCAGCCCACCAGCGTCACATGATCCCGGATGAAATCCTGATGGAAATTGCCGTAGGCATAGGCCGTGCAATCGGCGGCAATGAGCAGCTTTGCTCCCTCAAACCAGGGGGCGTTGACAGGGGCCAGCTTGATCTGCACCGGCCACTGGCGCAGCTGGGAAGGACAGGCCTGGGACGCGGCGCATTCGTTTTTTTCCTGGGGCTTCAATGCCCGGGCGGCGCTGCCGGGGCAGCCGCAGGGAAGGGGCGCGGCCTTTTGCGCCTTGTGGGCCATGACCGCCTTTTCATCATAGGCGGCGGCCTCCCTTTCCACAAAGGTAATGGCGCCGGTGGGGCAGGCGGGCAGGCAATCCCCCAGCCCGTCGCAATAATCATCCCGCATCAATTGTGCCTTGCCATCCACCATGGCGATGGCCCCTTCGTGGCAGGCCGCAGCGCAGGCGCCGCAGCCATTGCATTTTTCTTTATCAATCTGAATAATTCTGCGAATCATGATTTTTCCTCCTGTTCTTGACTTTACGCAATCAGTTTACTATACTAAAAACGAATTGTATGTTGGAAATCCAACAAAGAGAGGGCTTTTTGATGGAATTTATGGATGTTTTTGCTGTCTGCCCGTTATTCCAAGGGATGGATGAAACGGAAATTCAATCCATGGTGCAATGCCTGGGCGGAAAAAGGATGGATATCGCAAAGGGCGATCCGGTTTTTCTGGAGGGCGATCCGGCGGAATTTGTGGGGGTGGTGCTGTCCGGGGCAGTGCAGATTGTGCGGGATGATTACCTGGGGGATCGCAGCGTGATGGCGGTGGCGGAAAAGGGCGATCTTTTTGCCGAGGCCTTTTCCTGCGCCGGGGAAAATACCCTGCCCGTCAGTGCCTTTGCCCTGCAGGATAGCCGGGTGATCCTTTTTGATTGTAAAAAGGTGCTTACGGTATGCAGCCATGCCTGCCCCTTTCATCAGCATCTGGTGCAGAATTTATTGCAGATCCTGGCCCGGAAAAATCTGTCCCTGAGCCGGAAAATCCAGGTGATGTCCAAGAAAACCACCCGGGAAAAGCTGATGGCGTATCTGATGGATCAGGCTGGGCAAAAGCGGGCGCGGGAATTTATGATCCCTCATGACCGGCAGGGCCTGGCGGATTATCTTTCGGTGGAGCGCAGTGCCATGTCCGCCGAAATCAGCAAAATGAAAAAAGAGGGGCTGATTGATACGAAAGGCTCCTGGTTTCATCTGCTGCGGCATTGATAAGGATGGTTTTTCTTCCGCCCCTATAAATGAATTGTTTCAATATGGTGTGGGCGGATGCCGATTGATCTGCGAAAGAAAACCAGCCTGTGCTTTGATTACCGGAAGCAGCAGATGATCGCGGAAGCGGAAAGAAAAACCCGGAAAGCAAGAGCGCTTTCCGGGATTTGCTTTTATTTTTCCAGATAGGATCCGTATCGCTGCATGAATTGATCATATTCCGCCTTTTCGGTGATCCAGATAATCACCCAATAATTTTCAATGCCCAGGCGGCGATAGGCCTCCAAACGATGATTGCCATCGTTCAATTCAAATTCGCCTTCGTTTTTTCCTTCGCCAATCAGATAATGCACGATCAGGGGCGGCATCATATCGCCCTTTTTCCGAATCACCTGCATCAATTCTTCCACATGGCGATTGAACCATTCCTCGCCGATATGCCAGCGCATATTTTCCTCCGGCCCGCAGCAACGCTGAAAAAGAGAAAGCGGCATAAGCACAGGCCCCAGGAAAAAACGATCAAAAAGCTTCAGCCCATCGGAAAAATCCCGGTTATGCCCATCGGAGAGCAGATAGGCATGCACCCACTCCTCTAATTGATCATGCCGGGCGCTTTCCTGGGCAGAATACAGAGTACATTCATATTCCATCATATAATCCTCCCTCTTATCATACAGAATCCGGCGAATGGATTCCGGGGAAAGGGCATATTCCAATGCCAGCATATCCACATTTTTTCCATCGCGGAATTGTTTGCGAATCATCCGGTTTCTTTCCCACAGATAACGCTTGTAGCCGGACGATTCGCCCCAGCTGCGCTTTTGTTCCCTGGAGGGAATATACACCAATTGACCGGAAACATATTTTTGAATCTGCCGCAAAAGCCGCTCCGGAAAAATATCCCTGCCGTTTACATATTTCATGTTTTCCCTCCTTTCGGCATGATTGTATCGCAAAATCCATTGGATGAAAAGCCTGTAAATGGTTATAGGCGTTCTTGTTGCATGGAAGCAAAAAAGCGGGCAGGATTATTCCTGCCCGCAAGATTACCATGGTTGATTTTGCTTATGCCTTGAATAATTTGCCCAGCATTACGAAGGATTCGGAAAGGATCACGCCGATGCGCTTGCCCAGGCCCAGGCCCTTATAGCGATCTGCGGAGGGCTCCATCTTGCCGCCCAGGCGCTTATTTTCCAGGACCTGCCAGATAAAGGCAACCGCCACGATGGCGATGCCGATGATATCAGTCATCAGGCCGGGTTCAATCAGCAGCAGGCCGCCCGCCAGGAACATGATCCGCTGCAGCAGATGGGCGTGGCGGGTGAGATAGCCTTCCAGCGCGGCGCCGATGCCCACCATGCCGATGATGGAGGTGATGGAAATCTGCAGAATATCATACCACTGGGCCCCGATGAAGAGCATCTTATTATTGAAAACAAAGATGTAGGGCACGATGAAGGCCGCAATGGCCAATTTGACGGCGTTCAGGCCGGTACGGAAGGGATCGCTCTTGGCGATGGCCGATCCCGCCATGGCGGCCAGGGCCACAGGGGGCGTGATATCGGCGATGATGCCGAAGTAGAAAACGAACATATGGGCCGCCAGCATATCGCAGCCAACCACTTTCATAACGGTGCCCGCCATGATGGTGGAGGTGATCAAATAATTGGCGGTGGTGGGCACGCCCATGCCCAGGATGATGGAGGCCAGCATGGTGAAAACCAGGGTGAGATAGGCATTGCCGCCGGCCAGGGCGGTCAGGCTGTTGCCCAGGGTCAGGCCGATACCGGTGAGGGTGATCATGCCCACAATGATGCCCGCCATGCCGCAGGCCACCGCCACGCCCAGCACATTCCGCGCGCCCTTATCCAGGGAGAATACCACGTCCGTCGCCGTTTTCACGGCCACATCGCCGGCAATTTTCGCGGCAGAAATCTTTTCCTTCCGGGCCTTCCGGGCTTCCAGCGCGCCAACGACGCCGATAATGATATGGCGGATGATATCGCAGAAAACGCAGGAGGCAATACCCACCAGGGCAGAGAAGATGGGGGTATAGCCGAGGGAAAGGAATACGATGATTACGATCAGGGGCAGAATCAGATAGCCGTTTTTCTTGACCAGGGGCAGGAATTTGGGCAGTGTTGCCTTATCCATGCCCTCCAGGCCGTATTTGCGGGCTTCCAATTCAATGATGATATAGATGCCTACGAAATACAGAATCGCGGGAATCAGCGCAGCCTTGACCACTTCCATATAGGGAACGCCCACGGATTCCGCCATGAGGAAAGCGGCGGCGCCCATAACGGGGGGCATGATCTGGCCGCCGGTGGAGGCAGCGGCCTCAACCGCAGCGGCAAATTCCTTGCGATAGCCCAGGCGCTTCATCATAGGGATCGTGAAGGAACCGGAGCCCACCGTATTGGCAACGGAACTGCCGGAAACGGTGCCCTCCAGGGCGCTGGCCAGCACCGCCACCTTGGCAGGGCCGCCGCGCTTGTGGCCCGCAATGGCATTGGCAAAATCGATGAAGAAATTGCCCACTTCCGTGCGTTCCAGGAAAGCGCCGAACATAACAAAGAGGAAAATGAAGGTGGAAGATGCGCCAAGGGGCGTGCCCATGATGCCTTCCGTGGTGTAGACCAACTGGGTGATGATCCGGCGGACGGAAAAGCCGCGATGCATCAGATCCCCGGGCATATACTGGCCAAAGTAGGCATACAGCATGAATACCAGGGCCACCACCATGATGGGCAGGCCCACCACCCGGCGGCAGCATTCAAAGAGCAGCACAATCAGCAGGCCGCCTACCCAGATATCCAGCGCGGTATTTTTGTTGATGCGCCGCGCCAGTTCCACATGCTGCAAAGCGATATAGAGGCAGACCGCCATGGCAATCACCGCAAGGATGGCATCATAGATGGGCAGCTTATCCCTTCGGGCGCTCTTGGTGACCGGATAAATCAGGAATACCAGGGTCATGACAAAGCCCAGATGCAAAGGCCGCAGCTGGGTGGCCGCCACCCGGCCGGTAAAAGCGGCATACAATTGCACCAGGGAAAACAAAATGCATACCCCAAAGACCAGCCATTTAATCCAGTTTTTATAATTTCTGGTTACGGATTCACGATCGTATTTTTCCATAACGGCCTGAACCTCGGCCTCGGTGACCTGGGGCTCATTCAGATGGTCGTTCTGCACGTGGATCCCTCCCTTTTCATCAGATTTCAAATAATCAATAAAAGAATGCCTTGACGAATGAAAAGTGCAAGGCGGAAATCCGCCCTGCACAAAGGAGCATGGAAGGAAAGATTATTCCGCGATGATCTTGCCTTCGGCGTCCATCAGATTCACTTCCTGATAGTAACGAACGGCACCGGGATGGATGGGCAGTTCGCCTACGCCGGCAAAGGCGGTATCCAGGGTGATTTCAGCGGCCTTGGCGTGGGTGAGGATGCCTTCCTGTTCGAAGAGCGCCTTGGTCATCTGGTAAACCAGTTCTTCATCCAGGTTGTTGGTGCAGACCAGCAGGGCGGTGATGGCGATGCAGTTCACATCTTCTTCCAGGCCATACACATCCTTGGGCAGCTTCAGGTTGGCATAGGTGGGATGAGCGGCGATGAGCTTTGCCACTTCTTCATCGGACAGAGAGATCAGACGAACACCGGTGGTGCTGGCCAATTCGGTGATGGCGGCATTGGGAATGCCGGCGCAGATGAAGGCGGCGTCAATCTGCTTATTCTTCAGGCCGTCGCCGGATTCGGCGAAGCTGAGATACTGGGCATTGATATCTTCCACAGTCATGCCAGCGGCTTCCAGCACATGCAGGGCGTTGGTAACCACGCCGGAGCCGGCAGCGCCGATGGAAACGCTCTTGCCCTTCAGATCGGAAATGCACTTGATATCGGAATCGGCGCGAACCACGATCTGCACATATTCGGCGTAGAGGGAAGCCACCACGCTGAAGCTGGTGATCTGTTCGTTAACGAAGGTATCCTGGGCAGTGTAGGCGTAGATGGAAACGTCATTCTGCACGGTGCCCATTTCGGCTTCGCCGCCGTCGATGAGGCGCAGGTTATCGGCAGAGCCGCCGGTGGCCTGGGCAGAAGCCTTCACGCCGTCGATGACGGTGTTGAACAGGTTGGCGATATCGCCGCCCAGAGGATAGTAGGTACCGGAAGTACCGCCGGTAGCGATGGAAATGAAAGTGGCGGCGGAAGCGGTGGAACATACGGCGATCAGCATGATCGCTGCCATCATCATGGCCAGAAAACGCTTTTTCATAGGTGAAACCTCCCACAAGAAATAGAATTGCCCTTATTATATAGCATATGCTGCCCAAGTTGCAAGTTTTTGTTTTCAAAAATGCATTTTAAGCACAATTTTTCACGCTTTTCAGAAATATCTGAATTTATACTTTGGGCCACTCCCTTTCGTCCCGAGGTTTTCCGAGGATTTCCTGCTTTTATTCCCCGGCGTCCAGCAGGCGATAGCCCGCGGCGGCATTCAGGGCGCCGCCGGAGAGCAGATGAGCCTTGAGCGCCCGCTGCAGCCGGGTATTTTCGGGGGCGTTTTCCAGCTGCTCCCGGGAAAAATTCAGGCCAAAGGCGCGCTGGATGGCCTGCCTGCTGTCATCCGGCTTACAGGGGGCCTGGATCCACAGCCGCATGAAGCGCACGATATTGGATTCTTCATCCAGAATTTTTGCAAAATCCGGGCTCAGCAGCCAGGAATGGCAGGTGAAGCATTTGGGCGCATACTGCGGGAAATATCGGGCGAAAAAATCCCGGGCCATGGCGAAGGAGGCCAGGCATTCCTCCGCATTCAGCGGGCTGCCCTGGGGAATATGGGTTTCGATGGCGTATTCCCCCGGTGCGCCGGGAATGGATTTGGCGATACGGAATTGCAGCCGCCCCAGCCGGAATAAATCTCCCCGGAAATGATGCAGCAGCCATAAAAATTCCATCACGCCGTTTTCCCCGGTCAGCTGCCGGTGATTTTCAATCCAGATATTGATATCTTTTAACGTAGCAACGGTGATTTCCCGGGGAACGCCCTTTTCCTCGTTGATGCGCAGCGCATCATCCGCAAGATGGGAAAGCACCAGCAGCGGCAGCATGCCCGGGGCCAGCTTGGGCCGGGCGCCGTTTGCCCGGATATCCGCGGCAATTTCCGCCGCTTCGGGATATTTTTCCCGTTCAGCCGGCAATTGCTTTTTTATTTCTTCATTTTCCAGAATTTCATTCAGAAAAAATTCCATGGCGCGCTCCTTTTTAAAGGAAATGAATGTGGGATGGAAATTATTGTACTGCCGAAAAAAAGGGATGTCAAGAAGAAGAAAAAGCGGGGAACCCATTCGGGCTCCCCGCATTTTTCGTTTTTTTGATTACAGCGTGCTGATCACTGTATTTTGCATGACCAGGTTTTTCACATGGCGGAAGCAGGGCGTATAGGTATGCTCCCGATCATTTTTCAGTCCCGGTTCATTGGGATCAAATTCATTCCGTTCCTTCTGGATGAAATGGCAGTTGTTGAAATAGATATTCTCTACCGGGCAATCCTTCCGGCCGATAATGGTGGGGGCATGCACGGCGAAGGAATGGATATTGCTGAAATACAGATTGCGGATGGCGCTGCACAGGCAATGATCATCAATGAAGATATAGACGGGCTCATGATACAGCCGGTCGATGGTGATATTGGAGAAATTCAGGTTTTCAATGTGAGTGGGCTCATCCCCCTGATCGCTGTGGCGATGGGGCGTGGGATTGCCGGGCAGGCGGATATCAATGCCCACTGCGGAATCGGTGATGTTCAGATTGGAGAAGGTGCAGTTGCGGATCACGCCGTCATCGGTCCAGGCAATGCGGATGGCGCCGGAATGGCTGGTCAGATTGCAGTTGGTCACGCAGACCTTTTCGCATACCGTATGCTTGAACAGGGGCATGGAATAGGCCCGCACCACGATGGCGTCATCCCCGCAGGCGATATTGCAGTCGGAAACGGTCACATTCCGGGAGCAATTGATATGAATGCCGTCGTTATTGGGATATTGCACATTGGCCCGGATCTGCGCCCGGTGGAAATGCACCTGATCGCAATCGCAGATCCAGTAGGACCAGCCCGCCGGCTGATTGCGCATGATCACATCTTCCACCAGCACATTTTCGCAGCCGATGAAAAATACCACCCGGGCAGGGCTGAAGCTGCATTTGATTCTCTGCTCAGGCACCAGATCCTTGGAGCCCATATCCTCAAAATCTTCCGGGAAGGGCAGCCGTTCATAGGGCCAGTGGGCTTTTGCGGCCTTTTCCGGGGGAAGCGGACGCATATAATTTTCCCCCTGGCAATCGATGGCGCCCCGGCCGGTGATGGCGATATCCTTGCAGTTTTCCGCATAAATAAAGCAGCGGCGATTGAAGCGGGGGGCATATTCGGGCCGCCAGAAATCGGATTCAAGTTCGGGATAATCGGCGGCGTTTGTGGAGCCCAGCAGCACCGCATCCCGTTCGATATGCAATTCTACGCCGCTTTTCAAATCGATCCGGCCGCAGAGAAAGACGCCGGCTTCCAGAATTACCTGGCCGCCCCCGGCATTGCCGCAGGCGTCAATGGCGGCCTGAATGGCGGCGGTATCCATGGTGACGCCGTCCCCGACGGCCCCGTAGGATTTTACGTGACAATTGAGCATAGGATTGTCCTCCTCCATATTTTATTGTCCGCTTTGGGACAGAAAGAGCAGTGCTGCTTCCGAAACGCCGAAATCCAGCGTTGCGGTAAGATTCCCCAGCCGATCCAGGATTTCCGGAATCCGGAAGGCGGCAACGGGCGCTTCCCCGGGCCGGCAATCGGGGAAATCCGCAAGGAAGGCCCCGCTGTAGGCATAGCGGAAATGCTCCTGCAATTGCGGATCAAAGAAGGGCTCAAAGGTCTTTGTTTCCCCGTCCACGGTGACGAAAATCCGGGTCATGGGATTGATTTTACAGTCGATTTTTCCTTCAAAGGCCATCGGTTCCGGGCATTCGTCGGTAGTATAGACGCCCCGTGCCCCCCGGCCGTTGCGCTTTACATCCAGGGTGACCCGGGCGCGGAAATGATCATTCAGGAAGGGGGTATTGCGCACATAGATGGGATTGCCCACCGCCAGATTGCCTGCCTCATCCCAAAGCAGGCAAAGCACATAGCCCTCTTTGGGCAGGGAAAGCTGCATTTCCGCCCGGCCTTTTTCATCCGGGGTCAGGCGGGCGATGCTTTCGCCGTTTGCGATGATTTCCATTTCGGTCCTGGCCCCTTCGCAGCAGCGCCAGCCCTGCAAATTCAATTGATAGCTGCGATCCTTTTCCCAGGGCAGAATGCTGCCGGGCCGGGCCCCATCCAGGGTATAATCCAGCAGCGGGCCGGAGGAGGAAAAGCAATCGCCCCGGCGCACGGCGGCGGAAATTTCATTCAGCCCCAGCTTTTCGCTGCGGGCGTAGGTGCGGAAGGGCTCCACCATCCGCTTGCCGGAAAGATGATCCGGATCATCCCCGCAGGTATCCGTTTCCGCAATGCCCGTCAGACGGTAGCCCGCATTCAGCAGGGCATACCACAGATTCCGGTAGGAGGGCTTATCCGCTTCATAGCCCTGCACCACCATGGCGTCCGCCATGCCGGTAAGGGCGTCAAAGGCGATGGTGGAGGCGATATTGGTTACGAAGGCCTGATTTCTGTCCAGGCGCCACCAGCTGGTGGGATGGGCAAAAAAGGCAAAGCTATCCGGGTTCCGGTATTTTTTCAAGGCCCGGGAAGGCGGAATATTGCAAAAGGGCGGCGGCAGGGTGCAGGGCACATGGCTGTCCCGTTCATAGGCGTGATACAGGGGATCGCGGAATTCATCCACCGGGGGCTTTTCCTCAAAATTGGCCAGAACAATATGCCCGAAGCGATATTTGATCAATTCTCCCCCGGGATCGATGATATAATCGGGCCGGGCCAGGCGATCAAGAAGCGGCCGGTAATAGGCCCGGTAGGAAGGAATATCCGGATAATTATGCCGGTATACATGCAGATGATTTTCCCCATCATAGGGGGTGCCGGCAAAATAAATATGCCAATCCTCGCCCCGGGCGCGAACGGACATTTTTTCCATATCCATTACCGCTTCATCCCCCATTTTCGCCCTGGAAATATGGGAATGGGCGTCAAAGGCATAAAAGCCCAGCAGCTTGGGATCCTGCAGCCGTTTGAGGGTGAAGGAAAGATGGGTATCCCCGTTTACGGTAATTTCCTCTTCCAGGGGCCAGTATTGCTTGCCCCGCCGGATCACGATCCGGTATACGCCCCAATCCAGGGGAATAACCCCGGTTTCGCCGATATAGCCCCGGAAGATACGCTGATCCTGCTGATAAATGCCTACGTTGGCACAGCAGGGCTGATGATATTCATCGAATAATTGCAGATGCAGCAGGGCTGGTTCCATAGCGGTTTCCTCCCGTATCCGACGCCTGAAAAAGCGCTGTTTTTTTCCCGAATTTGTATGCCCTATTATAGCGGATGATTATTTCTTCCGTCAAGGGAGGAAGGGTGAAAAGGACTTGCGCGGCATTTTTTAATCTGCTATACTGATTCCATGGAAAAAGGAGGAAACGGCCGATATGAAGCTGGATTTTGACTATCATAATCATACGATGCTGAGCCGCTGCTCCCGGAAGGATTATACGGCGGCAGAAATGCTGCAAAGGATGCAGGAAAAGGGCCTGAAGCATGTGGGCTTCAGCGATCATTATTATGCGGATGAAACAAATCCCCTGAATCAAGTGCGGCTGGTACGGCAGGCGGCGGCGCAGCTGCCGGAAATGGACGTCTATGCCGGGGTGGAAGTGGATATGCTCTGGCCCGGGCATCTGGATGCATCGGAGGAAGCGCTGTCCGTTTTTGATTATGTTTCCGTGGCCTGTCCTCATTGGCATAATCCTGCCATTGTTCGTCCCCTTTTTTACACAGCGGATTGTCTGGCACAGACCCAGTATGATATGCTGCTTTCCCTGGCGGAAATCCCTTATGTGGATGTGGTGGTGCATCCATTTACCTTCTATCCTGCCGCAGCCTATATGGAGGTAGATCAGGAGGCCGTCATGAATCGCTACATGATCGGGGATTACGATCGGCTGATTGATGGGCTGCTGAAAAATCAGATTGCGGTGGAATTGCATGCCAATCTGAAAAAGCCTGATTATGCCCGGGCGCTGCTGCCGTTCCTGAAGCGCTGCGTATCCCGGGGCGTACATTTTTCCATGGGCAGCGACGCCCACTGGCTGGGTGTGGTGGGCAGTATTCTGGGGGCGAGGGAATATATTGATGCGCTTCAGATCCCCGATGAACTGGCCTTCCGACCGAAAAGGAAATATGCAGAAAATGCCTGACAGGCAGGATTAAAGGGCAAGGCTTTCTCTGCTGATAATTTCAAAAAGAATATGTAATAAAAAATCAGGAATCCATTGATCCTGAATCAGTAAGGAGTGAAATCTGATGCTGCCTGCGCCGCAAAATTACGCCATTTATCCTTCCGTTGTTCCGGCTGATATCCCGGTTGAGATGACGATCATTCCCCGGGAGCGGGCCTTCCTGCTGCGGGAGGGGGAGGAATACCAGCTTTGCATTATTTCCATCAATGATGATGAGCCCAGCTATTATTTCCCCTCCGCCCGGCATGAACTGAAGGCCGTTGCCCATAACGGCATTTTGCAGTTTACCGATACCTTTCCGGAAGAGCAGCCCCATATGATCATTCTTTCCCAGGGGGAAAGCAAGCTGGCGGAATGGACCGTTTATTCCCTGCGGGAGGATCTTTATTCCCTGCGTCCCCTCAAGGGCGATTTGCATTCCCACAGCTTCCGTTCCGATGGCAAGCGGGATCCGGCGGCCCTGGCCGGGCATTTCCGGGAGCAGGGCTATGAATTTTTTGCCCTGACTGATCATAACCGCTATTATCCCGGCGGGGAAATTGATGAAGTATATCAGGGCGTGCACATGGGCCTTACCCGGGTATACGGGGAAGAGGTGCACGCCCCGGACAGCGTGATCCATATCGTGCATGTGGGCGGCAGGGAAAGCGTGGCCGCGAAATATCTGAATCATCGGGCGGAATATGATCGGGCTGTGGAAGAATATATGCAGCGGGTTCCTGCCCATGTGCCCGGGCAGTATCATGATCGCTATGCGAAAGCCATGTGGGCGGTGGATCAGATTCATCAGGCCGGCGGGCTGGCCATTTTTCCCCATCCCTTCTGGCGGCCTGCCAAGAGCCAGAATTATAATGTACGCAATGATTTTGCCCGCATCCTGCTGCAAAGCGGCATGTTTGACGCCTATGAACTGGTGGGCGGCATGGGCCAGGCTGGCAATAATCAATCCGTGGCCATGTGGGCGGATCTGCGCAGCGAGGGCTTGAAAATTTCCGTGGTGGGATCCAGCGATGTGCACGGCATTGAAAAATCCGCTACTTTCCGGAATCTTTTCACCCTCTGCTTTGCCAAAGAAAACACCAATGATGCGATTGTGGATGCGGTGAAAAACGGGCGGAGCGTGGCGGTGGAGGCCTCCGGGGAGGGGGCCGAGCGGCAGTATCGCTGCTATGGCGATTTCCGGCTGGTAAGCTATGCCCAGTTTTTGCTGAAGCATTATTATCCCCAGCTGCAGCGCATCTGCCAGGGCGAGGGCGTGGCCATGCGGGCCTATGCCATGGGCGAAGCGGAAAAGGAATTGATCGAATTGCAGGCCGCCCAGGCAGAAAATTTCAGCCTCCGCTTCCTGGGGAAGAAGCCCCCGGTGCTTCCTTCTGCGGAAATTCTGGCCTTTGAAGAAAAATGGCGCGATGTGCAGCGCTCCGGCCCCCAGACCAAGGGCAGCGGCGTGAATTTCCCGCCGGTGACCATGCAGATTTAACGGCGAATCAAAAAGGGTTTTCAGCCTTGTGCTGAAAACCCTTTATTAATGCAAGAAAGATTATTCCGCCGCCGGCGCGCTTTTTTCCGGCAGGGGCCCCTTTACCGCAATGGCGAATTTGATGGGCACGCCCTTTTCGGTATACATCATTTCATGCTCGCTCTGATAATTGGGGGTAAAGCCGCTCTGATGCAGATCCCGGGTGAGATAGCGCACGGTAAAGCCGCATTCGGCAAAATAACCGAGGGAATCGTCAAAGAGCTCATCATCATCCGTCTTGAACCAGATTTCCCCGCCGTCCATCAAAAAATCCCGGTATTGCATCAACTGGCGGGAATGGGTCAGCCGGCGCTTTTCATGCTTTTGCCGCTTGGTCCAGGGATTGCAGAACTGGATGTAGATCCGCTCCGCCTGATCGCCGGAGCCCAGATACTTATAGATGTATTCGATATGCAGCGCGGCGATGATTACATTTTCCACGGGCCGATCGCCGTAGGCGTCTTCAATATTGCGCCGGGCGCTGCCCAATACATCCCGCACCAGATCGATTACCAGATAATTGATATCCGGGTTATCGCGCACCATCTGGGCGGTGGCAACGCCCTTGCCGCAGCCCAATTCAATATGCAATGGCGCGGCATGGGGAAATTGATCCGCCCATTTTCCTTTGCAGTCTTCCGGAAATTCCCGGTAATAGGGGCAATTTTCCAATTCGGGCCGGGCCCATTTTTTTCTTCTCATGTGCATAGGGGGCAGCGCTCCTTTTTTCTCATGCGGAATAAAAAAACCAGTCATGCCTGACTGGTTCATTGGTACGAAATACCAACTTGGGAACAATCCAGTGCTTTCCTAGTTTACACCATTTCGGGCAACAAATCAACTCTAAAAGGGGTTACGGCCGATCTGCCCTTTGCAAAAGCAGGGCCAGCGTTTCCCGGTCGTCTGCGTCCATGAGCTCATATTCATCCTGAACCTGAATCGTGCGCACGCGGTGGGGATATGCTTTGACGATATACCCGCCGCCTTTCCCTTCGGGAAGCTGCATCAGCTGATCAAAAGTCCACCGGGGAAACCAGACGGGGGAGCCGGGATTTTCCCCAAAGCAGGGCCGCCAGATGCTGCCGGGATCCTGCGCGGCAGAAAGGAGGAGCGCTTTTACGGTTTCCTGTTTCAGCAGCGGCTGATCGGCCTGGCAGAACAGGCATCCATCCGCATCGCCCACGGCCTCCAGGCCCAGCCGCACGGTATCCGAGCGGTGGGGAAGATCATGCAGCACCGCATCAATCCCGCGCGCTTTGCAGATTTCAGCAATTTCCGGATGCCTTGTCACCACAACGCGGCGGGAAAAAAGCCCCTCCGTAATGGCAAGAATGCGCATAATCATGGGCTCGCCCAGAAAATCCGCCAGCAGCTTGTTGCCGCCAAAGCGTTTGGAAAGGCCCGAGGCCATGATTACGCAGCCCGTTTTCATATCATGGCTGCTCCGGGAAAAATTCCCGGTAGAGCTGCCGATTGGCCTGCACGCAGGCGTTCCGATAGGCTTCATATCGCTTGAGCCACTCCTCTCCTTCAGGGGTCAGGCTGCTGCCGCCGCCGTCCTTTCCGCCGGCGGCCCGCATGGTCAAGGGGCATTTCAGGGCGCTTTCCGCATTTTTCAGCAGCTTCAGCGCCTTGGTATAGGACATGCCCATCTGCATGGCGGAGGCCCGGAGGGAACCGGTTTCCCTTACGCCCCGCAAAAGGCGGCAGGGGCCTTCGCCGAAAAATTTCTGATCCTGATCATCCAGAAAAAATATTTTTGTTACTGCTTTCACGGGCCATCTGCTCCTTCATTCAGCAGGATGATGTGCTTTCTGCCGGCTTTATCCCTGCAGGCCGTCAGGCTGATGCTGCCATAGATTTCGCAGAGCATTTCTTCCATCCGTTCAAAAGAATCGAGGGATGGATGAATAACGCCGATATTCCGTCCGTTTTTCAGCAGCATCAGTTCATCGCAATAGTTCAGCGCCAGCATGGGATCATGCAGGGCCACCAGGGCAAAGCGGCTATCCTGCCTTACCCAATTGCGGATGATTTCCAGCATCCGGTAGCGGAAGCGGAAATCCAGGGCGCTTTCCGGTTCATCCAGCAGCAGCAGCCTGCCCTTTATTACCAGCGTGCGGGCAAGGATGCATAATTGCTTCTGCCCTTCGCTTAAATGCATGTAATTCATTTCGGCCATGCTGCCGATGCCGGCGTGATCCAGGGCGGCAAGGGCCTGCTTTTTTATGGCGTCCGTGGGGCGTTCCAGCAAGCCAAGCTGGGGATTGAAGCCCATCAGCACCACGTCCAGGGCGGAAATATCGATGGTAATGCCGCTTCGCTGGGGAATATAGCTGCATTTTTGCGAAAGCTGCCGCGGGCTGAGCCCTTCCAGCTTCACGCCCTCCAGAATGCATTCGCCTTCATGGCGCAAAATGCCGCAGATGCTGCGGATCAGGGTGGTTTTGCCGCTGCCGTTGGCGCCAAGAACGCCCATGAGCCGGCCGTTTTCCAGGGAAAAGGAAAGGCAATCGATAACCTTTTTTTCGCCGTAACCGGCGCAAAGGCCGTTTACCTGAAAGCTGCTCATGCCTGCTTCCTCCCTCTGATCAGCAAGGAGATGAGAAAAGGCGCGCCAACCAGGCTGGTGAAGATGCTCACCGGCAATTCTGCGCCCGCAACGCTTCTGGCCAGAATATCCGCCGCCAGCAGAATCACCGCCCCCAGCAGGCCGGAAAGCAGTGTGGCGCCGATGTGGTTATTTTTCAGCAGCAGCCGCGCGCCGTGAGGAGCCAGCAGCCCGACAAAGCTGATCAGCCCTGTGAGGCTGACCACATTGGCCACCGTCAGCGTGGCGGTCAAAAGCACAATCAGCCGCAAAAAGCCAACGTTTACGCCCAAAGTCCGCGCTTCGCCCTCTTCTGCGGAAAGCAGAATGATCTGCCTGTGCAAAAGAAACAGCGCCCCAAGGCATACGATGCACAGGGCAAGATTGCCCCGGATGGTATGGGCACTGACGCCATTTAAGCTGCCCATGATCCAGTATTCGATGGAGGCCAGCTCCCGTTCCGGATCGGCGGTGAGCTTTAAGCACATCAGCGCCGTTTGCGCCAGGGAATGCACCGCAATGCCCGCCAGCACGATGGTGCCGCTTCTGCCGCTTTTATCCAGGCTGGAAAGGGCAAGGGCCAGGATCACTGCGGCCACAGCCCCTGCAAAGGCGGATGCGGTAACGGCCGCCGCCCCGGATAAAAACAGAATGCCCGCCGCCGCCCCCGCGCTTGCGCCGGAGGATACGCCGATGATATCGGGCGAAGCCAGGGGATTGCGGAATACCGTCTGGTAAACAAAGCCGGATACGCCAAGGGCAAACCCGCCCACGAGGCCGACCACCGTGCGGCTCAGGCGCAGGGTGGTAAAAACCCGCCGCTGCAATTCATCCCCGGCCAGCAGCTTTTCAAGGGACAGGGGATATTTCCCCACCAGCAGACTGAGCACAGCCAGGGCAATCATCAAAATTGCCCCGGCGATGCAGCAATATTTAGTTTTCGCTGTAGGTGAAGCCGTAGAAGGTTTCATAATATTCATCGATCAGCGCCTCGCATGTTTCCTGGGAGAAAAGATCGGGATGCAGCACGTTGGCCAGCCAAACTGCGCCCAGAATACCGCTGGGAACGGGGCTGTCCCAGGCTTCGGCCTTGCTGGGCAGCTGGTATACATTGCCGCTGACAACGGCCTTGCAGGCAGAAAGATTTTTGTCGGCCAGCACGTCTTCCACGGTATAGGTGGCGTCGGAAGCCAGCACGATGTATTCGGGATCCCAGGCCAGCAGCTGCTCATAGCTGATGCCCACCCAGTAGGCATCGGCAATTTCCGCGGCGGCATTCACGCCGCCCGCCAGGCGGATCATATCGGATTGATACATATTATTGCCGGCGGTGGAAAGCATGCTGGAATTGCCCGCCAGATAGACGGTGGGCTTTTCGGCGTCCGCCAGCGTTTCGGAAAGGGTCTTTTCCTGGGCGGCGGTGAAATCCTTCAGCTTTTTCGCTTCTTCCGTGGCGCCGGTGGCCGTGGCGATCAGATCGATCATGCCGCCAAGCAATTCCTGATCCTCGGGATTCACCAGCAGCACATCGATCCCCAGGCTTTCCAGGGTTTCGGCGGCATTTTTCAGCTTCAGGGGCAGAATCACCAGATCGGGCTCCAGCGCTGCGCAGCCTTCCAGATCAAATTCCTTGGCGCTGCCCACGCTGGGAAGATCCATCAGTTCGGGGGCGCTGAGCTTATAAATGGCGCGCTTGTTGGCCTTGGCTTCAATGCCTGCCATTTCATCATCCAGCCCCAGGGCGATGAGCACGCTGGTGGAAATATAATAGCCGCTGACCAGCTTTTCAGGCTTGCTTTCGATGGTGACCTGACGGCCGGCCTGATCGGTAACGGTAAGGGGATAGGCTTCCGCCAGGCCGGCGGTGGCGGAAAGCAGCAGCGAAAGGGTCAGCATCAGGGCGAAGAATCGTTTCATGGGGGAATCCTCCTTGCGTTATTTATTGAAAACTACAACGCCACTATACCAATTTTTGTTTCCAAAATCAATCCCTTCTGTTATAATATTCCATAGGAATTATTCAAACCTGCGGAAAGGGGCTTGGGGAATGATCACCATACAAAAGTATATCCGGGCGCAAAGCCTGGAAGAAGCATATAATTTGAATCAGTCGCGGCGCAACCGCATTGTAGGCGGCATGCTGTGGCTGAAAATGGGAAAGGGAAGCGTTGATACCGCCATTGATCTTGGCGATCTTCATCTGGACGCCATTGAAGAAACGGCCGATTCTTTTTCGATCGGCGCCATGGTTTCCCTCCGGGATCTGGAAAAGCACCCGGGCCTGAATGCCTATACGGGCCATGCCGTGCAAAAGGCGGTAAAGGATATTGTCGGCGTGCAATTCCGCAATATGGCCACGGTGGGCGGCAGCATCTGGGGAAGATTCGGTTTTTCCGATGTGCTGACCGTGTTTCTTGCCATGGATGCCTGGGTGGAGCTTTACAAGGGCGGCATGATGCCCCTGGAGGAATTTGCGAAAATGAAGGCGGATCGGGATATTCTTGTTCGTCTGATTGTGAAAAAGACCCCGGGCCGCTTTACTTATACCGCCATGCGCAATCAGCGCACGGATTTCCCCGTGATTGCCTGCGCGGTATCTGAAATGAATGGCGAATACCGGGCCGTCATCGGCGCCCGGCCAGCCCGGGCCATGATCATCCGGGATGCAGAGGGCATTCTGGCTGCGGGCGTTCAGGAAAAGAGCGCGGCAGAATTTGCAAAATATGTGGCAGATCATACGCCCACAGGCAGCAATCTCCGGGGGAGCGCGGCATACCGCAGGCATCTGGTGAAAGTGCTCACGGAGCGCAGCATCAATGAGCTGGGAGGCGAACAATAATGGAAATCACCATCAGGCTCAACGGAAAAAATGTAACCGATCATATTGACGCAGATCTTCTGCTCATCGATTTTGTGAGAAAGCATGGCTGCTTCAGCGTAAAGCGGGGCTGCGAAACCTCCAACTGCGGCCTCTGCACGGTGCTGATGGATGGAAAGCCGGTGCTTTCCTGCTCCATGCTGGCTGCCCGGGCAAATGGCCACGAAATCCATACCCTGGAAGGGCTGCAGGAGGAAGCCGCCGATTTTATTACCTTTATTGCCGATCAGGGGGCCGATCAATGCGGCTTTTGCAATCCGGGGTTTGTGATGAATACCATCGCCCTGCTGCGGGAAAAGCCCGATCCCACCGATGATGAAATCCGTGCGTATCTGGCGGGGAATCTTTGCCGCTGCACGGGCTATGAAGGGCAATTGCGGGGCATCCGCAATTACCTGAACAGCCGCAAGGGTTAAGGAGGCAGCCATGGAACAGAAAGAATTCAAATCCGTCAATAAATCCGTCCGCAAGAAGGATTCCATGCAGCTGCTCACCGGCAAGCCTGTATATACCGATGATATTACGCCGGATAATGCCCTGGTGGTGAAAATCCTGCGCAGCCCCCATGCCAACGCCATGATTGAAGAAATCAATACGGCCATTGCGAAAAAGGTACCCGGCGTGGTGGAAATTTTCACCTGGGAGGATGTGCCCAAGAATCGCTTTGCCATTGCAGGGCAGACCTTCCCCGAGCCCTCGCCCTATGACCGGCTGATTCTGGATCGGCACGTGCGCTTTTCCGGGGACGCCGTGGCCATCATTGCCGCGGAAAATGAAAAGGCCGCGCTGAAAGCCATGAAGTTGATCAGGGTCAAATATCAGGTGCTGGAGGCAGTGCTTGATTTCCATAATGCCAAAGATAACCCCGTGCTGGTGCACCCGGAGGAGGACTGGTATCCGCCCTGCCCGGTGGGCGGCGATAACAAGCGCAATCTGGTGGCCAGCGAAACGGAAGTCCGCGGCGATGTGGACGCGGTGATGCAGGATTGCGATATCGTGCTGGAGCGCACTTATCACACCCGTGCTTTCAATCAGGCGATGATGGAAACCTTCCGTACCTATACGGAATTGGATCGGTACGGCCGTCTGCGGGTGGTGGCCTCCACCCAGATCGTTTTCCATACCCGCCGCATCCTTTCCAATGCCCTGGGCATTCCCAAGAGCAAAATCCGGGTGGAAAAGCCCCGTATCGGCGGCTTTGGGGCGAAGCAGAGCGTGGTATGCGAAATCTATCCCGCGTTCGTCACCCTGAAAACCGGCCGGGCCGCCAAATTGATTTATACCCGGGAGGAAAGCCAGATTGCCGGCTCCCCCCGTCATGAAATGGAAATCAAGGTGCGCATCGGCGCATCGAAAACGGGCAAAATCCGCGTCCTGGATCTTTATACCCTGTCCAATACCGGCGCATACGGCGAGCATGGCCCCACCACCGTGGGCTTGTCCGGCCATAAATCCATCCCGCTCTATACCGGATCTCTGGAGGCGCACCGCTTTGTCTATGATGTGGTGTATACCAATCATCAGGCGGCAGGGGCCTATCGCGGCTATGGCGCCACCCAGGGCATCTTTGCGGTGGAATGCATAGTGAATGAACTGGCGGCAAAGCTGGATATGGATCCCACCGTGCTCCGGGATATGAATATGGTCCGGGAAGGCATGATTATGCCCGCCTATTATGACGAACCCAACAATGCCTGCGCCCTGGATAAATGCATGCAGCATTGCCGCGAGCTTTTCGGCTGGGAAGAAAAATATCCCGTGCGGGATATGGGCAATGGCAAGGTGCGTGCTTCCGGCGTGGCCATGGCCATGCAGGGCTCCGGTATTTCCAATGTAGACGTGGGCTCCGCCACCGTCAAGCTCAGTGAAGACGGCACCTATAACCTGCTCATCGGCGCTGCGGATATGGGCACCGGCTGCGATACCATCCTTGCCCAGATGGTGGCCGAATGCATGGATTGCGATGTGGATGACGTGGCCGTTTTCGGCGCGGATACCGATGCATCCCCCTATGATTCGGGTTCCTATGCTTCTTCCACCACCTATATTACCGGCAAGGCCGTGGAAAAGGCCTGCGCCGATCTGAAAAAGACCATCTGCTCCATCGCTTCCGAAATGCTGGAATGCAGCCGGGATGAGGTGGTGTTTGAGAGCGATCATGTGCGCTGCGCGGCCACCGGAAAATGCGTCAGCCTCCGGGATATTGCCTATAAGACCCAGGTGGGCAATACCCAGCCTGCGGAAGCCACGGCCACCCATTCCTCGCCCGTTTCTCCGCCGCCCTATATGGTGGGGATGGTTGAAATTGAACTGGATAAGCTCACCGGTCAGGTAACGGTGCTGGATTATGCAGCCGTGGTGGACTGCGGCATTCCTATCAATCCGGCGCTGGCCCGCATTCAGACTGAGGGCGGCATCGTGCAGGGCATCGGCCATACCCTGATGGAAAATGTCACCTATGATGCGCATGGCCGCCCCATGGAATCCTCTTTCCTGCAGTATAAATTGCCCACCCGGCTGGATATGGGCAAATTGCGGGTGGAATTTGAGCACAGCTATGAGCCCACCGGCCCCTTCGGCGCCAAATCCATCGGTGAAATCGTGATCAATACCCCGGCCCCGGCCATTGCCCATGCCATCTACCGGGCCACCGGCGTATGGCACAGCGAATTGCCCATTACCCCGGAAAAGATCGCCATGGCCTGCCCGGTGGAATAAAAAAACAAAAAAAGAAGCCCTGACGGCGTAAATTGCCGTCAGGGTTTTTTGAGCGGTGAATAGGCGCCGCTTTCATCCAGGATGAATCCATCGCCGTTTTTTACCTGAAAATCGAAATAGCCCTGGGGTGGATGGGCATATTTTTCCATGATGGCCATGATGGTGCCGCCGTGGGCGATGAGAGCGCAATCCGCCGTTTGCCTGCCGATGCGTTCAAAGGCCGCCACGCACCGCGCCGCAAATTCCGCCCGGCTTTCGCCGCCGGGAAAGGCCGTTTCCCCGCCGGAATCAATCCACGCCTGATAATCGGCCCGGCCGTTGAGCTCGGCATAGTTTTTATTTTCAAAGGCGCCGAAATCGCATTCGCGGAAGTCTTCGATGATCTCTACCGGCATGCCCGGATAGAGCAGCGCCGCCGTTTCCAGGCAGCGCTTCATGGGGCTTACAAATATCTTTGCAGCGGGCGGGTAAATACCTTTTTCCAGCTGCGCAATGCCGTCAATGCTCAGCGGCTCATCCGTACGGCAGCCGATGTAGCGATGCTCCCGGTTGCCCCGGGTCTGGCCATGGCGGATCAGAATCCACTTCATTTGATACGCACCCCGATTCCGCATACGCAGCGGGTAACGCTCTCTGCCTGCTGGGCGATCACGCAAAGCGCCCGGCCTACCGCTTCCCGGAAGGCGCGATCCTCCCGGGCCATGGGCACCACGCCTGCGCCCACCTCATTGGCAATCACGATGGCATGGGGATGCTTTTCGCAGAATTCCTTTGCAAATTCCCGGGCATCCTGTTTTTCTTCCAATACGGCCCGGCGGATGGTTTCATGAAAATCCGGATAGAATTCGCCGCCGGGGTTTTCTTCCCGGGCCCGTTCCTCCTGCCCCTGATAAACGCCGCCAATATAGAGCTTCATCCAAGCTTTCCTCCCAATACGATCACGGCGGTCAGCGCCAGCTCCGTCACCTGCAGGAACCAGCCTGCCAGATCGCCGGTGACGCCGCCGAATTGCTTATAGGCCATATGCCGGTAATACCATACGCAAATTGCCGCCGTCGCCAGGCAGGCAAGGGCCAGCCAGATGCCGGAAAAAATCCACACCAGGGCGCACAGGAGCGCATATATTACGCAGCTGATGGTCACCAGGCGCTTGTGCGCCGCCTTTGCAAATGCGTCCAGCATGCCCTGGGGCCGGGCGCTCTTAAAGGCGGCCATGGCCCAGGCGCTCAGTGCCCGGGAGAGCATGAATACGCAGGAAAGCATAGGGCCGCATGCCGCCGTGGCTTCGCTGAGCACCGCCGCATGCAGCAGCAGATACCCCGCGCAGCCCAGCACCGCAAAGGCACCCACCAGGCTGTCCTTGAGAATTTCCAGCCGCCGTTCTTTGGATTGCCAGGAAGCCAGGGCGTCGCTGGTATCCATAAAGCCATCCATATGAATGCCGCCGGTTACCAGGATGGGCAGCAGCGCGCCCACCGCGCCCCGCAGCAGCGGGCCGATGGAAAGCGTATCGCAAAGCCAGAGCCAGCCCCACAAAAGCAGCCCGATCACCGCGCCGATCAGCGGGAAAAAGCACATGGAATATTTGCGGTTTTCCTCCGTCCATTCCACCTGGGGCATGGGCAGGCGGGAGTAGGTGGAAAAAGCAATGCACATTGAACGGATCACACGCATGGAAGCGCTCCTTTCACACAGACGGGGATGGAATAAACCACCTCCACCACACAATCGGCAATTTCTGCGGCCCCGGCATTGATTTTTGCCATCTGCCGCAAATATTCCCGGGTGGATTCGGCATAGGAAATGCCATCGGAAAATACGTCGTTGGTGACCATCACCAGATGACGGCATTTTTTCGCCAGTTCATGCAGCGCAGGAATGATCCTTTCCACATCGCCGCCGTCAAACATTTCATTGGCCATCAGGTTCACCAGATCCTCCAGCAGCACGATGCTGCCCTCCGGAATATCTGCCGCGGCCAGATTTTTTTCACATTCGATGGTGGTAAAGCCCTTGTCTGCCCGCTGGGCCCGGTGCCGGGCCACGCGCTGGACGGATTCATCATCATAAACCTGCATGGTAGCGATATAGATGCGGTTTTCCCGGGGCAGGGAGGATACCAGCTTTTCCGCCCAGGTGGATTTTCCGCAGCCGCTGCCGCCGGTGACCAGCATAATCATAATTTTTCCTCCTGGGGGGTATAGGCGGCCATGCCCAGATCATCAAAGGTATGAGGGCCGTGATAAACCCGGAGCGCCATATCCAGAAGGGGCAAAAGCGCCACCGCCCCCGTGCCTTCGCCCAGGGCCATATCCGCATGCAGGATGGGCGCCAGATTCAATTCCGCCATGATGCGGATCATGGCAGGCTCCCGGCTCATATGGGAGGGCAGCATGGCGGATACCGCCTCCGGGCAGATGCGCGCTGCCGTCAGCGCCGCCACGGCAGAAATGACGCCGTCAATGATGATGGGGATCCCGTGCTGCATCCCGCCCAGGAATGTCCCTGCCATGCCGGCGATTTCAAAGCCGCCCACCTTGGCAAGAATATCGATGGGATCCTGGGGATCCGGCTGGTTCAGGGCCAGGGCCTGGGCAATGGCCTCCCGCTTGCGGATGAGCCCGGCGTCGGATAAGCCCGCGCCCCGCCCGGTCATTTCCTCCGGGGAGTAATCCAGCAGCGCGCAGGCCATGGCGGCAGAGGCGGTGGTATTGCCGATGCCCATTTCGCCGGTGGCGATGATCTGATAGCCGCGGGCTTTCATTTCGCCCACCAGATCCATGCCCGCCCGGAGGGCCTTTTCCGCCTGCGCCCTTGTCATGGCAGGGCCCTTGGCCATATTCCGGGTACCGGCGGCCAGGCGGCGATCCAGTGTCCCCGGCACAGGATGGATCATGCCCATATCCACCGCAAATACATCCGTATGGGATACCCCGGCCATCAGATTGATATTGGCCGTTCCCTCTGCGATGGATTGAGCCACCAGGGCGGTCACCTCGCTGCCGGATTGGCTCACGCCCTGGGCCACCACGCCGTGATCGGCGCAGAAAACCAGCGCGCAGCGCTTGTCAATGCATACGTCCGGGGTATTTTGCACCCCGGCGATCCGCACAATCAATTGTTCCAGCTTGCCCAGGGAATTCAGCGGCTTGGCCACGTGATCCCAGCGGGATTGCGCCAGTTCCTTCGCGTTCATGTTTCCTCCATATCCGAGCGTTTCACCACGGCGGCAATTTCTCCGTAGCGGGCCATCACGGCGTCATAATGATCCTTTTCATGAGGGAAGGCGCAATTTTTGCAGCTTTTGCGCCCCTTGTGGTCATAAAAGCAATTTCCGCCGCATTTTTTCCCCAGGGTATACAGGGGGCAGAAACAGAACAGGCAATTGAAATTTTCTTCCGCTACCCCCTGGTGACAGGGAAAATGCTCGCATTCCCTGTTTTGAAAAAAGCGATAATGTCGGATTTCGTCTTCCATATTCACACCTCGCATAAAGAACGCATTCTCATGATCCCCTCTGCCGGGGCCTACATAAAGACGCCCGGTGGATCCGAGCGCCCAATCTTTCTTATTTATTGGGTTTGCTGGGCGCTTTGGGCCAGCATTTCCATCAATTCCTCCGTGGAATACAATTCCACGCTTACATTATGCGGCAGGCATAATACCATATGCATCAGCACCCGATCCGCCTTGTTTTCCAGGGTCACTTCCCCCTGCATCACGCAATCCTGATTATCGCAGGTGGAGGAATCCATCACAAAGCCGTTTTTCATCAGCCGCAGCGTATTGCTCACGCTGGGGTCATCCTGGCGGGTGATGGTGATATATAAATCTTCATCCGTGGTGGGCAGGGGAATCCATTTGCTTTCCCCGTTGGCCTGGGCCCGGATATAGCCCAGGGGCGCTGCTTCTGCTGCGGGAATCCCCTCCTGCCCGGAAGCGGGCAATTCCGGCAGGGTATCCGGGGTGGTATCCACCAGCTGACTTGCAATCGCCACGATCAGAATCAGCAGCAGCAATGCCAGCGCGAGCAGAAAATTTCGATTGTGCAGCAGTTTCTTCATCAGATGAAGCTCCTTTAAAAATCACTCCGTTATCATGATACTGTCCGGCGGGGAGAATGTCAAGTATGGCAAGAAAAAACAGACACATTTTCCATGCAAACGGCCGCCTTCCTCTTGCGATTGATCGCCAGATATGGTAAGATATAGCCGCCTGCCGAAAGAGCAGGGAACATCTTTTCAAGGAGGAGACTTACCTATGAAAAAGCGTATTGCTGCGCTTCTGCTTGTGCTGGTCATGGTGCTGACCGGCGTGCCGGCCATGGCGGACACCGTGACCGGTGAAGGCACTGCCAAAGGCTTTGGCGGCGATGTGAAGGTCACCGTCACCGTCACCGATGGCAAGATTGCCGATGTGACCGCCGTGGGCGAATCCGAAACCCAGGGCATCGGTTCCGTGGCGCTGGAAAAGCTGCCCGCTGCCATGGAAGAAAACAACACCATCAATGTGGACGCCGTGTCCACCGCTACCATCACTTCCAACGCCATCAAGGAAGCTGCCGCTGCCGCGCTGGCCAATGCCGGCCTGAAGGCGGAAGATTTCATGCAGGCCGTGGAAGCCAAGGCTGCTGAAGACGCCACCTACGAAGCCGACATCGTCATCGTTGGCGCCGGCGGCGCCGGCATGACCGCTGCCCTCACCGCTGCTGCGGAAGGCCGGAAGGTTATCATCGTGGAAAGCCAGCCCATCGTGGGCGGTAACTCCGTGCGTGCCACCGGCGGCATGAACGCTGCTGATACTCCCTATCAGGATGCTGCCACCTTCGCCCAGGAAGCGGGCGTGGAAAAGGGCATCGCCGCTGCTGACGCCTATGCCGATAACGAAGCTGTGGCTGCTCTGGCTGCCACCGTCAAGACCCAGTGGGAAGCCTACAAGGCCAATCCCGAAGGCTATTTCGATTCCGTTGAATTGATGCAGCTGGACACCCTGGTGGGCGGCAAGGCTGTTAACGATGTGGAACTGGTCAAGGTTATGGCCGAAAATTCCGCCGCCGGCATCGAATGGCTGCGCAATTACGGCATCAATCTGGATAACACCGGCGCTTTCGGCGGTGCTTCTGTCAACCGCATCCACTGGCCCAAGGTGGATGGCAAAAAGACCAATGTGGGCTCCTACATGATCCCCCTGATGGAAAAGGCCTGCAACGAAGAAGAAAATATTGAAATCATCTTCGAAACCACCGCCCATACCATCATCATGACCGAAGGCGCTGCCACCGGCATCATCGCTGAAGGCAAGAATGGCGAAACCATCACCGTCAACGCCAAGGCCGTTATCCTGGCCACCGGCGGTTTCGGCGCCAACCTGGAAATGGTTGCTTCCTACAAGCCTGAACTGGAAGGCTTCATGACCACCAATGCTGCCGGCCTGCTGGGCCAGGGTATCGCCATGGCCGAAAAGGTTGGCGCTGCCACCGTGGATATGGAACAGATCCAGATCCATCCCACCGTTCAGTTTGATACTGCTGCCCTGATCACCGAAGGCCTGCGCGGCGACGGCGCCATCCTGGTGAACGCCGAAGGCAAGCGCTTCATCGACGAAGTGGGCACCCGCGATGTGGTTTCCGCCGCTGAAATCGCCCAGACCGGCTCCTACTCCTGGCTGATCGTTGACCAGGCCATGCTGGATGCTTCCGCTACCATCGCCGGCTATGTGAAGAAGGGCTTTGTCAAGACCGGCGCTACCTACGAAGAACTGGCTGCCGTTTGCGAAATGGATGCTGCCAACTTCGCCGCCACCATGGAAGCCTGGAATAGCTACGTGGCCGCCAAGAATGACCCCGACTTTGGTCGCGTGTCCTTCACCAATCCCCTGAATAATGCCCCCTACTATGCCATCAAGGTTACCGCCGGTATCCATCACACCATGGGCGGTCTGAAGATCAATACCCAGACCCAGGTGCTCAATACTGAAGGCGAAGCCATCCCCGGCCTGTATGCTGCTGGCGAAGTCACCGGCGGTATCCACGGCGCCAACCGTCTGGGCGGCAATGCCGTGTGCGATTTCGTGGTCTTCGGCCGCATTGCCGGCGCTGAAGCTGCCGCTTACGCTTCTGTGGATGCTTTCACCTCCGCTTCCGTGGCTGATTACTATGCCAGCGCTGCCCTTTCCGGCGACGCCCTGATGGAAGCCGTGAATGGCCAGTCCGGTACTTACCTGGTCTGCACCACCAATCCTGATGGCTCCCCCAATGCTGCCGTGTTCATCTTCGCGATCAAGAAGCTGAATGACACCTATTATCTGCAGCTGGGCCTGGCCCCCAATCAGTCCATGAATAACCTGAACGCCAATGGCGAAGGCCTGGCCGTCTATGCCGCCAATCCCGCTCCCGACGCCAAGCCCTACGCCGTTTCCGGCGCTCGCATCTACTTCGAAGCCATCGAAGATCAGGCTGTTGTGGATGAACTGATGAAGGATGCCCGCCAGGGCGCTATGTTCTTTGAAATCGTGGCCATCCGTCCCCTGGGCTGATTGAACAAAGAACATCCATAACAAATAAATTTGGCGTGGATTTCTGCCTGACCGGCAGATCTCCACGCCATTTTTTTGCGAATATTTGCGATCTTTTTCCAATGACTTTTTTAGAAAGCCGTTCTTTTCTATAAAAGAATGATGCAAAAAACCAAACCTGCGGTGCGAATTGCGGTACGGCAAAGAAAAGAAGGGAAGAAATGCAGGATTTACAGTGCGAATCCTGCAAATAATCATAATAAAACAAAAAATCCTGCATCAAAATGCAGGATTTGTGGTGCAGCATACCGGATTCGAACCGGTGACCTCTACAATGCGAATCGACCTGGACGCCCTTTCAGGGCTTACCAGGCCGCAGCCCTCTAAAACTTTCCTTCATTATATGCGCGAGATTTTTTCTCGCGTATCGTTTACACTGTTTACACCAAAAGGCGAGCAAAATTGACACGAATTGTGGTCGCAATTGTGGTCAACTTTTTGGTGTAAACGAAATTCTGCGGTGTGGGTGGATTTTGAATGGTTTTTTGCAGCTAATTTTAGAACAAAATCAGAGGGCGACGGTGACGAGAAAAGGCCAGCTTACTTCACAGCATGCCAAGCCACGAAAATTACATAAAGAAAAAAGAAACCTTTTCGTTTAGTGTCGATATCCTCCGTTATTCAAAAACTACACAGCTCATGGTAAGCTAAAAGACCAGACCTGGACACTGAATGTCAGATTTCGATCCTGCATATTTTCATTCCTTATTTGAATTTCTATCGCAGAAACTATGCCTTATTTCTTCATAATTATGATTGGCCTTAAATGCTATTTTCATTGATTTTCAAGGTGTTTTCGCATGGAAACCGGTTTCCATTTTGACTAATTGACAACATTCCTGGAAACGGTATACTAAAACTACAAAAACCGTTCAAGGAGGTTATACCATGAAGAAATTCATCGCTTTGTTGCTCGCCCTGTTGATGCTCCCCATCCTGCCTGTGATGGCAGAGAGCGCCGAAATGATCGTTGTGTATGCACAGGTTCCCGATACTTGGGCTTATCCCTGCGCATGGTCCTGGAACGCTGCCGGTGAGAACGCTTTCGCTGCGTGGCCTGGCGACATGATGGAGCCTGACGCCAAGAATCCTGGCTGGTACTACATTTACGTTCCTGCTGGCATGGAAAGCGTTATCATTAACGCCAATGACGGCACCATCCAGACCGCTGAAGTGAAGATCGATAAGCAGAATGCTTGGATCACCGTGGCAGAAGACGGCACTGCTGAAGCTTCTTTTGAACAGAAGACTGAAGGCGAGATTCCTGCTTATGCTGCGCGCTACACTGTGTGGGCTAAGGTTGATGCCTCTTGGGAAGCTCCCTGCATCTGGGCGTGGGCTGATCCTGCTGGCACCAATGCTTTCGCCGCTTGGCCTGGCAAGGTTATGAAGGCCAACGAAAACGGCTGGTACTGTGCTATGGTTCCCGAATGGTGCAACAGTGTGATCATCAACGCCAATGGCGGCACTGTGCAGACTGCTGATCTCAAGGATCTTGATCCTGCTGATCTGTGGATCACTGTGGGAGCTGACGCTGCCGTGGAAATTACCTACGAAGATCCCAACGCTCCTGTGGCTGAAGACATCACCGTGTATGCTAAAGTTCCTGCGGATTGGGAAGCCCCGTGCCTGTGGGCCTGGAGCCATCCCGATGGCACCAATGCTTTCACCTCTTGGCCCGGCGAAGCTCTGACTGCCGGTGAAGATGGCTGGTATGCCATTACCGCGCCCGGCTGGATCAACAGCGTGATCATCAACGCCAATGGCGGTACCGTGCAGACGACTGACCTTCGCGTGGATGCTGGTGTAGATCTGTATGTGACGGTCGTCAGCGCTGAAGAAGCGGTCGTTGCTTACGAAAAGCCTGCGGAATAAGCTAATCGTGATCGGGCAGGATGGAGTTGATTCCGTCCTGCCCTTTTCAGGTTAAGGAGGGTTTTATCATGCGTAAAGTTATCGCTCTGCTTTTGTTGATTTGTTTGATTTTTACCATGACCGGCTGTTCTCAGAAGGAAAATACCGCTTCTGGGCCAGTAACGATTACCGTTTGGCATGACAAAGAGGATGCTGTGATCGCCGTTCTGGAAGAGGCTGTA
>SVHD01000091.1 GCA_015056015.1 Clostridiales bacterium
CAACGTGACCGATGGTACCAATGTTTACGTGCGGCTTATTGCGCTCAAATTTTTCCTTCGCCATGGGAATTCCCTCCTGTTTCCTTGTAAACGTAATGATGCCGGGCTTATACCCGGTAACCAGAGAAAGCCGGCATCCGCCGGTGGGCCCTCCATGCCGCGAAAAACGCAGACATAGCAGTGGAGCGGGTGATGGGAATCGAACCCACGTGGTCAGCTTGGGAAGCTGGAGTTCTACCATTGAACTACACCCGCATGCATGTCCTATTGTACCCAAATTTCACCTGATTGTCAACACTCCAAAATAGAAATTTTCAAACTTTCGCAGGATTTTTTCATTCTATCAAGAACTATCATTTTATTCTCTTTTACGAAGGAGGCTTTATTCTGATGTATTCCGATCTCAAATACCTGGCTGTTCCCCTGCCCGAGGATGTATTGAAGCTCAAGGGCTATGGCGATCTGGAGCGGCTCAACCGCGTCATTGATAAAAAGCTTGCCAAGGATAATCTGCCCCTGGCGCTTCGCCGCCGCCTGGAATATGAAAAGATCATTATTTCCCTCTGGCCCCGCGCCTATCCCCATAACCAGGAAGCGGCCATGAAGCAGCTGCGGGATTGCTTTGGAGATTTTACCGAAGAAGAACTGGATCAATTGCGGGATGATGACGCCGTAGAATGGGCTTATATCAACGGCGAAATTCATTATAAGAATAATTTCCTGAGCAATCTGATCAAAACCCGCCCCCACTATGCCGCCCGCGTGGTGGATGAAAATCGCCTTGCCTATTCCCGGAATAAGGCAAAGCTGCTCAATGAAAACATGGCCAGAATGAAAAAAGACGGCAAAGTTGCCGTTCGCTTTCATATGCGCGCCGAAATGACCATTGATCCGCTCCCCGGCCGGGATGGGCAAAAGGTCTATGCGCATCTCCCCCTGCCCATTGAATATGCCCAGGTAAAGAATTTTAAACTTCTCTCCGTCAGTCATCCTGACGCCATCGTCGCTCCCTCCGATTTCCCTCAGCGCACCATCTGCTTCCACGAAGTGCCGGATCGTCCTTTCGTGGTGGAATACACCTATGAAAACCATCTGCAGTATGTAGAGCCTGATCCCGCCAAAGTCATCGATCAGCAGCCCACTTTCTATACCGAGGAATACGCGCCCCATATTTCCTTCACGCCTTACCTGAAAATGCTTGCCGCCGAGATCGTTGGGGATGAAAAGAATCCCCTGATCAAAGCCCGGAAGATTTATGATTTTATCACCACCAAAATGATCTATTCCTTTATGCGCGCCTATATGACCATGCCCAATGTGCCCGAATACGGCGCTTCCTCCATGAAGGGCGACTGCGGCGTGCAGGCCCTGCTCTTCATCACGCTTTGCCGCATCTGCGGCATTCCTGCCCGCTGGCAGGCCGGCCTGGATGTGAATCCCCTGGATGTGGGCGAGCATGACTGGGCACAATTCTATATTGCTCCCTACGGCTGGCTCTTTGCCGATCCTTCCTATGGCGGCGGCGCCTATCGCGCCGGGGATATGGAGCGCTGGAATTTCTATTTCGGAAATCTGGATCCCTACCGCATGCCTGCCAATTCCGAATACCAGCATGATTTCTATGTACCCTACAAGAATCATCGCTATGATCCTTATGATAATCAGGATGGCGAAGCGGAATATGAGGATGCCTCCGTTCCCGGCCCTGCCTGGCACAGCGATCAGGAAGCATTGAGCATCGAGATTATTGAAGAATAACTGGTGTTTCCCCATTGCATTCAAAAAACAACTGCGCAAGGGTTTTCTCTTGCGCAGTCTTATTTTACTTTACTTTGATGGCAAAGGTCATATCAGCAGCACCATTTTCCACGGGTGCCAGATACATCTCTTCCGGAATATTTTCCAGATAAGGGAATGTAATCTCCGCCCAGGTATCGCTCATGCCATTGCATCCATGCCGATCGGGGAAAAGAATATTTCCCTGCCCATCTACAAGGGTCAGACGATCCAGCCAGCCATCAAATAAATCCAAGCCGGTATAGGAAGCGATCAAATTCCCTTTATCGTCATAATAGCCCTCTCCATTTTCCGCTTTGAATGCCGCCAGGCTTTCCTCATTCACCTTCAGTTCCAGCGTGATATAGCTCATCAGCGGTGTAAAACACCCCTCGGAAACTTTTGCCGTTCCATACGGGGTGACCGTTTCTTGTGAAGATACAAATCGCTGAACTTTTTCCAAGGTGTTCCCTGCATCAAAAGAGAAGGTTATCAATCCTTTTTCCGGCGGCAGCAAATTTCCGTCCTCATCGTATTTTTCGGGATGGTCTGCTTTGCTGTACTCGCTGAGGGGCTGACGTTCTCCGATTGGCAGGCCGACTTCAATGTTTCCTTCCAGGAAAATATTCTCATTATCAAACCGCCAGTATTCCACATGAACAATCTCACCGGGAACATCGCTGCCAAATACTGAAGCGCCGGAATTCCCGGGCATATCCACTGCCTTCCCGTTAATCCAGATGTGATCAATCCACCAGCCTACATTCTTTTCGTAAAGAAGCGCTTCATCCGTTTCGCTGATCCAGTAGCGGCCGTTTTTCAGCGTTCCCATCGGTTCCTTGGCATCCAAAATCCGGTAACTGTAGAGCAGGAAGAACGTTTTTCCGTCGTATCCGGCTTCCTTAACCGTGATTTCAACGCCATTGATTGTTTCCTGATACAAATTTGCCTGCATGACCTGATCGGCCGTTGGCGGCTGCGTGCCGATCATCCCTTCCAGATAATCCAGAATGCCCCATTGGGTGGCCGCATAGGCCACGCTGCCAAGCATCAATACCAGCGCCAAAGCCAGACTGACAAGCAATTTCTTGGTCATTTTCTTTTTTCTCCATTCCTTTCCTTCAGCTATAATGCGCCTGGCAAGGCAAGGAGTTTCCTGAATGCCGGAAAGTGAAGCATTCAATGCTTTTTGAATCCGATTTTTATCCTGCTGATCCATCATTTCATATCACTCCTGTCCAGCATTTCCCGCAGTTTTTCCCGTGCCTTTTTCAGGCGATTTGATACGGTTGACTGGGAAATACGCAGATAATCCGCAATTTCCCGTACATTCATCTCATGCCAATAATACAGCATAATGATTTCTTTCCACTTCGTTGGAAGGGACATAATTGCGCATGTCAGCGCCAGATCATCCTCGGATGGCATGCCATTTTCGGAAAGCGGCAATTGATCCGGCGTAATGTGCCTGTCCATATGGCGCAGCCAAGAGGAGCGCTGCAGGGAACGGCACGTATTCATTGCAATTCTGATCAGCCATGTTTTTTCGCTGCATTCATGCCGAAATGACGGAAGAAAGCGGTACGCCTTAAAAAACGTTTCCTGAACGGCGTCCCTGGCCATTTCGACATCCTGCAAATACACATAACACATGCGCAGCAGCAATCCCTGGTAATTTTCCACCATACTTTCCAATTGCTCTTCCGGAGTAATTCCCGGGCCCGGAATTTTCTCCACCTGCTGCCACCTCCTTTCGTATATATAGACGCCGAAAAATAAAAAAATATCGATTCATAATAAAATAAATGGAAAAAGAACGCATTCTTGCGTTCTTTTTATGCAATCTTATCATGAAGGAAAATGCCATTCCTATATTTCAATCATCATCCATCAGGATTCCATAGATAACTTTATCGACAATTCCCTGGTTATTCCGGTCGGCGTTGCGAAGTGTGCCCTCATATTGCATGCCGATTTTCTGCATCACGCGGCCGGATGCGGGATTGTTTTTATCATGACAGGCAGAAATTCGCCGAAAGCCAGCCTTTCGGAACAAATAATCAACAGCAGCGGCCGCTGCCTCCGGCATGATGCCATTCCCCCACCATTCTTTGCCCAGACATTAGCCGATTTCAGCTTCACCAATATTTTCCCTGATGGCTACTACTGCCAGACTGCCGATCACTTCGCCCAGTTCTTTTAATTCAATGCCCCAATGATAATAGTTTTCTTCCTGATAGTGGGTAAGCCAATCGCTCAGGATCATCCTGGTGATCTCTTCGCTTCCATGAGCAGGCCATGTAAGGAATTTGGTCACCTGATCATCCGAGGCCCAGTTCCGATACATGGCCGACACATCATTCATAGAAAACGGTCTCAAAATCAACCGTTCCGTTTCCAGTTTTTGCGTTCCGCAATGCGTCATTTCAAATCCCCCTTTATACGCAAAACGCCGCAGCAGATTTTGCCGCGGCGTCTTGCAAATAAATAATAATCAGTGATCCATGCGGGAATAGTTGGGGGCTTCCTTGGTGATCTGGATATCGTGGGGATGGCTTTCCAGCAGGCCCGCATTGGTGATGCGGATGAATTCGCCGTCACGACGCAGATCTTCGATGGTGGGAGTACCGCAATAGCCCATGGAGGAGCGCAGGCCGCCCATCAGCTGGAACACGGTATCGGCCAGGGGGCCCTTGTAAGGCACGCGGCCTTCCACGCCTTCGGGAACCAGTTTCTTGGCGTCTTCCTGGAAATAACGATCCTTGGAGCCATTGGCCATGGCAGCCAGGGAACCCATGCCACGATAGGATTTGAAGGAACGACCCTGATAGATTTCCATTTCGCCGGGGCTTTCTTCGGTACCGGCAAAGAGGCTGCCAAGCATGACGGCCTTGGCGCCGGCAGCGATAGCCTTGGCAATATCGCCGGAATACTTGATGCCGCCGTCGGCAACGATGGGAATGCCGGCCTTATCCGCTTCTTCAGCGCAATCGGCAATGGCAGTAATCTGGGGCACGCCGATACCGGCAACCACGCGGGTGGTGCAGATAGAACCGGGGCCAATGCCAACCTTCACGCAATCAACGCCGGCGGCGATGAGATCGTGGGTAGCGGCGGCAGTAGCAACGTTACCGGCAAAGAGCTGCAGATCGGGATACGCCTTGCGGATCTTTTCGATGGTGCGCAGCACGCCCATGGAATGGCCGTGGGCGGTATCGATGGAAATCACGTCAACCTTGGCGGCAACCAGGGCTTCGATGCGTTCCATAACATCGGCGCTTACGCCAACCGCAGCAGCGCAGAGCAGACGACCGTTGCTGTCCTTGGCGCTGTTGGGATATTTAGCGGTCTTCTGAATATCCTTGATGGTGATCAAGCCGCGCAGATTGAAATCATCATCCACGATGGGCAGCTTTTCAATGCGATGGGCAGCCAGAATATTCTTGGCTTCTTCCAGGGTGGTGCCTTCCTTGGCGGTAACCAGGTTTTTGCAGGTCATCACCTGGCCGATGGGCTTGGAATCATCGGTTTCAAAGCGCAGATCGCGGTTGGTCAAAATGCCAACCAGCTTGGTGCCTTCGGTAATCGGCACGCCGCTGATGCGGTAACGGGCCATCAGGGCCTTGGCGTCAGCAATCAGATGGGAAGGGGAAAGAAAGAAAGGATCGGTGATAACGCCATGCTCGCTGCGCTTTACCTTGTCCACATGCGACGCCTGTTCGGCAATAGACATATTCTTGTGAATAACGCCCAGGCCGCCTTCGCGGGCAATGGCGATCGCCAGACGGGAATCCGTAACGGTATCCATGGCAGCGGAAAGAACGGGAATATTCAGCTTGATTTTAGAGGTCAGCTGAACGCCCAAAGTAACATCTTTCGGTAAAATTTCACTGCGCCGGGGAACCAACAGCACATCATCAAAGGTCAATCCTTCTCGCACAACTTTCTGCAGCATTGCGAATCACAACCCCTTCCATAGTATTTTGTAAATTGTAACGCAACTTCTTGCCCGTGTCAATCGTTTATTTGGCAAGTTTTGAAAGAAAAAATGCATGAACGGCAATTCTTTGCCGTATCTGGAAATATTTCCATACCATACATGACATCAACAGATGTTATTCCCCCAAGTCATGCTGCCCCGGCCGCAGCTTTTGCAGATGATCCTTCTTTTTATTGGGCACAATTCTGGATACGGGCGGCGCATCCCAAAGCACCCGCTTTTGGGCATTGAGCAGTTTTCTCGCTTTCTTGGAAAGCTTTTCTTTAAGCACAAATTTTTTCATTTACATCTCCTTTTTTAAAGCATCCGATTGCATACAGGAAAGTCCCCATGCCGATCAGCACAGGGACTTGAAAACCCATTAAATATTGAGCAAATCGCTGTATACCTTCAGCGCGCCATCGGTTTCATGGGCCAGCACTTTCTTGGCCAGCACCTTGCCCAGCTGCACGCCTTCCTGGTCAAAGCTGTTCAGATTCCAGGCAAAGCCCTGGAACATCACCTTGTTTTCAAAATGGGCCAGCAGCGCACCCAGGGCTTCGGGGGTCAGCTGCTTACCGATGATAATACTGGAAGGACGGCCGCCGGCGAAATACTTGTTGCGGTTTTCATCTTCCTTGCCGCAGGCGAAGGCCACGATCTGAGCGGCAACGTTGGCGCAGAGCTTCTGCTGGCTGGTGCTTCCCTGAATCACAACGTCTTCACTGCGCTGGCTGTTCTTAAAGCCAACGAACTGCAAGGGAATAATGTCCGTTCCCTGATGGAGCAGCTGGTAGAAGGAATGCTGCCCGTTGGTACCGGGTTCACCGAAGATGACAGGCCCGGTGAGATAATTCACGGGTTCGCCATAGCGGTTGACAGATTTTCCGTTGGATTCCATATCCAGCTGCTGCAGATGAGCAGGGAAACGGCTCAGCGCCTGG
>SVHD01000092.1 GCA_015056015.1 Clostridiales bacterium
GGCTTCCACGCCGATGCCGAATACCTTGGATTCCACGCAGGGCTTTACCTTGTCAAAATCAAAGGGCTCGGAAAGGATTTCATCCATGGCTTCCTTATAGCGCACCCGGGGCCCCAGCCGATCGGCGGGAATATCCTTGAAGCCGTCGCCGGTCCAGATATTCATGATGCAGGGCTGGCCCAGTTCTTCCGCCAGATACTGGCTGATGCGGATGCAGGCCTTGCCGTGCTCAATCCAGAATTTCCGGGTTTCTTCATTGGGAGAAGAAAGGGTCAAAGGATCGCACTTGGGGTGGGAGAAGAAGGTGGGGTTGAAATCGCAGCCCAGGCCGCGCTCCTTACAGAAATCCACCCATTTTTTGAAATGCTTGGGTTCCAGCTTATCCCTGTCCGCCCAGCCGGTTTCCTCATCAAAAATGGCATAGCAGGCATGCAGATTCATCTTCGCCGTGCCGGGGCAGAGCTTCAGCACCAGATCGATATCCGCCATCAGTTCTTCCGGGGTGCGGGCACGGCCGGGGTAATTGCCGGTGGTCTGGATGCCGCCGGTAAGGGGCTTGGAAGGATCGGTATCAAAGCCGCGCACATCATCCCCCTGCCAGCAATGCAGGCTGAGCGGCGCCTTTTTCAGGGTTTCCATGGCCTTTTCCACATCCACGCCCAGGGCGGCGTAGCGTTCCTTGGCGTATTCGTAAGCCGTCGTCATTTTTCTTGCCTCCTTAAAATTCTCAAAAGAATGAAATGATGAATTTTCTATATTGTATCGCGGCCGACAAGCAGCCGGGAAGGTCTCCAATTGTATTTATCTGCGTCCTGAATTAACTCGCGCATTCTGCCGATAGGCTGTGGGCGAAAGGCCAAATTCCTTTTCAAAAAGCCGGTAAAAATAGCTGCTGTTTGAATAGCCCACCGCCGCGCAGATTTCCAGGATGCTCAGATCCGTATGCTCCAATAAATCCCGGGCCTTTTTCAAACGCCGGGCCTGCAATAATTCCGTGCAGCTTTTGCCCGTGGCCAGGCGCACCGCCTTGCTCACATAGGCCGGGGATACGCCGCGGCTTTTTGCAAAATCCGCAAAAGAAATGGAAGCATAATTCCGGTGAATTTCCCGAAGCAGGGCCACCGCCAGGGCATTTCCTTTATGCAGATTGGAAAGGGACATATGATCCGCATTTTCCATCAGCTGCAGAAAAAGCAGGGTCATGGCGGTTTTCTGGATCATCTGCCCGCCTCTTGGCTTATCCAGCAGGGAAAGCAGCAGGCTTTCCATCACGCATTGAATGGGGCGGATTTCCGATACCCGGAAGTATAAATAGGGCACTTCCTTTTCCCCTGCCCGCAGCGCATCAATCAAAAAGCGGCCCAGGGTGCCGTCCCCGCCGATGGTTTCCAATGCGAAATCGAAAAAAGCCGGCCGCACGATCAGATTCACCGCCACATCATGCTCCCCGCATTTTTCAATGGCGTGGGCGGTATGGCAATTCATCATCAGGATTTCCCCGGCTTGCAAAGCAATGATTTCCCCATCCTCCATGGTATGGATGGTCTTTCCCGAAAGCATATACATAATTTCCACAAAATCATGCCGGTGAGCGGGAAAATCGGCAAAGCGGGTATGGGGACGAAGGGTAATGGCCTGGCCCTGGGGCAGCATTTTTTCACTCTGCACCAGAAAAGAAGGATCGCTGGAATAGGCGTCCCGATTCAGGGGCGCTCCGCCAAGCAATAATTCCTCTTCCCGGGTCAGGGCTGAAAGCCGGGATAATACATCCGGATTCATCAAAAAAACGCCCCTCCCTTCCCTATATTCAGATTGTAGTGGGAAAGGAGGGGCTTTGTCAATAATAAAATTCATTTCTTTGCAAAGTGAAAAGCTTTTCCCGGTTAAAACTGCCCGGCGCGTTGACAGCCTGCCTTCTTTCATATAAAATATATTTGGTGAAATTTGTTCATTTACGCATCATTCATCGCATAATGCGCCGGCGTTCGCGGCGGCGCCTGATTTTGATTGGGAGGAAATCCATTTTGAGAAATACAAAAATCGTCTGTACCCTGGGGCCCGCCAGCGAAAGCCCGGAAATGATTGGCAAGCTGATGGACGCCGGCATGAATGTATGCCGGCTGAATATGAGCCACGGCTCCTACGAAGAGCACGGCGCGCGGATCGCGCGGATCAAGGAATTGCGGGCGCAGAAGAATCTGCCCGTTGCCATTCTGCTGGATACCAAGGGCCCGGAAGTGCGCACAAAAATGCTGGCGGCCGATAAGGTGACCCTCAGGGCCGGCCAGGAATTCATTCTCACCAGCCGCGAAATCGAAGGGGATGAGCACGGCGTATCCATCACCTATCCCAAAATGGTGGAACTGGTTACGGCGGGCACGAAAATCCTGATTGACGACGGCCTGCTGGCCCTGACCGTGCTGCGCGTGGACGGCGGAACGGATATCGTCTGCCGGGTGGTCAACGGGGGCGTGCTGGGCAGCCGCAAGGGCATTTCGGTGCCGGATGTGGATCTGCAGATGCCCTCCATCGGCGAAAAGGATCGGAATGATATTCTCTTTGGCATTGAGCAGGGCATCGATATGATCGCCGCCTCCTTCGTCTGCCGGCCTTCCGATGTGCTGACCCTCCGACAGCTTTGCGAAGAAAACGGCGGCAGCCATGTGAAAATCTATTCCAAGATTGAAAATCGCATGGGCGTAGATAATTTCGATGAAATTCTCAAGGTATCCGATGGCATCATGGTGGCCCGCGGCGATTTGGGCGTGGAAGTGGATATGGAAGAAGTGCCGCTTTTGCAAAAGCAATTCATCCGTAAATGCATGGCCGCCGCCAAGCCCGTCATTACCGCCACCCAGATGCTGGATTCCATGATCCGCAATCCCCGGCCTACCCGCGCCGAGGCCAGCGATGTGGCCAATGCCATCCTGGATGGCACGGACGCCATCATGCTTTCCGGCGAAACGGCGGCGGGCAAATATCCGCTGGAAGCCGTTAATGCCATGGTGCGCATCGCCACCTATACCGAAGCCCAGCGGGATATGGGCGCCGTTCACGCCATGCAGGAATATACCCGCCGCTCCATCGTGCGCACGGTCGGTAATGCGGTCAGCTATTCCTGCTGCCAGATGGCAGAGGATCTTGGCGCCACCGCCATCATCACCCCCAGCAACACCGGCACCACTGCCCGGAAAATTGCGCGCTTCCGTCCCAACTGCCCCATTATCGCCCCCACCCCGGATGAGCATACCTTCCATCAGCTGGGCCTTTGCAGCGGCGTTGTGCCCACCCGGATGACCGAGCAGGAAAGCACCGATGATATCATCCACAGCTCTGTGGATGTGGCCCATCGCAGAGGACTGGTGCAGACCGGGGATATCGTCATCGTGGTGGCAGGCATTCCCACCGGCGTTTCCGGCACCACCAATATGCTCAAGGTGCATATTGTAGGCGATGTGATGCTGCATGGAAAAGGAATGGTGGGCGGCCGCGTTTGCGGGCGTGTATGCAATGTGCTCACCCTTTCCGATCTGGAAAGCACCTTCTGCGAAGGCGATATCATCGTGGCCAAAATGACCACCCGGGATATGCTGCCCTATATGCGCCGCGCCACAGCCGTGGTGGTAGAAAGCAGCGATGAAGATTGCCATGCCTCCGTTACCTGCCAGGCCCTGGGCGTGCCGCTCTTTATGGATGAAACCCAGACCTCCCTGCATATGCTCAAGGATGGCATGACCATCACCGTTGACGCCGATCAGGGCTTTATCTTCAATGGAATCGTGAAATAATTCTGGCAATCAAAAAAGCGTGCATTCCTGCACGCTTTTATTTTTATTGCACGCTTTTTCCGCCATCCACATAAAGGCTCTGGCCGGTAATATAACGCCCCGCATCGGAGCAAAGCAGGCGAACCATCCCCACGCAATCCTCAGGCTCGCCGTAGAAGCCCACGGGGATGCTGTCCTTTACCTTCTGGGCGTAGGCTTCGTCGCTTAAGGCCTCCACATTCCGATCGGTGTAGATGACGCCGGGGGCCACATTATTTACCGTGATGCCATATTTCGCCAGCTGCAGGGAAAGGGATTCCACCATATTGGTCTGGGCCGCCTTGGAAGCCGAATACACCAGCATATCCGGATGGGGCTTTTTTTCCTGCACGGAGCCGATGGTGATGATCCGCCCCCAGCCCTTCTTCTGCATGGCGGGCACCGCCGCCTGAATCATCAGCAGCGAAGAAACGAAATTGCAATGCATCTGCTGCGCGCAATCGGGCAGGGTGATTTCCTGCCAGGGCTTTTTGATCTGCACCGATGCATTGAGCACCAATACGTCAATCTCCCCCGCTTCCGCCATCACCCGGGGCGCAGCGGAAAGATCACTCAAATCTCCCTGAATCAACCGGGCCTTGCCGCCCGCTTCTTCAATCATCGCTTTTACTTCCCGGGCCTTTTCTTCATTGCCCGCATAATGCACCAATACCTCATATCCATCCTGGGCCAGCCCCAGGGCGATCGCCCGGCCAATCCCACGGGAGGAACCGGTTACCAACGCTTTTTTTCCATTCATATTTTTGCTCCTTTATGGGGATAAGGATTTTGCGAGAGGGAGATTCTTTGGAATCAAAGAATCTTCCTCCCGCCTTTCTCTCTCGCCGCTTTACCCTTACAGCGCGCTCTGGGTATCGTTGGGATCGCCGTTGCGGGCCAGATCGTATTCCTTGCTCCAATCCAGATGGCGATAGGGTTCGCCCCGCTCATCATTCTGAATGAAATCCACCAGCAGATCCAGCATTTCTTCCGACCAGGTATTTTTGTCAATCTGGGCGGTGGTGAATTTATTCTGGCTGATCATTTCAAAGCCAAAGATATCCTTCACCTGCGTTTTGATGCCGCCGTCCACTACATCCACCACCAGCTGCGGCGGAATAAAGAGCACGCCGCCGGAGCAGCCGTACACCACATCGCCGGGCAGGCAGATGGCGGCGTCCCGGCCATCGCCCAGGCGCACGGGGCAATTCATGCCGGTCATCACGAAATCACGGATGGGCGTAGGATCAATCCCCCGGTAATACACCTGCACATCGGGCACTTTATGCATCTGCTCGATATCCCGGATACCGCCCCAGATGACTGCGCCGCCATTGCCGGTTTTCTGATGGACGGCCGTGGTCAGATTGCCGCCCAGAAAAGTGCCTTTGTAGATTTTATCAAACATATCAATGACGATAACATCCCTGCTCTGCAGGCTGTCAATCACCCATTGATTGGGGGTGCCGGAAAGGCCCTTGTCCCGGGCCTGCTTCGCCATGGCGGCATAATAATCGGGACGGGTGGGGGCATACATGGCGGTAACGGCGCGGCCCACCAGCTTCCGGTTCACGCTGCCGTCCTCTTTGAATTCAGGATGCAGGGATTTCATGGAAACAAACTGATTTTCGTAGCCCTTGACGAAAATGGGCTTCCAGAGTTCTTCCAGGGTCATATCATAAAGCGCGTCCAGATATTTGTCTGCCACCTTGGGGCGGCCGTCTTCGAATCTCTCTCCGGTCCATTCAGGGGTCATGGCGATGATATCTTCACGGGAATTGAAAATCATGGTTTATTCCTCCTCGTCTTTCAGTACCAGATAGCCATAGGGTTCGAAGCTCAATTGATTACCCTGACGGCGGCAGCGATTCTGGAAAAGAATTTCTCCGGTCAGGGGAGTATCCAGGGTTACCTGAACCGATTCATTTTTGCAATTGCCGATGAAAATCATCTGCTTTCCTTCCCATTCCCGGGCAAAGGAAAATACCTGATCCGGATTGGAATGGGTAAGGAAATGCGTCTTGCCATAGCGCAGAATATCGCTCTTCTTTTTCAGTTCATTCAGCTTCTTCATCAGCGCCTGACGGCGGAGGGAGTAATCCTCCTTGGCGATGCTGCGATCGGTGGCAGAAAAACGGCCGGGGAAGAACCGATTGGCAAAGAGGCTCATCACGGTTTCATCCCCCAGCTCATTGCCGCAATAGACCATGGGAATGCCATCCATCAGATAGGTGATGATTTCAATCTGCTCCATGCCTTCATGGCCGGCGGCAGTTTCGGTCCGCGCAGGCCAGTCGGTAACGGTATCATGGTTATCAATATCCCGCAAAAGCAGGGATCCATCCGGCAAATCCGCCGCCACCGTTTCCCAGGTATTTTGCATATCGCTTGCAGGCGTATCGCCGGTAAACACATTGTATACGCTGCTATGCCAATCGAAGCAATACATGGAATCAAAGGCTGCGCGCAGCGATTCGCCCTTCCTGCCCTCATTGATGAGGATAGCATCCGGCTTGACGGCGCAGATCCGCTTCTTGCCTTCCACCCAGAAATCCAGGGGCACCGCATCCCCCACGTCGCAGCGGAAGCCATCCACGTCCAATGCGCCCACATAATAGACCATATTGGCATAAAGATATTCCCGCAGCCCCGGGCAATTAAAATCCAGGAAGGGGAAATGCCAGGCGCTGTAAATGGTGCTGCCATCCGCAT
>SVHD01000036.1 GCA_015056015.1 Clostridiales bacterium
CCCCGGGGTATTTTCCTATCATGTGGCGGAATGGGTATTCCTCTTTGCGGCCGGGCTGACCACGGCGTATATGCTGAAAATTTACATCTGCATGTTCTGGCAGAAAAACCCCGATGCAGCTTTGCAGGCAAAATACGACGGCATGAAGCATGAAGGCCTGCAGTGGCGATCCGCCCTGGCCCTTGGTATTGCCATCATTCCCCTGCTGGTGATTGGTCTTTTCCCCAATCAGACGCTGCTTTGGCTGACCAATCTCTGCGCGCCTTTCCTGCATCAGCATACCCACGGCGCGGTGCATTTCCTGGCCTGGGTGAATCTGAAGGGCGGCCTGATCAGCCTTGCCATCGGTACGGCGGTCTATTTCCTCTTCGTGCGTACGGCGCTGTATAAAAAAGAAGTGGGCTATGTGGATATCTGGCCGAAAAAGCTGGATCTGGAAGAAATTTTCTATCGGCCCGTCTTCTGCCGGTTCCTGCCCTGGCTGGGATGCACCGTGGCCTCCTTTGTGGATCATCTGGCGGAAAGCAAGCTCTTTTCCAAGATTCTGCCCAATTTCTTCGTAGGCCTGTTCCGGCTGATGGATGAATTGCTGGATCATATGATGCTTCTGATCCGGGAATTCTTCCTGATCGATCGTCAGGAAATGCGTCGGGAAGGGCAGCACGGCGTCATCGTCCATATGGCCAGCGCGATTGTAGAAGGCGTTCATCGTTTCCTTGTCCGGATTCTGCCGGAACGCTGGATGTCCCATAAATTGCCGACGGATATGCGCTACGGCACCTATGTGACCAATGCCATTTCCTTTGGGCTTTTGCTCTGCGCTCTGGGCATTATCGTGGCAATTCTGTATGTATTTATCAAAGTTGGCGGATGATGCAAAGAAATTGAAAATAAATGTTTGCCTCCCTAAATGATTGGGTATAATTGAAATAGCTGGTTCATGAAGAATCGGAAATTTTCAATCGGAGGCATCATTTATGAAAAAAATGCTCGGTCTGACCCTGGTATTCGCCCTGGCCATCTCCTGCTGCTTTGCCGTAACTGCTACCGCTACTGCCGAAACCATGGGCATGGCCGTCCATACCGTTGTTGCCAAGGCAGAAAATGCCTACACCGACGACGGAAAAACCACGGATGGCAAATACAGCCTGGAAACTGCCGTATGCGCCGTGGTGCTGGATGACGAAGGCAAGATTACCAATATCCGTTTTGATCTGACCATCAGCGATTTGGGTGTAAATGCTCAGGGTGCGGTGCTCACCGAAGCAGGCACCGAAATGAAATCCAAGATGGATCTGAAGGAAGCCTACGGTATGGGCCAATATGCGCCTGCTGGTGAATGGTATGTGCAGGTGCAGGCCCTGGAACGCTATTGCATCGGCAAGACGGTGGCGGAGGTGCTGAGTACCCCCACCACTGCAAGCGGCGTGCTGGATGTGGAAGACCTCAAGACCAGCTGCACCATCGGCGTAAATAATCTTCTCAAAGCCCTGGAACTGGCCGCTGCCAATGCCCGCTGATTTCTCCCCATCAAACAGAAGGCAATCTGCCTTCTGTTTTTTTATTTGTGTCAATCTTTTGTCAGAATTGGATAGAAAAAAGGATAAAGCTTGCGCACCGCGGCATTTTCTTATATAATAAAGGCAGCAAGAAAGGCAGCAAGGAAGGTGATAAATTTGGACTGGCTCAATAGAATTGAACGGAAAATGGGGCGGCATTATATCCCGGATCTGATGAAATATCTGTGTCTGGCGATGCTGGGGGTATTCATTCTGGATTATCTGCCCCTGAATCGAAGCGCATCGGCGCTGCTGGCCTTTGACCGGGCGCGGATTTTCCGGGGAGAAATCTGGCGGATTATTACCTTTATTTTCCTGCCTCCCAACAGCGGCATTATCTGGATCATTTTCAGCCTCTATTTCTCTTATTTCATCGGCACCAGCCTGGAGCATCAATGGGGCAGCAAGCGATTCAATATCTATTATGCGCTGGGGATTATCGGCAATATCATTGCCGGCTTTATTACCGGCTATGCCACCAATGGCTACCTGAATACATCCCTGCTGCTTTCCTTCGCGGTGCTTTTCCCGGATACGGAATTTATGCTCTTTTTCTTCCTGCCGGTAAAGGCCAAATGGTTTGGCATTTTTGCCGGGGCGCTGCTGATCTATGAATTCCTGTTTTCTCCCTTTGCCTATAAGGTGGCGCTGCTGTTTTCATTGCTTCCCTTCTTTATTTTCTTTGGCAAATCTGCATGGCTGCAATTGCGGATGGATTTTAGACGGCTGATGTTTAAAATCAACAACATGAAAAAATAATTCTCACCGAAACACGGACAGACAAGGAGATCATACCATGGAAAGAACCAAGGCTGTGATTCTGGCGGCGGGGAAGGGATCCCGGCTGCAATGCGAAAAGGATGAAATTCCCAAGGCTTTGCGTCAGGTTGGGGGAAAGGCCCTGATCGATCATGTGCTGGCGGGCATTGATTTTGTTGCCCCGGAGGATATTACCATCGTCATCGGCGTAATGGGGGATAAAATCCGGGAATACCTGGGGGACAAATACAATTATGTATGGCAGAGGGAGCAGCATGGCACGGCCCATGCCATGCTCTGCGCAGAAGAAGCGGTGGGGGATTTTGACGGCCCCGTGCTCTGCCTCTATTGCGATATGCCCCTGCTTTCCGGAAAAACCTATCGAACCATGGTGGAAGAGCATATTGCCCATCAGGCGAAAAATACCCTGCTGGCCGCGAGAATTCATCCCATCCCTGCCTTTGGGCGACTGATCCGTGATGAAAAGGGAGAACTGATCGATATCGTGGAGCAGAGCGCCTGCACGCCCGAGCAATTGCTGATTGACGAAGTCAATGTGGGCGTACAGGTTATGAGCGGGGATGTGATGTGGGACGCCCTGAAGCGGGTGAAGAATAATAACCCCAAAAAGGAATTCTATCTCACCGCCGTTGCCGGGGTAATTCATGAAATGAAGCTTCCCCAGCATGCGGTGGTAACAGATGATTCCCCTGAATTCTGGGGCGTGAATACCATGGAGGAATTGGCCCGGGTGGAAGAATACCTGAAAAATCATGGCTGATGAAAAAGAAAAATGCCTGCGGTGCAATGAAGCGCTGCAGGCGTTTTTTCTCAGGAAAAAGCGAAAAGATGAAAGATCTGGTTAATGAATTCAACCAGATTTTCAGGGGCGAAAATTGATGAAAAACTTTTCTGTTTTTTGCCCCTTGCGGGGATGCTGATCCAAGCTTATAATAAAAAGGACGATTGTATGACTATTCATGAAAGGGGAAATAAATATGAAAATTACTGACGTAAGAGCCTATACGCTGGACGCTTTCCGCACCAACTGGACCTTCATTAAAGTAGAAACCGATGAAGGCATTTATGGCTGGGGCGAAGCGTCTCTGGGTACCCGCGAAAATGCCCTGGAGGGCTGCGTGGAAGATATGAAGCGCATGGTGGTTGGCCGCGATCCCGGCGAAATCGAAAAAATGTGGTTCGAAGTATACCGCGATTCCTACTGGAAGGGCGGCCCTGTGATGATGAGCGCCCTTTCCGGCATTGAAATTGCCTGCTGGGATATCATGGGCAAGAAGCTGAATAAGCCCGTGGCCGCGCTGCTGGGCGGCAAGATGCGGGATAAGGTCAAGATGTATGCCAATGCCTGGTTCGTCGGCGCACGGGAACCGGAAGATTTTGCTGCTGCCGCGAAAAAGACTGTGGCCATGGGCGTTAAGGCCCTCAAGTGGGATCCCTTCGGCAAGGCCCATATGACCCTTTCCCTGGAAGAAATGGATAAGGCCGTTCGCATTGTGGGTGCGGTCCGCGACGCCGTTGGCCCCTATGTGGATCTGCTGATCGAATGCCATGGCCGCTTCAATCCCTTTACTTCTGTGGAAATGAGCCGCCAGCTGGCGCCCTTCAAGCCTATGCTGATTGAAGAACCCACCGTTCCGGATAATCTGGATTCTCTGGCCTGGGTGCGCGATCATTCCATGATTCCTGTGGCTGCCGGCGAACGTTTCTATGGCAAGTATCAGTTCTGGGATGTGCTGCATAAGGGCTGCGTGGATATTGCCCAGCCCGATATTTTCCATACCGGCGGTATTTACGAAAGCAAAAAGATCGCGGCGATGTGCGAAGCCAATCATATTCCGGTCAGCTTCCATAATCCCTCCGGCCCCATTTCCAATGCCGCCATTTTGCAGCTGGCTGCCTCCACCCCCAATTTCCTGATTCATGAAATCATGCTCACCGACGGCTCCTTCCGTAAGGATATTACCAATGAAGAAGTATTCTTTGAAGACGGCTATATCCTGATCAATGATAAGCCCGGTCTTGGCATCGAAGTGAATGAAGAAGAAATTGCCAAGCATCCCTATAAGCCCCGGAATCTGCGCCATTATACCGGGACTTTGACCGATATCCGGCCCAAGGATGATACCGTATATTATTTCAAAGGCCTGGAATATGCGAATGAAAAGCGTTAATTTCAGAAAGACCGGGGCATTCAGTTTTGAATGCCCCGTCAAAGATTGGCCCGAAAATGGCTTTTTGCAGGTGGAATTGCGTTTGACACAGCGTTCTTTGGGCAGGGCTAGCTTCAAACTGTATCGCCCCGGACAAGAAACGCACGCCGTGCGGATTTATCAGAAATTGATACCCGGAATCCGGATCCGGGCGGGTTTCGATCTTTCCTGCCTGAACAGCAAAAGCCCCTTCATGATGCCCCGGCCTGGTCAGTATAAATCCGGCTTTCACGGGGAACCCTGCCATATTTCCGAAATGGATCGGATGACGCTGGAATTTGAAGCGCTGGATGGGCTGGAAAAAATCGAGATTTTTGACGCATTCATCACCACGGAAAAGCCCGAATTCCCGGTGGAAGAAAAAATCCTGGTGGATGAAATGGGCCAGATTGCCATCAAGGATTGGCCGGGGAAAATCCATTCCGCGGATGAACTGACGGCCATCCTGAAAAAGCGCCGGGAAGAGGCGAAGAATGTCACCTATCCCGAAGGCTATTCCCAATGGGGCGGCTGGCTTAAAAAGCAGTTTGATAAGACCGGTTATTTCCACACCCATTTTGATGGCCGCCGCTGGTGGCTGGTGGATCCGGATGGCTATGCTTTCCTTTCCAATGGCCCCTGCTATGGCAATCGCATGGGCATTTACAGCATCGTAACGGGGATGGAAAAGCTTTGCACCTGGCTGCCGGAAAAGGATGATCCCCTGTATCGGGCTGCCTACATGCAGGCCTATAAGGATCCGGAATTTTTTAAGCGCAATGGTCCCGATTCTCCCCGGGATATGTGGATGTTCAGCTTTTCACGGGCCAATATGATGCGTGCCTTTGGCGATGATTGGTGGAATGCCTGGGCGGATATTCACGGGGCCCAGATGCGCGCCTGGGGCATGAATACCCTGGGGGTCGGCGTGGGCAATTACCCGGATGAACGCACCTATGATTACATCAAAAAGGTACAGATTCCCTTTGTGCTTTCCCTGATCAATTTCCCCAAGCCGGAAAACTGTGTCTTCCGGGATTTTCCGGATGTATTCGATCCCATTTACAAAAAGCTTTCCGAAGAATATGCCAAGCAATTGCTTCCCTATCGGGAAGAGCCGCTGCTGATTGGCTATTTCCTCACCAATGAGCCGGAATGGCTGTTCCAGCCGGTATCCCTGACACGGATTATGCTGCGGGAAAACACCGCGCCCTTTGCCCGGAAAGTATTTATAACCGATATGAAGGAAAAATACGGGCAGATTGAAACGCTGAATCAGGCCTGGAAGGCGGGATTTTCCAGCTTTGAGGATCTGGATCAGCACGTTCCCGATGGCTATATGGATACGGAAGAGGCGAAAAAGGATCTGGCTGCGTTTGATGCAAAGATGACGCGCCTGTATGCGAAAATTCCTTCCGATGCGCTCAGGCAGGCAGCGCCCCATCATCTGAATCTGGGCATGCGGTATTCGGCTTTCCAGCCCAGAACCACATCGGGTTTTGAGGAATACGACGTATTTTCCTATAACTGCTATCAGGTATCGCCCATTCCCAAGGCGGATGCAGCCTATACGGGTACGCAAAAGCCCCTGATGGTGGGGGAATGGCATTTCTGCGGCTATGACCGGGGGCTGCTGGGTTCCGGCCTGGTGCAGGCCCATAATCAGAAAGAAAGGGCCAAGGCCATCCGCTATTATACCGAGCAGGCATTTTCCCATCCCGGTATGGTGGGCATTCACTATTTCGAATATTTCGATCAGCCGGCGCTGGGGCGCTTTGACGGCGCAACAGGGCAGAGCGGCCTGGTGGATGTATGCACGCTGCCCTATCCGGAGGTGGATGAAGCACTGAAACAAGCGGCAACGCGGATTTATCCCATTGCCGATGGGCAGATTCCGCCCACGGAAGAAATGGGAATAATTGATGCAGAAAAAATTTACTGAGGAGACGATGAATATGGATTTCTATATCGGTTCCTATACCCGCACCGGCGGCCCGGGCGTGGGCAAATGCCGACTGGAAGGGGATAAGCTTTCCCTTCTGTGCAATGATCCCCTGCCCAATTCCTCTTATGTGATTCTGAATAAAAAGCAGGATAAGCTCTTTGCCATCTGCTCCGATCCGGTGCAGGCCAGCGAAGGCGGCTCCGTGGCTTCCTATGATCTTGCGGAGGGCGGCCTCAGGCAGATTTCCCGCCAGGATACCCTGGGCGCGGGCCCCTGCCATTTGTGCTTCAGCCCGGATGAAAAATTTCTTTATACCGCCAATTATTTCACCGGCTCCCTCAGCGTATTTGCGGTGGATGAAGATGGCAAAATCAGCCCCATCATGCAGCATATCTGCCATGAGGGCAAAAGCGTGCATCCCGTGCGCCAGACCGGCCCTCACGCGCATCAGGTGACCCTGATTCCCGGTACCAATCTGGTTTGCTGCGTGGATCTGGGCCTGGATGCGCTGATGGTATATCAGCCCGATGAAAAGACGGGGATGCTGAAGCTCTATTCCCGTACCGATGTTCCCGGGGGGTTTGGTCCCCGGCATCTGATTCATGCCAAGCATGGCATCACCTATCTTGCCTGCGAAGTGGGCAATCAGGCCATTTCCATGCGCTGGAACGGGGAAAAATTTGATCTTTTGCAGATTCTTTCCACCCTGCCGGAAGGCTATGAAGAGAAAAATACTGCCTCCGCCATTCGCCTGAACAGCGATGAAAGCAAGGTGATGATTTCCAATCGCGGCCATGATTCCATCGCCATTTACGATCTGGACAAGCAGGGCGGCATGAAACTCAACAGCATCGTGAAAACCAGCGGCGGCTTCCCCCGGGATTTTGCCCTGCTGGATGATGAAACCATGCTGATTGGCCATCAGGAAGCGAAACTGACCCTGGAAAAATTTGTGGATGGCAAGCTGGAATTGGTATCCGATCTGGATATCAAGGGCTGCATCTGCACCCTGATCCCCTGAAATAATATAAGGAGGAGACATATATGAATCGCGTTGTTCTTGTTACCGGCGCCGCCAAGAATACGGGCCTTGCCATTATTCAGCGCTTTGCCAAGGAAGGCTATGACGCCGTGATCACCAGCCGCCGCCTGGAAGAAGCCCAGGAGGCCGCCGCCAAGGTGAATCAGGAATATCCCAATGTGCGGGTGATCGGCGTGCAGATGGATCCTGCTTCTGTGGAAAGCATCCGTGCGGCGTTTGCCGTGGTCAAGGAAGAATTTGGCCATCTGAATGCGTATGTTTCCAATGCGGCCCATCTGGGCGTGGATCTGAGCCTCTTTAATTCCACCGAAGAAGATTGGGACGCCGTCATGAATGCCAATGCCAAGGGCTCCTTCTTTGGCTGTCAGGAGGCGGTAAAGCTGATGCCTCCCGGCAGTGCCATCTGCCTAATCGGTTCCGTTCATGCGGATGCTACCATCCCCGGCCGCGTGCTCTATTGCGCTTCCAAGGGCGCCATTGCTTCCATGAATCATGCCCTGGCCATTGAACTGGGCCATCTGGGCATTCGCATCAATAATCTGGTGGCGGGCGCCATTCATACCAATCGTTGGGATGGCCAGGATGAAGCCACCACTGCGAAGCGTCGGGCCAATTATCCTGCCGGTCGCGAATCCTTTGGCGAAGAAATTGCCTCCGGCGTATACTTCCTGTGTTCTGAGGAACAGAAGACGCTTACCGGTTCCGAACTTCGGATTGACTCCGGCGTGAGCTGCTGTATCTTACCCTATAATAAGGAGTGGAATAAAAAATGACGACGTTTGAATTGCTGCTGAAAGAAAAATTGGTCATCATCTCCCGTGGCGTGCCCAAGGAAACCCTGCTGGAAGCGGCGGAAGTGCTGGCGGATGCGGGCATCCGTTTCCTGGAAAGCACCTTTGATCACCGCATTGATAACTGCATTGAAGAAAATGCGGAAAAGATTGCGTTCCTGAAAAAGCGGGTGGGCGATCGCATCCATATCGGCGCCGGCACCGTGCTGAATGTGAAGGAAGTGCAGGCCGCCTTTGACGCTGGCTGCGAATATATCATTGCGCCCAATACCAAGGAAGCGGTTGTGAAGGAAACCAAGCGCTTGGGGATGTATTCCATGCCCGGCGCCGCCACGGCCACCGAAATCTGCGATGCCTGGGATATGGGTGCGGATATGGTGAAATTTTTCCCTGCCGATGATCTGGGCATGCATTATATTACCAATCTGCGGGGCCCGCTGCCCCATATTCCGCTGATGGCCACCGGCGGTGTGAACCCCCAGACCATTCCGGAATTCTTAAAGCGCGGCATCAACGCCGTGGGCACCGGCATCACCGTGCTGCGCCCTGATCTGGTGCAGGCCAAGGATTATGCCGCCATTTCCGCCCTGGCCAAGGAACACATCCAGGCCGTCAAGGACGCGCTGAAATAAGAGGGACGGATATTTTTGCGGGAGGGGAATTTTGAGTCAAAATTCCCCTCCCGCACCCACCCCCAAACCTATTCTGGATGTTATTTGGTGTATTCTTATCATTTTGCGTGCCAGTGCAACAAGGAACGCTTCCACTTTTAATAGTGGAGATTTTTGTTTCACTGGTATTCATGTGGATAAGGAATAAATCGTATTTTCCAGAGCAGGTTTTCGGGAGGGTGCGGGAGGGTGCTTTTGACACAAAAGCATCCTCCCGCAAAATTTATTTCGTCCTTAGTGAATTCTCATGAGTTTCTAATGAAAAGTATGCTGTGGCTTTCATTTTTCTCCGTTATGATAAGGGTGTTCCAAGAGAAAGAAGGCCAAAGGCCGAGGAGGAAATAAGAATGGATCATTTTGAAATGGTAGAAAAGCTGCGGCAGAAGGCGAATGTAAGCTATGAAGAGGCCAAGGCGGCCCTGGAAGCCAGCGATTGGGATATTCTGGATGCGCTGGTATTGCTGGAAAGCGAAGGCAAGGTAAAAAACGAAAACGGCGCCAGCGAATACACCACCCAGGAAACCCCTGCCAAGCATATTGTGGAAGAAACGGCGGATTGGAAGGAAAATCTGCGTCGGTTGTGGAATTATCTTCGTAAATTGTTCCGGAAGGGCAATGCCAATAATTTTGTGGTTCGGGGCAAGAAGGGAAAAGTAGAAATGGAAATGCCCGTTACCGTGCTGATTCTGCTGCTGATTTGCCTGGAGCCCTTCTCCATCATTGCGTTTATTGGCGGTTTGCTGTGCGGCTGCCGGTATTCCTTCCAGGGGCCGGATGTCAACAGCAAGGTAAATGACGCCATGGATAAGGCAGCCGACGCTGTACAGAAGGATGAAAACGATCAGTAATAATGACAAAGGATGATTGCCTGTGAGCAGGATTCTGCTGGTAGAGGATGAAGAAAAGCTGGCCCGGTTTATCGAACTGGAATTGCGGCATGAGGGATACGAGGTGGAAAAGGCCTTTGATGGCCGCATCGGCCTGGAAATGGCGGAAAGCGGGCAATATGACCTGATGCTGCTGGATATTATGCTGCCGGGAATCAACGGCCTGGAGGTGCTGCGGCGAATCCGCAGGGCCTCTTCTTTGCCTGTCATTATGCTCACTGCTAGGGATGCGGTGATGGATAAAGTGACCGGGCTGGATATGGGCGCAGATGACTATATTACCAAGCCCTTTTCCATTGAGGAATTGCTGGCCCGCATCCGGGTGGCGCTGCGCAGAAAAGCGGCGTTCCGTGAGGAAAAGGAATTGCTTTCCTGCGGCGATCTGACCCTGGATGTATCCCGGCATCAGGTGATGCGGGGCGGAAAGGAAATTGAACTGACCAGCCGGGAATTTTCGCTGCTCCAGTATTTCCTTGAAAATAAGACCATCGTCCTTACCCGGGATCAATTGCTGGAAAAGGTTTGGGGATACGGCTACATGGGGGAAACCAATGTGGTGGATGTTTACGTCCGGTATCTGCGGGGAAAGATGGACGAAGGATTTGATAAAAAGCTGCTGCATACTGTCCGCGGCGTGGGCTATGTCCTGCGGGAGGAAGCATGAAGGAAGACCGGAAAATGAAATCCATCGCCAAGCGGATGAACAGGGCCTGGTTTTTCCGGATGTTTTTTACGCTGCTGCTGGTGGATGCTTTTCTGATGGGCCTGGCGCTCTTCGGCTTTTGCTTTGCGGCGGAGGAGGCTGCCGGGGGCTGGTATAACGACAGCGAATACCGGAAGCTGGAGTGGGATCAGGCCCAGCCCCTTTGGGAACGATTTGAAACCATCCAGTATTCCTTTGAAAAAGCGGATGGGGAAAGAATCACGGTTGGCGGCGGGCAATACTTTCATATTCTGCGGTTTTTCTTTTCCGTGCTGGGCGTATTTGAAGTAATTCTTCTGTGGATTCAATATGAAGCCGGCAAGAAAAAAGCCCAGCGGCTGTTGAAACCGCTGGAAAAAATAGCGCAAACGGCCCAGGAACTGAGCCGGGCTCAATTTGATCTGGAAAAGCTGCATCATCTGGAGAGCGCCATTGCCACCGTATCGCCAACCACCGATAATATCCAGCTCAAAACCGGGGATAAGGAATTGCAGGGCCTGGAAAAAGCCATCAATGATCTGCTGCAGCGCATGCAGGAGGCCTACCGGGAACAGAGCCGCTTTGCATCCGATGCTTCCCATGAATTGAGAACGCCCATTGCCGTCATTCAGGGCTATGCGGATATGCTGGCCCGGTGGGGGAAGGATGATCCCAAGGTATTGGAAGAGGGAATTGAGGCCATCCAGAGCGAATCGGCGCATATGAAAAAGCTGGTGGAGCAATTGCTTTTCCTGGCACGCGGCGATAACGGACGCAATCAATTGACCATCGAAACGGTGGATCTGGCCCAGATCATGAAAGAGGTCTATGAAGAATCCTGCATGATTCATGGGGACAGAAAATGGAATCTGACAGCGGATGCGCCCGTTCTTGTGCAGGGCGATGCAGCCATGCTCAAGCAGACTGCGAGAATTCTGACGGATAACGCGGTCAAATATACCGAAGCAGATGATAAAATTACGCTGCGGGCACGGCTGAAGGAGGGCGTTCCCTGCTTCGAGGTGCAGGATAACGGCATTGGCATCAAGGAAGCGGATTTGAACAGGATTTTCGATCGCTTCTTCCGTTCCGATCCTGCCCGTACCCGGGCAAGCGGCGGCACCGGCCTTGGCCTTTCCATCGCCCGCTGGATTGTGGAAAAGCACGGCGGTTATTTCGACGTTTTCTCCCGGGAAGAATTCGGTACCCGCATCGGCGTGGTTCTGCCGCAGGAGAAAAAAGAAGCATAATGCGAGAGGGCCTTTCTTTTGAAAAAGAAAGGCCCTCTCGCGCTCTCCCAAAGAAAACTGGCTCTGGAACATACAGAATGATATAGAATCAGCTTGGATGCCAGTGAAACATTCAAACGATTTGGTAAGTACAAATAACAGAAGAATTATTGTCTCGCTGGCATTCGAATAGATTAGAAAACATGATAATCATCCAGAATGACTTTCTTGGAAGGGGAATGGGGAAACCGTTCTTTGGTCACAAAGAATGGTTTCCCCATAATATTTCAATATACCGTTATTCGTCGGTTTCTTCCAGGAATTTGAAGAGCTTGCGCTTGACGCGCTGCAGGGCGTTATCGATGGATTTGACGTGGCGGCCCAGCAATTCAGCAATTTCCTGATAGCTTTTGCCATCGATGAAGGCGTCCAGCACCTGGCGTTCCAGATCGGAAAGAATTTCGCTGATCTGGCTCTGGATCCGGGAAAGATCCTCCTGGCTGATATACAGATCTTCCGGATTGGTAACCCGGCCTTCGATCACATCCAGCAGCGTGCGATCGGATTCCTCATCGTAGAGGGGCTTATTGAGGGATACATAGCTGTTGAGGGGCACATGCTTTTGCCGGGTGGCAGCCTTAATGGCGGTAATAATCTGGCGCTTGACGCATAATTCCGCAAAGGAACGGAAGGAAGCCAGGCGCGCGGGCTGAAAATCGCGGATGGATTTATACAGGCCAATCATGCCCTCCTGCACGATATCCTCATGATCAGCGCCGATGAGGAAATAACTGCGTGCCTTGGAGCGCACAAAATTCTTATATTTATTCAGCAGGTAAGCCAGGGCCTGGCCATCGCCGTTCTGCGCCAGGACCACCACTTCTTCATCCGGCATTTCCAGAAAGCGTTCGTTTTCCTGCTGTTCATCCATCAAAGGATTATCAGGCATGTTGACCTCCACAGGGGAATTATTTTCAGCCACGGCTGGACAGGGCGGCATAGAGCAGCACGCCGGCGGCGACGGAAGCATTCAGGGAGCCCACGCCGCCCTTCATGGGCAGGGAAACGGCATGATCGCAGGTATCCAGCACCAGGCGGCTGACGCCTTCGCCTTCGGCGCCGATAATCAGCGCCATGGGGCCGGAGAAATCGACCTTGCGGTAATCATCGCCCACCATATCGGCGGCATAGAGCCATACGCCCTGCTTCTTGAGCATTTCCAGGGTGCGGGTAAGATTGGTTACCCGGGCCACCTTCACGGTTTCAATAGCGCCGGCAGAGGCCTTGACGGCAGAGGGGGTCAGGCCCACAGCACGACGTTCAGGCACGATGACGCCGTGCGCGCCCACGCAGGCGGCAGTACGGATGATGGCGCCCAGATTCTGGGGATCGGTGACCCCATCCAGCACCACCAGGAAGGGATCTTCGCCCTTTTCGGCGGCCTCGGCCAGCATATCTTCCACATCATAATAGCGATAGGCAGAAGCATAGGCCAGCATGCCCTGATGATTGCGGGTAATTTCGTCCAGACGGGTACGTTCCACCATCTGCACGGGAATATGGCGTTCCCGGGCCATGGCGACGATTTCCCGGGCGGTGCCGGAAAGATCGCCCTTGGCCACCAGCAGCTTTTCGATATCGCGGCCGGTCTTGATGGCTTCACGGATGGGGTTGCGGCCGGAAAGCAGATTTTCCGGGGGCAGATAAGCATCCTCAAACATGGGGGCGGGCTTGACAGCGGGCTTTACGGCAGGGGCAGGCTTGGGCGCAGGGGCGGGCCGATCCTGGTGAGGCGCGGGCTTATGATCCCGGGGCTGGAAAGCGCTGCGATCATTCTTTTTGAAGCCATGATGATCATCATGGAAAGAACCGGGCTTGCCGTAGGGCTTATGTTCGCCGTAGGGACGGTTATGCTCGCCGGCGCCATTCTTCTGATCCTTGCGCTGGGCATCGGACTGCGCGGTGGAGCGGCGATAGCGGGTGCCTTCTTCCTCCCAATGGCTATCGGAACGCAGATGATCGGAGCGGGTCATTTTCTTTTGGTTGAATTCTTTATAAAAAGCCATGGCTCTTTTCCTCTTTCTTTATTTCATATCGCGGAAGTATTCCCGCATTTCCCTGGCCTGACCGCAGCTTTTTGCGCCTTCGGGGCAGGGGCCATTCAGGCAGCCGGGGCCGGCGGATTCAAAAATTACGGGGGAGACCTGCTTGCATAATTTCAGCATTTCCCTGGCCATGGCCCGGATTTCCCATTGGGCACGATTGCAGCAGCGAAGGGAGAAGAAATGCAAAAGCTCCCGGGCGTTCATGGTCATGGTGATATGGGTTTCGCAGGCATTGGGCAGCACGAACCGGGCGTCCTCATTGGATCCTTCGCCCTTGCCCAGCTTATCCTGCCATTCCACATACCATTTTTGCATGGTGGCCATTTGCTGCTCAAATTCCGCAACGGCATCCTCGCCCAGGGCCTGGATACGATCGGGGATAATATAGCCAAAGCCTTCTGCGAGAGAAACATAGCGCTGGCTCTGCACGGAGAAGCTGGCGATGCGATGGCGGGTTACCTGGGCCAGCAGGGCGCGGGATACGCCTTCGATGGAGAAGGTGAAGGAGGCATGCTCCAGCACCGAAAGATGACCGGAGGCAATCACGCCCTTCAAAAACTTGGATTGATCCTTTTCCTGCACCAGCGCGGAAAGGGCGTCCACATCCGCAGCGGAATAGCAGGTGCGGGCAGCCAGGGCGCAGGTCTTTTCAGGATCGGGGGTATGGGCGAGCAGTTTCACCCGTAAGTGTTTCTGTGGCATGAAATTTCCTCCGGGTATAAGTATTGTGCCAGGGCGTCAATTCGATCCATCGCCCCGATAAGGTAAAGATAGCCCAGCAGTGCTTCCAGTCCCGTGGCCCCGGCATATTCGCCGGTGCTGGCGGATTTGGGGGCGCTGTGATGGGGATGGGCATTGCGGCCGCGCTTGACGATGGCAAGCTCTTCTTCCGAAAGCAGGGGCAGAATATTTTGCAGCGCTTTGGCCTGAGAAACGGCATTTACTGCCTGATTGGCGCACAGATGCATATCCTTGACCCGGAGATCAACCCCGGTCAGATAGGTGCGCACCAGCAGGGCATGAACGCTGTCCCCAACATAGGCCAATTGAAGCGGAGAAAGCTGCCGGGCCTTTTCAGGGGGCAGCTTGGGGGATAACAGGGAAGACGCCATCATTTGAGGGCCGTCTTGCTGTAGGCGGAGGGGCTCATGCCTACGATATTTTTAAAGGTTTTGGAGAAGTGGTAGGGGTCATTCATGCCCACTTCCACGCCGGCCTGGCGCACGGTGCAGCCTTCCTTGAGGAGCACCTTGGCCCGTTCCATCTTGCAGAAGAGCTGATAGCTCTGAGGGGGCATGCCCACTTCGGATACGAAACGCTTGCGGAAGGTTTCCACAGGCATACGGGAAAGGGCGGCCATATCGCTGAGGGAGAAGCTGTCGCGATACTGATTCTTGCGCATGGCGTCCACAACCTTGGCGATTTCATGGGAAAGCACGGCGTCCATGGCGACGGGCTGACCGGAATGGGAGGCCAGCATGGCCCACAGAAGCTGCTGCAGCTGGGCGCTGGAGGCGTCTTCCGCGGCGGCAACGCGCACGGTAGCCTGCACGATATGCTTGGCCAGATTCAGCTGGCTGGGCAGAGCGCCCTGCTTCATGATCCGATGGGGCAAAGCGCCCATTCGCTGCAGGAAAGCGCCGAAAAGGGTGCCGCCGACCATGATCCAGAGCACGCGGGCTTCCTGCGCCGCATCCAGCACCACATCCCGGGAAGCGGGGGGCAGCATGCAGCAATCGCCGGCGCGCAGATTCAGGGAAACATCTTCATTTTCCAATACCAGGCCGCCGCTTTCCACAGCCAGCCACAGCCAATGATCCATGGGACGCAAATGATGAAGCCCGCTCTGCAGCATGGCGGAACCGGAAGCAGCGATATAAACGCCGCTGGCACCGGCCAGCGCATCGGGCGTATGAGAGCCTTCTACCAACACCGCAGGCATATCCGCCTGATCGGGCTTGTTCTGAAACAAAAGGGAATCAGCCATGGTGATCATTCCTCCATTTTCCTGAGTACCATACCATTCTATATCCCAAATCGTACATTGTCAATACGGGTGACCGAATTTCACAATTATTTCATAGATATTGCGGCCGGAAAATGGGCAAAACGCAAAGATGAATTGTAAATTTTGATAAAGCTGCCGAAATAAGGGAACGAAATGCTTTGCGAATGCGTCTAATATCATGTATAATGCTTCTCGGAAGAGAGCAAAGAAAAGGAGTGAATGATTCTATGAAATGCCTGCGTTCTCTGTTGATTTTGATAATGATTGCCGTGCTGATGCTTCCCTGCATGGGCGCCGTGGCGGCGGAAAAGCCATTGCAGATTTCCTATCTTGGCAGCCTTGAACTGGCCGCCGGCGGCAGCGGAAATGCCCTGAAAACCAGGGTGAACAGCACCGAAACCGGGAAAATTAGCTTTACCCTGACCGATATGCGAAGCAAGACCGTGGTGCATTCCGAAAGCCGCAGCGGCATTGCAGCCGGGCAGGAAATTTCCTGGGCCGTGCCCTATGACAAGACCGGGCTTTCCTACGCCCAGCCCGTCAAGCGCATGAAGGCCGCCTTTGAAATGGACGGAAAAACCTATACCTATAATCTTTATTACCGCCTGGATGAGGATGGAAAAACCATTTGCGTGGAAAAGACCACCTGGTATCCCAATAATACCGCCTGCAGCTTTGGCCCCCAGTTCCGGGAAGTGCGGCCGGGCCTTACGGATAAATGGTATATGTTTACCCCCATTGATCTTTCCATTCAGGGCGTGCAGGAATACGAATATGCCGCCAGCAATCTGTATGTGATCGGCAAGGTATATGTGCATGTAGCCGGAGATCAGGTGACGGTCACCTATCAGAATTTTTATGAGACCATGGGCGGCAATACCCAGACCCAGGAAGAATTTTTTACCTTCTTCCCGGATCTTGCCAGCGTTACCGATGTGAATCCGGAAACCATGGGGATTTCCGGCTTTGCCTTTGGTCAGCCCATCAGCATTCAGAATGATCTGGCGGGGGATACCAATGTGCTTCTATTCGTGCGCAATAAGGTAACCTATGCTGATTACGTCACCAACAGCGCAAAATTGACCCGCTTCTGGATCAATCATCCGGATCGTGTGATGATCCGCAATGAAATGCTGTCCCGGATGGATTGACGGGGCTTGCAGAGCGGCGAATAAACCGATATAATCAAGGGAGGGGAGAAAATCCCCTCTCTTTTTCAGGGGGCGATGAGGATGCGGGTGCTGGAATTTCTGGTGACGGAGGCAGAAGCGGGGCGCATGGTGAAATCCATTGCGCGAAATGAAATGCAGCTTTCCTACAGCCAGTTTACCCGGCTGAAATTCAGCGGCAGCGTATTTCTGGATGGAAAAAATGTGCATGCGGATGTGCGGGTGCAGGCGGGACAGAAGCTGACCGTTGTGCTGACCGATACGGGCGCCGAAATGATTCCTCACGATATGCCCATTGATATCGCCTATGAGGATGAGGATTATTTCGTGATTAATAAGCCCGCACCCCTGCCCACATTGTGCTCCGTGCATCAGGAAGGGCCCACGCTGGAAAATGTGCTTTATGCCCATCTGGGATGCCCGGCGGATTATGTTTTCCGGCCGGTGAACCGCCTGGATAAGGGCACCAGCGGGCTGATGGCAGTGGCACGGAATGCCCATGCCCAGCAGCTATTGCAAAAAAAACTGCATACCGACAGCTTCATCCGGGAGTATCGGGCCATCTGCCAGGGACAATTACCGGAAAAGGAGGGCATCATTTCCCTGCCTATCGGTAAGGCAGGCCCGGGCAGCCGGCGAGAGATTCGTCCCGACGGGAAGGAGGCCATTACCCGGTATTGGGTGGAAGAGGAAAGAAACGGCCTTTCCCTGGTCAGGCTGCGCTTGCAGACCGGGCGTACCCATCAGATCAGGGTACATATGAGCGCCATGGATTGCCCCGTTGCAGGGGATTATCTTTATGGCACGCCCCATGAAGCCCTTCCCGGGCGCTTTGCGCTGCATGCCTGCATGATTCGCTTTATTCATCCGATTTCCGGAGCAGAAATTTTGCTCAATTCCCGGCTGCCGGAGGAATTGCAGGCCCTGATGAATTGACATCCTTTCAGAATCCATATATAATGAAGTGTATGCTTTCTTTTAAGGAGGGTGCCTGTGAAAAAGTGGCTGTTGATGCTTCTGGCGGTATTGCTGCTGATGCCCGCCCTGAATGCCCCGGCAGAAATGCTGCGCGGATATGAAAAGGGCCAGGGATATCAGTATGTTCTGCTGGGGGAATACCCCTATGAAAAGGATGGAACCGAAGCGCCCGTTTTATGGCGCATATTGGATGTGGATGACGGAAAAGCGCTGCTGCTGACGGAATATATTATCGATACCCAGCAGGCGATTTTTGAAACCGATCAGAAGGTGATCGAAAACCGCACCTATCGCCGCCTCAATCATTATGAGGAAAGCGATCTTTGCCCCTGGCTGGATACGGAAATGGTGGATCGCCTTTTTGACGGGGATCAGATTATCCGCGCCCTGATCAAAGAAAATGGCAGCCGGGTATTCATTCTGACCAGCGAGCAATTCCTGACCACGGATTATGGCTTTTCCGCCAATATGTGGAATGAGCAGAAATCCCGCCAGGCGGTAGGCACGCCCTACTGCATCAAGCAGCGGAATCTGTATGTGGATCGCAGCATCAATAAGAGCCCCTATTGGGCCGCCACCATCAAGGATCCGGATGATTACAAGCTGCAGCTGATTGGTTATAACGGCCATCTTAGCTGGGGCGCTTATACCCGGGTGAATGTGGGCCTGCGCCTGTCCGTCCGTCTGGATCTGAGCCAACTGGAAATCACCGGCGGCAGCGGCACCAAGGATCATCCCTTTACCCTTTCTTATGTGGGCACGCCCGCGACTCCCGTTCCTACTGTTGTGCCCACCCGTGTTCCGGCGACGGAATTGCCCGTGAAAGCAACGCCCGCTGCGGCGACGCAGGCGCCTGAAGAAAAGGCCACGGAAATGCCTGCCCAGGCTGGCATTCCTGCTGTGCAGCCGGGCACGCCGGTGATCACGTTGGTACAGATTGTGACCCAGCGCCCGGCGGATAACGCCCCTGCGGCCGCGGTAGCCACCCCTGCGCCGGCGGCGACGAAAGCCCCTGCCGCAGCGGAAATTCCGGCAGCCACGTTAGAACCCACCCAGGCGCCCTCTCCCGTTCCCACGGAAGAGCCCAGGGCGGAAAGCGGCGCAATCACCCTTTCCTTTGTGGGGGACTGCAGCATCGGCGATTCCGAGCAATATACCCAGTCCACCAATTCCTATCACAATACCATCGACGCCCAGGGCTATGGCTGGCCCTTCTCGCTGGTAAAGGATTATCTAACCCAGGATGATCTGACCATCGCCAATCTGGAAGTGGTATTTACCAAGCGCACCAAGCACGCGGATAAGATGTATAATCTCATTGCCGATCCCGATCATGTGCAGGTGCTGATTGATGGCAGCGTGGAAATGGTAAATACCGTCAACAACCACTGCATGGATTTCATGCAGGCGGGATATGAAGACAGCATCGCCTGCCTGGATCAGGCGGGCATCGCCCGGTTCGGCACGGTTTATCCCGGCAAGCCCCACGGCTTTGATGATCTGGGCATTCAGGATGTGGGCGATATCCGCATCGGCTTTATCGGCTTTACCTATCCCCAGGATTCGGATCAGAAAAGAATCGCCAGCCGGATTAAGACGCTGAAGGAAAATGAAGGCTGCGATCTGGTAATCGTGAGCCTGCACTGGGGGAGAGAAACCCATATGACCCCCGAATCCTGGCAGATCGCCTACGCCAAGGAAGTGATCAAGGCCGGGGCGGACGCCATCTGGGGCCATCATCCCCATGTGATTCAGCCCATCCAGTTCTATCAGGGCAAGCCCATCATGTATTCCACCGGTAATTTCACCTTCGGCACCATGTCCAAGGTGGATCCCTCCACCGGGATTTTCCAGTTGACCTATGAAAAGGTGGATGGGAAAGTGGAGCTTAAGCAGATGCAGGTGATTCCCTGCAAAACCCAGGGCAGCCCCGATTACCGGCCTTATGAGGTGACCGATCCTGCAGAACGCCGGGAAATTTTTGATAAGCTGACCTTCAATAAGGATTACAAGAATTGCCAGAATCCCCCGGCTTCCTTCCTGGAAACGGGCATTATCCAATTTGAAAACGGGCAGATGCTGCCTTAACGATCAAGGAGGAAAAAATGATGAAGAAAATGCTGCGCACATTGCTGATCGCCCTGCTTTTGCTGGTGATGCTGGTGCTCATTCCCTCGGGCACCATTATCGCCCAGGCCGAAGTGGTTGAACTGGACCTGAATGCCAAGGCGGGCGTGAAGCCCTATGCGGAATACTACAACGGCGATTGGGAATATGAAGATCCTTCCATTTCCGTGAAGATCGAAAAGGGCCGCATTTATGATACCAATTATGTGGTGGCCCATGTAAAGATCGCCAATGCCTCCCAGATTCGATCCACCATGGCCCAGAGCTATTATCAGCCCTCCACCCTGATGGGCACCTCCATGGCCAAGCGGGTGAATGCCGTGCTGGCCATCAACGGGGATTTCTTCTCCTCCCGCAACGGCGTGGGCTATGTGGCCCGGCAGGGCAAGGTATACCGCACCAAGTGCAACGGTGACTACGATGTGCTGATCATTGATGACAAAGGCGATCTGCATATTTTCAAAAATGCCACCAACGCCGATATCGAAGCTTTTGAGGGTACTGTGGTCAATGGCTATACCTTTGGCCCCGGCCTGGTGATCGACGGCGTGCGGCAGACCGGCTATGTGGATATGGATAATGCCGCCCTCAAATCCGCCCAGCGGATGTGCCTGGCCCAGATTGGCCCCCTGGAATATCTGTGCATCGCCTCTGAAGGCCCGGAAGATCCCGGCTCTGTGGGCATGAATCTGGAGCAGTTTTCTGAACTGGTGGCCTCCTTTGAAGGCGTGCAGAATGCCTATAATCTGGATGGCGGCTCCTCCACCACCATGGTTTTCAAGAATGACAAGGTCAATTCTCCCAATAACCCCAAGCGTCGCCCCCTGTGCGATATTCTCTATTTCGCCTGCGCCTACCAGCCTGATTAAGAGGAAGACGGAATGGAAACGATGGTAAAATATCCTCTGGTTGAAATCTTCGGAAGACCGGTAACGGCCTATGCCCTCTGCGTGGTGGTTTCCCTGGCGCTGGGCCTGCTGATGCTTTGGCGGGAGCAGAAAAAGCGGCAGATGAAAACGGAAACGGCGGAAATCTTTGCGCTGCTGGCATTGCCCCTTGGCCTGATTGGCGCCCGGGCATTTTATTGCCTGGCCCGGATCAGCTTTTATCTGGAAATCGGCGCGGTGAATATGCTGCGCTTGTGGGATGGTGGGTATGCCCTGTGGGGCGCTGTGGGCGGCGCTGCGCTGGCGGCGGTGCTGACGGCGAAGATTACAAAGCAAAAAATTTCCTCGCTCCTGGACGCCCTTGCCGCTCCTGCCGCCCTGACCATTGCCCTTTGCCGGCTTTCTGAATTCTTCAGCGGCGAAGGCATTGGCATGTATGTGGAAAATGAAGCCTTCTGGCGCTTTCCCTTTGCGGTCAGCAATGAATGGGGAGAATGGTATTGGTCCATTTTCCTGCTGGAGGGCGCGGCGGCGCTGGTGATTTTCCTGGTGCTGACGCTGAAAAGGAATGGAAAGCCCGGGGATCATGCAAAATTATTCCTGCTTTTGTATTCCACTGCCCAGATTCTGCTGGAAAGCTTGCGGCGGGATAATTTCCTCCGGTGGCTGTTTGTGCGGGTAAGCCAGCTGACGGCGGTGCTGGTGCTGGCAGGGCTGATGATCGCTGCGGTGATCCGATGGCTGCAATTGCCGAAAGAAAAGCGCATGAGCGCGCTGAAAATGGCGCTGTGCTGGGGCATTTTCCTGATCTGCATCGGCATCAGCATCTGGATGGAATTTGCCATTGATAAATCGGCGGTGATTCCCGTGTGGGCCTGCTATTGCATCATGGCGGTCTGCTGCGTGGGGATTGGCTGCACGTCCTATCAGATTGTATTGAAAAATGCAAAGCAATAAAGAATGGAGGCCGGAAAAGGCCTCCATTTTCTGTCTGGAAGGAGGGAAATGAAAATGATCAATAAATGGCTTTCGAATTATCGGGAAATGATTGAAAAAGAATTTGGCCAGCGTATTCGGTTCATTGGGCTGCAGGGTAGCCAGGCCCGGGGCGAAGCGAAAGAAGACAGCGATATTGATGTGGTATTGATTCTGGATCGTTTCGATTACGATGATCTTATGCGATATCGCAAATTGCTGGATCAACTACCGGAAAGGGAGAAAATCTGCGGTTTTGTATCCGGCGAAGAAGAATTGCGGCAATGGGATCCGGCGGATCTGTTCCAATTCTATCATGATACAATCCCGTTGCAGGGGAATTTGCAGTGGATGGAAGATATCATCACCCGCAAGGATATTCAGCGAGCGATGCATATGGGGGCCTGCAATCTATATCACGGCTGCGTGCATCATGCGCTGCACAGCCAATCAGCGCAGGGATTGCAGGGAATGCTGAAAACAGCGCGATTCATCCTGCAGGCAAAATACTATCTGGAAACGGACGTTTATTTGAAATCCCGGGCTGAAATGATGGAAAAAATGCAGGGGATGGATTTGGAAATCCTCCGGGGCGGAATGCATGAAATAACGGTGGATGAATTTCCGCATTATGCGCGCCTGTTGATGAAATGGGCGCAAGAGATCATTTTGACAGGAAATATCAATACATAAAAAAAGGACGCATATGCGTCCTTTTTTTATTCAGGGATGATTATTCGGCTTCGGTCTCCGCTTCGGCGAAGGGAAGATCGGCGCCCACGGCGGCGATGGCTTCCACATTGTAAACCACTTCGAATTCGCTTACCCAGGCGTCAATCTGTTCATAATAGGCGCCCATCTGCTTATCATTATTCAGATAATCGGTAATCATGGTCTTGATTTCATCATCCATTTCCACGATGCCGCCGGGGATATCCCGCAGATAGTAGAGAATATGGATGCCATAGCTGGCCACCACGGGATCGCTGACGTCACCGGGCTTTTGCATCTTTTCGCTGAAGGCGCCGGCCACGAATTCGGGAATCCAGGTCATGGTGCTTTCGGCATGCACTTCATAGCCATTTTCCAGATTGACGCCGGCCATGCCGGGATCGGTATTGTACTGAGCGATCAGGGTCTGGAAGGCTTCGCCCTTTTCCAGACGGGCGTAGATATCGTCGATGGCGGCCTTCTGGCTATCCAACACGGCCTGCAGGGCGGTGTCCACATCTTCCTTGGTAACGGCTTCTTCGCCTTCGGCGGCCTCTTCGCCGCTCAGGGATTCTTCATACAGGGCCTGGGCGGTGGTATAGGCATTGAGCAATTCCTGATCCACCTGCAGCAGGATATGGAGGATGCCGCGGAAGCCTTCGGGCTTATACCAGATGGCATAGCCGTTCTTGACGTACCATTCGTAGGTGGGGAAATCCTCGGCGAACATGTCCTTGTGATTGCCGGCATATTCTTCAAACACGGCCTTGATTTCTTCATCGGTGGCGGCGGGAATATCCTTAGTGACATATTCAAAGAGACGCTCGGAGCTGGCGGAAACCTTGAGGTTTTCCACGATGGATTCCACAGACATGCCGTAAGCATTCAGATAGGCTTCGCCGTCTTCCCGGGCCTTGGCGCGGGCTTCATCCGTATCTTCGCTCAGAAAATACTGGACATAGGCATTGACCTGGTTCTCCCATTCGGCCTGGGCTTCGCTCAGGAAAGCGGCCTCTTCATCTGCGGTGAACTGATTCAGGCCCAGCTCATCGATTTTGGCATTGAGCACGGCGTCCTCAATCAGAAACTGCATGGCAGTGGTGTAATCCGTCATGGATTCCACATAGCCGTTGCTGTACAGATAATAGAGGAGGCTATCGACATCGGATTTGAGATAATCCTGACCATTGAGGGTGAAGAAAACGGGATCCTCCGCAACGGGGACATCAGTCGCGGCGGGGGCGTCTTCAGCCAGCGCGAAAAGGGGCAGCATCAGGCACAGCGCCAAAACCAGCGCCAGCAGACGGGTGAATTTTTTCATGGAAACAAATCCTCTCTTTTTCTTCCGGTATATGCCGGAAATTTTCATGATTATTATGACACAGCTTTTCGGAAAGCGCAAGGGAAATTGAAAGAATGTTACAGTCCGTTCATGATTTATTCCTGTTTTTCCGTCGTCAGCAAAGAACGGCAGTGTAAATATATTCTCCCTGATTGATAAATATTTCTATCAGATATTCATCCCGCAGGATTTTAATATCGTCGATTTTTCCTTCGTGAATGATGGGATCGCGCAATACCCGATCCAGGCGGAAGCCGTTATCGGTGATCTGCACGGCAGGATCGCTGTCTTTCAGCAAATGGCGTACCTCCGGCAGGGGATAGCCCTTCACTTTCCCATTTTCGATTTTGAGCTCAATCGGCAGCGACAGGCAGCCCAGATTCTTTTCCGCAAAGGTGGCATAGCTCCATCCGGGAACCCAGGTGATCATAATATGGCGGCCCAGATGATCTAAAAATACCTGGCCTGCATATTGATCGGGGCCTTTATGCACTTCGCCCGTTACTTCCGGAATGAAATGCTTCCCGTCAAAATTGCCGTACATGATGGAAAAATAATGCTTGCCCTTTTCACAGACGGATGTGGTGAGCAGATATTTTTCGCCATAGGGCATGAAGGAGGGGCATTCGCAATAGACGGAATTTGCCCATTCGCATAATACCCCTGCATAATTCCAATGGAAAAGATCGGCGCTTTCATAAAGCAGCAGCCGGGCGGCCTGATCATCCGGATTGCCGCTGCCGATAACGCAATAGTATTTCCCATCCTTTTCCATCACGGCAGGATCCCGGAAATCAAAGCTGCCTTCCCTGGGGATTTCCCGGATGATGGGATTATCGGCATATTTTTCAAAATGAAGCCCATCTTTGGAAAAAGCAACGCTGATATTCTGGATATGCTTTTGTCCGGGCGCGGGAGAGAAATTTTCGGGTAAGGGCGCAATGGAGGCATAGAAAAGATAGAGGGTATCGTCTTTTACAATGGCAGTGCCCGACCAGGCGCCTTTGCAATCATAGGGCTGATCCGCATGAAGCGCAATGGGCAATTCTTCCCAATGAATGAAATCCTTTGTTCTGGCATGGCCCCACATCATGGGCTCATGCCAGGGGGATTCAAAATGGGGTGCGTGCTGATAAAAGGCGTGATAATACCCTTGAAAATATACCAGCCCGTTGGGATCATTCATCCAGCCTGCGCGAGGCTTAAAATGATGTTTCAAATCAAAACAGGAAATCAATGGAATCCCTCTTTCAAGAATTTTTTACCAGTCCGTGCTTGAAATGGAAACGCGGGAATGGTATACTGCTTTCAGCGCCTTTTCTTTTCAAAAAAGGATTTGAGCAGCCGTGCGCAGTCATCCGCCAGTACGCCGCCGGTGCATTTTACCCGGTGGAAAAAAGCGGGATCCTCCGGCAGGGTATAAACGCTGCCGCAGCAGCCCTGCTGCGGATCATAGGCGCCGAAAACGCAGGAATCCAATTCGGCCATGATCATGCTGCCGGCGCACATAGGACAGGGCTCCAGCGTGACGTAAAGGGTGCAGCCGTGCAGACGCCGGGTCTGCAAAATACGGCAGGCCCGTTCCATGGCCAGCATTTCCGCATGGGCAAAGGGCAGATCCTTTTCCCGTTCGTTATGGGCCCGGGCAATAATTTTTCCGTCTTTTACGATCAGCGCGCCGACAGGCACTTCCCTGGGATCGCTTCGCGCTTCAATCAGCGCCTGGCGCATATAAAATTCGGCTTCCAGCATATTCTTTCGTCCCCCTTCAGGCGTATCCATTTTAACATATTTCCTGATATGGAACAAGTAAAAATCAAGGAGGTATCCCCATGAATCAGGTATTGGACATCATCGCTTCCCGTCGCAGCCACCGCGCCTATGAAAGCAAGCAGATCACGGAAGAACAGCTGCAGACCCTGCTGACGGCGGCCGTGCAGGCCCCCTCTGCCGTCAATGGCCAGCCCTGGCATTTTACGGCGGTGCAGAATCAGGCGCTGCTGGGAGAAATCAATGAAGCCTGCCGGGAAACCGCCATGAAAATGGAGGAATCCCAGCGCTCTCCCCGTTTTTCTGATCCGGAATTCAATGTATTCTATCATGCGCCCACGGTTATTTTCCTCAGCGCCAATCCTGAAAACGGCTGGGCGAAGCTGGATTGCGGCATTGCTGTGCAGACCATCGCCCTGGCGGCGGAAAGCCTGGGCCTTGGCAGCGTCATTCTGGGCCTGCCCCGGATGGCGTTTCAGAATGAACGGGCGGCCATTCTGCGCCAGAAACTTTGCTTCCCGGAAGGCCATGATTTCATGATCGCCATTGCCATCGGCACCCCGGCGGATGATAAGGAAGCCCATCCCGTGGGCGAAAACAAGATTTCCGTTGTGAAATAAGCAGAGGAAACGCAAGATGATTTATCCGGAAAAAGAAATCCTTCTCAAGGATGGTCGGCGCGGGGTGCTGCAAAGCCCGGATATCGGGGACGCCCAGGAAATGCTGGATTATTTGCGTGCCACCGCCGAGGAAACGGAATTCGTGCTGCGTTATCCGGAAGAATGTAAAGAGACCCTGGAAGCGGAAGAAAAATTCCTGGAAAATGCGCTCAAATCCCCTTTCAACGTGATGATTGCCTGTAAGGTGGATGGCAAGGTTGCAGGAAATTGTTCTCTTTCTTTTCATGCGCTGAGCAAGGTTCGCCATCGGGCTTCCGTAGCCATTGCGATTCTCAAGGAATATTGGGGCCTTGGCATTGGCACGGCGATGTTTGACGCCATGATTGCCCTTTGCCGGGAAAAGAATATTTCCCAGATGGAACTGGAATTCATCGAAGGCAATGACCGGGCGCGGGCTTTATATGAAAAAATGGGATTTCGCATTTATGGTGAAAGACCCCGTTCCATTAAACTAAAAAATGGGGAAATGCGCAGCGAAATACTGATGCTGCGGGAAATGGAAGAAAACCAATAAGCCCCAAAATCGTCTGTCCCGCCGTGGAATTCGCCGCTGTTGGCGCTCCCGGCGGGACAGTGAGTATGGATCCTTGCCATGATCCTATCATACGGGATGATTGTGAAACGGATTTGTCAGAATTGTGAAAATCAAGGATAAAACTGAGGCAAAAGAATGACGGAGGATACCCATGGAAGCGGCGCTGCAAAAGAGAAAAACTGCGGGCAATGAAAATACCGGACTGATAAAAATCATCGCCCTTATTTGCATGATGATTGATCATGCGGGGGTGATCTTTTTCCCATCGGTTATGGAAATGCGGATCATTGGCCGGATTGCCTTTCCGCTGTATGCCTGGTGCGCGGTGGTAGGGGCGTGCCATACCCGCAGCATGGGGAAATATGCCCTGCGGCTATTGATCACGGGCGTTATTTCCCAGCCCTTCTTTATGCTGGCCCTTTCCCATGAATGGACGGAATTGAATATTTTTGCCACGCTGCTTCTGGGCGTGCTGGGAATCTGGGGCATCCGGGAAAGAAAATGGGGCAGCGAAATCTGGGCCCCGGTGCTGGCCATTCTGATTTCCTGCATGTTCGAAATGGATTATGGCTGGAAGGGCGTTTTGCTGATTCTGCTTTTATATCTGGCAAGAAACAGCAAAGGCGGCCTGGCTGCCCTGATGATCGCCTTCTGCCTCTATTGGGGCCAGGGCACGGTGACGGTGACGAAGTTTTTCGGCCTCAATCTGCGCACCTATTATTCCTTCATGCCCCATGGAACCTCCCTGCTTTCCTCCCTTACCCGGATTCAATGCTTTGCCATTCTCAGCTTGCCTTTGATGCTGCTTCCCATGCAAAGCAGGATCAGATTGCCCAAGTGGGTTTCCTATGGGGTATATCCGGGCCATTTGCTGATTTATTATCTGATCAATCATTTCCTTTGACGGGATGGAAAGCCCCGGCGCGCCGCATGGCCTGCTGATGCCGCGCCCATACCTGATCCAATTCCCGGTGTCGGGTAGGAGCAGGGGCGCGCAGATTCGGCAATCGGATGGGCGGCAAATCCTCTTCGGCCGGACCGGATAAATCTGCATTTTTTTCAAAATCCGCCGGCGGAGTGGATGAAACAGGCCGGTAATCCAGCTGCCTGGATCGCCATTCCAGCCATCTGTCCTGCTGCTCCTGGTAGGTCAGGGCGGAAAAGGGGGAAGGGACGGCTTGCTTTTCCTGATTCATGGAAATACCTCCTTGGATAAAAGGATAGATGTAAATTCGCCCGAAATGAAGCGAAAAACCACAAGATAATTTGCGGGAGAGCGCCGGAAGACGCCCTCCCGTTTATTCTATGGGGGTTTACCGGTCAATCCAGCGCAGCACATCGCTGATCTGAGTCTGGCGGGCGGGATACTGATTCCGGCAGCCGCAGGAAGCATTCCGGCCGGCATTGGCGGCGCTGGG
>SVHD01000037.1 GCA_015056015.1 Clostridiales bacterium
CTTGCCGATTGCGATTGATCGAACAAACGGAAAACGCAATGATCTGCGCTGCGCCGGCACATACCATCTTACAATCCCACAAGCAAACGAGCATCCGTTATTATCACTGGATGCTCGTCTTTTTTTGTTGTGGGATCATTAGGCCTTTTGGTTCGGGACCAAACGCGCCGTTTTTGCTTATTTCAAATGGTGCAGCGTTCGCCGAACAATATTCTTCCTTAAATCATCGGAAAGTCGGCAGAAATATTCCGAGAACCCGCCCACCCGCACGATCAAATTGGGATAGGCCTGTGGGTTTTCATAGGCCGCCAGCAGCGTTTTTTCATCCACACAGGTGATTTGCAATTGCAATCCGCCCAGCTGCAAATAGCCAAGGATCAGCGCTTTTAGTATACTTCTGTCAAAATCAGGCTTAATCGTCAGATTGACAACAGGCATTCCCAGCGCGCTTTGCAAATCCAGGCTGGCGGCGCTTTTAAGCAATGCCGTTGGCCCCTGGGTGTCCCTTGCAAAAATGGCCCCCAGGGATTCCGCCAGCGTATCGCCGCCTCTTCTGCCATCCGGCGTTGCGCCCACCAGCTTTCCGGCGGAGGCCGCCGTATTGAATTGGATGGACGAAGGCAGATAACCGAGTCCCAGATAGGGCTTATGTCCATCCAGCATGGCATAAATATCATGGCTGATTCTGTATGCCGCTTCGTTGGCCTCATCCAGATCGCGGCCAAAGCAATTTGGATATTTTCTGGCTTCCTGCAAAAACGCTTCATCATCCCTTGCCAGCAAATCCGCCATTTCAGCGCCGGTATATTTCTTTTCCCGGAATACCCAATCGCGAATAACCAGCATGGAATCCACAATATTGATCATCCCGGCAAAATTGATGATGCTCCACATATACCGGGCGCCGCCCGCATTGTATTCGACTCCCCGATCAATGCAATCATCAACCAGCAATGTTCTCATGGGCAGAGGATTCCATTCCGCTCTTTCTTTTTGGGAAACGGAAATCTGTTCCATGGTTATTTCCGCAATATTCCGCACATCTGTTAAAAAGGCCTGATAAAAATCCTCATAGGATTCAGCCGAACCGAGATGTTTTTGAATACTCGCCGTCAGGATCAAAGGCAGATTGATTCCCGCATCCAGGGAACCCACATTGGAAAGCCCAGCCAGCATGCTTTCCGTGCATCCGCCGCCGCAGAATTGTTGAAGATCTTCCTCCAAAATCTGGGGAAAACGCCGCTTCAGGCCCTCCAGCACCCCTTTGGGGCTATAAAAAGCAGGCTGTGCGCTGCCGGAAAGAACGGCGTCAAAGGCCGCCTCCCAGATGGTATCCGGGGTGTTTTCGTCCACAAACAGTTCTGTCATGGGCCTGCGCCGTTCTTTCAGGGCCTGCAGGCAGAATACCGTCAATTCCGTATACGGGGGCTTGATCGCCATGGACCAGCCTCCCGCCTCGTCAATATTGGCAAACAAATTTGCAAGCAGCGCAGGGGCGTCGGCTTCGCCGTGATAATAAGGGGCCAGCCCGGCATCCACGCAGCCCAGATTATCGCAATTATCCAGATAGAAAACAAAATTCCAGCAAACGATGGCTTCATAAAAGGTTTTTGCAGGTTCAAAAGGCACTTTTTTCAGCGCGTCAATCAGTTGCTGATCCGCATGCATCTTTTCCAGATAGGCAACGCAGCGGCTGACATAGCATTGGATGCCATCAAGGAGATGGATAAGCCCCGCTCTCATTTCCGGATCAGGGATTTTGGCAATTCGCTGCCGATAGGAAGAAAGGCCCTCTTTCAGTATTCTTTCATAATGGGGCATGGAATGATTCCACATATTTCCCCCTACCGCATGCTCCGGAGAAACCCCGGGGGTGTAACGGCCGAATTCCGCTTTCAGCGCCCGGGAATAATCAGGGTGAATGGCGTCAAGCGCCTTTTCATCCCATTCAACCCCGTAAAGATAGGAATCATAAATCATGACGGTGCGTTCGGGGGCCCCGGACGGATACAATCTTTCCCCGTGATAAACAGGCAGGCTTCTGTTTTCATAATAGCGCCGCAGTCCAAGGGCCTTGCGGTAAAACAGGCTGCGATCCGCCTCTTCAAATAATCCTGACCCCAAATATTCGCCAAGCGCAGAAAATTCCTTCGCAATGCTCATGTTTTTACCCCTTTGGCGTCCGTACGATATGGAAGAATAAGATCATTTACTCTACCCGGGAAACCAGTTCTTTCATTTCCTTGCGTTTTTTCTGGCGCAGGGTATCATTCGGGTGGGCGTAGCCCAAAGTAATCACCAGCCGCACCGCGCTGTCCAGCCCACAGATGGCGCGGATTTTTTCATCATCCAGCCATCCCAGGATACAGGTTGAAAGCCCCTGGGCGGTGGCTTCTGCCGTCAGATAGGCAGTCATAATCCCGATATCCATAGATCGATAATCATTCTTTTTGATTTTCGCGCCCAACGCGGCAGAGGTCACATAATCCCCTTCCGAAATCACCAGAAGCACGGGCGCTTCCGCAGCAAATTTATTCATGCCCATGCCTGTTGTGGCTGCCGCCACCTGTTTTGCCGCATTGCCGCTGCATACCGTAATATGATAGGGCTGACCATTGCAGGCCGAAGGCGCAAGCCGGGCGGCTTCCAGAATAGAATCCAGCTTTTCAGGCTCAACCTTTCTTTCCGCATCATATTTCCGACAGGATTGGCGCGCTTTGGCGATTGATAAAAAATCCATATTCTTTCCTCCATCACTCATAGACTATTTCCACTTTCAATTCATGTTGATTGTATCACGATTCTCCATCGGCCGCAAGAAAATCCTGCGCATCTGATCAGGAAATCAGAAAATCGCTTATCCTTTTCAGCATGATTTCCATGGATTCCGGCGGCCTGAAATCCACGCCAAGCTGAATGTATTCCGGCGTTTTCCCAGGTTTTCTGGTATCCATCGCCTTCAGTCTCCGATAGAAAAAAACAATCGCTTTTTCCATGCTTTGTCGCAGAGCCGCTTCATATTCCTTTTCATCCTCCATTTCCGGTGCCAGCATTTCCCGGCTTTCCCAGATATGGGGAAGGGATTTGATCAGCCAGGCAGATTTCTCTCTGTTTCCATCCCGTACATACAGAAATAACAGATTCGCAGCAGTGGTTCCTTTGCCTTTCATCGATACTTTCCCGTTTTGCAGGATTTCTTCACCTATCCTGATGGCTTCAGCGCGGCATGCAGGATCATCGCTCAGCCGGGCCAGGCTTTCCCCAAGGCTCATCATCAGCCCCCAATCGCCAGGATATATTTTCAGCTTTTCCCTGATAAAGGCCACGGCCGCTTCAAATTCCCCATTCACCATGAAGCGGTTAATTTCTCCATGAATCTGATTGATGCTTTCCTGTTTTTTGATTTCATCCATGCCCAGCAGCGCATCCACCGTTACGTCAAAATATATGGCCAGCCCAGGCAAAAGCGAAATATCGGGATCGGCAGCGTCCTTTTCCCATCGGCTGACTGCCTGGGCGGATACGCCAAATATTTCGCCCAGCTGCTCCTGAGTAATCCCCTTTTCCATGCGCAAGGCTTTCAACTTTTCACCAAGCATTTATTTTCCTCCTTTATTCTTCTTGTGAGGAAGCTTCCATCGGTATTCTACGCCGTTTCTCCATCCGTTTCCATGGCTCATTGGTTGAAAAAAATTCAACAAAGGCGTGATGATTCCCTTTGAAATCCAATGTATAATAATTGATCTTTTTCTGAATCATCGTTGACGGAAGAATCCCGGACGTATATACTAAAATTTGTCAATTTTTTCTTTGCAGGAGGATTTTCTCCATGAAATTTTTAAAAAGCCCGCGTTTTATGCTGATTGTTTCCGTGGTAATCTTTGGTACCCTGGCCCCTTTCGTGCGCAATATTGCCGTTTCTTCCGGGGAATTGGCCCTGTATCGCGCCATTCTGGCCGCACTGCTCATTGCCGCATATTTTCTGGTTACCGGCCAACGCATCAATTTTCGGGCCATCAAAAAAGAGGTTCCTTTGCTTCTGCTTTCCGGTATTGCCATGGGCTTTAACTGGATTTTGCTCTTTGAAGCATACAAGTATACTTCCGTTTCCGTAGCAACCCTCAGCTATTATTTTGCGCCGGTGCTGGTAACCATTCTCTGCCCCCTCCTTTTTAAGGAAAAGCTGACGAAAAAGCAAATTCTATGCTTTATCATGTCCACCATCGGCCTTGCACTGGTGATCGATATCACCAATCTTGGCAGCGGCAGTGCAGATTTCATCGGCGTTTTATTCGGCCTCGGGGCTGCGGTGCTCTATGCCACGGTTATTCTGATCAATAAATTTATCAAAAATGTGGCCGGCATTCAGCGCACATTCCTGCAGTTCTGCGCCGCCATTCTGGTGCTGATTCCTTATGTGCTTTCCACAAGCGGTATCACATTGCATGTTCTCAATGCCGGTGGCTGGGCTTGCCTGCTGATTGTCGGTATCCTGCATACCGGCATCACCTACTGCCTCTATTTCACCGCCCTTAAGGAATTGCCCGGGCAGGAAGCCGCTATTCTAAGCTATATGGATCCCCTGGTTGCCATTATTATTTCCGTCACCATTCTGGGCGAATCCATGTCCATTTGGCAATTGATCGGCGGATTGCTGATTCTGGGCTTTACTATCTGGAATGAAATGGCGCCGCAGCAGAAAAAAATCGAATCCTCAAAGCCATAAAAACAGCCCCTGCACAGGCCGTGTGTGCAGGGGGTTTTTATTATACTTTTTTCACCGGGCGGATATATTTCCAGAATCGCTGACAATCATGATAGAAATAAAAGATTCTTCCCGGGGTCATATCCAATTCGTATCCGTATGCGCCATAGTCAAAGGCGCGCATGGCATTTTCAATTCTGTTTTCCACCAGACAATTTTCCGCAGTATAATCAAACGGGCCATGCTCAAAAACGATGTATTCCCCCTCCGGCACATCAATCAGCTGCATTTGTTTTGGAACAGGCCCCTGATAATCCAGCGGCAATCGCACGCCGTAGCATTCCGCCAGCGGAATTCCCCAGCTGCAGATCCGTCCTGTCGGCTCATTGATAAAGGCCATAATCTGACCGCTGCCGCTGTTTATTTCGCCCCCGCCAAGATCATCCAGCTTATCAGGAATGCTGTCCAGCAGCCCGCAGACGGTTTCGCAATCCTGGCCCGGAATCAGGCTCTGCTTCTGCCAGAAATCCCAATAACCGATACTTTCGTAATTCTTGATATGCAAAAATTTATGGGCGGGAATGGTAACAAAATAGGTTTTCACATTTTCAGAAGATTCGTTTCCATCACTTCCGCAATTCCCGTGCAGATAGCAATCCAGGGGCTTGATGATGGTGCGCAGCGCCAGCGGAACGGGCTTGGCTCTGTATTCGCTGGGCGTGATGCCATAGGCGTCCTTACATGCGCGGGTGAATGCCTCATGAGAGGAAAATCCGTAATTCAGCGCAATATCCAGCAGGCTTTTATCGCTGTCCCGGATTTCCTTCACCGCAAATGCCAGCTTCCTCAGCCGCAGATAATCCCTAAATTGCATGCCGGAAATTTCTCTGAATTTCCGAGAAATATAGGATGTGGCATACCCCATTTTTTCCGATAGCGCCGAAAGCGTGAGTGCTTCATCCGCTTTCTGCCTGATATGGATATCGATTTCTTCTACCATTTGCTGTACATACTCATACCATTGCTCCATACATTCATCCTCCTTTTCGTTGCCAGATCATTATATCGCATTTCTTCGTTTTTCGCTTGATTTGGCTTGCAAATAAAAAGAAAAGTGCGTTATCGCACTCTTCTTTTTTACAATTCTTAATTCTGGGGAATTTTTTCAAGGAGTTTGTCATACAGCGCCCTGGTTTCGTCAACATTCTTAGCATTGATAACCAGCATGCTGCCGTTATTCTCCAGTACAATCGCTGCATCGCACCCCGTGTAGGCATACAGCCTGTAGAGACCGAATTCATCATTCTGGAAAGTGCCCATGGATAATTTCGGGCTGCCAAAGCCGAAGGTACGAACGCCGAAATCCATGCTTTCCCGATATTCCATCCCATCAACGGCAGCATAATCCACGGTCATTTTCTGCCCAAAGCTTCCGTTGATTTTCATCCAGGAATCATTCAGTTCATATTCAATGCCGCCGGTAAACAAGATCACAATCACAAAAATCAGAATCAGCGGCAGCATGACGGCGGTAACGATTTTTGCCCATTTACTGACAGGCGCCATTTTCTTTTCCGGCCGAATGCCCTGCTTCAATTGCTTTCTGTAAAATACATAGGAATAGATCATGGGCAGGAAGACAAAAACAAAAATCAACGGAAGCACAACCCACATGATCGCCTTTTCCGGCAGGAAAATGGTCAGCATCGTCAGAAAGCCGCCGATCACCCATGCTTTTCCGGCAAACCGATGAGTGGCATTCCAGTTTTCCTGGATCTCCAGCGTCCATTTCACTTTGATGCCGATGGTGTAATTCTGTTTGCACTTGGGCATGTAATTGCCCAGAATCACGAACATCAGCCCCATCGTCACCGGCATAAAATAGATCATATCAAATGCACGGCCCAGCGCAGAAAGATAGATAATGCCGCTGGAAAAAATGGAAATGATGGGCATGATCCACAACACGATTCCCACCACTTTGGGACTCTGATTCTGGTTTTCAACATCCTTGTGCGTAAAGAATACGCAGACCCAGTGCAGCACCAGCAAAATAATTGGCAAAATAAAGATAGCGCCGACTTTTCCCAGGGTTCCATCCGGCACGCCATCCGCGCCCCAGTGGGTAATCATGCTATCGGGCAATTGATTCCACAGAAGCAGCCCGATCAGAATGGGCAATAAAACCAGAATGGAAGAAAGCAGCAATTTTCCCTTATTCTTTTTCAGCATCATTCTTATCCCCCTTTAATTCGGTAATCCAGAGCATCACATCTTCCAGCACGGAGGTATTGATTTCATAATAGATGAATTTTCCCTCCCTCTGATCCCGGATCAGATCCGCATCCTTTAGCACGGATAAATGCCGGGAAATGGCAGCGCCGGTGATGGAAAAATGATCGGTAATCTCCCCGGCCGCCATTCTTCCCTTTTTCAGCAGATTCAGTATTTCCCGGCGTACCGGATCCGCCAGGGCCTTGAGCGTATTTTGCAGTGGCATTTCAGTTCCTCCTTTCCTGAATTAACATTTAACTTAAATGTTAATTGTATTATATCCAATCTACCTTCCTTTGTCAATCCCCTACGGGAAAATTTTCGTAAAAAAAGAACGCGCCTGCTGGCGTGCTCCTTATGTTTCTTTATTCGCCGGTATATCCGCTGGCCTTCATTACGGCATGGAATACCTTCAGTTCATAATCGTAGGAATAGGGATTTTCAGCCCCGCGGATGATTTCCGCAAAACTGCGCATCATTCTTTCATAGCGATCGGCAGGCTCAAATTCCAGCGGAACAGAATGATCCGTGCTCCAGCTTCTCATGTCATCATTGATCAGGGCAACCCGGCTAGGCGACACCTGATAATATCTCTGGTCAGGATCCTTGGGATCTTTTACTGCGCTCTTTTCCCAGGGCTGGATCACATAAGTACCCTTGCTGCCGCAAACCACCAATTGCCGCCGCAGGTAACCATCCACTTCCGCCGCGCAGGTTTTGGCAAAGGAAATGCCATTCTTATATTTTAATACCGCAAAGCCATAATCTTCCGCCGTTACCCCATCCAGACCGGTGGCCATATTCATGGGAATGATTTCTTCGGGTTCCCCCTGAATCTGCAGAATCATATCGATCAGATGGCAACCCAGGAAATACATCATACCGCCCTTGTGCTTGCCCAGCCACTGGCGCTTCTTAATGGGATGCCAGCAATCCATGTGGGCTTCCACCGCATAGATTTCACCCAGTTCCCCATTTTTGATCATCTGCAAAAGATGCTGGACGGACGGATTGTAGCGATACATATACCCCTGGTGGAAAGGAACATTCTTTTCCCGGCAGGTGGCAATCAATTTTTCAAAGCTTTCAATATTCTGGCTGCCGGGCTTATCCAGATGGATCGCAATGCCCTTTTCCGCAAAGCGCTGGGCAATCGCAGTAGCGTTTTCTTCTTCACATTCAATGGCAACCGCTTCCAGATCGGGCATTTCCAGCAATTCTTCCACCGTATAACGGGGAACCTGATCGTAATCCGCCTCCGGCTTCAGCACCGGATTTCCCGCGACGCCTACCGTGCTGGATTCGGCAAAGCCAACAACTTCAAATACATCTTTCAGTCTGCGCATGGTACGAAATGTAGGCAGCGCATGGTCGTGGGTCGCGCTAATCTGGGCAATTTTTACAGGCTTCATTCCATTTCACTCCAATCAAATTGTACTACCGGGAAGGATTTTTCATTGCACAGGCGTTCATAGATCGCCGTAGCTTCCGTGGGCAAATGGCTTTCTTCTATCAGCTGCTTCAGGCTCAGCCGGCCAAGGGAAATCAGTTTCAGCAGGGCAATCATATCGTCCCTGGTGGTCCACATGCCGGGATAGGATTCATGATTAGGCCGGGCATTGGTATGCGCGCCATACAGCACGATGCCAGGGCCATGCACCTTGCGATAATAATCAATGGTAAAATCTGAATTCCGGGTGCAGCCCAGCAGCGCCACCCGGCCAAAGGGCTTCATGCAATCCAGCGCGCCATCAAGGCCCGATCCAAAGCCCGTTACCTCGATGCAAACCGGCACGCCGCCCCCGGTGATTTCCTTGACAGTCTTGGAAAAATCCGGATCAAAGGGATCCAGGGCATAATCGGCGCCCAGTTCCAGGGCTCTGGCCCGCTTTTCTTTCTTGGGATCGGCAGCAATAATGGGCGCTGCGCCGGCAGCCCGCAATTCCATAACAGCCATCTGCCCCAGAATGCCCTGACCCATAACCAGCGCGGCTTCGCCCACCTCCAGATGGCATTTGCGAATGGCCGCCAGCGGGAAGCAGCCAATATGGACGAGAGACGCCTCTTCAAAGGAGATGTTTTCAGGCAGCTTGACCACATTATTTTCCGGCATGCAGTTATAGGTGGCGTGTTTGCTCCAGAACATGGCCACCCGATCGCCGGGAGCCAGGCTTTTCACCCCTTCGCCCACCTGCACAACAACCCCGGAAGTGCTGTATCCGGCGGTTCGGGGGAACTGAACCTTGCCTTCAGCGGCGCAATTGGTATTGGGATCGCCTATTACATTGGCACGCTCCGTGCCGCTGGAAATGGTGGATACCATCACCTTTACCAACACCTCGCCGGGACCGGGAAACGGAACAGGCTTATCCAGTAATTCCGCCAGGCGCGGAGCCGTAAAAACAATCTGTTTATTCTGCAAGGCAATTCCTCCTATCGCATTTTCATTGTCTTCATTATATGCTGTTGACAAACGCGGGGCAATATGCTATCATGCACAAAAACATATATTATTCGCTAATTTTCGAAAGGAATTCAAGATGAATGAAATAATATTCGCCCAAAGTTTTTCCTTCAATCAATGCCGGATCAATCATTCAAGCCACACCGATGCCCGCGCCGGAAAGCACGCCCATTATCTGGCCTATATGCGCACGGGCTTTGGTCATCTGGCAGGCGAAGATCGGATAATTGATGTGAAACCCGGGGATTTTTTCTATATTCCCTCCGCCTGTCCCTATCAATCCTGGTGGCGCGGCGAGGATATCGTCATTTGGGATTCCTATGCCTTTCAGTATTTTCCCAAGCCGGACGGCGATATCTATTATCCCATGCAAATTATTCCCCCAACGGATGACGCCCACGAAATCCTTGAAAAGCTCTCTGCCAATATGCATATCAGCGTTTCTTCCATCGGGCTCTTCTATCAGCTGCTTGGAAGCCTGCAAAAGAATATGGTCATCGCCCCGGAAAGCCGGAAGCACGCCATTGTTTCCTCGGCGGAAAATTATATGTATCAGCATACCGGCTTTCTTGCTGCAGATGTGGCAAGGCATTGCGGCGTCAGCGAATCCGGGCTTTATGCCGCATTCAGAGAAGTGCGGGGCTATCCCCCATCCCAGGCCAAGCATCGGCTGAAAATTGAGAGGGCCATTCAATTGCTCACCAGCACCGATCTTCCCATTGAAAGCATCAGCGAGCAATTGGGCTTCAGTTCCTCCATTTATTTCCGGAAAATCTTTTCCGAGCAAACGGGAAAGACCCCCCGGGAAATCCGAAAAGAACGCCGTCTGTAATCATCTCAGCTGATCTATTCTCCGGAGGAATCAGATATGTTTTTTCATCAGGTCTCCAATACCAAGGGCGATGTTTATAATGCCTTCATCTATCACAACGGCCAATGGAAGCCGCATTTTCATAAAGCATACGAATGGATTTATCAAATTGCCGGGCCAAACAGGGTTTCAATCGGCAATACGGAATATCTGCTGAATCCCGGCGATTGCCTGCTGATTCCCCCCTATGGTCTTCATGCCATCCAATCCGAAGCTGAAAATGATTGCTTTATTCTGGTGTTTTCTGCTCAATATGCCCCGCATGCCGCAAAACTATTTTCCGAAAATGAGCCGTCGGATTATAAAATGCATCTATCTGAAGAATGCGAAGCCTATCTGCTGAAAAAGCTGATCGGGCCCATTCCCGATGCACAAAGCATGCATCCCGTGAAAAAGCCCGATTTATTCACCATCAAATCCTGCCTTTATGCCATTTTTTCGGAATTTCTTGCCCAAAATCCCCTGCGGCTCAAGAATAATAATGACGATATCATGGAGCGCCTGCTATCCTATATTGAGCGAAACTATACCAGCAATATTACCCTTTCCCAGGCCGCCGCGGATCTCGGCTATAATTACGATTATCTTTCCCGGATTTTCAATCAGACCTATCATATGAATTTTAAAACCACCGTCAACCAGTATCGATGCGAAAAAGCCCTGCAATTGCTCACCACCACCAAGCAGAGCCTGACGGATATTTCGCTTGCCAGCGGGTTTCAGAGCATCCGTTCCTTCAACCGGATTTTCAAAGAAGTCATGGGCATGGCCCCATCCGATTTCAGGCATGGGCAGCCGTCTGCTTACCGCGGTCAGACGCCGTAAAAAATCCCCGAAGAAAGATCTCTCCGGGGATTGCCTTTTTCAGCCTGCCTTGCTGTAATAGATATAAAAGCCAATTTTTATAATGACTGCCATCAAAAGAATACCATAGACCGCATAGAACGCCGCCATATCATAAAGGGACGCCGTCAGCGCCGCGCAAAGCAGCAGCACAAACAGGATATCCCATACGATTCCGCCGCTTTTATCATGCAGATAGCTCCTTCTTTCATCTTTCTCAGCCAGAAACTTTTCCTTCAGCAGTTTCTGATCCTTCAGCAGCTTTTTATTCCGAATCAACCGGTAAATGATATACAGCATTCCGCCAAAAAAGGCAACCCTGCTGAATCCAGCTGCCAAAGGCGTCATGATCCTGGAATCACCGCCCCCCGTTTCGCCAATCACGATCATATAAACAAGCATCAGAAATAATACGGCCCATTGCCCCCGGATTCTCCATTTGATTTGCTCCCGGAAGGGAAGCCGGCGATAGCTTTTCATTCTGCAGATCCTCCATTTCTCTGTTTTCCTTCAGGCAGCATAAATCCTCCACCGTTGTGCCGAATACCTCCGCCATCCGGTAGGCCAGCATCAGCGACGGGCTGTATTGCTCCTTTTCGATGGAAATAATCGTCCGGGGCGATACATGCACCCTTTCTGCCAGCAGCTGCTGCGTCATTTTTGCCGCCACGCGGTATTCACGAACCCTCGTTTTCATGCGCTTCTCCTTTTGTGAAGTTTGCTTCACATGAAGTCAACTTCATGTTACCATATATAATTCTGTCTGTCAACCCAATTTCATCAAAACTACTGGCAAAACGCTGCAATTTTCGCAAAATCCCTTGCCTTTCTCCCAATGCTGGGAATATAATAAACGGGTGATTATCAGAAAAGGAATTTTTCCATGAAAATTATTGATTTGCTAAAGAAGAATACCCTGGCCATCTCCTTCGAGGTTTTTCCGCCCAAAACTGAAACCAGCTTTGAAAGCGTCCGCGCTGCCACGGAGGAAATCGCCGCCCTGCGCCCTGCATTTATGAGCGTTACTTACGGCGCCGGCGGCGGCACCAGCCAATATACCCTGGATATCGCCCGAAATATCCGCAATCTATATGGCGTTCCCACTTTGGAGCATCTCACCTGCGTTTCCTCTTCCCGGGAGATGATCCGAAAAAAAATTGCCGAACTGAAAGCGGCAGGCATCGAAAATGTAATGGCCCTCCGGGGCGATATTCCCCAGGGAATGGAAAATACCGATCGCAGCGGCTGGGATTACCACCATGCCATTGAATTGGTGCGCGAATTAAAGGCCGCTCAGGCTGATTTTTGCATCGGCGGCGCCTGCTATCCCGAAATTCATCCCGAAAGCCTGAATCAGAAAGAGGATATCCGCCATCTGAAGGAAAAGGTGGATGCCGGATGTGATTTTTTGACCACACAAATGTTTTTTGATAATAATCTGCTCTATAATTTTCTCTATAAAATCCGGGAAGCAGGCATTACCGTTCCCGTCATTCCCGGCGTTATGCCCATCACCAATGCCAATCAGGTGGCGCGTGCCATCAGGCTTTCCGGTTCCTTCATGCCCCAGCGTTTTAAATGCCTGGTGGATCGCTTCGGCTCCAGTCCCGAGGCCATGAAGCAGGCGGGCATCGCCTATGCCACCGATCAGATTATCGATCTGTTCGCAAATGGCATTACCAATGTACATGTATACTCCATGAATAAACCGGACGTTGCAGCAAAGATTCAAAGCAATCTTTCCGATATATTGGGAAAATGAAAACAGAAGTTTTGGTAAAATGCTATCCTTCTATCCCCTTTGATGAAACGGAAATTCTTCGCTATGCCGGCTGCAAAAAAAAATCGGAACAGATCGCCTCGCTTCTTTCTGAATGTATGGCAGAAGCAAAGGAAAAAATCTGTTACCGGGTTTGCTTCTGCACTTTGCCTGCTTCGGTTGCTGAAAATGGCTGCGATTTTGGGGCATTCTCTTTGGAATCCCGTCATCTGGCCCGCCGGCTGCAGGGATCAAAAGAAGCAATTCTTTTCGCCGCAACCCTGGGGCTTGATCTGGATCGGCTCATTGCCCGTTACGGACGGCTTTCCCCGGCAAAGGGGCTGCTTTTTCAGGCCATTGGCGCCGCGCAGATTGAAGCGCTCTGCGATCAATTCTGCCGGGATATTGAAAAAGACGCCGGCGTCCGTCTGCTGCCCCGTTTCAGCCCCGGATACGGGGATTTACCCCTTTCCGTACAGAAAAAAATCTTTTCCTGTCTGGGCTGCGAAGAGCGAATCGGCCTTTTTCTCAATGACAGCCTGCTTATGATCCCCACCAAATCCGTAACGGCGTTCGCCGGAATCATTCCTTGATACAATATGAGGTGACATATGGATTTCCGTCAATTTCTTCACAATCATATCGTTTTCCTTGATGGCGGCATGGGCACGCTGCTTCAGGCCCGCGGCCTGCAGCCGGGCGAATACCCCGAGCGCTGGAATATTTCTCATCCCGATGAAATCATTGCCATTCATCAGGCTTATTTTGATGCAGGAAGCAATGTGGTCTGCACCAACACCTTTGGCGCAAATTCCCTGAAATTCAGCGATGCTGAATTGGAGAAAATCATTTCCTCCGCTATTGCCAATGCCAATCAGGCCCGGGAAAACAGCGGTTCCTCCGCCGAAAAATTTATTGCGCTGGATATCGGCCCCACCGGCAAAATGCTCAGGCCCTTTGGCGATCTGGATTTTGAGGATGCAGTTTCCATTTTTGCAAAAACGATCCGGCTTGGCGTAAAATTTGGCGTTGATCTGATCATCATCGAAACCATGAATGACAGCTATGAAACCAAAGCCGCCCTGCTTGCCGCCAGGGAAAACAGCGATTTGCCCGTGATCGTTTCCAATGCCTATGGCGCAGACGGAAAACTGATGACCGGCGCTTCCCCCGCCGCCATGGTCTCCCTGCTGGAAGGCATGGGCGCAGACGCCCTGGGCGCCAATTGCTCTCTTGGCCCCCGGCAATTGCGCTCTGTTGCGGAAGAATTGCTGGAATATGCCTCCGTGCCTGTCATTTTAAAGCCCAATGCCGGTCTGCCCCGCCTGGAAAATGGCAAAACGGTATTTGATATTACCATGGATGAATTTTCCGATGAAATTGCTTCCCTGGTGGAAAAGGGCGTCCGGGTTGTGGGCGGCTGCTGCGGCACAACGCCGGAATATATCCGCTCCTTGAAGGAAAAAATCCGTTTTCGTTCGCCCAAAGCTATTTCTCAAAAGGATTTTACGCTGGTTTCCTCATATTCCCATGCTGTCATCTTTGGCAAATCCCCCCTCTTGATCGGCGAGCGCATCAATCCCACCGGGAAAAAACGATTGAAACAGGCGCTGCTTGAAAATGATATGAATTACCTGCTGAGTGAAGGCGTTTCCCAGCAGGAAAAGGGCGCGCATATTCTGGATGTGAATGTGGGGCTCCCGGAAATTGATGAAAAAGAAATGCTGCAAAATGCGGTTTGCGAATTGCAGGCCGTTTTGAATCTGCCCTTGCAGATTGATACGGCCAATCCCGCCGCTATGGAAGGGGCGCTGCGCCGCTATAACGGAAAAGCCATGATCAATTCCGTAAGCGGCAAGCGGGAAAGCATGGATGCAATCTTTCCGCTTGCAAAAAAATACGGCGGCGTTATCGTAGCGCTGACCCTGGATGAAAACGGCATTCCTCAGAGTGCAGAAGGCCGTCTTGAAATTGCCAGGAAAATTCTTGATACTGCGGCCGCCTATGGGATTCATCCCAAGAATATCGTTTTTGATCCTCTCGCCCTTACCATCAGCGCCGACGCCCGTTCCGCCCAGGTTACCCTGGAAACCCTGAAAAGAATCCGGGATGAGCTGCATTGCCATACTTCCCTTGGCATTTCCAATGTTTCCTTCGGCCTGCCCAAGCGCGATGCCATTAACAGCATCTATTTTGCCATGGCCCTGGAAAATGGCCTGTCTGCCGCTATCATGAATCCATTCTCCCAGGAAATGATGAAAACCTATCATGCCTACCGCGCTTTGAAGGGCCTGGATGAAAACTGCGCTGGCTATATCGCCGCATCGGATCAATTTACCTGCGGTATTCCCGCCGCCTCCCCTGCCTCCGAACATGCGCCTCTGGAAAATGACGTTTCCGATCTTCAGCGGGCCATTATCAGGGGCTTTCAGGAAAAGGCCGGAGTGATTACCCGCTCGCTGCTTGCCCATATGCAGCCCCTTGAAATCGTAAACGCCCAGATCATCCCGGCTCTCAATCAGGTGGGCGACGGTTATGAAAAAAAGACGGTGTATCTGCCCCAGCTGCTCATGAGCGCAGAGGCCGCCAAGGCTGCCTTTGAGGCCATCAAAGCCCATGAATCTGCCGGAGAAAAAACAGCGGATAAGGGTCCCTTTGTCCTGGCCACTGTGCAGGGGGATATTCATGATATCGGAAAAAACATCGTGCGGCTGCTGCTTGAAAACTACGGATTTCTGGTTGTGGATCTTGGAAAAGATGTGGCCCCGGAAAAAATCTCCGATGCGGTAATCGCCCATCATGCGCCCATTGCCGGCCTCAGCGCCCTGATGACCACCACCGTTCCTGCCATGGAAAAAACCATTCAGCTGCTGCATGAAAAAGCGCCATTTTGCAAGGTTGTTGTAGGCGGCGCCGTGCTCACCCAGGATTACGCCGATCAAATCGGTGCCGATCATTATGCCAGGGACGCCATGGATACCGTGCGCTATGCCCAGTTGATCCTGAATGATTGATGCCCAGCAATCAAAAAACCGTGTGCTGTTTCTGCACACGGTTTTTTTATAGTGCGATCCTTTCAGCGCAGGGCGTGATACTTTCCATCCCATACAACGGCGCGGTAGTTTTCCCGGTCTGCAGCGCCCTCCGTGCTGAAAAAAAGTACCCTGGATTCATCTTTCACATAGATATCCTTCAGTCCTATCAGCGCTGTCGTTTGCAAAAAATGTGCCAGGGTATTGGCTGATACATGGGAAAAGCTTAATGAAACGCACGGACTTTTTCCGCCTTTTCTGCAGACAAGAAATCCGGATTATATTCTTCTTCTGAATGATCGCAGGCTGCCATCCGAAACAATGCTTTCATCTGTCCATTCGCCTGTGTGCCATTCATGATTGAGAAAACTGAAAAAGCCGTGCTATTTTTGCAAATCAGTTTTCAGGCATCCAGCCGCTGCCGCTCTACCAGTTCGGCAAATTTGCCATTCAGGGCGATCAACTCATCATACGTTCCGTCTTCCACGATCTTTCCCTTTTCCAGATAAATAATCCGGTCGCAGGCACGGATGGTGGACAGTCGATGTGCAATAACAATCCTGGTGCACTTGAGTTTTTCCAGGGATTCGGATACCGTCTTCTGGGTAATATTATCCAGCGCGGAAGTTGCCTCGTCAAACATGAGAATTTTAGGCTTCGAGGCAATGGCACGGGCAATCATCAGGCGCTGGCGCTGCCCGCCGGAAATACCGCCGCTTCCCTCGGAAATAATGGTGTGCATGCCCATGGGCATCCGGCGGATATCCTCTGCAATGCCTGCCATTTCTGCGGCCTCCCAGGCCTGCTCCATGGTAAGCTGGGGTGCTGAAATGGTGATGTTTGAAAAAATATCCCCTTGAAACAGCTTTCCGTTTTGCATCACCACGCCGATTTTCCTGCGCAGGGATTTGAGATCAATGCTGCTGAGATCCTTGCCATTGTAATAAACCGCGCCCTTTTGCGGTTTTTCAAAACCCAGCAGAATGCGCATCAGCGTGGATTTTCCGCAGCCGGTAGCCCCCACAATGGCCACATACTGCCCTGCCTTGATTTTCAGGGAAAGATCATCCAGAATCAGGGGCATATCCTCCTTGTATCGGAAGGAAACGTTATTGACCTCAATCGCGCCGGAAATACGATCAATGACCTGCTTGCCCTCGGATACCTCCGGTTCGGCATCCATGATGGGCTTTGCCATGATCATAACAGGCCGGAACCGGGCAACAGTTGATGCGATGCCCGCCAGGGATATAAACGCACCGCTGACCATGCCGTACGCCGCATTGAAGGCATAATAATCCGAAATAGAAACGCCGCTTTGCAAGGCCATAGAATACATCATCAACGTTCCAAATAGGGAAATTGCCGTGCTGATCACCGTATTTAAACGCAGAAACAGCGGCGGATGATAGGTTATGGCCACCAGCTTTGCATACAGATCCGACCAGCGGGCGTAGGCGCGTTTCTCGGCCCCTGAAAGCTTGATTTTCTGGATACCGTTGATCAGCGCATAGCTCATGCCGCTCTCCTGCGCGCTAAGCTCCATTTGCTTCCTGGTAATATGTGCCTGATACAGCGTGGTGCAGACAGTCAGGGCAAGGGTCACAAGAATAATGCACAGCGCAGGAACCACCAGCGCAGGGGCAAAGGCAAAAATCTGCGTGATATACAAAAGGGAAAACAGCGATGCAAGGCCGGTATTAAGCACCGAGGATAAAAGCATCTGGCACAGGGACTGCATTTGCTGGCTTCGGCTGGCCAATTCACCGCTGGACCATTGCTTGAAAAAATCCGCCGGAAGGGAGAGAATGCGCATCATGGTTGCCGCTTGAACAGAAAGATTCACTTTGGCGCTCATGCGTCCCGACAGCATGGCATTGATGGCGCCAATCAGCAGCCGGCTTACCGATACGCTGATCATAAACATCGAAATCGCCAGCAGCACCCGAATGCTTCCGCTTTCGATCACGCGGCCAAAAAGCAGCGAATTCAGGCGCGGCAGCAGCAGGCCAACCAGCGAAACAAGAAATGCAGACAACACCACCAGCGCAATATCCGCTTTATCCAGGCACTCGGCGATATAGCGGATCAGCGCCGGAACGGTCAGCTTTTGCAGCGGAAAAGGCTTGTAGAAGCAGATGGCCTCGTCATCAAAAAGGCACTCATTCTTTGCCGTTATTTTAACCCATCTGGCAGAGGCAGCGTCATAGAAAGCATAACCCGTCAATCCCTTTGGGATCAGGGCGACCACGCTTCCATCATCCTTGCGTCGGCCCAGCATGGCGCCCACGGCGTCCCTGTGCCAGCCTTTTACCAGTTCCACATTGCGGCGCATAATGCCGTTGGGCCGCAGCAAATATTCCAGACGATCATCCAGCCCCTTTACCGTATCCGGCACTTCCCGCGGCTTGATCTTATAGTATTTCAGGATTTCGCCGATTTCCCCGCTCGCCCTTTTTTCATCGCTGGCATAGGCGGAGGACATCTTCATGCCCAGCACGGCGTCGGCAATCCGGACGAAGGCTTCCTCAAAAAGCTGATCGTCGCTTTGCTTTCGCTGCTTGATTTGCTCGTCAAACCAACCCATGGAACCCCTCCTCCCTCATTCGCTGCATACCAATTGCGTATAAAAGCCATTCAGGGCCATCAATTCCTCATGGGTGCCCCGCTCCACCACCTGGCCGTGATCCATAACGATGATTTCATCGCAATCACGGATCGTGGAAAGGCGGTGCGCCACCACGATGCAGGTGATACCCCGATCCTTGATGGAATTGACTACATTGTATTCTGTTCGGGCGTCCAGGGCGGATGTTGCTTCATCCAGGATAATGATCGTGGGATCCTGGGCCAAGACGCGGGCAATCTCAATGCGCTGCCGCTGGCCGCCGGAAAAATCCTTGCCGCCCTCTGTGATGCGGTAATTGTATCCCCCATCCCGCTGCATGATATCCTCATGAAGCTGGGCGTCCCGGGCCGCCATGATCATTTCGAAATCCTCAATGGAAGGATCCCACATCTTGATGTTATTGGCGATGGTATCCTCAAAAAGAATAATATCCTGATCAACCACGGCAAGAGATCCGGTAAAGACGCTGCGGTCAATTTCCATCATAGGCTTGCCGTCAAAGAGGATTTCGCCGCTCCAGGGCTGATATAATCCCGAAATCAGCTTGGACAGCGTGGATTTTCCGCAGCCGGAGGTGCCCACAAAGGCCACACGGCTGCCGGGTTCGAGGGTCAGATTGAAATCACGGATCAGCGGCTCTCCCAGCCGGGAATAGCCGAAGGTCACATGCTTCATTTCGATTCCGCCGGAAAGCTTCTGATAGGTTTCCTCTTCGGCCGGCTTTCTGCTTTCATGTACCGCATCGGAAGGATACTGCATCACATCTTCGATACGCTCCATCTGGGTTCGCATTTCCTGCAGACTTTGCCCGGCAGAAATCATCTGCTGCGCCGGCGCCATGAAAGAAGAGAGGAAGCCCTGGAAGGCCATCACCATGCCGACGGTGAATTGCCCTTCCATGGTCAGATACACGCCCAGGATGGTGACGGCCGTATTGGTCAACGTGGAAACCAGCTGGGGAATCAGGCCGATATACTGGTTGATCCTTGCAAATTTCGCATCCTGCAGGCATACGCTTGCCTGATGCCCCGACCATTTCTCAAAAAAGCCGTTTTCTGCGCCGCTGGCCTTGATGGTTTCGATCATTTCAATTCCCGCAACGGTACTTCCGGCCAGTTTGCCGGAATCGCGCATCTGAACCCGGGTAATATTGATGCGCTTATTGGAAATCACGCGGGAAATCGCCATATTGATGGCAATGGAAGCAACGCCCACCAGCGTCAGCATCACGCTGTAGCGCAGCATGACCACCAGATAGAACACCATCATAGCGGCCTGAATTACCAGCGGGGCAAATGTGCCGACAAGACTGCCTGCCACATTGGCATTGGTGCTTTTTCGCTGCTGAATATCCCCCGCCATCCGCTGGGAGAAGAATTCCATGGGCAAATGCAGCACCTTCCACATGTAGGTGGCGCTGCCCACCGCCGCAATCTTGCCATTGATGCGGGCGGAATAGATGGCCTGAATAAAAGCGATTATAATTTGCACAATGGATAGCCCGGCGAGCCCCCACAGAAAGGGCGTTATCCATTCCGGATTCACGCCGGTAAGCAGGCGATCCAGAAAAACGCGGGAAAAACCCGGCTGAATAATGCCGATCAGGGAAGCGATCACGGCCGTAATGACGGTAAATGCCACCGCCTCGCCGGTGCCCTGCATGCGCTTGCGCGCAAAGGCCAGCACGCTCTTGGGCTTGCCGCCTGGTTCAAAATCCTCGCCGGGTTCAAAGGTCAGGCAAATGCCGGTGAAGGCCTTGTCAAAAGTCTCCATTGGCACGGTGTAATGGCCCTGTGCCGGATCATTGAGCACAGCCTTATCGCCCTTAAAGCCGCAAAGCACCAGAAAATGATTAAAATTCCAGTGGATAATGCAGGGAAAATGGCCATTTTCCTTCAGCGCCTCCGGTTCCATGCGATAGCCCTTGGCAATCAAGCCGTAGCTGCGCGCAGCACGGAGCACATTCTTTGCATTCGATCCGTCCCGGGAAACGCCGCAGTCGGCGCGCACCTGCTCCAGCGGGATCCACTTGTCATAATAGGCCAGCACCATGGCCAGGGAAGCGGCGCCGCATTCCAGCGCCTCCATTTGCATGACTACCGGCACCTTCGCCACGCCCTTAGTCACAGGCCGCCTGATCTTTTTATCGCTTGCCATGGCGCACCTCAATTCAGCACAAAGGATATGGGCGATACGCTGTCAATAACGATTCTGGCCGCATATACCCCCTCCGGGCATTCTGCCGCCAGCTTCACAGCATACACCCATTCCCCGGCCTGCAATCCGCCCACATGGCGCATATAGTCGGTAAAGCTTCCATCCACGAAAAGGGGGTCATTGCCGACGGCCAAAACGCTCCCTTCCGCATTGTCACCAATGAATACCTGCGCGCCCGCTTCCACCTTCTGCACATCGTTAGCTTTTACATAGGCAATAATGGCCTGCTGATCCGCAACCGCCACCACAGGCAGCGTCGTATCCATATGCCCCCAAACGCCCCATACGCATACGCCGATCAGCAGAATGACAATTGCCGTCAGCAGCAGCCATACAGAAGGCGTGGATACCCGGATGTAAGCATTCAATTGCTCGGGAGATGAGATACGATCCAGACTCTTCTGGCGAAACAATTTGCTCATTGGTATCAGCTCCTCAATATCTTGCGGATGGAAAGAATGTTCTTTCCGTTTTCATGCCGGTAGGTCATTTCGTCCATGCTCTTTTTCACCATGAAAATCCCCAGTCCGCCCAGGCTTCGTTCCTCGGCGGAAAGGGTAATATCCGGTTCGGCTTCTTCCAGAGGATTGTATGGCACGCCGCCATCGATAAAGGTGACAATCACGCTCAACGGATCATCATCAATCTCCACCCGGACAGTTGCCATTCCCGTTTCCGGCGTATAAGCATAATGGGCGATATTTCCGAAAATCTCGTCAATGGCGATATTGATCTGTGTCTGGATTTTCATGGGGCAATTCATTTTTTCCAGCCGTTCCCCCACAAAATCCGTAACCACGCCGATATTTTCCACCGTTGCGGCAAGGGTCAGCTCTTTCATGCATTTCCCTCCCCATTCTGCGGCCCAAGCCAAGTGAGGCACAGCATGGTAATATCGTCGAATTGCTCTGCGTCGCCCACAAAGGCGTCCACATCTGCTTTCACGTATTCGCAGATTTCCCGGGCAGAAGCGCTCTTCTGTTCATTCAGCAATTTCAGCAGCCGTTCATCCCCATAGAGCTTTTCGGCAGCGTCTGTCGCTTCCGTCACGCCATCGGTATAGAGATAAATGGTATCGCCCGGGTTCAATTGCAATTCAAACTTCCGGTAACGGATACCCTCCATGCCTGCCAGCACAAACCCGGCCCTGGTTTTATGGAAGGCAAATCCATCCATGCCTGCCTTTACCAGCGGCGGATTATGGCCCGCATTGGCAAAGGTGACATGCCCGGTTTTGATGTTCAGCAGGCCCATCCAGGCGGTAACAAACATGCCCGCCTCATTGCCTTCGCAAAGCTTTTCATTGGCAGTGGTAAACACCTGCTCAATGGGCATCCCGGATTCGGCGCAGCTTTTGAGCAAGGTCTTTGACTGCATCATGAACATGGCCGCCGGGATTCCCTTACCGGAAACATCGGCAATCATGAAAGCCAGGGTATCCTCATCCACAAAATAAAAATCATAGAAATCGCCGCCCACTTCTTTGGCGGTAAACATGGCGGCATGAATATCAAATTCCTTCCGGCCCGGATAGGGCGGAAATACCGAAGGCATGGCAGAATGCTGGATCGCTTTGGCAAAGGCCAGTTCCGCATCAATGCGGGCGGCGGCATCTGCGATGTATCGCTTCAGGGTATCTACGGTGGAATTGATATCGTTGGAAAGATCGTCAAATTCAACGTGGGATCGCACGTCAACAACCGTATCCAGCTTGCCGTCGGTAATAGCGGAAAGGGATTCATTGATCTGATAGATATTCCGCACGACCAGACGCTTGATCAGAACATAGATCATAATAAACAGCGCCGCAAATACCGCAATCTGCATGGCGGTGGTCACCCCAACCGATACATTGCGGGAAAGAGCGGCCTCACTGCGCGGCATAACAGCCACAATACGGTAGCCTTCTGTGGTCATATACATGCAATAGCTGGCCTGTCCGTATACGTCAGCGGTAAATACCTTGTTTTCCGGCATGGCATCTGCATCGATCCAAAGCCCGGTTACATCCAGATTCTTTCCCTCATTGCCAAATCGGTCGCTGACAATATTCCATGCTTCATCCACGATGATAATGCATCCCCCCGCGCCCACATGGCGATTGCGGGTGACGCCGACAACGAATTCATCGATATCGCGCTGGAAACGTTCCGCGCCGTATCCCACCTGCACGAAACCGCCCTTTTCCAGCACCACACCACCGTATTTGCGGGAGATGGATGCATCATAGGATACGGGCTGGTAACGCTGCACATACTCCGTTTCGCCCTTCAGCAGCACCATAAATTCAGCCGACTGATGGCCGCTGCGCATATCATAGCCGCCAAATTCCGGAAATGTGGTGGCCACGATGAACCCCCGATCATCAATCACGTTGATCTCGGTCACGTCATACTTGATCGTCAGTCCATGCAGCATATCATCGGTAACGCGCTCCATTCCGTTGATATCCGCCGCAATGCTTCCGGTCAATTTCAGCAGATTGCTGTCCGAGGCGTCAATAATATCCTGGCGCACATCGGAAAGATTTAACGTCAGCAGATTGACGGCATTATTTTCCGACAGCCGTGTCTGAATCAGCCATAAAAAAGCGGTGGTCGCAAAAAAAGCGATGGAAACCAGCACGATCAGCCACCGCTGAAAGGATTGGGAGAGCTTCGTTTTTTTGCTTTTCATATGCTTACTCAATGGTCAGAATGTCGCAAAAGCCCGTCACATCAAAAATATCGGCGATGGTCTCATTCACATGGCGAACCACCATATCGCCCTGCTTATTCATAATTTTCTGGGCGGCCAGCAGCACACGAAGCCCGGCGGAGGATAAATACGCCAGCTCTGCAAAATCCAATACCAGATGCTCCACGCCGTCAATGGATTCCTTCAGCTCTGCCTCCAGCCGGGGCGCGGTGATTGTATCCAGACGGCCGCTCAGGGCGATGATGAGTTCAGCGCCGTTTTTGTTCTTATCAATGGTCATAGCAATCTCTCCTTCGCAGGAAGTATGTAAGTATTATATCAAATCGACGCCCTTCCCGCAACTGTTTGCCTTTTCCCGTCCTTGATTTTATGGAATACCCGGGCGCAAGAATATCCACCGGATTGCTTTCCGGCGCGGAAGCCCGGCAGCCGGTCAGGCATTGCAGCGCTGCACCGGGAATATACATCGCGCATGGCACGGTTGACAAGGCTGCGACGCATAAAGTATAATTAATTAACATTTTTTAGGAGATTTCAGTATGACGAAAGATTTGAAAACGATTCTTGCTACGCTGGACAGAGATCCCAAATGCGGCAAGCTGCTCCCTACAGCACAATTGGTGCATCTGTTTCAGGCAGCCCGTCCGCTGGATCGCGAAGGGCTGGCCATTCTGGCGCAGGTTATGGACGCATGTACCGAGCAAATGTATGAGCATTACCGCCCCCTGGTTGATCTTTTCCGGGAAGAAATCCGCAAAGGCGCGCCGGATAAGCAGACCATCCGCACAGGCATTGCGCTTGGTATTCTGGACGATGAAGATTGGGAGGTCTGAAATATGGAACTGAACTGCCTTTTGATCACCAGTCGCTCTGCCGCGCTCAAACTGTTTGACGGCGGAAAATATCATACGCTGAATACCTACCGCATATTTCTGAACGGCGAATTCTATGCCGAAACCGACCGCACCATCACAAGCCTCTATGGGCTGAAGCCGGATACGGAATACAGCATTTCCGTGCTGCAGGGAAATGCGCAGATCGCTTCTTTGTGCATCCATACGCCGGCCGAAGGCGTATCGCTCAGCATACGCCGTTTTGGCGCTGTGGGCGACGGTGTGCATGATGATACCGCCGCCATTCAGGCCGCCATCAATTGCTGCCCCGCCGGCGGCCGCGTGCGTATTCCCGCAGGGGAATATCTGGTAACGCCCATATTCCTCAAGAGTCATATTACCATTGAATTTCAGAAAGGCGCTTCGCTGAAGCTTTGCACCGATCGAAGCCGCTTCCCCATCCTTCCCGGCGTCACCTTTACCCGGGGCGAAGATTATCTGCTGGGGACGTGGGAAGGTAATCCGCTGGATTGCTATGCATCCGCCATCACAGGCGTGGATGTGGAGGATGTTCGCATCGTCGGGCCTGGCGTGGTGGATGGTCAGGCGCCGCTGGGAGACTGGTGGGTAAATCATAAGGTTCGCCGCGGTGCATGGCGGCCGCGCCTCCTGTTCCTGTGCCGATGCAAGAATATCGCCATTCAGGGGCTGCATTTCATGAACAGCCCCGCATGGAATCTGCATCCTTATTTCAGCGAAGATCTGCTCTTTGCCGATCTAAAAATCAGCGCCCCGGCAGACAGCCCCAATACCGATGGCTTCGATCCCGAAAGCTGTAAGCATGTCACGATGACGGGCGTTCATTTTTCCGTAGGCGATGATTGCATCGCTGTGAAATCCGGCAAGATTTATATGGGCCAGAAGTATCATACGCCCTGCGAGGATGTGGATATTTCCCACTGCCTGATGGAAAGAGGCCACGGCGGCCTGACCACCGGCAGCGAATGCGCGGGCGGGATCGTGGATGTTCGCGTGCGATATTGCGTCATGCTGGACACCGATCGCGGATTGCGCGTAAAAAATCGCCGTGGACGCGGTGAAAACGCCGTGACCGACAGAATCCTGTTTGATCATGTGGATATGAAGCGGGTCGGCGCGCCCTTTGTGGTCAATTGCCTGTACTTCTGCGATCCCGACGGCCACAGCGATTATGTGCAGTGCCGCCAGCCGCTGCCGGTTGATCATCGCACGCCCAGCACCGGCGAACTGGTATTCAGTCATATCGACGCGCAGGATTGCGGCGCATGCGCTGGCTATTTCCTGGGCCTGCCGGAAAGCCCTATCCGTTCCCTTCGCATTGAAAACTGCCGTTTCACCTTCGATCCGGATGCAAAGCCCTTCCGGCCTGCCCTGGCTGATGGCGTAGACGTCTGCAAGGGACTGGGCCTGATCGTTCACTATGCGGATCAGATCACCCTGCGCAATGTGTCCATTACCGGGCATCAGGGCGAAAAGCTTGCGGCGGTGCAGGTCGGAAAGATTAACTGGGATGACGAGCCCTGATTCTTGGCATCCCCTTGATGGCCGCATTCTTCCCGGAAGCAGTTGTGCGGATATGAAATGCTTCCGGTTGTACGCTGACCGAAATGGAGACCATTATGGCAAAATACCCAATCAGCAAGGAATTTTTCCCCTTCAACCTGTTCGCGCCGCCCATGAGCAAAAAATTCGTGCTGCTGGCGCAGAAATATATGAAGACCCCGAAGCTGCTCTGGAAGGATCCGGCGCTGGATGTTCAGACGCGGAAAATCCCCGGCTATCAGGGAGGAGAAATCGAGGTCTATATCATCACGCCCAAAGATCTGCCTGCGCCCGCGCCGTGCCTTATTAATTTCCACGGCGGCGGATTTGTGTTCGAGGGCTACAACAGCCACTACCAGATGGCCATGGCCTATGCCAAGGAGGGCCGCTGCAAAGTGGTCTATGTGCGCTATCGGCTGGCCCCCAGCCATCCCTTCCCCTATCCTCAGGAGGATTGCTATGGGGCCCTGTGCTGGGTGCATGATCATGCGACCGAGTTGGGAATTGATCCGGATCGCATCGCCGTCGGCGGCGACAGCGCAGGCGGTACCCTGAGCGTCGTTTCATGCCTGATGGCCCGGGATCGCGGTGCGGCGGTGCGGCCGATGTTCCAGCTGCTTGTATATCCGTGGCTGGATGGGCGTAATGAGAGTGACTCCTATCGCAAGTACACCGATACCCCCATGTGGAATTCCACCCTGTCAAAAAAGGTGGGGCCGATCATCAATCCTGATCCTGACGCCATCCCGGTAGCCTACCGCAGCCCGGTGGAAGCCGGCAGCCATGCCGATCTGCCGCCGGCGTACATCGAGGTCGCTGAGTTCGATTGCCTGCATGACGACGGCGTGCTGTATGCCAGGCTCCTGCGGGATAACGGCATCCCCGTCGAATTCCACGAAGTCAAGGGTACCATGCACGGCTTTGACACTGTGTTCAAGGCTCCCACTTCCCAGGCGATGTTCAAAAAGCGCACCGCCTATATCCGGCAAATGTTTGCCAATCATAATTGAGGAGAATCATCATGAGCAAGACTTTGGTTGCATACTTTTCCGCCAGCGGCGTGACCGGCAGCGTCGCCCACGCACTTTCCGGCGCTATGAACGCCGATCTGTATGAAATCGTTCCTGCCGTCCGTTACACCGATGAAGACCTGGACTGGCGCAATGCCGCCTCCCGCAGCAGCATCGAGATGAAGGACAAATCCTCCCGCCCGGAGATCATCGATGCGCCCGTACATATCGCCGACTATGATGCCATTCTCGTGGGCTTCCCGATCTGGTGGTATGTCGCGCCGACCATCGTGAACACCTTCCTGGAAAAGCACGATTTCTCCGGCAAAAAGATTATCCTCTTTGCCACTTCCGGCGGCAGCGGCTTTGGAAAAACCATCGACAGCCTGAAGGGCAGCATTCCCGGCGCAGTCATTGAGGAAGGCATGCTGCAGCGCGGCAAGCAGGATCTGGAAGCCTGGAAGTCCTGGGCAAAGACTTTGTGAAGGAGCATCCTGCTGAATGCATAAGGAGATCATCATGAGCAACGACAAAGTTTTCTCCATGCCCTTTGCGAAAGTATTCCCCCTTCTGATTGCCAAGGCCGAGCGCAAGGGCCGTACCCGCGAAGAGGTGTACTTAGTGACCACCTGGCTCACCGGCTACACGGCGGAGCAGCTGGATGCGCTGCTGGAAAGCAACGCAGACTATGCATCCTTCCTAAAGGGCATGCCCTGCCCCAATGAAAACCGCAGAAAGATCAACGGCTCTGTGTGCGGCGTGAAGCTTGGCGAAATCGATGATCCCCTGATGCTGGAACTGCGATATCTTGACAAGCTGGTGGATGAACTGGCCAAGGGCAAACCAATGGAAAAAATTCTGAGAAAATAATGGAGGACATAAATATGCTGGCAGTTGGCACGAAAGCCCCTGATTTCACTCTGAACGACCAAAACGGCGCGGAAGTCCGCCTGTCCGATTTCCTGGGCAGGAAGGTCGTTCTCTACTTCTATCCCAAAGACAACACCCCTGGCTGCACCCGTCAGGCCTGCGCTTTTGCAGGCAGCTACACCGCCTTCCAGGAGCAGGATGTGGCGGTTATCGGTGTGAGCAAGGATTCTGTCGCTTCTCACGTAAAGTTTGCGCAGAAATACGATCTGCCCTTCATTCTCCTGTCCGATCCGGATCTTCAGGCCATTCAGGCCTACGGCGTATGGCAGGAAAAGAAGCTCTACGGCAAGGTCAGTATGGG
>SVHD01000093.1:0-4124 GCA_015056015.1 Clostridiales bacterium
GCGGCGCGTAACCGGAAATATCGATGATTTCGATATTGGTTCCCAAGGAAAGGGCGCCGCCGATCAAGCCCTGATTTATCCGCTTATTGGCTTCCTCAATGGCGTCAAAGGTACGGCCCCTGACATAGCTTTCCAGGGTCACCGTTTCGGGAATGGCATTGACCATATCCCCGCCGTGAGTAATAATGGGATGGAAGCGGATCAGATCGGAATCTTTAAAGGTTTCCCGGAGAGCATTGGCGGCATTGATGCCGCTGGTGGCGGCGTAAAGGGCGTTTTTGCCGGTCCAGGGGCTGCCGCCTGCATGCGCGGCAGTGCCTTTATAGATAATTGTCTTGGCGATACAGCCGACCGAGCCGTGGTTCAGAGAAGAACGGCTGGAAGCATGCACCATGAAGGCAAGATCCACGCCATCAAAATATCCGCGGGACAGAAATTCGCTCTTGCCGCCAAAATACTTGATTTTTCCTTCCGCCCTGAGCTTGGAGCGATATTCGATTTCCAGCAATTCCTCCGCAGGAACGGCGCAGAGGCGGATTTTGCCGGAAAGCTTTTCCAGAACAGCGGGATCCTTAAGCGCAGCGGCAATGCCCAGCAGCGCTGCACACTGGACATTGTGGCCGCAGGAATGTACCGCACCGGTGACCGGATCGGCGTCCGGATGGGCGGGGCAGATGATGGAATCCAGTTCACCCAGAATCAGCAGTTCAGGGCCCTCACGGCCGGTATCCACCACGGTATAAAAGCCGGTGATGCCATCGGCCCTGGTGATATCATAGCCCAGCTCTTCAAAGCGATCTTCCATATATTTGGAGGTTTTGAATTCTTTGTAGCCCGTTTCGGGGGTTTGCCAGATATGGCGTTCCGCCGCCAGAATCAGTTTCCGATGTTTATCAACTGCACGAATAATATGCTCCATATCTCCTCCGCGAAACAAATAAAGGTTTATTTATATAACAGTATATCGAATTTTTTTGAAAAGTCAACACGGCGGAAAAAGATCATGCAGTGGGAAAATTCGATGAACAATTGACATTTTATCCCATCTAAAGTATGATAATGCCACATAGATCAATTGGAGAGGAGCAAGGAAGAATGAAGAAGTTTTTTGCATTGTTGCTGTGTGTGGCGCTGCTTGGCGGTTATGCCGGGATTGCGGAGGAAAACATGCCGGAGAGAGGCGTGGCACCCTATGAATACGCATTGACGGAAGAGGGGGCTTATCTGGAAAACCTCATTTTCAATGCTGATGTAATCATCAGCGGCGAAGCAACGCAGATGATTTTCAGTAATTGCGAATTCAATGGCGATATCATTCTGAATGCGGGCTTGGCCACCAGGGTGCTGCTGCTTGGATGCGATGTGAAGGGAAATTGTATCATTCGCAATGATGTGACCGATGCTGATCTGAATTACAACAATCCCAAATTCCTGACGGATACCCCTGTGACGGTGGTATGTGAAAATGGCGTGGGATCGGTTGTTGCCATAGGGGATTTTGAGTTCCGGTTTAATGGCAAGACCTATTGCATGGCCGCTTCCGAATTCTTTTTGGATAGCAGTCATCCAGAGGGCGAATTTGTGGCTTACGAAGGTCAGGAAGCCGATTACTGTATCGTAGCTCAGTATTATGAAAATGGTGAAAAGACGATTCTCGTCGTTTGTGAAAAGGAAACTGCGGAATAAGCGCAATGGACGAAAAAACGCACCGAACGAAAAGTTCGATGCGTTTTTTATTTATCAGTATGTGTTGATTAAATGCTATGATCAATGCTGCCGTGATTATCAATTTCATCCATGGAAAGGCCAGGGTGAGAAAGCTTTTCAATTTTGCCCCGATTGCACAGCAATGAGCAATAAGCATCCGTATGGTTTTCAAGGCTTAAATCGTTGATTTTCAAATCGTTTACGATCGCGCCCTGATCAATACAGATGGTTTCGATGGGATTAACAAATTCGCGACGATGAAGATGCTCAATACTCAGGTGCTTGATGACCGTTTCTTCCTGAATCCAGATCAGCGGAAAATGATAATCCTTATTATTTCCCATATGAATTTCCTGAACGGGCAGGCGCTTGGCTTTGGCAATATGGAGATTGCTTAGTTCAATGGCATCAAAATAGCCGGTGGTATTTCCGGGATAGTACTTGGTGAAGCCAATGGCGTATTGATAATAGGTTCCAAATACGTTGGAAATGGTAATATGCTGGATTTTGTTTTCAACAGTCAGCAAGCGCACCGCACTATGACAGCCGTCGGCAAAAAGACCGTCAATTTGAATATTGGTAATGTCTCCGCCCAGGCCTTCGTGAGCATTGAGCGCCACCAAATCATCATAACAGGCACCCTGCAGATTACGGATCACACCAAAATGGCAATTGCCATTTAAATGAATACCATCCATATTGACAGCATATGGATTACCCAAATTAAAATCGAAGGTAATATTTTCGATTGTGAAATATGAGCCTGATTCGATCATGACGGCGTAGTTGGCAGGATCCTTGAAGGTCATATTGGAAAGACGGAAATTCTTTACGTTATAGAAAAACATCAGATGCCCCAGATAGTGGCGCTCGTCAAATTGATTGGTCTGGAAGGGATTGGGTTCTTGCTTTTGATTATTGAAATTCCAGATACCGCCCTCAATTTCAAAATCGTGGCAGGTATCTTCATCATCCGGGGAAAGGATATCGACAAAGTACCACACAGTTCTGTGCCTTAAATCGATGGAATCCCGCTGTCGGTCTGCCTTTTTTTCCACGGTCTTATTCTGAAGCATAAAGCAGTTGGCGCCATCGGCCAAGCGGATTTCAGCAAAGCGCGGCAGCTTCAATTTGCATTTGGAGGGCATGATAAGCGGCCTTGAAATAAGATAGTGGGCGGCAGGGGAAGGCAAAGCCACCTCACACATGCCGCTATCCAGCATTTCCTGAATAGCATCCGTGTCATCATGAATACCATCACCGTAAAGGGTATGTTTGCACATTTTGTTCTCCTTTTTCAAACGGGGATATAGTAATTAATTTTGATAGAGACACTTGCTGCTTTCAAAGATAACACAGTCGATGCTCTGTGTCAAGGTTGAAGAAAAAAGAAAAAAATCCATCGCTTTTGCGATGGATTACTGGTGCGGTCGACGGGACTTGAACCCGTACTCGGTTAAGAACACGCCCCTCAAACGTGCGCGTATGCCAATTCCGCCACGACCGCATGCGGTTCAACTGAACAGCGAATATAATTATAATCGAAGGAAGGATAATTGTCAATGGGTATTTGGCAAAAATACGGGAATAATTTTTTTCCTCTGTATTTTCAGGCGCTGCGGCGCATCCGGGCGGCATAGCGGCCTGGGGTTTCGCCCTTAAAATGTCTGAAGGTACGGATAAAATAGGCGGGGTCATTAAAGCCCACATCCAGGGCTGCTTCGGTGACATTGCAATCCGTGGCCGCCAGGGCATAGCAGGCCATTTCTACCCGGTAGAAATTCAGATAATCCATGGGGCTGCGGTGGACGGCGGATTTGAAAAAACGACAGAAGTATTTGGGGGTCATATGCACGCAGGCAGCCAGTTCCGTCAGCGTAAGGGGAGCGGCATACTGGCTTTCAATCAGTTCGAATACTTTTTTCAATTGCAAAACCCTGCGGCAATCCTCGGCATTGACGTTTTCCTGGAAAAGCCCAAGCCGGAATATATCCCCGATAAATTGCAAAAGACAGCCGGCAGCAATGGCTTCGCAGCCCGGAGTGCGCATGCGCAGAGAATCAAACATGGGGGAAAGCAGGCGGCAAATTTCGCTTTGCGCCGGGAAATGGGATTGCACGGACACCCGCCTGTGCAGAATATCGCCCACATATTGCCGGCAGGCATCCCCCAGACGCAAAAGGAAGCGCATATCAAATACAATGCACTCATACACCGCATCCGTCGGCGTGCCGCCGTGCAGGCAGCCGGAGGGAATAAAAGCTATGTCCCCGGGCAAAAGACGCAGATGGATTTCATCCAGGGAAAGAGAAAATTCTCCGGAAAGGATGCGGATCAATTCCACCTCCTCATGCCAGTGGAAAGACATTTCATATCGGCTGTGCTGATTATCCAGCAGATAATATTCCAGCGGAAAA
>SVHD01000093.1:4134-6393 GCA_015056015.1 Clostridiales bacterium
CCGCGCTGGAGGCTTTCATGAAAGCGAAATGCGGGCATGAAGGGATCTCCTTTCTTGAAAAGGTGAATTTTATCCTACTTTTGGCCATTATATCATAAGAAATCATGAACGACAAGGGATATGATGATATTATCAAAAAGTATAGAAATGAGGCGGATCCTATGGATTTAACGATGCTTCGTGAACAGATTTGCGATGTATGCCATAAAATGTGGCAGCTTGGATGGGTGGCCGCCAATGATGGCAATGTATCCGTTAAGCTGGAGGACGGCACCTTCCTTTGCACCCCCACCGGCATCAGCAAATCCTTTATCACCCCGGAAAAGCTGGTACGGGTGGATAAGGATATGAATGTGCTGGAAGGGCTGCCCGGATACAAGGCCAGCAGCGAAATCAAGATGCATATGCGCTGCTATGAAGAACGGGAAGATGTGGGCGCGGTGGTGCATGCCCATCCGCCGACGGCCACCGGCTATGCGGTGGCGGGCAAGAGCCTGGATGAATATTCCATGATCGAAACGGTCATCATGGTGGGCGCCATTCCCCTGACCCCCTATGGCGCGCCCTCCACCTATGAGGTGCCAAATGCCATTGCGCCGTATCTGAAGGATCATGATGTGCTGCTGCTGAAAAATCACGGGGCGCTGACGGTGGGCGCGGATTTGATTACCGCCTATTATCGGATGGAAACCCTGGAGCTTTTTGCCAAGATCAGCCTGACGGCTCATCTGCTGGGCGGCGCGAAAGAATTGACCACGCCCCAGATTGACAAGCTGCTTGATCTGCGGGAAAACTATTATCATGTTACCGGGCGGCATCCCGGATATGAAAAATGCGATGATGAGAAAGTAAATCATCCGAAAGAATAAATTAAGGAGGAAGGAATCATGCTGTATCCCAAGATTGGTATTCGTCCCACCATTGATGGCCGCTGGGGCGGCGTGCGGGAATCGCTGGAAGAAAAGACCATGGCCATGGCGGCAGCGGCCAAAGAATTGATGGAAGGGCTGTATTATCCCGACGGCACTCATGTGCAGGCGGTCATCAGCCCCTGCACCATCGGCGGCGGCGCGGAAGCGGCCAAATGTGAGGAATTCTTCTCCACCCAGAATGTGGTGGCCACCCTGACCGTCACCCCCTGCTGGTGCTACGGCATGGAAACCTTCGATATGAATCCTACCACCATCAAGGCTGTTTGGGGCTTTAATGGCACCGAGCGTCCCGGCGCGGTGTATCTGGCGGCGGTGCTGGCTGCCTATGCCCAGAAGGGGCTGCCCGCTTTCTCCATTTACGGCCATGACGTGCAGGATTTGAATGATAATACGATTCCCGCCGACGTGCAGGAAAAGATCATCCGCTTTGCCAAGGGCGCGGTGGCCGTTGGCTGGATGAAGAATAAGGCGTATGTGAATCTGGGCGGCGTTTCCATGGGCATCATGGGTTCCTTCTGCGATCACAGCGTATTCCAGAAATATCTGGGCATTCGTCCGGAATGGGTGGATATGACCGAAATTCTGCGGCGCATCACCCTGGAAATCTACGATCATGAAGAATATGAAAAGGCCCTCAAGTGGGTCAAGGCCAACTGCAAGGAAGGCTTTGACAAGAATGCGGGCAAGAATCTGCCCGAAATCATTCGCAAATCCAAGGTGGTGCCTGCGGACAAGGATTGGGAATTCATCACCAAGCTGACCATGATCGCCCGGGATATTCTCTACGGCAATCCCAAGCTGGGCGAAATGGGCTGGCATGAAGAAGCGCTGGGCAAGAATGCGGTGGCCGGTGGCTTCCAGGGCCAGCGGCAGTGGACCGACTGGCTGCCCAATGCGGATTTTACCGAAGCCATCATGGCCTCCACCTTTGACTGGAATGGCGCAAAGGCGCCCACGCCTTTTGCCACCGAAAATGATACCATGAATGGCATTTCCATGCTGCTGGGCACCATGATTGCCCATACTTCCCCCAATTTCCATGACGTGCGCACCTATTGGAGCCCTGAAGCGGTGGAACGGGTGACCGGCTGGAAGCCTGAGGGTATCGCCGCCAATGGCTTTATCCATCTGATCAATTCCGGCGCCACCGCCCTGGATTGCACCGGCGCTGCCACCAATGAAAAGGGTGAAGGATGCATGAAGCCTTTCTGGGAAATGAGCGAAAAGGATGTGGACGCCTGCCTCAAGGCTACCGACTGGTGCCGGGCGGACTATGAATACTTCCGGGGCGGCGGCTTCTCCAGCCATTTCCGCACCCGTGCCCAGA
>SVHD01000038.1 GCA_015056015.1 Clostridiales bacterium
TCCGTCTCCTCCATTTTTGCCAGACGCAGGGAATCGGGAAACAGAATCCCCCACCAGTTATGCCCCTGGCCTTCCCCCAGGGTAATATACACCGTAGGGCGCAGGGGGCGGCCCGCCGGCGCCCAGGGCCTGATTTCCGCCCGGCAGTCAAAATTTCGCTCTATTTCCTGCAATGCCTGCGGCAAATCCCGGGCATTTTCCGGCAGCAGGGGAAGAATTTCATTTCGAATCAGATTTTTTTCCTGCTGTGCTGAAATAGAATCATCACGGGCGATAATCCGGATATACATTTCCCCCCGGGCTGCCAAAGGCAAACTGAGCAGCAACACAAAAAAAATAAAAAATCTGCGCATGCTTTCTCCTTTCGGTATCAGCATGCGCAGAAATTACCTTTTTATACGGTTATTCGGAAAGCGGACAGAGGCAAACCGCGCCGTCAATGGGCAGGCCATCCCCGGGCGTGCCGTCTGCCGTCATATAGGCCACGCCGCCCGCCTTTTGCTGGGCCAGCAAAAAGCCCTTTTCCCACAGCCGGAAATCCCGGGGGAAGCAGCCCGGCACTGCCACATGGCGATTCAGCTTCAGGGTATGATCCGCCTGCTTATCAAAAATCACAATGCTGTCCTGGCCGCGGTTGGATACATACACATGATTTTCATCCATGCGGATGGCGGCGGCAGTATTTACCGGGCCATCATAGCCTTCGGGCAGGGTAGAAAGCAATTGATCGCATTGCCAGGCATTATTTTTGAAGGAATACGTGGAAATCCAGCCTTCCAGCTCGCCGACCAGATAGAATCTGTCCGCCCCGTCAAAAATCAGATGCCGGGGGCCGGTGCCTGGCTGAGCAGCGGGAATTTCATATGTATTTTTCAGCAGGCCATTTTCCATCCGTTCATAGACCACCACCTGATCGGTGCCCAGATTGCAGACGAAGGCCTCCTTCGTGCCGGGGCGGAAGGTAAACTGATGGGCATGAGAAAATTCCTGGCGCTTTTCATTGGGGCCCAAAGGGGCTTCATGCCGGATGAACTGGCAGCAGGGCAGAATTTTTCCATTTTCCAGCGGGAATACGGATACGGAACCATCCAGATAATTGGCGGCATAAAGATGGCTTTCATCCGCATCCACGCAAAGATGGCAGCAGGCCTGGCCGCCGGTTTCCTGGGTGGAAAGCAGGGTCAGGGTTTCCTTTTCCCATAAAAAGCTGGCCACCAGCCCATCCTTGCTTCCCGTTACGGCCCCGGCTGCATACAGAATCCGGGAATTACCCGGGGATTGCATCACCCAGGTGGGATCAGCCACCTGATCGGAAGAGCACAGAAATTTCAGCTGTTCCCCCATCGCTTCCACCAGCGCCACGCCGGGGCCGCCCAGGCTGGTATATGTACCAACGGCAAAAATCATGATTCGTTTCCTTCTTTCTTCCGTTTCTTTTCGAAAAAAATCTTCAAAAAAGTTATTTTTCGAAAAAATCATCATTGTTTCAATAAAAATATTCTTCATTTTTCGTTTTTTTCCTGCCAAAATCAAAAAAATCAGCAGGATTATTTTTCTTCCTGACGAATAACTGATACTACATTGCATACCTTTTCAATTTTTTCGAAATTAAGGGAGGAGCTTTATGGATCGTTTGCAGGAAATTGGCCGCATCATTCCCCGAAGCGGAAAAGAAATCAAAAATTCCCGGCTGGGATTGGGCCTGGAAAAGCTGGACCGGGATTTATACGATCCCACCAATGCCTATGATTACCTGGCGGCGTCCGGCGCCAAATGGATTCGTCTGCAATCCGGCTGGCAGCGCACGGAAAAGCAGGAGGGCGTATACGATTTTGCCTGGCTGGATGAAATCGTGGATGCGCTCATCGCCCGGGGCATGACCCCCTGGATCGATCTTTGCTACGGAAATTCCCTCTACACCGAAAGCGCCAAGGAATACTTCGGCGCCGTGGGCGTGCCCCCCATCGCTACGGAACGGGAGCGGAACGCCTGGGATAACTACGTTCGCGCCATCGCCCGGCATTTTGCGGGCCGGGTGAATGTATTTGAAATCTGGAATGAACCGGATGGCGATTGGTGCTGGAAGCACGGGGCCAACGGCACGGAATACGGCGAATTTGCCGCCCGCACCGCCAAAGCGCTGCATGAAGTGGATGAAAATATCTACGCCATCGGCGGCGTGCTGGCCCATATGCCCCTGCCCTTCCTTCGCAAAGCCCTGGACGCCGGCATGGGCAATGAAATCGACGCCCTTTCCTATCATCGCTACAACCCGGAAGAAAGCGAAATCGAACGGGATTTCTACGCCCTGCGCATGATGCTGGATGAATATAATCCTGAAATCGAAATCATCCAGGGCGAATCCGGCGGGCAATCCTCCGCCCAGGGCATGGGCGCCATGCATGGCTATGCCTGGACGGAAGAAAAGCAGGCCAAATATCTTTTGCGCCATCGCATTACCGATTTGCATCTGCCCATGCCCTTCACCTGCCATTTCACCGCTCTGGATATGGCGGAAGCCCTGAAAGGAAAAACCGGCGATCTGGCCAGCTACAAGGATTACGGCTATTTCGGCGTGCTCAGCGCGCAATTTGGCGAGGACGGCCGCTGCACCGGGGAATACAAGCCCAAGAAAGCCTACTATGCGCTGCAGAATCTGGCGGCCATGCTTTCCTCCGCCGATGTGGAGCCCGCCACCCTTTCCATTTCCCGGCGGGTACGGCCCTCCCGACGGGTAAACGGCACCGATTGCACCGATCCCATTTCCATCTACTGCTTTGAGCGGGAGGGGAAACGTGCCATCTGCTATTGGCGGCCCGCCAAACTGCTCACCGAAACCTACGAGGGCACTGTCAGCTTCTTAAACGGCTGCCGCTTCTCCGCGCCCCTGCGCCTGGTCAATCCCATGGACGGCAAGGTATACGCCCTGCCGGATTCCATCGATCAGCTGGCGGAAAACGATATGCTGGAAAACCTGCCCCTGCTGGATTCTCCCCTGATTCTCATGGAGGAAGGCTTTGCCGCCTTCGCCTGATAATAAATATACAGAAAGGCTGATCAACGGATGAAAGTCATCGACGTAAAACCTTTTGTGGTTGATTGCTTCCGCACCAATTGGGTCTTCATCAAGGTATACACCGATGAAGGCATTGACGGCGTGGGCGAAGCCACCCTGGAATACAAGGAAAAGGCCCTGCTGGGCGCAGTGGAACACATCAAGGAATATCTGGTGGGCCAGAATCCCCTGGATATTGAGCGCCATTACCATGATATTCACCGCGACGCCTACTGGCGGGGCGGCCCGGTGCTGATGAGCGCCCTGTCCGCCGTGGAAATTGCCCTGTGGGATATCCTGGGCAAGCATCTGAATGTGCCCGTGTATCAATTGCTGGGCGGCAAATGCCGGGATAAGGCCCGCATTTACGTCAATGGCTGGTTTGCCGGCGCCAAGACCCCGGAAGAATTCGGTGAAAAGGCCAAAATCGCCGTGCAGCGGGGCGTGACCGCCATGAAATGGGATCCCTTCGGCAAAAATTATCTGAATATTTCCGGCGCCGATCTGCGTTCTGCCATTCGCTGCGTGGAAAAGGTTCGCGAAGCCGTAGGCCCGGATGTGGATCTGCTGATCGAAGGCCACGGCCGCTTCAATGTGCCCACCGCCATCAATATTGCCCGGGAGCTGGAGCCCTTCAAGCCCATGTTCTTTGAAGAGCCCGTGCCGCCGGATAATCTGGAGGCCCTCAAGGCCGTCCGCGATCAATCCCCCGTGCGCATTTCCGCGGGCGAACGCCTCTATGGCCGCCGGGATTATCTGAATCTTTTCGAAACCCGGGCCGCCGATTATATCCAGCCCGACGTATCCCATGCCGGCGGCATTATGGAACTGAAAAAGCTGGCCGCGGAAGCAGAATCCCGGTATATTCCCTTTGCGCCCCATAATCCCTCCGGCCCCGTGGCCAATGCCGCCACGCTGCAATTGGCCGCCTGCTGCCCCAACTTTGAAATTCTGGAAATCATGTATAATGACGTGCCCTGGCGCAAGGACGTCACCAATGAATGCCTCACCTACAAGGATGGCTACATCGATATCCCCGATCGTCCCGGCATCGGCGTGGAAATCAATGAGGAGGAATGCCTGAAGCATCCCTACCAGCCCCATACCCTGCGCCATTACACCGGCGCCCTCACCGATATCCGTCCCCCGAAGAGCGAATTCTATTTCTAATTGAAACGGGGATCTTTTATCCGGATTCACCGCATAAATTTGAATTTTCTTCCTCTTCACAAGGCGCACCTGATGCGTTACAATAAAATGGAGGCATCAGGGGCGCATAAACGAAATAGCAGGGCAGGCGGCTTTCAAAAAATATGGAAATGCCGCTGCCAATCAAAACATCGCTGCAAGGAGTGTGCCCCATGAAAAAGATTATGCTGGTTACCGGCGCCGCCAATGGCACCGGCTATGGAATTGCCCAGAAATTTGCCAAGGAAGGCTGGGATGTATGCATCACCAGCCGCGACGCCGCCCGCGCCCAGGAATCCGCCAATCAGCTGATGCAGGAATTCCCCGGCGTCCAGGCCTTCGGCTATGCCTATGCCAAGCCGGATGAAGCCGTTGCCGTATCCATCCTGGATTCTCTGGAAGAAAAGGGCTATCAGGTGGAAGCGCTGGTGGCCAATGCGGCCAATCAGGGCATCGGCCATGATTTGCTCAATGTTTCTTTCGAGGAATGGAGCGCCGTCATCGAAACCAACGTTTTCATGCATTTCATTCTCATGCGTGAAGCCGCCCGCCGGATGGTGAAATACGGCATTCAGGGCGCCATGGTTATCTGCGGCAGCAATACCATGCGCCGTCCCCTGCCTCAGCGCAGCAGCTATTGCACCTCCAAGGCGGCCCTGGGCACCATGGCCAAGGCCTTCGCCGTGGATCTGGGACAATACAAAATCCGTGTCAATTACCTGGCCATCGGCAGCATCAAAACCTCCCGCTGGGATTCTTTGAGTGAAGAAGTGCATCAGGTTCGCCTGGCCCGTGCGCCGCTGAAGGATCTGGCGCTGTTTGAAGACGTTGCCAATGCCGTTTATTTCCTCTGCTCCGATCAGGCCCGCATCATCACCGGTGCGGAGCTTTATGCTGACGCCGGTGTGGACGCCGCTTTCCCCTGCGGCGCGGATAACGGCTGATTGCATCATGCCTTCAGGGCCGGAGGAAATCTTCCTCCGGCTCTTTTCTTTTTATTTTCTGTTGCTTGCGAGGTGCTCGCCATGAAAAATCGGCTGCAATCCATTCTCCGTCGGATTCCTTTCAAAATTCTGCTGATGATTTGCTTTGTCCTGGTCTATTTTACGCCTACCCTGGCCGTAGGCTTTCCGGCGCTGCATGTCGTTACAGAAAATATGAAGGCAACCGCCCAGCATGATTTGATCAATATGATGACCAACACCGCCGAAAACTACAGCCAATGCCTGGCCAAAACCCGCAGTCATCAATATCAAATGATGCGTGATCCGCTGATACACGGCCTGGCCTATATGCGCAAGCCCGATTCCCTCTATACCCGATACAGCGCCAGCGAACTCAAAACCATGGTTTCCCGGCTGGGCGCCATGGTAACCACCAGCAATGCATTTACCAATGTGGCATTTTGCTTTCCCAATCTGAATTTTGCGCTGACCAATAAAGGGGACGGCGAACTGAAAGCTGTGGTGGAAAGAACCTACAATTTCAACGGCATTACCCTGGAAGAATGGAATGCAATCATCAGCAGCCTGGAAACAGATGAATATTGCATCCCCAATGTGCATTTTTCCAATGCCGTCTTTGTATCCAACGGTGCCATGCTGGTATTGCTGGAGCGGCAGCCATATACCAAGGAAATCATCGTGGTTTCCATGTATTATATTGACGAAAGCCTGTTTGAAAGCTTTACGCAGCCCCTGGAAGGCTATCAAGAGCTGGCCATCCGACTGGTTGACGAAGCGGGCGAAATCCTTTATACCAATCATGTCACGGCAGATGATGGATTGCATTTTGCGGTCAGCGTGCCCAAATCCCAGTGGATTCTGGAGTGCCAGATTCCCGCTTCCGTGCTGTTTAACAATGTTCACTTCTTCCAATATATCTGTCTCAGCATTTTTATGACCATCGCGTTGGTTGGCTGTATCCTGGTATGGCTGCTTTCCACCTTCTGCTATCGCCCGATCCGCAATCTTTTCTTTGCCGTCAATACGGAAAAAGATCTGGCGGATGAACCCACTCTGCTGGATTTCAACCAGCTGGCCCTGTATATGGAAGAACTGGATACCAAAGAAAATATTCTGCATAAAAATATGCAGGATTATCAGGAATTGCTGGGCTATGCCGCCCTATCCAAACTGCTTAAGGGAAAACTGAATCTGACCCGGGGGCAGATGATGAATATTTTCCAATCCCTGAATATGCCCCTCACCCGCCCCTATTTTACCGTCGGCGTGGTCTTTGATCCTCAGCCCGAGGGAATCGCGGCGCTTCTGAAAAGCAGCGATGAGGTATCGGCCTATATGATCGATCTGGATAACCAGCCCACCATTCTCTTCAGCCATCAGGAAATGGATTTGGAATCCAAAGTGGCCCAATGCTGCCCGACGCCCATAATTGCGCTGAGCTCCACCTACGATGATTACGGCAAAGCAGAACAGGCTTACCTGGAAGCACGAAAGGCCTGCAAGGATCGCATCATCCGCAGTGAAAGCAAAAAGGAGGCGGCTGCCGCCACCCCCACTTCCGCCCTGGCACAGCAGGCGCTGCACTATATCAACGCGCATCTTTGCGAGCAGGAATTAAGCCTGGGGCTGATTGCCAACGAATTTAGTGTAACCCAGGCAACGCTTAGTCGTGCGCTCAAAAGCCATACCGGAGAAGGATATCTGGATATTGTCAATCGCCGCCGGATCGCCCTGGCCAAGGAATTTCTGCTGCAGGAAGAAAATATCACCATCAAGGAATTGGCGCAAAAGGTGGGCTTTTCCAATGACGTCACCTTCCGTCGTCTCTTTAAAAAATACGAAGGCTTGCTGCCCAGTGAATATTAACAACATAGCATATCCTTTTCTGCCATTCGCGGATTCTTCTCCGGAGAAATGCATTTTTCTCCGGAGTTTTTGTTTTTTATCGCTCCTTTCGCTTCTTTGCCAACAGGATTTAAAAACCGCATATCCATTTTTATTTTCTTCTGTTCAGTTTTTAAAAAGCTTTATTCCCGGCAACAGATTTTCCCAGAACGTTCCTGTATATTAGAACAGAAAGCCTCGAAAATAAGTTGAGCTTTTTGTCGAATTGGTGTATAATGAAGTATCTGGCATTGAGAGGAACGGTGGAATAATGACGAATCGCCCGCACGTTAAACAGAAATTGCTTATCGCGATCGGGGTAACGCTCATTTTTATTTTGCTTGGATTATTTTCGCTTTCCGGCGATAATTATGAAATACTGAAAACGTTGCTTTCCAAGGATCATTCCAATGAAGCGCTTCGGGATCTGCTGATGGATTTTGGCTGGCGCGGATATATTGTCATTGCCGCCCTGTCCACCCTTCAATTGGTATGCACCCTTTTGCCTGCAGAGCCGGTTCAGGTGCTGGCCGGGTTCACCTTTGGTTTTCCCATCGGGCTTTTATGCTGCATGATCGGCGTGCTGCTGGGAAGCACGATGATCTATCTGCTGCAGAAAACCTTTGGGGATCAGATGCGGGAATTCTTTGTCAAAAAGCTGAATCTGGATCTGGAAAAAATTGCGCATTCCAGCAAAGCCACCGTCATCATTTTCATTCTTTTTTTCCTGCCGGCCATTCCCTATGGCATGATCTGCTTTCTGGCGGCCAGCATGGGCATGTCCTACCGCCGGTTCATTCTGGTCACCGGCCTTGGCGCCCTGCCTTCCGTCTGCATCGGCGTATCCCTGGGATATATGGCCATCGTATCCAATTGGATCGTCACGGTCTGCGTATTTTCGGCCCTGCTCCTGGTGGTTATCGTGCTTTTCTGGAAAAAAGATCTTATATTTTCCCGCCTGAATCACTATGCGGATACCCATAAGGCGGCATCCCCAAACAGGGTGAGGGACGTAAACGGCGTAGTGATGACCGTGGTTTATTATGCGGTTCGCTTCTTCTTTTTCCTTTGCGGCGTGCGGGTAAAGGCCGTCAGCAAAGCCGGCGCCCTGGAAAAGCCCGCCCTGGTTCTTTGCAATCACGGTTCCTTTATTGATTTTATTTATGCGGCGGCGGTACTTTGGAAATACAAGCCCAATTTCATCAGCGCCCGGCTGTATTTTTATGATCGGCGTCTGGGCTGGCTGCTGCGGAATCTGGGGGCATTTCCCAAGAGCATGTTTGCCGTGGATATGGAAAACGCCAGGAATTGCTTCACTGTTCTCAGAAAGAAAAATATTCTGGCCATGATGCCGGAGGCACGGCTTTCCACCACCGGCCGATTCGAGGATATTCAGGAAAATACCTATTCCTTTATCAAAACGGCAGGGGTCAATATCTACACGGTAAAAATCAGCGGTGATTATCTGGCCGACCCCAAATGGGGCAAGGGCTTCCGCCGTGGATCCCTGGTAGAGGTAGAACTGGATACTTTATATACCGCAGAGCAGCTGCAGGAAATCACCCTGGATGAACTCAAGCAGGGCATTGAGCAGCGCCTTTCCTATAATGAATTTGAATGGCTCAAGCAGCATCCAAAAATTCACTACCGTTCCAAACGGATGGCGGAGGGCCTGGAAAATATCCTGATGACCTGCCCTCTCTGCCATCAGAAGCATTCCATTACCACGGAAAAAGACAGGGTCTGCTGCGAGCACTGCGGATATCTGACCTCGGTGGATGATCGGTATGGCTTTACCGGGGATTTCCAATTTGAAAATCTCACCGGGTGGTATGATTGGCAAAAGGCATTGCTGGAGAAGGAAATCACGCAAAATCCGGAATACGCCCTCTCCTCGAAAGTGGAATTACGTCTGCCCTCCGATGGCAAGGGCCTGACCCGGCATGGCGGATACGGCGTATGCATCCTGAATCGCAACGGGCTCACTTACGATGGCACCAAGGATGAGGAAACGGTTCATCTGCATTTTTCCCTTCAGCGCATTTACCGCTTGCTCTTTGGGGCAGGAGAAAATTTTGAAATCTACAATGGCCCGGAAATCCTGTATTTCGTTCCGGAAGAAAAGCGATCGGCCGTGGATTGGTATATGGCATCCATGATTTTGTATGATGAAGCCGCCAGGGCAGATACATAAGGAGGAATCCCTCATGATGGAAAAGAAAATGGCTCCGCCCAAAGAACAGGCCTATTCCAATATCAGCGTCCGTTCCTTCCTGACGGTTGTGGCAATTCTGCTGGCCTTCCTGCTACTTTGCGGCTCCCTTTCCTATTTTATTCCTCAGGGGGCATTTGAAAGGGATATGGATGGCAATATTCTGCCCGGCACATACCGGATGGGTCAATTGAAAGGCATTGCCATCTGGCGCGTGCTGACGGCCCCGGTGCGGGTATTTGCATCGGAAGACGCCCTGACCATCATCATGATCAGCATTTTTCTGCTGGTGATGAGCGGCGTATTCAATCTGCTGGATAAAACCGGCGGCGTGAAAACCTTTATCGTCTATATCATGCGTCGGCTCCGGGATCGGGGGGGCCCGGTGGTCTGCATCACGGTGCTGATCTTTATGCTCTTTGGCAGTCTCTTTGGTATGTTTGAAGAATTGGTTACCCTGCTGCCGCTGATCATTGCCTTCATGCTCTCCATGCAAATGGATACGATGGTGGGGCTGGGGGCCTGCCTGATGGCGGCCTGCTTCGGCTTTTCCACCGCCATCACCAATCCCTTCTCCGTGGGCACGGCGGCCCAGCTGGCCGGGATTCATGTTTCTTCCGGCGCCTGGCTGCGAATCGTCTTTTTTGCCATCGTTTATCTGGTGCTGTGCATTTTTCTGATGGGCTATCTGAAAAAGCTCAGCCGCAATCCCCAATCCTCGCTGACCTACGAAATCGACCTGAAAAAGCGCGAAGGCCTGATGGAACAAAAAGAAGATATTCCACAGGATCAGCAAAGAGTCTTCCGGGTGTATTCCTCCTTTTTCGCCATCCAGGGCATTTTGCTGGTGGCCATCGCCTGCATCCGTGCCATTGCAGATTTTGCCATTCCCATTCTGGCGGCCAGCTTTCTGATTTCCGGCCTGATTGCGGGCCAGCTGGTATGCAAAGATTTCAGGCGGGTGCTTGCCTGCTTCCTGAAGGGCGCGGCGGCCATGCTCCCGGCAGTGCTGATGATCGCTCTTGCCTCTTCCGTCAAACTGGTGATGGAAGAAAGCAATGTGATTGATACGGTGATGCACAGCGTGCTTGAATTGCTGGCAGGCAAAGGAAAATTTGTCACGATTCTTCTGATTTATGCCCTGATTTTATTTTTGCAATTGTTCATTGGCTCCGCTTCGGCAAAAATTTTCCTTGTGATGCCCATCGTTTTGCCCATTACCACCGCCCTTGGCATTTCCCCCACGCTGATTATTTTGACCTACTGCATGGCAGATGGCTTTACCGATGTAATCCTGCCCACCAATCCGGTATTGCTGATAGGCCTTTCCATGGCCAATGTATCCTACTGGAAATGGCTGAAATGGACCTGGAAAATCCAGCTTCTGCTGTTCGCCATTTCCGTGCTGGTTTTGCTCTTTGGCGTTCTGATCGGATATTGACAGCGGATCCATGATCCCCATTTTGGAATAATACCGTCTTGGCAAATCGCTGATTCTTCATTTCACACCGGAAAAGCATCCCCACATGTTCATCATTATTGATTCAGTCCACCAAGGGCCGGAGAAATCATCTCCGGCCTTTTTTATTTGCTTACCATCCTGTTTCGCAGAAGAAAAATGGAAAAAAAGGCTGATTAGGAGCCAAATCAGCATCCAGGAAACATCAAACGGAAACAGGCAGAAAAGCAAAGGGAACAAACGGGTGATTGATGACATCCTTTGTATTCTATCCCCTCTTTTTTCCAAAAAAGCGTCAAAAAACAGAAGAAACCCGTTAAATCCACCTGTTGAACAACCATTTTGATTATGCGATAACATAAAGGACATGAAAAAACGAAAATGATATCAGGATGGAGGGAAAAGGGATGTCAACAATGGCTCAATCAAAAACATCCGGAAAATGGGGCAGCATACAAAAGGAAATCCGCAATCGATGGCAGGTATATCTGATGATGCTGCCGGCAGTGATTTTGCTGCTGCTCTTTTCTTATAAGCCCATGTATGGCGTGGTAATTGCCTTTAAAAATTACAATTTCCGGGGCGGAATCTGGGGCAGCCCCTGGGTAGGACTGAAGCAATTCGAAACTCTGTTCAGCTCCTACTGGTTTCCCATCATTTTGAAAAACACCCTTTCCATCAGCCTGATTGCGCTGGTGCTGGGTTTTCCCTTTCCCATTATTCTGGCGCTGATGACCAATGAAATTCAGCGAAGCTGGGTGAAAAAGACGGTGCAGACCATTTCCTATGCGCCTCACTTCATTTCCACCGTCGTGCTCTGCGGCATGGTCATTCTTTTCCTCAGTCCGGAAAATGGCATTATCAATCTGGCCATTGAGGCATTCGGCGGAGAATCGGTCTATTTCATGGCTCAGCCCGGAATGTTCAAATGGATTTATGTGATCAGCGGCATCTGGCAGGGCACCGGCTGGAGTGCCATTATCTATGTAGCCGCCTTATCCGGCGTGGATAAAGAATTGCTGGAAGCGGCGGAAATTGATGGCGCCACCCGCTTCCAGAAGGTCATCTATATCAATTTCCCCGTGCTGGTGCCCACGATCATTATCCTTTTTATTCTGCGGTGCGGCAATATCCTGGATATCGGTTATGAAAAGGTATTTGCGCTGCAAAACAGCGCCAACCTTAATGGCTCCGAAGTTATTTCCACCTATGTATATAAGATGGGCCTGGTCAAGAGCAATTTCTCCTTTTCCACGGCTGCCGGGCTTTTCAATTCTCTGGTGAATTCAGCGATCTTGCTGCTGGCCAATTTCATTTCCAAAAAAGCCAGCCAGATCAGCTTGTGGTAAGGAGGCATATCATCATGGCACAGGCGCAGCTCCTGCAAAAAAAGAATAACAAAATCCGTCCATGCACCCAGGACCGGGCATTTGGCGCGGTGGTGGTGATTTCCCTGGCAATTTTTCTGCTGCTCACCATCTATCCATTGATTTTTGTCATCAGCGCATCCTTCAGCGATCCCAAGCTGGTAGCCAGCGGGCAGATGATTCTTTTGCCCAAGGGCTTTTCCCTGCAGGGCTATCAATACGTAATGCAATATGAGGAAATCTGGCTGGGCTATCGCAACACAATCTTTTATACGATCGTAGGCACGCTGGTGAATCTCGTGTTTACCCTGCCCTGCGCCTACGGCCTTTCCCGCAGGGACGTCAAAGGGCGCAATTTCATCATGACCCTTTATGTGATCACCATGTATGTGGGCGGCGGGCTGATTCCTCATTATCTGAATCTGCAATCCCTGCATCTGATCAATTCTCCCTGGGTGCTGATTATTCCCGGCGCAGTATCCACCTATAATCTCATCGTTGCCCGTACCTTCTTTTCCAACAGTATTCCCTGGGAATTGCACGAAGCGGCATTCATTGACGGCAGCAGTGATTTCAGAACCTTCCTGCAAATCGTACTTCCCCTTTCCACTCCCATCATCGTTGTGCTCACGCTCTATTATGGCGTTGGTCACTGGAACAGCTATTTCAGCGCCCTGATCTATCTGAACGACCGGAACCTGTATCCCCTGCAGGTATTTCTGCATGAAATCCTGTCTCTGAGCAATTTTATGGCCAACGCCATGCAGGAGGGAACCTTGAGTCCGGAAGAAATGGCCGCCATGCTGGAGCAGGTGGAAACGGCGAATATGATCAAATACTGCATGATCGTGGTGGCCTCCGCCCCCATGATGGTACTTTATCCCTTCCTGCAGCGCTTCTTTACCAAGGGCGTGATGATTGGCGCCATCAAAGGATAAAGTCAATACTGGCAATCGGGATTTGATTGAAAGGAAAAAGGGGAACGTGCTATAATGCAGGATGAATCTGCAAATAAACAGGAGGGAGGATCAGGCAAAACGCCATCCCCTTTCCCTTTCAATGCCCTTACGCAACACAAAAATTACGAGGAGGAAAATAAACATGAAACGGATTTCTGCGCTTCTTCTGGCCCTGTGCATGATTCTTTCCTGCACTTCCGCTCTGGCCGGGGATTCCGTCAACCGGGAAGGCTTCCCCATCTGCGACGAACCCATCACCATTACCCTGGCGGGCATGAGTTCCACTGCTGCTGCCGGCAATTTCCAGGATACCTATGTGGTCAAGGCCATTGCCGAAAAAATGGGCATCCAGCTGGAATGCACCCACTACATGGGCGACGTATGGAATTCCAAGCTGAATCTGATGCTGGCCACTGATACCCTGCCTGATCTGATCGTGGCTGCCAATGTGGGCCGTAATAATGCCCATCTCTGGGGCGATCAGGGCTATTTCCTGAATATTGCGGATTATCTGGATTATATGCCCAATTACAAGGCCTTCCGGGAAGCGAATCCCGATATGGCGGCCTATGAAACCACCGAAAGCGGCGCCATTTATGCCCTGACCAGCCACAAGCAATCCGATCTGGCCTGCGTCAACGATATGACCTGGATCAATACCCGCTGGCTGAAAAATGTAGGCAAGGAAATGCCCACCACCGTGGAAGAACTCTATGACGTGCTCAAGGCCTTCAAGGAGCAGGATGCCAACGGCAACGGCGACCCCACCGATGAAATTCCCCTGTCCTTCAATACCGGCGCCGGCCAGCGCATGCTGTGGATTCTGCGGGCCGCCTTCGGCATCTATTCCACCGCTACCGATTATGTGCTTCAGGCGGATGAAGCCGGCACGGTCTACCTGGCTGAAACCACCGAAAATTATAAGGCTTACATTACCTTCATGCGCAAGCTTTATGCCGAAGGCCTGGTGGATAACACCTGCTTTATTCAGACCAACGATGAATTGAATCAGAAAATCGCCAGTGATCGGGTGGGCATTTTCTGCCATTGGAATGGTTCCATGTATTCCACCCTGGGCCGCAGCGGCCCCGAAGTATGGGATGAATGGGATTTCTTCCCCGGCGTCAAATCCGAATATGTGGATGAAATCAAATTCCCCATTTTCACCGCCACCACCTCCGGTGCCTGGACCATGATCAATGCCAATACCAAGCATCCTGAGGCCATCTGCCGTCTGCTGGATTATCAGTACAGCGAAGAAGGCTATGTATTCTTCAATTACGGCGAAGAAGGTAAAACCTTCAACTGGGCTGAGGACGTTCTTGGCAACAAGTATCCCTCCTGCGCAGGCTTCTATAATCCCGAAGAAATGAATGAAACCAACTATCTGTATACCGTCAGGATTTCCAATGGTTTCAATAATTTCCAGGTTTTCCATACCAATAATTCCGTAGAAAATGCCACGGCAGAGGAACTGGATCTGATCATTGCGGACGCTTCTGATGGTACGCTAACCACCAGAGCCGTGGCGGAACGCTGCCTGCGGAATTATCCGCTGATGATGCCCTTCCCCAATCTCACCTATACGGCGGAGGAAAGTGAAGAAATGGGCAATCTTTCCCCCGACATGACCAATTTCATCGCCACCTGCCGTACTTCCTTCATCACCGGCACCATGGACATCGATAAGGAATGGGATTCCTTTATCTCCACCCTGGAAGGCATGGGGCTGGAAAAAATGCTGGAATTCAATCAGGCGGCTTACTCCCGTCAGCAGCACTAATCCTTTGATCTTCTTGGGGAGGCGGACGATTGTTTCGTCCGTCCCCCTTCTTTCCGTTTCTGTGGGAGGTTTTGCCTATGAAAGAAAAGCTCAAAACAATTCTGCGTTTTTCCATGCGGTACGCGATGATTCTGATACCGCTTTTTCTGCTGAGCCTGTATGCCTCCCAGCAATTGATTAACGATCTTTCCGCCAAAGAGGCCGAGCAGGCCCGGATGCAGCTGGAAATCCTTTCCCATTCATTGGATGAGACCTATGGCGCCTATCAGGCCCAGGGATCTGTCATTGCGGATATGCCGATTCTCCGCGGCACCAATATGCAGGCAAGCTATGCCAAGGCACAGGAAGGCATAGCAGAAATGCAGAAAATTTGGTTGCTGGATATGATGGCCCACAGCTTTTTTATGGAATATGGCACGGATGAAATATATTCCGTGGACGGCTACAGTCATGCGGAGGTTTTCTTTTGTAATCAGCTTTTTTGCACCCGGGAAAGCATTGATCGGGCCATGGAATGTCTGGATTCCCGGGAAAACAGAGTGCATTGGCTGGAAAGCGGCAGAGGGGATGGCTATCTGCTGCTGCATTATCCCGTTCTGCGTCACGGAAAATATTTGGCCGATTCCATCAATTTCCTAATTGGAAAAGATCAGTTTTTATCCCTCTTTCCTCAATTTCTCGATGGCGAAGAGGTTTATTTCCGTTTGCAATTTGCTTACGGAGAATCCATTTATTTTTCTTGCCAGGGTAATCGTTACAAGCCGATTCAGCCGGAAGAATATGACAAATGTTCCCGCGGGCATCTGATTTTGCAGGATCAGGCTGAAAGTATGGACCTTTTTCTGGAAATGAATTATCCTCAGCAGGCGCTGCTGGCAAAGGTCAACCAGAATCGTATGATCAATATTCTCATTCTTGCTCTTGGTCTTTTGCTTTCCTTGCTCATTTCCCTGAAACTGGGCCATCGGCAATTGGGGAAAATACAACAGTTGGAAAAAATCGCCCAGGGCAATTGCCTGCCGGAAGGGAAAATAACGGATGAATACGGCCTGCTCCGGGAATTGATCGGACAGAATATCAAAGAAACAGAAGAAAGCCGCAATAGCGCCCGTGCCTATCAAACGGCATTGCGGCGGCAAATGGCCATTATGCTCTTTGAAGGCCAAATTTCCTCCCGGGCAGCATTTGATAAACTGGCCGCAGTATGCGGGATAGAAATGATGGAAGAATACTTCTGCATAATGGGCGCTTCATGCGCTCCTGTTGATGAAGAAAAGGCAGCAGAAATTTGCGGAGATGCGGAGCTTTTCCGGGTATCTGTATTGGAGCAGGAAAGCCGCATAATATGGCTTGAGGAATTGCCCAATCCTGATTTTGATAAAAAAGAACGACTCAAACGGGCCTCCAGGTTCTGGGCGCGCCTGCAGAAAAACCGGATGAGGCCCATAAAAGTAACCATCAGCCAGGTTTATCAGGATATCCGGCAAATCCAATATGCCTGCCATGAGGTGACGGATCTATTTTCCCAGGCAGGGAATTCTATTCTCTGCTGGAATGAACCGGAACAGGCTTCCACAGATTTTCTGGTTTTTGAAAAGGAGCGGCTTGCTCAGTTCAAGGAAGCCCTGGCCAGGCGCAATGAAGAATCCTCCCTTTCCGTCTTCCGGGGCATCCTCCGCAGAATGCAGCAGGAAGGCTGCACCGAAGAAGGGCGAAGATTTGTTTGTTACAGCATTGTCCAGGAAATGGTACAGGCACTGACGGATAGCGATGACCCGACCAAAGCACAATGGACGGATCGATTGGTACAGTTGGATATTCGGGATGAAAAAAACTATATCAGCGTGGTACAAAGCGCCATCAAAAAAATCTGCAGCTATACCGCCAATTCCGATTCCTTCATCCAGCAGGTTTGCAGCTATATTCAAGAAAACTACAGCGACTGCAATCTTTCTGCCGAATTGGTAGCCCAGCATATTGGCATCAACAAGAATTATTTAAGCCGGCTTTTCCGGGCGAAAATGGGCATGCCCTATATTGATTATCTCACGCAGGTACGCATGGAAAAGGCCTGCCAGTTGCTGACGGAAACTGATATGCCCATCAAAGAAATTGTCTGGCAGGTTGGATACATTGATGATTCCTCCTTCCGAAAAAAATTCAAGGCCCGTTATGGGATTCGCCTGTCGGATTACCGGAAAGAAAACCGTCCGGCAGAGGATGCTGAGCCGGAAGAAAAAGCCGCCGATACAGCATCCTGTCCCGGCGCTTTCTGAAGGGCAGCCGATTGATTTCTTTCCCGGCACAAACAGCAGCATAAAAAAGAGGGCGTGAGGAATTCTCCTCACGCCCTGATGCTTTGGGTGTTTCCCAAGGCCCGCCTTTCAGCAATTACTTGGCAGCCAGGTAAGCTTCATAGGCAGCCTGATAGATTTCTTCCAGATCCCGCAGGCCCAGATCTTCCAGTTCCTTGACGAACGTATCGAATTCAGCCAGATCGCGGGCGCCGGTGATGAATTTGGCCACATTGGCTTCGATGTGCGCTTCCATCACAATGCGGACTTCATCAATTTCTTCCTGGGTGTCTTCATCGAAATACACGATGGCAGGGAAAGCGGGGATGGTATAGGGGCCTACATTTTCCTTGGTCCAAATCCGGGCCCAGCCGTCGCCATGGTCTCTCGCCCATTCGTAAGGAATCACCTTGGAAAGATCCTGCTCCTGCAGATACTGGGCGATTTCGAAGAAGTAAGTCAGTTCTTCATGTTCCAGAGAATGGGAACGATTGCCGAAGCCGGTATTATTGGTGCCGATAACGCTCTTGACGTATTCCGTACCGGAGGCATATTTCTTGGCGATAACGTCCGGGAATACACGGCTGCCGGTGGTGCCGGTAGAATAGTCATAGACCCAGCCTTCGGCAAAGCCCATCAGATCGGCACTGCCGGCCAGCGGGCCATCCCACAGATAGGAGGAGCCCAGATCGCTGTAGAAGAAATCCAGGAAGCGCAGCAGCACATCCAGCTCTTCATCGGTCACCTTGGCGCCAACCAAGGCATTGCCCACCTTGTAGGGATTGAAGGCCAGCCACACGGGTTCAGGGCAATATTCGCTGGTCACAGGAGAGGTGGCCTTCCACTGCTGGAAGCGCTCCACTTCGGGCAAAATGGAATAGAGGGTACCGGCCATGACCGATTTATTCTCGGTCAGCAGGGTCTGCATGGCCAGATCATCCGCCGTGAAATAATCCTTCATCAGGATGCCATCGGTGTAGAACTGATTCATCATGGTCAGATAGGCCTTGAAATCCTGATGGCCGGCCGCCAGAATGGCCTTGCCATCCTTGATGGATACGTTGTGGCCGTATTCATTGTGATCGCCCAGGAAGCCAAAGGCATTGAGGAAAATGGTCATCAGGGAATTGCCCTTGCCATTGCTGGGATCCTTGGTGGCATGGGCCGCAATGGGCGTATGATCGGGATTGGCCTTCTTATAGGCATAGAGCAGATCAACCAGCTCATCCAGAGTCTTGGGGGCAGCCATATTATTGGCTTCCATCCAGGCCACATTCAGCTGGGCAAACTGGCCGGCAACGCCGTGACTGTATTTGATATTGCTGTAGCCGGGCAGGGTATAGATGGCGCCGTCGGGGGTGGTGCACAGCGCCTTGGATTCGGGATAGGCTTCAAACCAGCCGGTCAGATAGGGCATGCGCTCGGGGGTGATCCATTCGGTCAGATCCTTGAACTGGCCTTCGCTCACGCCGTAACGGGTAATTTCAGTGGTGGTAAGGCCCAGACCGAAGAGCAGATCGGGCACATCGCCGCCGGCAAACATCAGAGGCAGCAAATCACCCTTGGAATTGCTCAGAATCTGCTGCACTTCGAAATCGATGCCGGTAACTGCTTCGGCCCAATTCCAGAACCACATTTTTTCCACATCCACACCGTAAGCGGCGTCACGGATATGGGCAACGGTGATGGTCAGCTTTTCGCCGTCCTTCACGAGGGGAAACTGAGAGTAAGCCGTGTGATCGATGACTTTCTTGTCTTCCGCCAGGGCGCCTGCGCATACGGACAGGAGCAGGCATGCGGCCAGGAGAATAGAAAAAAGCTTCTTCATGGGGTCGGGTCTCCTTTCAAGTTTTATTTGTTGAGTACAATATATCGCTGATTTTCCTCTTTCACAAGGGGGGAAAATCGGACATTTTTGTGTTCAAATCGGACATTTTGGGAAAAAAACGGCAATTTTGACCATTTTTTGAGGCCGATGTCTGATTTTCCATCTGCCATGTCCGATTTTGCCCCCTTCCATATTTTTCGCTTCATGATATAATAAGCATACAATACGGGGAATTATTTTTATAAAAAATCGGATAAAAAATGAAAAACCCTTGATCACGAACAAGCAAAAATATCTTTCATTCTTCCTGAAAGGAGTAAAAATATGAAGATTATCATTCTGGGTGCAACGACCTATGGCATGGAAAAGGCAGTATCGCTTGCTCAACTGGGGCACGATGTGCTTTTGACCACCTCCGCCAGCTATCCCGGCGAAGATTTATTCGGCTCTTTCCGGGCGTATTTTGATTTCTCTGCCCGTTCCTGGATCAGCGCCTTCACCGGAAAAAAAGATTTTTCCTCGCCTGCCGATATGAAGGCGGCGCTGCTTCAGACGCTGCTTTCGGCCGGAATAAAAATTTCCTATTATACGCGTGCCGCCGCGGCGCTTTTAAACCGCAATGCGGTTTGCGGCATGCTGCTGGCCGGGCCCAACGGGCTTTTTTCCCGGCCCTGCGATCTGGTTATTGACGCCACGTTGCTTCAATCCCCCACACATCAGGCAGCGGGAGCGGCGCTGATTTTGCCCTCCGGCGCCAGGCTGCCCCTGCGCGTTTCCGTCATTGCGCCCGCCCAGCCTGCCATCGATATGCTCACTGCCCAGGGCTATCTGGCAGATTTATTCGATCCCCATCGGCTGCATCTGGATGCCACGTGCGAATTGCCGCAACCCATGCTTCCCTCTCAGGCCCTGGGCTTTCTGATGGAGCAGCGGAAACGTCGGCTGGAAAAAATCGCCCAGATCGCCGGTATGGAGGCGGTATCCTGCGATAATGCCCAGCCCTCCGCATTGGATATTGCCGTAAACGCTCCACGGCCCGCTTTCCGGTGCTGGCTGCGGCTGGAAGATGACCTCGTTTTGCCATCGAAAAAAACGGCGTATCTGCCCGATTCTATCGTGCTGAATGGAAGAATTCTTCCCTATGATCCGCAGCGCGGCCTGGAAGAAGGCCATCGCCAGGCCATGCCATCCAATCAGAAAGAAGTGCTGATCTGCGGCGGCGGCACTGCGGGCATCTGGGCGGCCCTGGCCGCAGCAGAAAAGGGCGCCGACGCCCTGGTGATCGAGCGGCAATCCTCCCTGGGCGGTACCCGTACCCTGGGCGGCGTCAGCGGTCTGTATTGCGGAAACCGCAACGGATTATTTCAGGATCTTTGGGAACGCATCTGCGCATTCACCCGGAATCTGCCTGGGGGCAATCACCCTGCTCCGGTGGCTGAATCCCTTTTCTATCATCATGCAGCGGCGGAAAGCCGGCTTCAGATCCGCCTGAACGCCCAGCTTTGCCATGTATTTGTGAAAGAGCGCAGAATCACGGGGGTTATGAGCGTCGGGGATGACGGATTGCATCTGGATTGCGCGGCCCAGTATATTGACGCCACCGGGGAAGGCCTGCTCTGCGCGCTTGGCGGCTGCGATTATGAGCTGGGCGATGCTGCCGCGCATATGACGCAGAATTACAGCCAGTGGCAGCGCCGATCTCACAAAAGCACCGGGCGCACCCCCATGGATCAGGATATGCTCATGACCACGGATGACAGCGATTGGATGCGCAGCATTTCCAATAATATGCTGCGTGCCACGGAATATGATCTGTATGAACTGCTCACCCCCAGAGAAACCCGCAGAATTTGCGGACGCAAAACGATTACCGTTCGTTCCATTGCCCGGGGACAGCGCTGGAAGGATACCCTCTATGACGCCTTCAGCACCTTTGATCCCCACGGACGCAATTTCAGCTATGAAGGGCGGCTGGGAGCCCTGCCCAACCTGGGCAAAGGCCGGTTTTCCGCCGTGCCGCTGGGAGCCTTGCTTCCCGCGCAGCTGGATGGCGTTCTGGTGACCGGCAAAGCCCTTTCTGCCAGCCAGGAAGCCATCAATTTTCTGCGCATGAATGCGGATGTGATGAGCATTGGCTGGATCGCAGGCGCGCTGGCGGCGGAATGCGTTGAGAAAAAATGCGATGCGGATCAATTGAATCTTGCGCCGCTTCAAGACTTCCTTTTTGAAAAGCAGGCCATGATCGCTCCGGCAGAAGATACCCAGGCCGTCAGCGCCGCCATGCTTGCCGCGCGGGTGCTGGCCGGCGAGGATGAGGGCGTGATCAATGACGTCATCCTGGCCAGACCCGAAGGGATGGATATCTATCTGCGCCGGGCAGCGACCAACCGTACCTATTCCAAGCAATTTTTGCTGGATGTATGCCTGATGCTGTATCATGATCCCTCCGGGCAAGATCGATTGATCGAAATGCTCCGGTCATTGGATGAAAAGAACGGCGTGATTCAATATCATGACCGTCAGCGGGCATCCGGGGTGATTCTGGGCGGCACGCATGGCGCGCCCGATGATTACTGGCAGATGAATCGCCTGATGGTACTTCTGGCCCATGAACATTGCAGCGCTGCCATTCCTGTGATCGCTTCCCTTCTTGCCCATACAATTCCCGGCGGCGGATGGATCAATCACGGTTCCCGGGTTCAGGCCACCCGTCTGGATGTAAACACCTTGCCCAATTATGATCGTATTCTGTGCCTTGCCCATGCCATTCTGGATATGCCGGATCCCGTTTATCTGCCCGAACTGAAGCGCCTGACCGAAGAAATCATCGCCCTTTCTGCGCCCAAAGCGCAAATCTGGCGGGATTATCTGATTCTGCGTCTGATCCAGGCCACGGCCGCCTGCGGCGAAAAAATCGCTCACCTCCTCCAAAAAGCAAAACTGGATGACCGGTATGCCACAATCAGAGCGATCATCAATCGTCTGCTTGAAAACGATCCTTCCTGACAGCGTTCTGCGTCCCTCGCATATTGCGAGGGACTTTTTCCTACCGGGAGAAAAAAAGCATGGCTCAATTGGCGGCATATATCGAGAAAATCTGACCCTCACGGAACAAAAATTGAACACCAAAAGTGCCCGAAAAGCCTTATACAACAAGAGTTTGCGGGAAGGGTGCAGAACAGGAACGGAACAAAAATCCCGAAAACATGACTCCTTTTGCGCTGAACGAATAAACAGAAAAAAAGAAAACCTTGATTTCTCAAGGTTTTCTTGGTGGTAGCGGCGATCAGATTCGAACCAATGACGCTCCGGGTATGAATTTTGCTAAATAATACATTGTTGCATTCATTCTGTGGATTTTTCACCGGTTTTCATCCCGTCATCATCCTTCTTCATGAGGTCACCACGGGTCTTGATGGGGCCTTCATTGGTCTTTATGAGGTCATCATTCGTCATCATGGGCAGAGATTTCATTCTCTGTCCTTTTCATTTGGCAATCATGATTATGCCGTATCTTCCGATTTGACAATGTCTGGCAATTGCGCTACACTGATGACAATTGGAATTGCCACACATTGGTAGTTATGGCGGAAATTCATTTGCAGAAAAAATCAGGCAACGCTGAAAAAAAGGATAGAGCAATCTGAAAAGGAGACACCAAAATGGGCGCTATTGGAGACTTCTTGAGAACTTGTCGGATAAGGGAATTATCTCCCGCTATGACAGAGTGGTACTCAGAAAAAGTAAAGGAATTGCGAACAAAAAATGGAATGCCTAGCGAAACGGCTATCCGAGAAGTAATCAAAGAAATCGAAGCAAAGCATCCTCTTCCGGAAGAGACCAAGACGGAATAAGATACGCCCCTCCTATTGCGTTCGCATCTTTTTTTCCGTGAACATTATTCTGCCCTATGGTATGATCATACAGGCAATATATGCCATCCAGAAAGGAGGTGCGCTCATGGCCTACAGTGAGCTGATCAAAAAATTTGATAAAATCCGCGCGTACATGCGGGATTTCTATGTGTACGGCTTCAAGAGCCGGGTGGAATACGATTTAAAAAGCGCACGCTCCTATGATGATGAGCGCCGCCGCATCGAAAGCTGGCTGGGAGATTATATGCGCTTTACCAAGACGGCAGAGGGAAAAAATGTTTTTCTGTCGGTAGACAGCCGCATCAACCGCCGCAATCCCTTCTATAAAGCATGGAAGGCCAAATCTTTCACCGATGGCGATATCACGCTACATTTCATGCTTTTTGATATTCTTCATGATCCGTCCGTGAAGATGACCTTGACTGAATTGCTTGACGCCATCGACCGGCTGATCACCGATGCGGGCAGCGAAATGACTTTCGATGAATCGACGCTGCGCAAAAAGCTGAAGGAATACGCCGAAAACGGCATCATTCAAATGGAAAAGCAGGGCCGCGCTGTGCGCTACAGCCGTGCCGGAAATGTGCAGTGGTCGCAAATGGCGGATGCTGTGGATTTCTTCAGCGAGGTGGCGCCCATCGGGGTGGTGGGCTCCTTCCTGCAGGATAAGCTGCGGGATCACGAGAGCATTTTTTCCTTTAAGCATCACTATATCACCCAGGCCATGGACAGCGGCATTCTGGCTCAGGTATTCCATGCCATGCGTGAAAAACGATACATCACCATCGAGAATCTGAGCCGTCATCTGGCGGAAGTGCGCAGTATCCGGCTGGTGCCTATCAAAGTATATATCAGCGCCCAGAACGGAAGACAATATCTGATTGCCCTGAATGATAAGGTCAATCGGATCAATGCCTATCGCATGGACTATATTCTCAGCGTCCGGGAGGAAGAAATCTGCGAGAAATATGGCCGGCTGATGCACAGTTTCCAGAAACTTGAGCCGCATGCCTGGGGTGTGAATTTCCGCTGGGCCACCTATCGCATGGAGCATGTGGAATTTGATATCACAGTGGCAGCAGACGAGGGCTTTATTATCAAGCGGCTGGAGCGTGAAAAACGCTGCGGCACGGTAGAACAGGTGGATGAATGCACCTGGCGCTACACCGCCGAGGTATTCGATACCCAGGAAATGCTTCCCTGGATCCGCACGTTCATCTCCCGCATCTCCCGGATGCATTTTTCCAACCGCACCGCAGAAAACCAGTTTAAAAATGACCTTCAGAAGATGTACCGCATGTACGGCGTGGACGGAGGTGAGGAATCATGATCTTCAGCGAATTATACTCCGCCTACTATAACACGGTGGCGCGGATCATCGAAACGGCCTTCACACCCGGCGTAACGGAAAAAGATCTGCAGCAGCACGTATTGGAAAATGCCTTCTCCGAAAGTGTGCTGACCATCCTGCCTTCTTTGAAAAGCGGCAAATGGCCGTTGCTAAAAAAGGATCTTTCCCCGGTGCTGAAGCATGCTCCCACCATGCCGCTGACGCTGCTGGAAAAGCAGTGGCTGAAAGCCATCTGCGAGGATCCCCGGATGAAGCTCTTTGGCGTGGAGTTTCCTGATCTTGCCGATGTGGAGCCGCTGTTCACCCGGGATCATTACCGCATCTTCGATCAGTATGCGGACGGCGATCCTTTTGAGGATGAAACCTATATCCGGAATTTTCGTCTGGTTCTGAATGCCATCCGGGAGAAAAAGCCCATTCAAGTCACTTTGACCAACCGGTTTGGCAAGGAAGCCTGGACGCGGCTGGTGCCGGTAGGCATGGAATATTCCATGAAAGATGACAAAATCCGCATCATTGCCAATCGCTGCAAATTCCGCACCTTTAATCTGGGGCGCATCACCAGCTGCGAATACTATACCGGAAACGGCCCCTGGCGGCTGCCTCCTCCCCGGGATGAACGGGTAGAGCTGAGCATGATCATCACCGACGAGCGCAATGCCCTTGAAAGAGCCCTTCTGCACTTTGCGCATTTTGAAAAGCAGTGCGAACGGCTGGAGGACAACCGGTATCTTCTGCGCCTGAAATACTACGAGCAGGATGATATCGAAATGGTCATCCGGATTCTGTCCTTCGGGCCCTGCGTACAGGTGATCGGCCCGGAAAGCATGGTAGAGCATGTGAAAAAACGCCTGAAAAAGCAAATCGGATGCGAACTCAAATGAGTTCGCATCTTTTTTTCCGTGAAATTGGAAATTCAATTGGCTATACTATGCTTGTAAGGTGCTCACAGCAATCCATGCATTTGACTGATAATCAAACGAGCATTTCAGCACCTTGTAAAGCAAAGGTACATACAGCAATTACTGCATTAGGTTTGGGACTTAAGTTGCTGGCGGAGCAATCCGTTCAAAGACGTACCTTGTAAAGACACCAACAGCAATCGCGAAATAGCTTAGCTGGTAAAGCGCCTGACTCATAATCAGGATACGGCGGGTTCGAATCCCGTATCGGATGGTGTCTTGTGGTTTCCCAATGAAAGACGCAAACAGCAATTCCTGCAATTAAGCTGCATGCCAGGTAAGGAGCCAATTGCGTGCGCTGTAATAACAGCCGCAGTGCCCGTCCCAGGGAATTGTACCCCGGCCCGGGCCGCAATTGTTGAAACTCCGCTGTCGCTGCAGTACAGCAAATGCGTCTTGTAAAGACACCAACGGCCATCCCGATTCGCTTAGCGGATAAAGCACCTGACTTTTTATCAGGAAACGCGGGTTCAAATCCCGCATCGAAGGGTGTCTTGTTTCATCTTATCAGAAAGGAGCATCCCTATGTTTGAAATCAAGGGCAGTTTTGCTTCCGCCATTTGCTACGCAAGTGTGGTGGAAGAGGAGGCCATTCAGCAGATCAAACGCATGTGCGATCATTCCTTTACCCAAGATTCCCGCATCCGCATTATGCCGGACGTGCATTCCGGCGTGGGGTGCACCATCGGAACCACCATGACCGTCACCGATAAGGTGGTTCCCAATATTGTGGGCGTGGATATCGGCTGCGGCATGTATACCGTGGCGCTGGGAAAAATCGATATTGATTTTCCCAGGGTGGATGAAGCCGCTCATTACATTCCCAGCGGCAAAAATGTCTGGGAAGGGCGGAAGGAACCCTTTGATCTGACAGAGCTTCGCTGTTACCGTTCCCTCAAGGATGCCAAACGTCTGGAGAGAAGTCTTGGCACTTTGGGCGGCGGCAACCATTTTATCGAAATCGATCAGGCGAAGGACGGCGAAAAGTTTCTGGTGATCCATTCCGGCAGCCGCAACCTGGGCTTGCAGGTGTCCAATTACTATCAGAATCTGGCCGTCGATCTGAATCTGGGCAAGGAGGAATTCTTCGCCGCCCGGGATGAGCTGATCCGCACCTACAAGGAGCAGGGGCGCCGAAAGGAAATCCAGAAGGAACTGAAGGCCATGGAAAAGACCTTTAAGCTCAAGGAACCCACCCTTCCTGCCGATCTTTGCTTCCTGTACGGCGAGTACATGGCAGATTATCTTCATGATGTGGCGCTTTGTCAGCGCTTTGCCTGCCGCAGTCGTGAAAAGATGGCGGAAATCATTCTGGAGCGCACCGGGATGGAAGGAAAATCCGCCTTCCATACCATTCACAACTACATCAGTATGGATGAAATGATCCTGCGCAAGGGCGCTATCGCCGCCCACGAAGGCGAACTGGTATTGATCCCCATCAATATGCGGGACGGCAGCATCCTGGCCCGGGGAAAGGGCAATGCAGAATGGAATTTTTCCGCGCCGCACGGCGCAGGCCGCCTGATGTCCCGCACGCAAGCCCGGGAAACCCTGGATATGGAGGCTTACCGCAAGACCATGGCGGGCATATACACCACCTCCGTCAATGAACACACCATCGATGAAGCACCCATGGCGTATAAATCCCTGGAGGATACTGTATCTCCTGCTCCAAATCATCAAATACCTTTGCGGAATAGAATTGCCCCATGGTCATTTCCAGACCGTCACAGAGCTTCTTCACCAAATTGACCGATACCTCTTTACGGCGCAGATAAAGAATACTATGTCCATGTCGAAAGACATGCTCATTCCTTCACTCCTCGACATTCTCTTGACAGAGGTGCTATAATACCAGTAGGAATCTGACGATTCCTGCCGGCA
>SVHD01000039.1 GCA_015056015.1 Clostridiales bacterium
GTCAGGCTCGGCCTGCCAAGTTCTCCACCCGGGCTTATTCCCGCTGCCGTCTGTGCGGCCGGCCCCATTCCTTGCTCCGCCGCTATGGCATCTGCCGTATCTGCTTCCGTGAATTGGCCTATAAGGGCCAGATCCCCGGCGTCCGCAAAGCGAGCTGGTAAGTATAAAGGAGGTTCCATCATGGTTGTCAATGATCCCATTGCCGATATGCTCACCCGCATTCGCAACGCGCAGATCGCCCGCCACGACAGCGTGACGATCCCCGCCAGCAACATGAAGAAGGCTATTGCCAAGATTCTTCTGGACGAGGGTTATGTTAAATCGGTAGAAAATATTGCCGATGGCCTGCAGGGCAGCATCAAGGTTACTCTGAAGTACCTGGATAAGAAGCAGCCCGTTATCGTTGGCCTCAAGCGCATTTCCAAGCCCGGCCTGCGGGTGTATGCCACCTGCGAAGAACTGCCCAAGGTTCTGGGCGGCCTGGGTATCGCCATCGTTTCCACTTCCAAGGGCCTGATGACTGACAAGGCCTGCCGGAAGGAAAACATCGGCGGCGAAGTGCTCTGCTACATCTGGTAATCAACACGTCATTTGGAGGTAGAAAATTATGTCTCGTATCGGAAGGCTTCCCATTGCCATTCCCGCGGGCGTGACGGTTACCATCGATAGCACCAATCTGGTGACCGTAAAAGGCCCCAAGGGTACCCTCACTCAGCAGGTGAACCCTGATATCACCGTCAAGCAGGAAGGCGCCGAAATTCTCGTCAGCCGTCCTACTGACAATAAGAACCATCGCGCCATGCACGGCCTGTATCGCGCCCTGATCGCCAACATGGTCAAGGGCGTGACCGAAGGCTTCTCTGTGGCCCTGGAAATGGTTGGTACCGGTTATCGTGCCGCCGCCGAAGAAAACGGCAAGAAGCTGAACATCAACATCGGTTTCTCTCATCCCGTGATCCTCGACGCCCCCGAAACCATTACCTTTGAAACCCCCGTCCAGACCAAGATCGTGGTCAAGGGCATTGATAAGCAGCAGGTCGGTAACCTTGCCGCCGATATCCGCGCCATTCGTAAGCCTGAACCCTACCTGGGCAAGGGCATCAAGTACGAAGGTGAATTTATCCGCCGCAAGGAAGGCAAGGCCGGTAAGAAGTAAGAAAGGGAGTGAACGCAAATGTTCAATAAGCGCGACCGTAATGAAGTGCGCGTGATCCGTCACGCCCGCGTCCGCAAAAAGATCAGCGGCACCCCCGAAATGCCGCGCCTGTGCGTGTATCGCAGCAATAAATCCATCTATGCGCAAGTGATCGACGATACCAAGGGCATCACCCTGGTATCCGCGTCCACCATCGATCCCGCCCTCAAGGGCCAGCTCGATGAAGCGACCAAGACCGGCGCTGCCCAGCTGGTTGGCAAGCTGGTGGCCGAACGTGCGCTCAACGCTGGCATCAAGGACGTCGTCTTTGATCGCGGCGGTTACCTCTACACCGGGCGCGTAGCCGCCCTGGCCGCGGCTGCTCGTGAAGCCGGCCTGAACTTCTAAGGAGGGAATGAACGCATGCCTATGAATGAACGCCGCGAACGTCGGGATCGTGAAGAACCCGTCAGCGAATTCAAAGAACGCCTCGTCGCCCTCAACCGCGTTACCAAGGTTGTTAAGGGCGGTAAGAATTTCCGCTTCGCCGCGCTGGTCGTGGTAGGCGACGAAAATGGCCGTGTTGGCGCCGCTATCGGCAAGGCTAAGGAAGTGCCCGAAGCCATCCGCAAGGCTGTTGAAGCTGCCAAGAAGCATCTGGTGAACGTGCCCATGGAAGGCACCACCATTCCCCATGCCATCAACGGCGAATACGGCACTGCCAAGGTTGTGCTGCTTCCCGCCGAAGAAGGTGCTGGCGTTATCGCCGGCGGCGGCGCCCGTGCCGTGCTGGAACTGGCCGGTATCAAGGATATCCGCACCAAGACTTTCGGCACCAACAACCGCATCAACACCGTTAAGGCGACCCTGGCTGGCCTGTCCGGCCTGCGCAACGCCGAAACCGTTGCCAAGATGCGCGGCAAGACCGTCGAAGAAATCATCGGCTAAGGAGGATAAGGAAAGATGAAACTGAAGATCACCCTGACCAAATCCCCTATCGCCTCTCTGCAAGTGCATAAGGACACCGTGGCCGCGCTGGGCCTGCGCAAAGTGGGCATGACCGTGGTCAAGGAAGACAATCCTTGCGTCCGTGGCCAGATCTTCCGCGTGAAGCACATGGTCAAGGTCGAAGAAATCAACGAATAATTAAGGGAGGGCTCACCCATGAAACTGCATGAGTTGCAACCGGCCATCGGTTCGACGACTGCCCCGAAGCGTCTCGGTCGAGGCGTAGGCTCCCAGTTGGGCAAAACCTCCGGTAAAGGCCACAAGGGCGCCAAGGCCCGCTCTGGCGGCGGCCCCCGTCCCGGCTTCGAAGGCGGCCAGATGCCTCTGACCCGCCGTCTGCCCAAGCGCGGCTTTACCAACATTTTCGCGAAGGAATATGCCATCGTGAATGTCTCCGCTCTCAATGTGTTTGAAGACGGCGCGGTGGTCACCAACGAAGCGCTGCTCGAAAAGGGCCTGATCAAAAAGGTTCTGGACGGCGTGAAGGTGCTCGGCGGCGGCGAACTGACCAAGAAGCTCACCGTTTCGGTCGATAAGGTTACTGAATCCGCGAAGGAAAAGATCGAGGCGATCGGCGGGAAAGTCGAGGTGAAGTAACGATGTGGGAGACTCTCCGCAATGTATGGCGGGTTCCCGAGCTCCGTAAAAAGGTGCTCTATACGTTCTTCATGCTGCTGATTTTCCGTCTGGTCAGCGTCATCCCCGTTCCCGGTCTGGATCCTGCTGTGATGCAGCAGGCTTCGGAAACCTATGATATGCTGGGCCTGATGAACATGATGACGGGTTCTTCCCTCAGTCAGATGACCATCATGGCCATGGGTATTTCTCCTTACATCAACGCTTCCATTATCATGCAGCTGCTGACCATCGCGATTCCCGCGCTGGAACGCATGCAGAAAGAAGGCGGCGAAGAAGGCAAGAAGAAGATCCAGCAGATCACCCGCTATGTAACCATCGGCCTGGCTGCCCTGCAGGCCATCGGCATCGTTGCCGGCCTGGGCGCCATCAAGCCCGGTTACGCCAACTTCTTCGGCTATGTTGCCATCGGCATCATCCTGGCCGGCGGTACCGCCCTGGCCATGTGGATTGGCGAACAGATCACCAAGAACGGTATCGGCAACGGTATCTCCCTGCTGATCTTCACCGGTATCATCGCCAACCTGTTTAACGGCATCCTGACCACCACGCAGGGCATCTTCACCGGTGCGAACACTGTTGGCCAGCTGGTCATCATCCTGCTCACCACCCTGGTGATCCTGGTGGTTGTCACTCTGGTGGATCTCTCCGAACGCCGCATCCCCGTCCAGTACGCCAAGCGCGTGGTTGGCCGGAAAATGTATGGCGGTCAGAGCACCCACATCCCCATGAAGCTTTTGTCTGTCGGCGTGCTGCCCCTGATCTTCGCCTATTCCTTCATGGCGTTCCCGGGCACCATCTTCGCCATGTTCGGCACTTCTTCCAAGGCCTACATCTGGTGGAGCACCTACATGAACCAGACTTCCTTCTGGTACATGCTGATCTGCGCGCTGCTGATCATCGCTTTCTCTTACTTCTATACCTCCATCACCTTCAATCCCCAGGATATCGCCAAGAATATCCAGCAGCAGGGTGGTAATATCCCCGGTATCCGCTCCGGCGTCAAGACCGTGGAATTCCTCAAGCGGACCTCTAACCGCCTGACCCTGTTCGCCGCCCTGTTCCTGGCCATCCTGTCCACGCTTCCCTCCGTGCTGTCTGTATGGCAGAATGTGGCCATTCCCTTTGGCGCTTCTTCCATCCTGATCGCCGTCAGCGTGGCGCTGGAAACCGTCCGTCAGGTGGAAAGCCAGCTGGTGATGCGCAATTACAAAGGTTTCCTGGGTTAATCCGGGAATTACGGAATGCACCTTTGGCGGGAGGCCTTCCTCCCCCAAAGGGCGCATTCCAAATTCTGTCTTATCTGCCAATTGATTTGTCCTCGAAAAGGAGATGCGCATGAACATCATTTTTCTGGGCCCTCCCGGCGCCGGCAAGGGCACGCACGCACAAATGCTGATGAATGAACTGGAAATTCCCCAGATCTCCACCGGCGATATGCTGCGCCAGGCCATCAAGGCTGAAACCGAACTGGGCATTCTGGCCAAAGGGTTTATCGACCGGGGCGAACTGGTGCCCGATGAAGTGGTGATCGGCATTGTGAAGGAACGTCTGGCCCAGCAGGATTGCCAGAAGGGATACATCCTGGATGGCTTCCCCCGCACGGTTCCCCAGGCGGAAGCCCTTTCCCAATTCGCCAAAATCGATTGCGCGGTGAATCTTTCCCTGGCAGATGAAGTGATCATCGGCCGCCTTTCCGGTCGCAGGGTCTGTTTAAAGTGTGGCGCTACTTACCACACCAGCACTCTTAACGGCCGCACCGATTGCGCCGCCTGCGGCGATGAACTGGTGCAGCGCAAGGACGATACCCCCGAAACGATTCAGAATCGCCTGACCGTTTACGCCGCGCAGACCGCGCCCCTGATTGATTATTATCAGGAAAAGGGCATGCTTCGCACGGTGGAATGCACGGGCACGGTGGAAGAAAATCATCGGGCGGTACGAAAGGCATTGGGCGTAGAATGATCAGTATCAAAAATCCCGATCAGCTTGCCAAGATGCGCAGCGCGGGGCACCTGCTCCATGATGTGCTTTGCCGTCTTCGGGAAGCGATTCAGCCCGGCGTGACCACCAAAGCGCTGGACGCCTATGCAGAAGAAATGATCCGCGCCCACGGCGCGATTCCTTCCTTCCTGAATTATCACGGTTATCCCGCCTCCATTTGCGCCTCTATCGAAGATGAAGTGGTGCATGGCATTCCTTCCGATCATGTCACGGTGGAAAACGGCGTGCTGCTTTCCATCGACTGCGGCCTGATCCTGGATGGATGGCAGGCCGACAGCGCATTCACTGCTGCGGTTGGCAATGTGAGCGAGGAAAAGCGCCAGCTGATGGCCGTGACGGAGGAAAGCTTCTGGAAAGGCGCCTTCATGGCGCAGAACGGAAATCGTCTGGGCGATATCGGCCATGCAGTGCAATCCCATGCGGAAGCGCACGGCTACGGCGTCATCCGGGATCTGACGGGCCACGGCATCGGCCGGAATATGCACGAAGATCCCAGCATCCCCAATTATGGGGAGGCGGGCCGCGGGGTGAGGATTCGCCCGGGCATGACCCTGGCCATCGAACCCATGATTGCCCTTGGCCGCTGGCAGGTGCATCAGCTTGCCGATGGCTGGACCATCGTAACCAACGATCACAGCCCCTGTGCCCATTATGAGCATACGGTGGCGGTGGTCAACGCAGGTCCGCCGGAGATTCTGACGCTGCCAGGCCATGTCTGGAAGGAGGCTGAGGCGTGAAACCGCCCATTCAGCCCGGTCACGTAGTTTTTTCAAAAAAAGGGCGTGACAAAGGTAGGTACTTTGTGGTATTATATACGGTGGGTGCCGAATTTGTGATGATGGCCGACGGGGATACCCGGAAAATCGATCATCTGAAGAAAAAACGGCGCAAGCATCTGGATGGCTGCCCCTATGAAGCCCCCCATCTGCTTCAAATGGCGGAGAAGGGAACACTCAAGGACAGCGATATCCGATCTTTCCTGTGGCCCATCGTTAACAAATCGAACGGCGAAAATTCGCCACTCAACAAGAGGGAGGAGTAATCCGCTTTGTCCAAGGACGATGTCATCGAAATGGAAGGCAAGGTTATTGAGGCGCTGCCCAATGCCATGTTCCAGGTTGAATTGCCCAATGGGCACCGCATCATGGCCCACATCTCCGGCAAGATGCGCATGAACTTCATCCGCATTTATCCGGGGGATAAAGTTACCATTGAGCTCTCCCCCTACGACCTGACTCGCGGCCGCATCACGTGGCGCAGCAAGAATTGATCCACCTTTAAGGAGGTAGTCTCATGAAAGTCCGTCCTTCTGTGAAACCCATTTGCGAAAAGTGCAAGATCATCCGCCGCAAGGGCCGCGTGATGGTTATCTGCGAAAACCCCAAGCATAAGCAGCGCCAGGGCTAACCCACCCTTGCTGCAAGGGAACGCCGTCCTCAGCGCCTGATAAATTTTTTGAAAGGCGTTGACAACGGCGTTCCTATGGTCTATAATATCCATTTGGAAACCCCTATTTCCGCCGACAAGCCTGTCGTGGGCGGCTGCCCGGGTAATCGAAGATTGCCCGGGACCACGCATGCTGTCACATAAATATCCGCCTGGGTTGCGGGCGGAATACCGGAAGCGATATCTCCATCGCCTGCCGGCGCTGGGAATGCCCCTTTTTACGCCTCAAGTAATCTACGCCTTGAGGGCAGGGAAGACGTGCATTCCATTCCTGACCTAAAACATTTGGAGGTGTAACCAACACATGGCACGTATTGCGGGTGTTGACCTGCCCCGAGAAAAGCGCGTCGAGGTTGGCTTGACCTACATCTTCGGCATTGGCCCGACGGTGTCCAAGCAGATCCTCGCGGAAACCGAAGTGAATCCTGACACCCGTGTCAAGGATTTGAGCGAAACTGAAATCAGCAAGCTGCGCGATTACATCGAACACAACCTGAAGGTTGAGGGCGATCTGCGCCGCGAAGTTTCTCTGAATATCAAGCGTCTGGTGGAAATCGGCTGCTATCGCGGCGTCCGCCATCGTCGCAACCTGCCCGTGCGCGGCCAGAACACCAAGCAGAATGCCCGCACCCGGAAGGGCCCCAAGCGCACCCAGGCTGGCAAGAAGAAGTAAGTTTTGCTTCATTTGCGCGTCGGGCTTGGTCTTTCCGCCCCTTTTTCCTCCTGACTGCGTTGTCTGCGGCTTGACGTAGCGCTGCTACGCCTGCGCCTTGACGCCTTGTCAGAAGAAAAAATTGGCTGGAAATCCCTGCGCCCTCCACGCAATTCAGCAAAATGGGCTTGGCTGTATCTATTATATATAGTAGATAGTAGCCGCCAGTAACTTGAAACATCCAAAAGGACGCCCCGAAAGGGGTTCGGAGGGATAAAGAATGGCTCCTAAGAAAACTGCGCTGAAGAAGGTATCGCGCAAGCGCCGTGAGAAGAAGCTCGTGGAGCGCGGCGTGGCGCATATCAGTTCTTCCTTCAATAACACCATCGTTACCATTACCGATGTGCAGGGCAACGCCCTGTCTTGGGCTTCTGCCGGCGGCATGGGTTTCCGCGGCAACAAGAAGTCCACGCCCTTCGCCGCTCAGATGGCCGCTGAAACTGCTGCCAAGGCCAGCCAGGAATTCGGCCTGAAGTCTGTGGACGTGTTCGTGAAAGGCCCCGGCTCCGGCCGTGAAGCCGCGATCCGCGCGCTGCAGACCGCCGGTCTGGATGTGACCATGATCAAGGACGTGACCCCCATTCCCCATAATGGCTGCCGTCCTCCCAAGCGTAGAAGAGTGTAATAGGAGGTTTCTCGAAAATGGCAAGATATACGGATTCTGTATGCCGTCTGTGCCGCCGCGAGGGCACCAAGCTCTTCCTGAAGGGCGAAAAGTGCTTCTCCGCCAAGTGCGCCGTCAGCAAGCGGCCCACCCCTCCTGGCCAGCATGGCCAGGCCCGTCAGCGCAAGCCCAGTGAATACGGCCTGCAGCTGCGTGAAAAGCAGAAGGCTCGCCGCGCTTATGGCCTGCTGGAAGGCCAGTTCTATCGCACCTACGAACGCGCTTCCAACATGAAGGGCGTTACCGGTGAAAATCTGCTCTCTCTGCTGGAACGCCGCCTGGACAACGTGGTTTACCGCGCTGGCTTCGCCGCTTCCCGCCCCCAGGCCCGTCAGCTGGTGCTGCATGGCCACTTCCTGGTCAATGGTAAGAAGGTGGACGTGCCTTCCTACGAAATGGATCAGAACGATGTGCTGACCGTGAAGCAGGGCAGCAAGGAAATGGAACTGTTCAAGGCCGCCCGCGAAGGCTCCAGCCGCATCGTGCCCAAGTGGCTCACCGTGAATGCTGATGAGCTGACTGCCACCGTTTCCGCCCTCCCCGCCCGCGAAGATATCGATTTCTCGCTGCAGGAAAACATGATCGTCGAATATTACTCCCGTTAATGATTTTCTGTGCCCGAAATCCCCTCAACCGACGGCTTTCGATAGGAGGGTAAAACGTGATTGTCGAAATCGAAAAGGCGCATATCGAGTGCGTCGAAATGGCCGCGAGCAATACCTATGGCAAGTTCGTGATCGAGCCGCTTGAACGCGGCTTTGGCCATACGCTGGGCAATGCGCTCCGCCGGGTGCTGATCAATTCGCTCCCCGGCGCTGCGGTTACCAGCGTGAATATTGATGGCGTGCAGCATGAGTTTTCCACCGTTCCCGGCGTGAAAGAGGATGTAACCGAAATCATTCTCAATCTGAAGGAGCTTGCCCTGAAGCTGTATTCTGATCAGGTCAAGATGCTGGAAGTAAACGCCGTGGGGCCCTGTGATCTCACCGCCGCCGATATCCGTGTGGATGATGAAGTGGAAATCGTCAATCCCGATCTGCATATCGCCACTCTTGGCGAAGGCGCCAAGCTGCATATGTGGCTGTCGCTGGATCGTGGCCGGGGCTATGTTTCTTCCGATAAGAACAAGACCGCCCAGATGCCCATCGGCGTGATCCCGATTGATTCCATCTACACCCCCATCCGCAAGGTAAATTACGTGGTCGAGGACACCCGCGTGGGCCAGATCACGGACTATGATAAGCTGACTCTGGAAGTCTGGACGGATGGCTCCGTTGCCCCCGATGAGGCCATTGCCATGTCCGCCCGGATTCTCACCGAACAGCTGTCGCTCTTTATCGGCCTCACTGATCAGACCATGCCCATCAGCCTGTCTGAACCTGAGGAAGATAACCTGAGCAAGGTGATGGAGATGACCATCGAAGATCTGGATCTCTCCGTCCGTGCATATAATTGCCTGAAGCGCGCCGGTATCAACACCGTATCCGAACTGGTTCAGCGGAATCAGGAAGATATGATGAAGGTGCGCAACCTGGGCAAGAAGAGTCTGGAAGAAGTCGAGCAGAAGCTGCAGGCGCTGGGCCTGGGTCTGCGCCCGACCGAAGAGTGATAGGAGGAAATTCCCATGGCACATGAGCGCAAGCTGGGCCGTACTGCGAGCCAGCGCAAGGCGATGCTGCGGAACCTGACCACCAATCTCCTGTGGTACGGCCGCATCGAAACCACCGAGGCCAAGGCCAAGGAAGTGCGCGCGATCGCGGATAAAATGATCACCCTCGCCATCCGTGAGTATGATCAGACTGTTGAAGTCGAAAAGGAATTCTACAATGAAAAGAAGCAGATCGTGAAGGAAACCTTCGTGAACGACCTGCCTTCCAAGCTGCATGCCCGCCGCCTGATGATGGCTTACCTGTATGAAATCAAGGAAGCCAAGAACGACGACGAAAACAAGGCCGATTACAAAGAACGCACCAAGGATAACAAGCATCCCGTGGTGGAAAAGCTCTTCCGTGAATATGGCCCCAAGTATCGCGCCCGCAATCAGGAAAAGAACTGCGCCGGTGGCTATACCCGCATGTATAAGCTGGGGCCCCGTCGTGGCGACGCTGCGGAAATGGTTATCGTTGAGCTGGTGTAATCCCGCTTAATGGTCATCAAAAAGTAGGCTGTGTGAAAACACAGCCTGCTTTTTTGTGTGCAAAGACGGAAAATGGGCAGAAGAGGGATGGGCTGGCGCAAGAAAAATGTAGGTGCAGAATGCGCGGCAGGGAGAGGAATGAATTGGGAAAAAGTGTGGGTGGTGAAAGCCTTGCGGCGCAAGCGGATTCAAAGCACAAAAAAGCGCAGCACATACCTTGAGGAAATGGACTGCGCAGGAAAAGAAAGCGGCGGTGAGCCCGGGATGCAGAATAATCGATTCGGGGGCTTGCGGATGATTAAAGCACCGGAGTGCAGAGGAAACCGTGCGGAAAAAAGGCGGTGCGGCTACGCAGCGGGTAATCAGCGCAGCGTTTTGGCAGCTTCCCGGATGATGCAGGTCGTTTGCTGCGCGCAGGCACGGGCGCCGGCGTCGGTAAGATGAATGAGATCCTCCCGGATGTATTCATCCACATGCGGGACCACCAGGGCATGCAGATCATTGATGAGAATGCCCTTTTCTTCCAGTAAGGGAACAATCAGGCGGTTGTATTCGATGATCCTTTCATTCCGGTTATAGGGATGCAGGGGATTGACCGGGGTGGTGGTGGCAAAAATGACCTTTTCATGGCGGGCAAGCAGAATATCGGCGATGCGGAGCATATTCTGGCAATATTCATCCGGGGTGGAAAAAGGGCCGTCGCCGAAAACATCGCAGATATCCCACAGGCCGTTGTTCCAGTGGACGATCCGGCTGCCCGCCATTTTTTCTTTCCAATCCCACAGGCCGCGCAGGGTGAATTTGGAAAAGCGGCAGTTATCCTCCGGCTGATATACCTCAAAATCATCGCCCAGCAGCGATGGCACCAGCGGGCCGTAGCCGATCTTGCGGATGGAATCTCCCAATAATGTGATTTTCATGCGTTCCTCCTGAGGCAATTTTATTTTCATTATAACATAGGCAATTTTTTGATGTCAACGAAGGGGCAGGAGGCCTTGCGCGGAAAAGGGCGCAAAAAAGCCCGCAGTGAGAAGGAAAGCTGCGGGCGCGGCGAAGAGGAAACAGCGGCATCGGACTGCGCGGGACGGGGAAACGCGGCGGAAGATGAAACGTGGTATGCTGTTGGGTTGGGGAAAAGAGAGGCGCGTGTGTACCCGCGCTCTAAACGAACACTGCCATTCAAGCGAGACCGTAAAGGGAAAAATATCCAGAATTACTTTCTTGGAGGGGGTCTGGGAAACCTTTCTCAGGAACAAATCCGGAGGGCTTGTGACGCGGGAACGGTCAATGTTGTCAGAGGAGTGAGTATGCGCAAGTCGTCAGGCGTAGGGCATACGATCAGGAACAAACCCGGAGTGTTTGAGACGCGGGAACAGCCAATTTGGTAAAAGCAGGGAGCATACGCAAGCGAAGCGCAGGGTATGCGATGCCACGAAAAAATCTCGCCCCACCGAAATCTCTGTGCCTTCCTCTGGCACATAGATGCTTCGATGGCGACCAGTAAAATCCAGAGTGGCTTTCTTGGAAGGGGTCTGGGGAAGCCTTTCTCAGGAACAAACCCGGAGGGTTTGTGACGCGGGAACGGCCAATTTGGCAAAAGCAGGGAGCATACGCATGCCGTCAGGCGCAGTTTCCCTGTTGCCTTTCGCTGGCACATAGATGATTTGGTGGCAACCAGTAAGATCCAGAGCGGCTTTCTTGGAAGGGGCCTGGGGAAACCATTCTTTGGCCACAAAGAATGGTTTCCCCAGAAAATTCCCCCAGCATCTCACACCAGAGGATATTCCGGGGCGGGGATGACGCCATCCCGGACGGCGGTTTTGATATCCTCGGCGGTAATGACGGAATAAACCCTGGTATTGTATTTCCGGGCGATGTAATCGCTGCCAAGCAATCCGCCCTCCGCGGTGCGCTGCATATCGGCGATGACGATCACCGCCGCGATTTCCACATTGGCCAGCAGGGAAAGCTGATCCAGCCGTTCCTCCAGGGTTTGGCCGGCGGCGGTGAGATCGTTGATGACGATGATGCGATCCCCGTCCTTGGGGGTGTAGCCGCAGATGGCGCGTACCTGACTATCGGGCACCCGGCGATCATGAAAATAGCCGGTGGTGACGCCGTATTTCTGATACAGGGAAAAGGCCGTGGCGGCGGAAAAGGCAATGCCGTGATAGGCCAGGCCCATGATGGCGTCAAAATCCAGATGGTTTTCCCGGATGAAATCCGCGAAGCATTCCCCGATCTGGGCGATCTGGGCATTGGTGGAAAATAATTCGGTGTCAATCCGGCAGGGATAGCTGCCCTTCCTGAAATACATCACCCCGCTATCATACATGAGCTTGATGAAACGCTCCTTATAGGTATAGGCCTGCAGCTTATGGCAGAATAATTCATCAATGGAAACGCTGAAATAATCCGCCAGCAGGGGAAGGAGCATGATATCGGGCAGTGCCGCATCATTTTCCCATTTGCTGATGGCCTGGCTGGAGATATGCAGGTATTCCGCCAGCTGCTCCTGGGTAACGCCATGGCCCTGGCGCAGCCTGCGGATGGTATGGCCCAGTGAATTCATGCGGCAGCCTCCTTGCGATGGATGATGGGAAGAGAGGATTATCATACTGGAAACGGGCCCGGGTGTCAACGGCCGATGAGGAAGAAAACGCCTCTTCCCTTTATTTGCGCCAGCGGAAAAGACCGGAAAACCAGCCGGAAAAAAGCGCAAACAGCGCGGGATAATGCAGCATTTCGCAGCAGCGGCGCTGCAGGGAATCAATGATTTCCAGGGGATCACGGGGAGACTGATTGCGCAAATGGATCCGCTCCTTTGCCTTTTTTCAGGATGGCCATCCCTGAAAATATCATAAGCCAGGGGGCGGGAATGCGTCAATCAGCGGGTATTTTACCCATTATCAACCGGCGGTTTAGCGGCGCAAATCCAGAAAGGCGGGAAAATGCTAATGGCAAAAATAATGGATATTGAAATTGAAAAAATAATATGATATACTGCGCTTTGTATTCTGCAAAAATGAGAGGAAAAAGCATTGAAAATCAAGCAATTATTTGCCCCCACGGATATGACGGTGGGCAAGCCCTGGAAAAGCATTCTCACCTTTACCCTGCCCATGCTGATCGGCAATATCGCCCAGCAGCTCTATTCCACGGTGGACAGCATCGTGGTGGGCAAATATATCGGTGATAACGCCCTTTCCGCCGTGGGCAGCGCCACCCCCATTCTGAATATGCTGCTGGTTCTGTTCATCGGCATTTCCACGGGATCCAATATCATGGTATCCCAGTATTTTGGCGCAAAGAACCGCAGCAGCCTTTCCTATACCATCGGCAACAGCATCACCGCCACCGCCGTTGCCAGCCTGATTCTTATCGCGGTGGCGTCGCCCCTGATCCGCCCGGTGCTGAAATTGCTCAATACCCCCGAATCCATCCTCAATGACTGCGCGGGGTATCTGATGATTTCCCTGGTGGGCATTGCGGGCATGGCCTATTATAATATTTTAAGCGGCGTGCTGCGGGGACTGGGGGATTCCTTCTCCGCCCTGATTTATCTGCTGATTGCCACGGTGCTCAATATCGGCCTGGATATTTTCTTTGTGGCGGTTGTGGGCATGGGCGTGCCCGGCGTGGCCCTGGCCACCGTCATCGCCCAGATGATTTCCTCCATCCTTTGCTGCATCAAGCTTGCCGGCATGCGGGAGCATTTTGATTTCGGCAAGAAATATTTGAAGCCTCTCAAGGAATATATCCTGACCATCGTGCGGCTGGGCCTGCCCTCCGGGCTCACCCAGGCCATCTTCTCCTCTGCCATGATCATCGTGCAGTCCCTCACCAATTGCTTTGGCGAAATGTTCATCGCCGCCAATGTGGTGGTCATGCGCGTGGACGGCTTTGCCATGATGCCCAATTTCTCCTTCGGCACGGCGCTGACCACCTATGCGGGCCAGAATGTGGGCGCGGGGAAAAAGGATCGGGTGATCCAGGGGGCCAAGCAGGGCACGCTGATGGCCGTTGGCTGCTCCGCAGCCATTACGCTGCTGATTCTGCTGTTTGGCAAGGGGCTCATGTCTGTCTTTACCGATACCCAGGAACTGGTGGATCTGAGCTACCGGCTGATGATGCTGCTTTCCGTGGGCTATATCGCCATGGCGGTAACCCAGAGCCTTTCCGGCATTATGCGCGGCGCCGGCGATACCGTAACCCCCATGTGGATTTCCCTGATTACCACCGTCTTTGCCCGCGTGCCCATTGCCTACGGCATTTCTTATCTCACCCGCACCCCCGAATTGCCCTACGGCCAGAAGGAATGCATTCAGATTTCTTTGCTTTGCGCCTGGGTGCTGGGCGCGGTGGTGACCACCATTGCCTACAAACGGGGCAAATGGAAGGAAAAGGCCATCAAGCAATGAGGAACCCCTGGGGCATAGTCGCCGGATCCAATGAAGGAACAGGCGCATCCTTCCCCCGACGAATGAAGAAAACGGCAGCGATGAGAATTCTTTCTCCGTTGCCGTTTTTGTTTTTTAACGCCCGTTCAACAGACGCCTTCATTTTTCTTTTTATCGCAGAATGAAATTCGGAGGAGGGAATTTACTGATCCAGGGCTGCGGGGGCGCAAGCCGTTGCCGTCAGGGTGCATCCGTTTTTTGCTGCTTTGGAAGAGAAAATTGCTGCCGGTAAACGGAAGGGGGCATTTGAAAACAGGCAGAAAACTGACGGGTGAAATAGGGAATATTCTGAAAGCCGCTGTCCAGGGCGATTTGCAAAATGGGATCCTGCGTATTTTTCAGCAGCTGGGCCGCATGATGAAGCCGGATCTGATTGAGATATTGGCGCACCGTTTGGCCCGTTTCCTTTAAAAATACCTGGCCCAGATATTTTTCGTTGATGAAATACAGGGCGGCCAATTGTTTTAAGGAAATATCCCGGCGATAATTCAGATGAATATATTCGATGGCTTCCCGAACCTTGCGCTGGCAGGCGGTCATCATCCGCCGCTGGTTTTTCCAATCCAGATGGGTTAACAGCAGGCGGATATAGCTGTCAATGGCCCGGGCCATTTGTTGGTAGGGCAAAAGATCGGGGGCGATTTGGGCCTTTTGTAATTCCGAAAGGAGGGAGGAAAGGGGGGCGCCGGTAAGCTGGGCCGTGATGCCCAGCCGATGCTCCGCTTCCTGGGGATCGGGCAAAAGATTGCCGATATAGAGCACCGCCACCGTCTGCCCTTCCATCCGGATGGGCCAGGCCAGTTCATACAGCCCATAGGGGCAATAGCCGGAAAAGGGCAGGCCCTGTTCCAGGGCTTTTTGATTGGCCCGGGTTTTGCAATGAACGCACAAATGATAGCCCCGCGGGGTATCTTTGGCCAGATCGCAGAAGCGGGCGGTATGGGTGCGGTATTTTTCGCTGATTTGCATTTCCGGGAGCAGCAGGATGCCCACGGCGTCATACAGGCAGATCTGTACCCGGGCAGAGAGGCTCAATAGATCCAGCAGATCATTCAGCGGCAGATGGTCATTCATGGGCATTCTCCTGAAAAGAAAGAAATTTACCGTTATTTTATCAAATATCTTTCTTTTGTGCAAGAAAGAACCATCCTTTTTATAAGATGCTATGGAAACGGCGGCGCTATAATAGGCATAGAGAAAAACGGCAGGAGGATTTTTTATGCAGAAATATGATCTGATTGTGGTGGGCGGCGGCTTTGCGGGGGCAGGCGCGGCCCTGAGCGCGGCCCGGGAAGGGCTGAAGGTGCTTTTGCTGGAAAAGGGCAATTGCCTGGGGGGCGCGGCGGCCCAATGCCTGGTATTCCCCTTTATGCGGTATTGGACCACCAACCCCGAAACGAAGGAACGCATCTGGCTTTCCAGCGGGATTCTGGGGGAAATCGTGGCGGAAATGAAAAAGCTGGGCTTTATGGAGGATGACCAGCATTTTATGGAGGAAGGCTTGAAGCTGGTGCTGAACCGGATGCTGCTTTCCGCCGGGGTGGAATTGCTCTTCCATTCCAAGATTACCCAGGCCCAGGTGGAAGACGGGGTGGTAAAAGCGGTAACGGTGACCAATCCCTCCGGGCTGGAAAGCTACGCCGCCGATTATTTCATTGACGCCACCGGCAACGGCGATCTTTCCGTGCTCTGCGGCGCGCCCTGGCATCTGGGCCGGGAAAAGGATCAGCTTTGCCAGCCCATGACCCTCTGCTTCCGGATGGCCCCGGTGGATATGAAAAAATTTGCGGAAGAAAAGCCCGCCGTTCAGGCCCTTTACAAGCAATATCAGCAGGAGGGCAAGATCAAGAATATCCGGGAGGATGTGCTCGCCTTCCATCATCCCCATCCCGGGGTTTTGCATCTGAATTCCACCCGCATCGTAAAGCTCAATCCCGTCAACGCCCAGGATGTGACGAAAGCGGAAATTGAAGCCCGGGAGCAGGCATTTGAGCTGTATTATTTCCTCAAGGAAAATTTTGAAAGCTGCCGGGACAGCCAGCTCACCGCCACCGCCATGGAAATCGGCGTGCGGGAAAGCCGGATGATCGAAGGGGATTATCTGCTGACCCAGGAGGATCTGGTGAACTGCGTAAAATTCCCCGATTCCATCTGCACGGGTAATTATGATATCGATATCCACAATCCCGAGGGCAGCGGCACCAGCCATTATTATTTCGCGCCCGGCGCCTATTACACCATTCCCTATCGCTGCCTGACGCCGAAGAATACGAAAAATCTGCTGGTGGCGGGGCGCTGCATTTCCTCCACCCATGAGGCCCAGGCCTCCTATCGCATCATGCCCATCTGCTGCTGCCTGGGCCAGGCGGCGGGCACCGCGGCGGCCCTGGCGAAAAAGGGCAATTGCATGGTGCGGGAAATTGCAGTGGATCAGCTGCAGGCGTTGCTCCGGGAACAGGGGGCCATGATCTGAAAACAGAAAAGAAGGGGCGGCGGCCCCTTCTTTTTTTGCGCCGCTTTGGCTGGAATAAAAAAGGAAATGCAGGGGCAAAATGGGAAAAAAAGGGGGGATAACGCCCTGCTTTTCCCAGAGCAAAGGGGGAAACGGGGGGAAAAGCGAAAAAACATCTTAACAAAAAGGGCTACATATGTTATACTATAATAGGTATTGTATCTTTTGATTTTGGCGAGGAGGACACAGCCGAATGGATTCTTACAAGCTGCTTATTACGGGTGGAATCCCTCTGATGGGTGAAACCTATGTTTCCGGCGGCAAAAATACCTCGGTGGCGGTCATTCCCGCAACCCTGCTTTCCGATGATCCCTGCACCATCGAAAACCTGCCGGATATTGAGGACGTGCGGGTGCTGGTGGATATTTTGCGGGGCCTTGGTGCCAAGGTGGAATATGATCCCCGTGCCCGGCGGATGACGGTGGATCCCCGGAAGGTGACCGCTTTCCATGTGCCTTATAAGCAGAGCCAGCGGATGCGGGCCAGCTATTATCTGCTGGGCGCTTTGCTTGGCCGCTGCGGCCAGGCGGAGGTGGGCTATCCCGGGGGCTGCACCATCGGCAATAGGCCGGTGGATCAGCATCTGAAGGCCTTCCGTGCCCTGGGCGCGGAGGTGGAGGATCGGGGCGCCATGCTTTCTGCCAAGGGCAAGATGGTGGGCGCAGGGGTCTTCTTCGATAAAATTACCGTGGGCGGCACCATTAACGCCATGCTGGCCGCCGCCAAGGCCGAGGGGAATACCATCCTCTATAACGCCGCCAAGGAGCCCCATATCGTGGACCTGGCCAATTTCCTGAATTCCATGGGCGCCAAAGTGAAGGGCGCCGGCACGGATACCATCCGCATTACCGGCAAAGCCCATCTGCACGGCAGCACCTATACCGTCATTCCCGACCAGATCGAAACGGGCACCCTGATGATCGCCGCCGCGGCTACCCGGGGCGATGTGCTGATCCGGGGCTGCATCCCCACCCATATGGAGGCGCTGAGCGCCAAGCTGCTGGAAATGGGCGTGCAGGTATCCGATATGGATGACGCCATCCGGGTGCGCACGGTGCGGGGGCATCGGGCGGTGAATATCAAAACCCAGGAATATCCCGGCTTCCCCACCGATCTGCAGCAGCCCATGAGCGCGCTGCTGACCATGGCCAACGGGGATTCCATCGTGATTGAAACCATTTTTGAATCCCGCTTCAAGCATCTCAATGAAATGCAGCGCATGGGCGCCCGGGTGCGCATCCTGGATCAGACGGCGATTATTGAGGGCGTAAGCGAATTATACGGCGCGCCCGTTACCGCCACCGATCTTCGCGCCGGGGCTGCGCTGGTGGTGGCCGGGCTGATGGCCAAGGGCACCACGGAAATTTATGAGCCGGGCTTTATTGAACGGGGCTATGAGCATATTGAGGAAAAGCTCCGGTCGCTGGGCGCGGATATCCGCAGGGAACCGGTGTAAAAAGCGGCGGGCGTTCCCTTTGCTTGATCGGGGCGCAAGGCGCGCATCCCGATAAAACCAGAAAGGATGAATTCCGTGAACGCGTTTGAGGTCTTGGGGCTGCAGATGGGTGCGGATGAAGCCCAGGTGCATCAGGCATATCGCACCCGGGTGAAGGCCTGCCATCCCGATCAATTTGTGGATCGTGGGGATCAGCAGAAGGCCCAGGAGGAATTGATTCGCCTGAATCTGGCCTATGAAGAGGCCCTGCGCCTTTCTTCCGGCAGGAAAGTGGGCTTTCATATGGTGCCGGCGGAGCAGGCAAAGGCCATCGCCCGGCGGCTGCTGGAGCAGGATCGCCTGGAAAGCGCACTGCTGCAATTGGGCAGGGCAGATCAGAAGGATGATGAATGGTATTATCTGCAGGGGCAGATTCTTTTGAAAATGCATCAATACGGCTCCGCCCATCAGGCCTTCCGGGAGGCGGTGCGCCGCCAGCCCGGCAATAATGAATATCATAAAGGCGCCCTGGAAGCTGCCATCGAGGAAAAGAAGCATCAGAAGCTGGCCTACCGGGTGATGGATTGGGCGGGGGGCATTTTTCATCCCCGGAAAAAGATGTGATCCATGCTGCAAAAGAAAGGGAGAATGACAAATTGATGAATTTACCCAATCGGCTGACCATTCTTCGGATCATTATGATTCCTGTATGCCTGGCATTCTGGGCCCTGGGGCTGCATTTCCTTTCAGCGGTGGTTTTTGCCCTGGCGGCGGCCACCGATTTTTTGGATGGCTATATCGCCCGGAAAAAGAATATCGTTACCACCTTTGGCAAATTTGCCGATCCGGTGGCGGATAAAATTCTGGTGCTCACCGCCATGATTTTCCTTACGGCCTCCGGCCGTCTGCCCGCCTGGGCCGTTTCCATCGTGGCTGCACGGGAACTGATGGTCGATGGGCTGCGGCTGGTGGCGGTTGGCAAGGGCAATGTGATTGCCGCCGGGTGGCTTGGCAAGATCAAAACCAATCTGCAGTTTTTCTGCGTGCTTTCCGGCATGCTGCTGCCCCAGGGGCACTGGATCACCCTGGTGCTGGCCATCCTCATGGCGATTATGACCATCTGGAGCGGCGCCCAGTATTTCTGGGCCTCCCGGGACGTGTTTAAAGAGGAAAAGCAATGAGCGCAAAAAATGCGGTGCTGGCCCTTCTGGAAAAGGGATTGACCCTCAGCACCGCCGAAAGCCTGACGGCGGGCATGGTATCATCCGCCATATGCGATGTGCCCGGGGCCAGCGGATGTTTCCTGGGGGGCGTATGCGCCTATCAGGATGAAGTGAAGGAAAAATGGCTGAATGTGCCGGAAGCGGTGATTCAAAAGCATTCCGCGGTCAGCGCCCCCTGCGCCCGGGCCATGGCCCTGGGAGCAAAGGAAAAATTTGCTTCCGATTTTGCCCTTTCCACCACCGGCTATGCCGGGCCTGCGGGGGAAAATGTGGGGCTGGTCTATGTGGGGATTGCCCATCCCCGGGGCGTGCATGTCCATCGGCTGCAATTATCCGGCAGCCGCCAGGGCATCCGGAAAATGACAGTTCAAATTGCTTTGCATATTTTACAGAAGGAGATAAAAAACCATGGCTAAGAAAGCGGCAAGCGACAAGAAAGATATGAAGAATCTGGACGCCACCCAGCAGGAAAAGCTGCGGGCGCTGGAAATGACCCTGTCCTCCATCGAAAAGGAATTCGGTAAGGGCACCGTGATGAAGCTGGGGGATAAGACCGCCATGCAGGTGGAAACCGTGCCCACCGGCTGTTTGGATCTGGATGTGGCGCTGGGCGTGGGCGGCATTCCCCGGGGCCGCATTGTGGAAGTATTCGGGCCCGAATCCTCCGGTAAAACCACCGTTGCTTTGCATGTGGTGGCCGAAGTGCAGAAATTGGGCGGCGCGGCGGCCTTTATCGACGCCGAGCATGCCCTGGATCCCGCCTATGCCAAGAATCTGGGCGTGAATATTGACGAGCTTTATGTTTCCCAGCCCAATTGCGGCGAAGACGCCCTGGAAATCGCGGAAGCGCTGCTGCGCTCCGGCGCCATTGATATCGTGGTCATCGACTCCGTGGCCGCGCTGGTGCCCCGGGCCGAAATCGACGGCGAAATGGGCGATTCCTTCGTGGGCATTCAGGCCCGCCTGATGAGCCAGGCCATGCGCAAGCTCACCGGCGTGGTGGCGAAAACCAACGCCATCGCTCTTTTCATCAATCAGATCCGCGAAAAAGTGGGCGTGATGTATGGCAATCCCGAAACCACCCCCGGCGGCCGTGCGCTGAAATTCTATGCCTCCGTGCGCCTGGATGTGCGCAAGGGCGAGCAGCTCAAGAATGGCAGCGAAGTGGTGGGCAACCGCACCAAGGTGAAGGTGGTCAAGAATAAGGTGGCCCCGCCCTTCCGCACCTGCGAATTCGATCTGATCTTCGGCCAGGGCATTTCCAAGGAAGGCAGCCTGCTGGATCTGGCGGTGGAAAAGGATATCATCCAGAAGAGCGGCGCCTGGTTCTCCTATAATGATCAGCGCATCGGCCAGGGCCGGGATAACACCCGCCAGTTCCTGAAGGATCATCCCGATATCTTCAATGAAATTGAGCAGAAGCTGCGTGCTGTGCTGACCGCTTCCCCCGTGCCTGCGGTAGACGAAAACGATATTCCGGAAATGGATCCGGATATGGAAGATAACGATGAAGCATGATCACGGGCATGAGGGCTGTTCCCTCTGCCGGATTGAATTTTCCGATGTAGGGGTAACCGCCGGGGGCGATACCCTGCTTACCGATATTAATTTCCATATTCACTGCGGGCAATTGACGGCCCTGGTGGGCCCCAACGGCGCCGGGAAAACCACCCTGATCCGGGCGTTGCTTGGGCAAACCAATCACACCGGCGAAATCCGCCATGTGGACGCCCACGGCCATGATTTCCCCGCGCCCCGGATCGGCTATGTGCCCCAGCAGCTGCCCTTTGACCGAGAAATGCCGCTGACGGTATGCGATCTGATGGCGGGGGCGCTGTCCAAGCGGCCGGTATGGACCGGGGTGAATAAAAAAACCCGGGAAATGGTCAAAACCGCGCTGGAGGAAACCCAGGCCGCAGGGCTGATGGATAAGCGGCTGGGGGCCTTAAGCGGCGGCGAATTGCAAAGGGTGCTGCTGGCCATGGCGCTTACGCCCCTTCCCGATCTCTTGGTGCTGGATGAACCGGTATCCGGCGTGGATCAGAATGGCCTTTCCCTCTTTTTGCAGACGGTATCCGCCCTGCGCCAATCCCATCATCTGGCCATCCTGATGGTTTCCCACGATTGGGATCTGGTGCGGCAATATGCGGATTATGTGGTATTGATCAATCAAAAGGTGCTGTGTGCGGGCAAGCCGGAGGAGGTATTTGCATCCTCCGCCTTTGAAAAGACCTTCCGGGCAGGCATGCCCCCGGCACGAGGAGGAAATGAACATGAGTAAACCCATTCCGGAACGAGCTGTGGAATTATTTATGGAGGGCTTTAATTGCTCTCAGGCTGTATTTGGCGCATTTGCCGAAACCGTGGGCATGACGGAGGCTCAGGCCGTGCGCCTGTCCGCCGCCCTGGGCGCCGGCGTCGCCCGGATGCGGGATGTATGCGGCGCGGTGACCGGCGGCATGCTGGCCATCGGCTGGAAGTATGGCGCGGAGGATGGCGCCGATCAGGCTACAAAATCCGCCTGCTATGCCCGGGGACAGAAGATCTGCCTTTCCTTCCAGGAAAAATTCGGCACCCTTATCTGCCGCGATCTTTTGAAGCTCAAGCCCCTGGAGGGCCCCTCCCCCATTCCTACCCCCCGTACCGCGGAATTTTATCAGACCCGCCCCTGCGCCCAGTTCGTTTACGAAATGGCCCGCCTGGTGGAGGAAGAATTGAAGGACGAAGAATAACGAGGGCTTTATTTGCGGGGGAACCATTCTTTGTAGCCAAAGAACGGTTCCCCCGCGCCCCCTCCAAGAAAGCTGTATTGGAGTTGGAAAATGGCGGGGAGATGCTTTTGTGGCCAAAAGCACCTCCCCGCACCCCTCCGAAAAGCTGTACTGGATGGGGATGAAATGATATTTCCTGGTCGCGTGCCAGTGCGGCTTGGGGATAAGAGTGGTTTTCTTTTTTGCTCCACTGGCACACAAGATGATTAAATAAAATTTTGTAAAGTCCAGAGTGACTTTCTTGGAAGGGGTCTGGGGAAACCATTCTTTGGTCACAAAGAATGGTTTCCCCAGAAATCCTCCTCCCACCCTCCCAAAGGAGCCCGTATGGAAACGATTTATCAGGTAATGGATTGGCTGCTGCCCTTTGAATGCTTTGAATTTGCGTTCATGAAAAATGCGTTATTGGCGATGCTGCTGTTAACGCCGCTGCTGGCGCTACTTGGCACCATGGCGGTAAACCGGCGGATGGCCTTTTTTTCCGATGCATTGGGCCACAGCGCCCTGGCGGGGGTCGGCATTGGGATGCTGCTGGGGGTTCAGAATGAACTGATCAGCATGATCGTATTCGGGGTTATCTGGGCCGTGATGATTTCCAAGATCAATCGATCGGGCGGCGCATCGGCGGATACCATTATCAGCGTATTTTCCTCCACGGGGATTGCGGTAGGGCTGCTGATTCTATCCCGGAACGGGAGCTTTTCCAAATATTCCAGCTTGCTTGCGGGGGATGTGCTGTCGGTTGCACCGGGGGATTTGATCTGGCTTTTGCTGGCGCTGCCTTTGGGCGTGGGCGCATGGGCGCTGCTGTATAATCGGCTGCTGCTGACGGCGGTGAATCCCGCCCTGGCCCAGAGCCGCGGCATTAAAACCAAATGGGTGGAATACGCCTTTGTATCGCTGGTGGCGGTGGCCGTGATGCTCTCCATCCGCTGGGTGGGCGTGCTTTTGATCAATGCGCTTTTGATTCTGCCCGCCGCCGCGGCACGGAATATTTCCCGCACCGCCCGGCAGCATGCGCTTTTCAGCGTGCTCATCGGCCTTTTTTCCGGCGTGGCCGGGCTGATTGCCGCTTATTATCTGGATACCGGCGTGGGCGCCGCCGTGGTGCTCTGCGCGGCCTGCATCTACGCCCTCACCTTGCCCTTCAGGGGACGGGTGCGGTAAGGGATTTCTGGGGGAACGCTTCTTTGTGGCCAAAGAAGCGTTCCCCCAGGCCCCCTCGAAGAAAGCTATAGGGAATACTACTGGTCGCGATGAATCAACGGGTTTCTCCCTGTTGATTTTTTATTTATTGTTTCACTGGCACCCAAGATGATTTTATGTCGCTGTGTAAAATCCAGAGCGACTTTCTTGGAAGGGGTCTGGGGAAACCGTTCTTTGGTCACAAAGAATGGTTTCCCCAGAAAAGCCCCCATGTCCAAATCGTTTTTCTTCCGCATTTCCAGTTGCGAAAGGCGGCATATTATGGTAAGATAAGCTGTATTTCTATAAAATTGGGAGGAATCGCATCCATGGATATGAAACAGCGCATCGCCGAATTGGTGGGCGAAATGCTGAAAGTTGCTTACCCCGAGGCCCAGGGCCTGCCGGAAGATCTGGCTTCTCTTCTGGAAGTGCCGCCGGATCAGAATCTGGGGGATTATGCCTTCCCCTGCTTCAAGCTTTCCAAGGCGCTGCGCATGGGCCCGCCCATGATTGCCAAGAAGCTTTCCGAAGCGGTGGATAAGCCCGAAATCGCCCGGGTGGAATGCGTAGGCGGTTATTTGAATTTCTTTTTCAACCGTGAAAATTTTGCCCGTGAATTGATGAATGCCATCATGGCCGCCCCGGAAAAATGGGGCAGCAGCGAAGATGGCAAGGGCAAGACGGTCTGCCTGGATTATTCCTCCATCAATATTGCCAAGCGATTCCATATCGGCCATCTTTCCACCACGGTTATCGGCAATGCCTTAAAGCGCATTTATGAATTCCAGGGCTGGAAGACCGTGGGCATCAATCATCTGGGCGACTGGGGCACCCAGTTTGGCAAGATGATCTGCGCCTACAAAAAGTGGGGCAATAAGGAAGCAGTGGAGCAGGGCGGCGTGGAAGAAATGACCCGCCTGTATGTGCGCTTCCATGAGGAATGCGAAAAGGATCCTGCTTTGGAGGATGAAGGCCGCGCCTGGTTCAAGAAGATCGAGGACGGCGATGAGGAAGCCCTGTCCATTTTCCGCTGGTTCAAGGAAGTAACCCTGCGCGACGCCATGAAGGTGTATGATATGCTGGGCGTTTCCTTTGACAGCTATGCCGGCGAAAGCTTTTATGTGGATAAGACCGACCGCGTGGTGAACGAGCTGAAGGAAAAGGGCCTGCTGGAAGAATCCGAAGGCGCGATGATCGTGAATCTGGAAGAGGATAAAATGCCCCCCTGCCTGATCATCAAGCGCGACGGCACCACCATTTACGCCACCCGCGATCTGGCCGCCATTTTCTATCGCAAGGATACCTATGATTTTGACAAGTGCCTGTATGTAGTGGCCTATCAGCAGGATCTGCATTTCCGCCAGGTATTCAAAGTGGTGGAAAAGATGGGCTATGACTGGGCCAAGGAAGGCCTGATCCACGTGGCCTTCGGCATGGTTTCCTATGAAGGGCAAACCCTGGCCACCCGCAGCGGCCATGTGGTCTATCTGGAAGATCTGCTTGCCCGCGCCCAGGAAAAGGCCCTGGCCATCATCAATGAAAAATCCCCCAACCTGGAAAATAAGGAACAGGTGGCCAAGGAAGTGGGCGTTGGCGCGGTGGTATATACCACGCTGCAGAATAACCGCATCAAGGATATCGATTTCTGGTGGGATCGCGCTCTGAACTTCGAAGGCGAAACCGGCCCCTATGTGCAGTATACCCATGCCCGGTGCTGCTCTGTTTTGCGCAAGGCCCCCGAAAATATGCCCGCCCCCGATTACAGCGCGCTGACCAATGATGAAGCCCAGGCCCTGCTGCGCCTGCTTTCCCGCTTCCCCGAAGCCGTGGCCGAGGCCTGCCTGCGCAACGAGCCCTTCATGGTCAATCGCGCCACCACGGAAATTGCCAAGGCTTACAACAAATTCTATTACGAGCATCGTATCCTGGATGACGACGCCGGCGCCACGGCCGCCCGCATTGAATTGACCCGTGCCTGCGCCCAGGTGATCAAGACGGGCCTGTATCTGATCGGCGTTTCTGCGCCCGAACGCATGTAACGAAAGCGATCTGCGCAACATAAGAAGAAGCATGCGGAAGGAGGCGACGGTATGCGTTTTACCAAAATGCATGGCATCGGCAATGATTATCTGTTTGTAAATTGCTTTGAAGAGGTGGTCCATGACCCCAGCCGGATGGCGATTGTCATGTCCAAGGCGCATTTCGGCGCAGGCTCCGATGGCCTGGTGCTGATTGAGCCCGCCAATGACGGCGCGGATTTTGCCATGCGGATGTTTAATTCCGATGGGAGCGAAGCCGAAATGTGCGGCAATGCCATTCGCTGCATCGGCAAATATGTATATGAACGGGGCCTGACCCAGAAGGAAGAATTGACCATTTCCACCAAGGGCGGCATGAAGCAATTGTGGCTGACGGTGGAGGATGGCAAGGTGGCCAGGGTGAAGGTGGATATGGGCACCCCCGAGCTCAATCCCCGCCTGATTCCCGTGGATCTGCCCGGGGAAATCGTTTTGCAGCATCGGCTGCAGATCATGGGGCAGACCTGGTTTATCACCTGCGTGAATATGGGCAATCCCCATGCGGTGCTCTTTGTACGGGATCCCGAGGTGATCGATCTGCCCACCATCGGCCCCATGATTGAGCATCATCCCCTCTTCCCCCGGCGCACCAATGTGGAATTCGTCCGGGTGATTGACCGGGGCATTCTGCAGATGCGCGTCTGGGAGCGGGGGGCAGGGGAAACCCTGGCCTGCGGCACCGGCGCCTGTGCATCATTGGTTGCCGCCGTGCTGGCCG
>SVHD01000094.1 GCA_015056015.1 Clostridiales bacterium
AACATCGTGGATACCCCCGGCCACGCCGATTTTGGCGGCGAGGTGGAGCGCGTGCTGAAGATGGTGGACGGCGTGCTTTTGCTGGTGGACAGCTTTGAAGGCCCCATGCCCCAGACCCGGTTCGTGCTGCAAAAGGCCCTGGGCCTGCAGCTGCCCGTGCTGCTGGTTATCAACAAGGTGGATCGCCCCGACGCCCGCTGCGAAGAAGTGGTGGATGAGCTGGTAGATCTGCTCATCGAACTGGATGCCGATCCCGAAACGCTGGATCGTCCCATTATTTATGCCTCTGCCCGCAAGGGTACCGCCACTTTGGATCTTGAAAAGCCCGGCGAGGATCTGCGCCCCCTGTTTGATACCATCATGAAATATATCCCCGCCCCCGAAGGCGATCCCGAAGGCCCTGCCCAGGTGCTGATTTCCACCATCGACTATAACGAATACGTGGGCCGCATCGGCATTGGCCGCATCACCCGTGGTACCCTGAAGGATAACACCATGGTGGTGCGCTGCAACGCCATGAACGATCAGATTTCCGCCCCCTGGCGGCTCACCGGCCTTTCCGTTTATGATGGCCTGCGCCGCACTCCCTCCGAAGAAGTTTCCATGGGTGATATCGTGGCGCTGACCGGCCTGGCGGATATTTCCATCGGCGATACGGTCTGCGATCCCGCCACCCCCGAAGCCCTGCCCTTCGTGGCCATTTCCGAGCCCACCGTCACCATGACCTTCTCCGTAAACGACAGCCCCTTTGCCGGCCGGGAAGGCCAGTTTGTGACCAGCCGCCATCTCCGCGCCCGTCTGTATCGCGAACTGGAAACCGACGTTTCCCTGCGCATCAAGGATGGCGAAACCCCCGATCAATTTGAAGTCTGGGGCCGCGGCGAATTGCATCTTTCCATCCTGATTGAAACCATGCGCCGTGAGGGCTACGAATTCCAGGTGAGCAAGCCTGAAGTTATCTATCGCTACGAAGACGGCGTTCGTCAGGAACCCGTGGAACGGATGGTGGCCGATGTGCCTCAGGCCCATGCCGGCGCTGTGATCGAAAAGATCGGCCGTCGCCGGGGTACCCTGGAATCCATGAGCGGTGATGATCGGATACGTCTGGAATTCCTGGTTCCCTCCCGCGGGCTCTTTGGCTATCGCAGCGAATTTATGACCGATACCCGGGGCGAAGGCATCATGAGCTCCGTATTCGATCATTACGAAGAATACAAGGGCGATATCCCCCACCGCAATGTGGGCGCGCTGATTTGCTATGAATCCGGCGAAGCCACCCAGTATGGCCTCTTCTATGCCCAGGATCGCGGCACCCTCTTCATCGGCAGCCAGACCCCCGTTTACAACGGCATGATCTGCGGTGAATCCAGCCGGCCCGGGGATATCGTGGTCAATATCTGCAAGCAGAAGCACGTCACCAATATCCGCAATGCCTCCTCTTCCGAAGACAGCATGCGCCTGGTTTCCGTGCATCCCCTGACGCTGGAAGAATGCCTGGAATTCATCGATGATGATGAACTCCTGGAAATCACCCCCAAGTCCCTGCGCATGCGCAAGCGGGAACTGAGCCACGAGCAGCGCGCCAAGGCCGCCAGCCGTGCCAATAAGCAATAATTGTATATGGGATAATTTCGAGAGGGAGTTTCTTTTGAAAAAGAAAATCCCTCTCGCGCTCTCCCAAAGAAAACTTGCTCTGGATATTTCCAATCATCATCCATCTGCTTGAAAGCCAGCGAAGCAAATAGATAATATAATCCCCCATTTTCCCCTTGACCTTTCAGCAAACTGCAATGATATCCTATCCCCGAAAGGAGGAAGGAGATATGATCACCATTCAGGAATTTGCCGATCTTTGCGCCTGCAGCACCCAAACCCTGCGGTATTATGATCGGATCAATCTGCTCAAGCCGGCGCAGGTGGATCCCTGGTCCCGGTATCGCTATTATGAACGTGCCCAGGCCATTGATTTTGTCAAAATCAAAAATCTTCAATTGGCCGATTTCACCATCGAGGAAATCAAGACGCTGCTGCAAAAATCCGATCAGGAGGTCTATGACGCCTTCACGAAAAAAATCGCAGAGCAGCAGCATAAACTGGATCAGATCAAAAAAATACAGCAATCATATCTCCGGGAAAAAATCATGATGGAAAAGCTTGCTCTGGGCATTACGGATTTTCTGCTGAATCAGATCACGGATTTTGAAGAGCTTCGGGAATTTGGCCTGGACCCCAAGGACGGCGATCAGATTCTTTCGCTGGTGCGGGCGCATCTTCAAAGCGCTTTCATTCCTCAAAACTGCCGCAAGCCGGAGGACGTCACCCTGACAGTAGGGGAAAATATCGTACAGGGCGCCGATCAGGTACTGGAAAAAATCAAAACCCTGGATTCCCAAGATCTGGACGGGGATATCCTTCTGAACATGAGCGAGGATCACGAAAACCGGCAGGAAGAATTGGAAACCCTTTGGGAATACCACGATTGGCAGCATATTTACGAATTCATTGATCAGATTCCCGCCCTGGACAAGGATCAGGAATACCAGCTTTTCTTCCATCTGAAAAAAGAAGGAACAAAAAATGTGGAGGTATCCGTATCCCTTCCCATGTTTATGATCGGCGCGCTGCTGATGAAAAATGGAGAATGCAAGGGCCTCAAGGGCTGCACATTCGCCGCAAGCGAGGACGGAAAGAATCACTTTGCACTGAAAAGAATCGTGAAATAAAAACAGGCGCTGGCAAAATTGTCAGCGCCTTTTTCTTACCGATTCGGAAAGATCAAATCAATCCCTTTTCCTGCAAATCCATTTTGATTGCCGCATGGATCTTTTCACGCAGCAGCTTTACTTTCTCATAATAGTTTTTCTCTCCGTATTTTTTCACGGTGGAGATGGTGGCGTCCGTCAGCAGAATCACATACAGGCCGCTTTCCCGATGCAGGAAGAAGGATTGGCCCGTATGCCCGCAATGGCCGATGCTGCCCGTGGGGAAAAGACCGCCGGTCTGCGGATAGTTTTCATCCACATATACAAATCCCAATCCTCTGCTTTCCCCCAGGCCGGCGGTATAATTTTGGCTGGCCAGATCCAGGGTTTCCTTGGAAAACAGCGGCGCGCCATTCTGCTGCAGCATATGCACAAACTTCGTCATATCGGCTATATTGGAAAATATCCCCGCATTTCCGGCCACGCCTCCAAGGAATCGGCAATTAGTATCATGCACCTTCCCCAGCATAGCAGGATCCGGCAGATGAAGCACCATATTTCGGGTATCAGCTGGACAATGCTCCGTATCCTTCATTCCCAGGGGCTGGGCAACCATTTCCTGAAAGAGCACATCCAATGTTTTCCCATATACTTTTTCCAGAATCTTACCCAGTAAAATAAAGCCAGGGCAACTGTAAATCACTTTCATGCCAATAGGAACCGCACTGGGCAACTGGAGAATATACTCCGCCACTGCCTGTGGGGTAATTCCGGCCAGCCATAGCCTCTCATAAGCAATACCCGCAGTATGCGTCAAAAGATGACGAATTGTAATTTCCTGCTTATTCACCGGGCCCGAAATATAATCTGTCACCCGATCTTCCAGATGAATTTTTCCTGCCTCCAGGGCCCGCAAAGAGATCATGGTCACAGCCAGAATTTTGCTTACAGAGGCCATATCAAACCGGGTCTTTTCATTGATCGCCCGCTCATCGGAATAATAATTTTCATAAATGATATTATTCCCTTTGCCGATGCGAATGGCCAGGTTATGAATGCTTCCTTCAGAAAAGAATGCCTCAATTTGATTTTCCAGATGTTTCATGTGTTTTTCTCCCTTCATTATTTCCGAATATATTCGCCCATGGATTGAAAATAAGATCCGCATTTGGAAACTTCTGTCATGACCAGCTGATAGCCTTTTTCGGATAAAAACCAGTCATCCCGCCCAAGGCCGGGGCTCTTCGTGGGCACCATCAGCAATTCTGTCCCCGGAAAGAAGCAGGAGTAGGATAAGAATGCCCGCCGGGCATGAAAGGCCTTGCAGGAAATAATGGCTTTCCTGACCGTGATCCCCGCCTCACGCAGAACGTCCGCCGAAAACCGGGCATTCTGCACGGTATTTGTGGCCTGATCCTCCCGCAAAATAGCGCTCTCCGGCACGCCGTTCAGCAGAAGAATTTTCTTCATGAACGCAAATTCCGTTTCATATTCTCCCAAATAACGCGGATTATCAATTTTTTCCGTTGCGAAGCGGCCCAGCTTATAGGAATAGCGCCCGGATGGCAGCACATACGGCGCATAGCCGGCATGATATAATTCGGCGGCCCGCTCTGTCGTCAGGGATTTAGCAGCGCCGGGAATCAGAATGACGTCGCATTTTTCCGGCTGATCCTCCATAAAAATGAATTCCGTTATATCGCGGATTGCACGCTCGTTCATGATCTATCTCCCCAAGTAATCGTTCGTAAACAAGAATCATCCTTCGCCCATAAAACGCCGCTGAATCATTCGCGCCGTTTCCTCCGGGGATAAATTGGTATTATCAATCTTCATATAGTTTTTAAACGGCAGGCATTCGCCCTCAAAAGAATTGAGACGATATTTTTCACTGTTCTTGCGCATTTCCGCCTCGCTCCATGCCAAATTCCGCTTGGATTCCTTATGCTTCAGGCGATTTTCGCTGCGATTGCGGATAATCCGCTCATCAAAGTCTGCGCATAGCTCCACGACACAGCATTTCGATCCATTCTCTTCAAACAGGCGAATCACGTCCAGCAGATAATTGATATCGCTTTGCATATCAAAAGCGCACATGTAGGTAAAAATCAACCCAGGGAAATCACCCTTCGCATAAAGCTCAAATACCGTACGCCGGATCGTTTCATTCAGGATATGCCATTCATTATCGCCATGATCAAACAGTTTCAGCGCCAATTCAATCGACATATGATTATGGAATAGTCTCAGCCCAGTCATTTTTGCCAATTCCTGGCCCACAGTCATCTTACCAACTGCATGGGGTCCGATAAGGATGAACAAAGTTTTTTCCATTTGCCAGCCTCCAATAAAACAATACTTCGAATTTTCGCAAGGAATCAGCGGCAATGCGTCAGAGGTTTTTCCAATATCTGCGCGTGGTAATGACTGCATGTTCAAATACATTCCGAATCTTATCTTCCAGGCAAAAACCGCATTTCTCCGCCAGTTTTGCCGAGGCAATATTATCGTCATCGCACGTGATCAGCGCGCGGGAGATGCCAAGCGCCTTGGCTTTCTCCAAAGCAAGAAAAAGCATTTTAGTACCATACCCCTGATTCCAGGCCGAATAACGAATGCCGTAGCCAATATGTCCACCATATCTGGAAAGCGCATCATTTAAATGATGGCGAATACAGATTTCGCCAATGAAATAATCACGCTCATCATCCACCAGCCAGTAATAATCTGCTCCAACCCTGTCAGCACGCAAATTTCGCTCGAATCGATAATGATCGAACTTCTGAAAAACATCATCCCACGTTCCATCAGAAAAAGCATAGGCTGTAATGTCATTCGCCGCGTATTCAGCACGCGCCTCTTGATATGACGCAAAATATTTGTCACTTGGTTCGATCAGCACTATCATTTTATTTCACCTCACGAAGCGGATATTGAGCCGCATATCATTTCTCCAAAATCAGCACAATCAGATTACGGAACGAATCAGTTCACCATAAAAATAGATACGTACATCATATAGCATGTTAAATGGCATGTCAATAAAAAGTTCTTGCCGTCCACCACGCATATAGATTGCCGTCAGACAGACGTGTCACGAGGATGCAGCATCGGCAGTCATTCAATACATGCAAGAACAGCACAAAAAAAGAGCATCTCGTTTGAGATGCTCATGGAATCCGGCGGCGACCTATCCTCCCGGGCCGTGTCCAGCCAAGTACTTTCGGCGCTGAAGGGCTTAACTTCTGT
>SVHD01000095.1 GCA_015056015.1 Clostridiales bacterium
ACAGCCCGGGCGGATGCGCCGGAAATCCTCACCCCCGGCGGCTTTTATTCTTCCGCCGTAACGGTTACCGCCGCCGCCCCGGATAATACCGTGCTCCGCTATACGCTGGATGGCTCCACCCCCACGGAAAAATCCAAGGCATTCCCTGAAAATGGGCTGACCTTTGAAAAAACGGGCGTTTTGCGCATCTGCGCCTTTGGCGAAAATCTGGTGCCCTCCGAAATCGTATCCGCATCCTATTTTATCGGGGAAGAACAGCCCGTGGCCGTGGTATCCCTGATTACGGATGAAAAATATCTCTTTGATAAAAAGACCGGCGCCCTGGTCAAGGGCAATAATCCCGATTATCCCAATTACGAGCGAGAATGGGAATACCCCACGAATATCGAATTTTATAATCTGGACGGCGTTTGCGAAATCAATCAGATGGGCACCTTCACCGCCGCCGGCCATTCCGCCCGGCAGAATGCGCAAAAATCCATTGCCATTTATGCCCGCAAGGCCTATGGGGAGGATCAATTCTATTTCAATCCCTTCCCCAACCGGGATTATGCCAGCTATAAATCCCTGCTGCTGCGCGCCGCCAATTCCGACGCCTTTTCCACCCGCCTGCGCGATGTGGTGATTTCCTCCCTGGCAGAGCCTTTGGATATCATCTATCAGGACGCCCTGGCCATTGAGGTTTACATCAACGGCGAATTCTGGGGGCATTATAACCTGCGGGAAAAAATCAATAAATATTTCATCGCCCAGTGGGAAGGCGTTGCCGATGAAGAAAGCATCGACGCCATTGATATTCTGGCCCGCACCGGCCGGGATGAATTCCTGCAAAACGGCGATAACACCGATTGGCTGGCCCTTTGCGATTTCTGCAAGAAAAAAGATCTGAATAACCCGGAAAATCTGCAGCATGTACTGGATCAATTGGATGTGGACAGCCTCTTTACTCACGCCGCCTTTGAAATCATCGTGGGCAATGATGATTTTACCAACGTGCGGGTGTACCGGGTGCCGGGCGGGCAATGGAAATATCTGCTCTTTGATGTGGAGGCCGGCTTCCTTTCCCTGGATAAAGCGCCCATGAATTATTACCTGAAAAAGGTGACGGATAAAATTCAGGGCTTCCGGCATGAGCCATTGGCAGCGCTGCTCAATGTGCCCGAAATGAAGGCGAAATTCCTTACCCGCTTTGCGGAAATCCTGCAGCTTTCCTTCCAGTGGCCCGATGTGGAAAGCAAATTCGCCCCCTGGGAGGAAACCCTGGAAATCCTCCTGCCCCGGCATCTGGATCGCTGGCCCCATTTCACCATGAAGGAATGGCGGCAGAATGTGGATGCGGTAAAATATTACGCACGGGTGCGTCCGATGAAAATCGTGGCGCTTTTGCAAAAGCATATGAAGCTCACCGATGCGGAAGTGGAGCAGTATTTCGGGGAAATTCAATCCCTGCTTGAAACCACCAATACTCTCAATTAACAGAAAGGAATGAATAAAAAGTGAAATTATCCCAGCAGAATTATGATACTCTGCGGCAGATGCCCAATGAACAAATCACTGAAATCGTCTACGGCGGCGGCAGCCTCCAGGATGATGGCCAGAGCGGCCTTATGGCCCTGCTGCTGGGCGGCAATCCCCTGGTGATGAAGGAACGCGCCCAGGGCGCCGCCAATCTCTATCAGGCGGGACGGGTGAAATATATCATGCCCACCGGCGGCGTGAAATGGGATACCGAATTCGGCCATATCAGCGAAGCCGAATGCATGAAGCAGCATCTAATGAATATGGGCATTCCGGAGGAAGCCATCCTGCTGGAAAACCAGGCCACCACCACCCGGGAAAATATGATCTTTGCCACCCTGCAGATTGAGAGGCAATTGAAGGCGCACGGGGATTACCGGGTCTATGTGGTCACCTCCCCCTGCCATATGCGCCGCAGCCTGGCCCTGGCAAAAGCATATCTGCCCCGGAAGGTGCTCATCTCCGGCTATCCCGGCGTCTGCCCCCAGGGCATGCCCGATACCTGGCATCAGGATGAATTCCAGGCCGAGCGCGTCTATCGCGAAGCGGAGCTTCTTCACCGCTTCATCCACGCCGGCGATATCGATGACGTGGAGTTCTGAGAGGAGCGGAAAGAAATTGCGGGGAGGGATTCTTTGCGGCCAAAGAACCCCTCCCCGCACCCCTCCAAGAAAGCCGTTCTGGATATTTCCAGTATGTTCTAATCAACTTGAATGCCAGTGGAGCAATAAAAAAGCGCTTTACAGGAAGCGCTTTTTTTTACGATTTTTTTACCAGGCTGGGAGACATTGCCGATACGGATAACACCGATAAATTTCCCAACAGCTTTCTTGGAAGGGGCGCGGGGGAACCATTCTTTGGCTACAAAGAATGGTTCCCCCGCAATATTATTCCCTTATCACACCAGTGTGGCGAAATAGTCTTCGGGGGTTTCGGCCCGGCGGATCATGCGGAAATCGCCATCCTGGGTATAGAGGATTTCCGCGCTGCGCAGGCGGCCGTTGTACTGATACCCCATGGCCCAGCCGTGGGCGCCGGTATCATGAATCACCATCAGATCCCCCAGCTTCACTTCGGGCAGGGGCCGGTCAATGGCGAATTTATCATTGTTTTCGCAGAGACAGCCGGTGATATCATACACCTTTTCATTCTGCGCATCGCGCTTGCCGCAGATGTGGATATGATGATAGGCCCCATACATGGCGGGCCGCATGAGATTGGATGCGCAGGCGTCCACGCCGATATAATTCTTGTAAATCTTCTTTTCATGGATGGCATGGGTCAGCAGCCAGCCGTTGGGCCCGGTCATGAATCGTCCCAGCTCAGTCTTGATGCCCACGGTGGCCTTTTCAGGATCGCCGAACACCCGGGTGTATTCCTTCCTCACGCCCTCGCCGATCCAGGCGATATCCGCTTCCTGCTGATCCGGGCGATAAGGAATGCCCACGCCGCCGGAAAGATTGACAAAGGCCAGGGGCATGCCGCAGGCAGCGGATACCTCCGCGCCCAATTCAAAGAGAATGCCCGCCAGCTTGGGATAATAGGAATTATCGGTGGTATTGCTGGCCAGGAAGGCATGCAGGCCAAAGCGCTTGGCCCCCATTTCCCGGAGCCGCGCCATGCCCTGGATCAATTGTTCCTTGGTCCAGCCATATTTGGAATCCCCGGGAGAGCCCATGATGGATGTGCCCAGGGTGAAATCCCCGCCGGGATTGAAACGGGCGCAGATGGTTTCCGGAATGCCGCCATGGGCAGCCAGGATATCAATATCGCTCATATCATCCAGATTGATGATGGCATTGAGCGCCCGGGCATGATCAAATTCCTCCGGGGGCATGGCATTGGCGCTGAACATGATTTCCTCACCCGCAAAGCCGCATCTTTCCGCCATGAGCAATTCGCATTCGCTGGAGCAATCCACCCCGCAGCCCTCTTCCTGGAAAATCTTCAGGATATGGGGATTGGGCAGGGCCTTGACGGCAAAATATTCTTTAAAGCTGGGCGCCCAGGAAAAGGCCGCATTCAGCGCGCGGGCCTTGCGGCGGATGCCCGCTTCATCATAGAGATGGAAGGGCGTGGGAAAGCGGCTGGCCGCCGCTTCAAAAACGTTGTCAGGCAAAGAAAAATTCGGCATATGACGCATCCTTTGTTTGTATGATTGTATGTATGTATTCCATATATGAATACAGTCCTGCCTTATTATAAGAAAAGCCCGGGATGAATGCAAGCATCCCGGGTGGAAAGCACAAATTAAAAACAGCTCCTGGGAATGGGCAATTGCTGAAGCAGCCGTTCCGCATCCGCCTTTTGCCCAAGCAGGGTGCCCGGCCGCATGACGGACGCCCCCGCCACCGCCGTTGCATAGCGCAGGGCCTTCGGCGCATCATATCCCCTGGAAAAAGCGATCAAAAGCCCCGCCAGCATGGAATCCCCCGCCCCCTGCACCCCAAGCGCAGGCACATCTGCGGCAGGACATTCCCAGGCCCCTTCTGCAGTGGAAAGAACGGCCCCCTCCTCGCCCCGGGAAAGGCAAATCATCTGAACGCCCTTTGCATGCAATTTCCGGCAGGCCGCAAGGGCGGCGGGCAGATCGGATGCCTGCACCCCGGTGAGGGCGAAAAATTCCTGGGCGTTGGGCTTGAGCAGGGAGGGCCCCATTTCCAGCGCCGCCATCAGCGCGGGGCCATCGCAATCCACCGCCACAAAGCATCCCTTTTCCCGAAGGCTGCGGCAAAGATTGGCATAGGTATCCGCCTTTGCGCCGGGCGGCAGACTGCCGGACAGGGATACCCAATCCCCGGGCCGGCAGCGGCGGAGCAATTCATCCATGAGCTGCTGCAATTGGGCTTCAGATACCTCCGCCCCCCGCTCGTTGATTTCAATGGTATGGCCCGTTTCCAGATCCCGCAGCTTCATATTCACCCGCAAATCCCCGGAAACCGGCAAAAGCCAGACGGGAATATGCTCCTTTTCCATGGCGGTTTTTACCGGCTCCCCGGCATAATCAAAGCCCATCAGCAGGCCTTCCCCCGCCATTTCCAGCAGCACCCGGGCCACATTGACGCCCTTGCCGCCCAAATCCAGCCGCTCCACCTGAATGCGATTGGGGGCGTCCAGAGAAAAGCAGGGCACCGCCGCCGTTTTATCCAGACAGGGATTGAGGGAAAGGGCATAAATCATAGCCGATCATTCTCCTTTATCGAATAAAAACGCATGGCATTCCCGGGCGGCCTCTTCATTAAGGGGCGCGGATAGCCGATGGGTGGATACCACCCCGGGATTTTCCTGATCCAGCAGGGCAAAGCCAAGATCCATCAGATCATTCATGGTCAGATTGGTATCCAGGGCCGGCAGCAGGATTTCTACCAGCGCCATGGCCCGGTCAAAGGAGGTATCATTCAATATCTGCTCCAGCACTGCCTCCAGCAGCCGCCGGGGGCGCAGGCCCTCCTCATCCTGCCGGCGTAGCCGCACAAATCTCAGCGCTTCCTCGCCGGACAGCAGATTTACCCCCGCCTGCTTTTCCATGGCCTGGGCTTCATCCGCAGAAAGAGTAATCGGCACGCCGCCCAGAGCGTCCACGATCTCCACAAAGGCGGAAAAATTCACCGCGCAATATCGATCCATATTCAGCCCCAGGGCCCGGTTTACGCTGCTGAGCGCCAGATACGGCCCTCCAAAGCAATTCACATAGCGCAGGCGAATCTGCCGCTGCAGGCCTTCCACGGCCACGGAGCCATCCTCCGGCAGGAAAAGCAGCCGAATCTCCCCCGTTTTTTTATGCACCGCGCAAAGCATCAGCACATCCGATCGCCCGTAATTTTCCAGGATATCCTGGGCGTCCGTGCTCATGAGCAGCATCAGCTTCCATTGGGGATCCATCTTCACATCCGTGCCGATCTGATTTTCCCGGATACGCAGCCGATAGGCCTCCGGGATGGGATTTTGCTCATCCCCGGAAAGGGCCGCCGCCATCATGGCCCATTCCTCATCGCTCCAGGATTTATTTTCAGCCGCCGCAAAGGGCAGCAGCATCATTAGTGCAAGGCAGCAGCAAAGCAGCCGTTTCATCCGGCAATCCTCCTTTTTTGCTTCTGTCTGCATTATATCATAGACCGCTTTTCAGGGCAAGAAGGGCCATAGGCGAGAAAATTTGGCATTTTTTCAAAAAAAATAAAAAATATCAAAAAAACCTCTTGACAAAACCAAAATCATGCGGTATTATATCAAACGTGCCGCGCAGTAGTGCGTCAGGCGGGGGAGCATAGCTCAGCTGGGAGAGCATCTGCCTTACAAGCAGAGGGTCACAGGTTCGAGCCCTGTTGTTCCCAC
>SVHD01000005.1:0-88990 GCA_015056015.1 Clostridiales bacterium
GATCGGCACGGTGGCCAGCATGATGGAAGCGGCACGCAGGGTGGTCATATCGGTTTCCAGGTTGGTCACGATTTCGTTGGAAGAAGAGGTCATTTCAGCAGAGTCGGTCAGGATGATGCGGCGGAGAACAACCTGCAGCACATACTTGGAAGAATCCTGGATGTAGAGCAGGCAATTGAAATACGCATTCCAGTTGCTTACCACAACCCACAGGCTGATGGTGGCCAGCACGGGGGTGGACAGGGGCAGCATGACCTTCCACAGGATCTGCCAGCTGTTGGCGCCGTCGATATAGGCGGCTTCTTCCAGTTCGGCGGGCAGGCCCATGAAGAAGTTGCGGGCGATAACCACATGGGAAACGCTGATGCAGCTGGGCAGCACCACGGCCCAGTAGGTATTGCCCATCTTCAGGGTGTTATTCACCAGCAGGAAGGTGGGGATCATACCGCCGGAGATGAACATGGTGGCCACGATGATGGCGGTGAAGATGCCGCGGAAGGGCAGATCCCGCTTGGACAGGGGATAGGCCGCCAGCACGACGCCGGAGATGGACAGGGCCCAGCCCATGAAACAAACGACCAGAGTATTGCCATAGCCGCGCCACAGATAATCGGCATTGAACATGTGGACATAGGCGTCGGTGGTGAGCTTGGTGGGCCAGAAGCGGAAGCCGGAAGCAGAAGCAAAGTCCGGATGTTCAAAGGAGTTGACCAGCACATGCCAGTAGGGATAAACGAAAGTGATGCTCATCAGGATGAAGATGATCACCAGCACAGCCTGGAAGAGCGGCTCGCCCTTGCTTTCGTAGATGCGATTCTTGGGCTTGTGGGCGACAGGAGCCTTTTTCGTCATAGCAGTCATTTTCTTTACCTCCTTCTTACCACAGGCCGTATTCATTCACGCGCTTGGCAACAGTGTTGGCGCCAACCACCAGAATGAGAGAAATGATGTTACGGAACAGGTCAACAGCGGTGGAATAGCTATAGTCCATGTTGTTGATACCGGAACGGTAGATGTAGGTACCCAGCACGTCGCCGACGCTGTAAACAGCGGGGTTGAGCAGGTTGAACACCTGGTCAAAGTTATCATCCACCAGGTTACCAACGGCCATGATCATCATGATGGTGATGGTGGGGGTGATGCCGGGCAGGGTTACGTGCCAGATACGGCCCCAGCGGCCGCAGCCATCCACGTGAGCGGCGTCATAGAGTTCTTCATTTACGCTGCCCAGGGCGGACAGATACACGATGGAACCCCAGCCGATGCCCTTCCAGATGCCCGTGACAACCAGGGTGCCGCGGAAATACTTGGGGTTACCCAGGAAGTAAATCGGATCGGCGCCGAATGCACGGAAGATGGCAGCGATCGGGCCGCGGGAGGGAGAAAGCACGTCCATGAAGATACCGGTCAGGATAACCCAGGAAACGAAGTGAGGCAGATAGCTCAGCGTCTGGGTGACGCGCTTGAATTTTTTGCCGCGAAGTTCATTCAGCATCAGGGCCAGCAGGATGGGGGCCGGGAAGCCAAAGATGAAATTATAGATGGCAAGGATCAGGGTATTGCCGAATACCTGCGCAAAGTCATAGCTGGTGAGCAGGCGGGTGAAGTTATCAAAGCCAACCCAGGGGCTGCCTTCGATGCCCTTCAAGATTTTGAAATTCTTGAAGGCGATCTGCACGCCGTACATGGGGCCCCACTTAAAGATGATGAACTGCAGAATGGGCAACACGATCATCAGCAGGTGCAGCTTATGCTTTTTGATTCGGAACCAGAGGGATTTTTTTCGATCCTCATGGGGTAACGCTTGATTCACCGTGGACATGTAGCTACCTCCTTCTCTCCCGTAAAGAAATCGATCATTTACCGCTATTTTAGGCCCTTTTCCATGCAGGGTCAAGTGTAAAAACATAACATTTTTACCACTTTTATGACACAATCACGTAAAATATGCTGTTTTTTCTGATTTTTGAACAAATTTCAGGCGAATAAGCGCAAAGATTTGTCATCAAATCGGTCTCAGAAGAAAAACAGACCAAATTCCATTTATTTTCTGATTACAGCATAGATATCGTCATGCAGGAAGGGGAAGCGATCCTCATAAAGGATATCGCCAAAGCCCACTCGGCCTTCCGCATCGATATAATAGACCGATGCGCCCTGGAGCAATTTTTTCCCAAGCTTCTTGCTGATGATATTATAAGAGGAAAGGCCGCTCATGCGATTGTATATCAGATAGATGCCTTCATGCAGGATGCGGAAATCATTGATGTGATCATGACCCGCGATAAAGGCGATGCTCTTCCCTTCCTCCTTCATGGCAGCAAACATGCCGCTATTGTGATGGGGTGCGCCGATGCCTTCCCATTTGCCGCCCGCCAGGAATTCCCCCTGCTCGCAGGCATCCCGGTATTCGGGCAGCGGAATATGGGAAAACACCATGGAGGGACAATCATCCTTGCGGACCTGCTCCCGATACCAGGCGATCTGATTCTCCTTCAGATAATCATCCACATCTTCCGATTGGCCGGTGGGGCCGTATTTCTTGGCGTCGCCCTCCGCCATATCCGCGCCGCTATCCAGGAAAATCAGCTTGTGGCATACTTTTCCCTCTTCATTCAGCAGGGATACGGCGTAATTGGGTTCGCCGTGAACGGGCGTTCCATCGGCAAGCCGGGCTTTCTCCTCCGGAATCAGGCAATAGGGCGAGGTACGGAATACGCGCGCCATTTCTCCTCTTCTTTCAGAATAGGGATTATCCGCCTCATGGTTTCCCAATACCGGACACCAGGGAATTTTCAGTTCCGTCATCATCCGGGTAAATTCAGCAAGGCGTTCCTTATTATACCCGGAGGTGACGTTATCCCCCACATAAACCACCAGATCCGGGCTTTCCCCCTGGATCGTTTCCCGGATCAATTTCATGGTCAGATGATATGGCCCTTCATTGTGATCCAGGTGCGTATCGGTAAAGCCCAGGATTTTCAGGGGACGATCTTTGGTAATCCTTCGAATCACGCAGGCAATTCCTCCTTTTTCTCAAATTACAGACCGGAGTCTGATTATTTTTCTTTTGCGCTCCTCAATCCAGGAAAATGGGATTGGAATAAGCGCTGCGGCCTGCGGCATCCATGGCTTCGCAGCGGATCATGTGTTCCTTGCCCTTGAGCTTGGTCACAAATTCGGTCACATGGCGGCCGATCTTGCGCTGATGGGCACGATGCTCGCCGCAGACATAGATCCGCTCACAAGGCGAAGTGACCACATGGATTTCATCATCCTCCAGATAGAAATCATAGATAGCAGGGCCGGTGGAGGTATAGAAGCTGCCGGTTTTCAGCGCCTCAATGATGGCCTTGGGAGAGCGATCCCGGGCCTTGACTACCGTAAAGCCGCCGAAGGAATCGCTGTACATGGAATCCAGCTCATAGCCATTATGGTTATCATCGCCGCCGCCGCCCCAGAGCCTGCAGCCACGATAGAGCATTTCCGTCCAGAATACGCTGCTGTCGCCGGTATTTTCCAGCCATTCAGTGCCGTAGTTGATGATTTCCACCGCATGATAGGGGTTTTCATCATCTACTTCGGGGCTGGTCAGCATGGACCAGTGGGGATGATTGAGCATGACGTAAGCGCCCTTTTTGCGCATTTCATAGCTGAATGCCTGGCAGCATTTGCCCGTGCGTTCCGGCAGATGCAGCACATCGCCATGCTTGATGCCCTCGATTTCGTCATCCCACAAAAAATGCACATGGATATCCTTATCATTGGAGGCATTATTGCCCCAGAGCTCAAATCCCTGGATCATGGTGAATTTATCATCGCTGAGTTTCCGGGTATCGGCGTATACATCGTGATCGGTTACCGCCAGAAAATCATAGCCATGGTGCTTGTATGCTTCCTTCATTTGTTCCGGGGTTAATTTGCCATCGGAAAAGGTACTGTGGCTATGCAGATTCCCCTTCAGCCATACGGCATTTTCGTCCTGCAGAAAAATGGTGCGCTTCATATACAGAAACCTCCCTCACATTATTTTCCTTTTTTCATATCTTTCATTATAGCCTGAAATTGGGCAGGAAGCAATATCTCTTTCACGAAAAAATTTGCACACTTTTTGCATTTGTTTTCTTTTTCTCTTCTTCCCTTCTCTGGACAAACTTCGCCCGCCCCTGTATAATGATGGCGTTCTTATATATTCCTTTTCAGGAGCTGCAAACACCATGATTTCCGCCGCTCATCCTTCAAGGCCCCGTGCCATCATCCTTGATCTGGATCGCACATTGCTGCATACCGATAAATCCCTTTCCGCCCGGGCGATCAGGGCATTGCTGGCATGCCGGGCAAAAGGAATTCAAATCATGATGGCCACTGCGCGCCCCTATCGCTGCACGCTGGATTACTGCGAAAAAATCCCCTTTGACGCCATGACCGTCACCAACGGCGCCATTATTCTTTGCAAGGATCAGCGGCTGGATTTTCCCATGTCCCCCCAAAGCGCCCGGGCCATGCTGGAATTATTATGCGCCCAGCCTGGGCTGCTGATTTCCCTGGAAATGGGAAATGAAGTATACTCCAATCTGCCCATTCCGGATTTTGATTCCATCCTCTATGACAATTTTCCAAATTTCCCTCCGGGAGAAGGATTATACAAAATTCTGGTTAATTTTGAAGATCAGGAAGTGCTATCGCTGATTGAAGCGCATCTTCCCCCCGATCTTTGCTACACCATTGCCGGCGGCCATCTGATTCAGCTGATGAGCAGGCAGGCCGGAAAATGGAACGGGATTCAGGCCATGCTCGCCTTTGCCGGGCTTACCCCCGCGCAGGCCATCTACTTTGGAGATGATCAGGATGATATCGCGCCCCTCCGCCATTGCGGGATTGGCGTGGCCGTGGAAAACGCCATTGCCGATGCAAAGGCCGCGGCGGATTATATCACGAAAAGCAATGATGAAGATGGAGTGGCCGTCTTTCTGGAATCATTTTTCCAGGTATAATTATATTTTTCAGGAGGTACTCGCATGAAAATTTCTACTGAAATCGGTTCCATCGCCAGGCAGATCGGCGAAGAAAAGGCCGTCGAGCTGGTGGCCAGGGCCGGCTTTGATCACTGGGATTTTTCCATGTTTGCCATGCGCCGCTGGGATTGGGCCAATCACTGCGTAATGGATGATCCCCATCCCCTCAAAGGCGAAAATTATCTTGCCTTCGCCCGGCAACTGAAAAAAATCGGCCTGGATCATGGCATCACCTGCAATCAGGCCCATGCCCCCTTCCCCAGCATGAAGCCCGGCTATATGCCCTTCCTTCTGCGCGCCATTGAATGCACGGCGGAGGCAGGCGGCAAAATCTGCATCATTCATCCGGATAATGATTCCACCCCCGAAAAAAATGCTGAAATGTATCATCAGCTTCTGCCCTTTGCCAAGGAATGCGGGGTGAAAATCGCCACAGAAAATATGTGGAACTGGAATAAGGAAAAGGATGAGGCCGCCCCGGCCGCCTGCTCCGATCCTGCCTCCTTCAATGCCCATCTGGATATCATGAATGATGATTTCTTCGTGGCCTGCCTGGATATCGGCCATGCGGAAATGAAGGGCCTGAATACCACCGCCCCGGAAATGATCCGTGCGCTTGGCAGCAGGCTGAAAGCACTGCATATTCATGATAATGATCTGAAGCATGATTCCCATCAGCTTCCCTTCTCCATGCAGATCGATTTTGATCAGATGGTCAAGGCCTTGAAGGAAATCCATTATAACGGGGAATTTACCCTGGAGGCCGATTGCTATCTTTCCGCCTATACCCCGGAAAACATCTTTGAGGGAATCAAAAATATGGCCGATTGCGCGAAAAAGCTGGCCGCCCAATTTGACGCCCTGCCTGATTAAGCCCATAAAGCTTCCGTTTTTCCGGAAAATCTTTCCGCAGCCCTGGATCTGTCAGGCTGCGGAATTTTTTCAATCATTCAGCGAACCATTTTCCTTCCTTTTTGCATCATAGATAATAGAGAAAGGAGGAGCCTGTATGGATGAACAGGAATTTTTGCTTCAAATTGAGGCCTTGACGCCCCGGCTATACCGCATCTGCCGCACCATATTGCGCAGCGAAGCGGATTGCCAGGATGCGGCGCAAAATGCCATTTTTCTGGCCTGGCGGCATTTGCCATCCCTCAAAAATGACGCCTTGTTTTCCCGTTGGCTGATTCGCATCGCCATCAACGAATGCAGAAAAATCCATCGGAAAAGGCCGCAAACTCTCCCTCTGGAGGATCATGCCCCCGCGCCGGAAGATCACAAACAATTCTTTGAAATGCTGCATGGGCTGGATGAAAAATTCCGTATTCCCGTAATGCTCCATTATGGGGAAGGATACAGAATTTCCGATATTGCATCGATTCTGCATCTGCCGGAAGGCACCGTCAAGCGAAGGCTGCATACAGCCAGAAAACTTCTCAAGGAGGAATGGTTATGACCACTTTGAAAAATGCATCTTCCATCCTGCCGCCGGAAAGATTTACCGCCTGTATCCGCAAGGCTGCCAGGGCCGCCGTTGCCGCCGCTCCTGCTCCCCAAAGGAATCTTCGCCGGCCGATCTTGCTGATCGCCCTGGTGATTTTCTGTTTGCTTTTCGTGGCCGCCCTGGGCAGTCTGTTTGCCGGGGATTTATTCACCCAGGAGCAGGGCTTCATGCTGCCCGATCTTGCCTGGGGCAGCAAAAAAAGCGCCGCGCTTCCCACTTCCATTTCCTTCTACGGCTACACCGGCACGATGCAATACCAATATGACACGAAGGGGCAATTGATTTCAGCAGATATTACTTTTACGCCCCAAAATCAGGCCGGACAATCCCTTCCCCTTTCCTTCCTGCAGCAATTATCCGCAGAATTGACCGTGCTCTACGGCCAGGCCGACAGAAAAACGCCCATTGATGGCCCGGCACTGCAGCAGGCGCTGCGGGAATACCTGGGGGATACCAATCAAAAAAGCGAACAAGCGCGGATGGCGGATGCCCTTGCCCACGCCGGCGCCGATGAAGAATGGATTGCCAGGGTGCAGAATTCCCTGAGCGTTTCCAATGAATATCTCTTTGATTCCTGGATTGACGAAAGCACCCATACCGCCCTTTCGCTCTTTGCCTCCTATCAGGAGGATGAATCCTCTCTGCGGAAAATCCGTTTGTCCCTGGCCTGCCTTCCCGAAAAGTGATTCCCTTTTCATTGACAAGAAACGCCGCTGCATGCTACACTATGCTCATTCCAAAGATAGGAGGCATTCCTGTGTATACCTTGCAGTTTGGCGCGCCCCAGGATCAGCGTGCAGAAAATGAAGCCGCCGTTTATGCATTTTTGAATCAATTGCGAATTCCCTTTTACCGCATCGATCATGAACCGGTGCATACCATGGAGGATTGCCTGGCCATTGATCGGGCATTGGGCGGAGAAATCTGCAAAAATCTGTTCCTTTGCAATCAGCAGCGGACGGTATTTTATCTTCTGATGATTCAGGAAACCAAGCAATTCAAAACCAAGGATATTTCCAAAAAGCTGGGGGTATCCCGGCTTTCCTTTGGCACTGCAGAGCATATGGAGCAGCTGCTTCACATCTCCCCCGGCGCGGTAAGCCCCATGGGGCTGCTCTTTGAAAGCGCAAAGGATATCCGCCTGGTGCTGGATGAGGATTTGCTCAAGGCAGAGAATCTGGGCTGCCATCCCTGCGTCAATACCGCCTCCATCCGCCTTTCCATGCAGGATTTTTTGCAAAAATATCTGCCCGCCACCGGGCATACCCCTACCTTCGTTTCCATTCCTGCGTCCTACGAGGAATAATATCGTCACAATCCAATCAAAAAAAGCTTCCCACGTTTCAGCGTGAGAAGCTTTTCTTATTATTCCCGGGGCGGCTGAACCATTTCTTCCAGATTCCAGATTTCCGCGCCCATCAATTCCGCTTCCACCCGATCATGGATGGAAAGGATGATCAGCCCCGCGCGATGGCGGATTCTTTCCGCAATGCGCCTGCGCAGTTCCTCATCCAGGCCCTTGAAGGGCTCATCCAGCAAAAGAATATCCCCTTCAAATGCCATGGCACGGGCCAGGGCCACCCGGCGCTGCATCCCCCCGCTCATTTCCCGGGGATATTTTTCCATTTCCTCAATTTCCATTTGGGAAAGCCAGTATTTCGCCTTTTTTTCATCGCTGACGATTTCCACATTCTTCAGCGCCGTCAGCCAGGGCAGCAGCCGATCCTCCTGAAAAAGAAAGGAAATTTTCTGATTCCCCAATCCGGCAATTTCCCCCGCCGCAGGCTTGAGCAGCCCGGCAATCAATCGCAGCAGGGTGGTTTTCCCATAGCCCGAAGGCCCCATCAGCGCCACTGCGCCATGATCGGGAAATGCTGCATTCAGATCCAGAAAGATTTTCTTATCCGGGTATCCGGCCTGCACATTCCGAAATTGAATCATGCCGCCTTTCCCCCTTTCAAACGCGCCATCAGCCGTTTCAGCACGGCCTCCAGCGCCATGGAAAGCAGGATGACTGTAAAGGTCCATGCGAAAAGATTGGCGCTTTCCAGATAGATTTTGGCGTCATACAGATTCTTGCCCACGGAAAGCAGGGGCAGGGCAATAACCTCCGCCGCAATCCCGGATTTCCATGCAAAGCCCAGGCCTGTGGTGCAGGCCGCCGCAAAATGAGGCAGCACCGAGGGCAGATAAATATACCGGGCCTTCTGCAGCCATTTGAGCCGATACATTTTCCCCATTTCCAGTAATTGCTGATCCACCGCCCCAAGCCCGGCCTGAACCTCTGTCCAAACAATAGGCAGCACCATCAGGAAGGAAATGAAGGCGGGCACCCTTCCTTTCTGGATCCACAAAAGCACCAGAATAATAAAGGAGGAAACGGGCGTCGCCTTAATCACCGAGCGCACCGGAGAAAACAACGCATCCATCAGCGGCACAAAATGGCAGATCACCGCCATCACTACGCCAATGCCCACCGCCATCAGATAGCCCGCGCCCACCCGAATCAGGGTCAGCCCCGTGCTTTGCCAGAAGGCAATATGCTTCATTTGCTGAAAAAGGGCCGAAAGGGTATCCCATGGCCCGGGCAGCAGCAGCGGCAGGCCAACCGCCTGCGCAGCGCCCCACCATACCAGCAGCCAAAAAGCCCCAATCAGCCCATTACGAAGATACTTATTCATGTATTCCTCTTATAAATAAGGAATCATATCGGAAAGCCGGCCGAAGGTCAAGGTAGGCTTTACCGTGGATTCCGCCGCCATTTCCGCCGTGGTTTCGCCGCTCATCACCAGAATGCTGGTCATGCCAAAGTTGACGCCGGTGGCAATATCGGTATAGAGCCGATCGCCCACCATGGCCAGGTCTTCCTTTTTCAGCCCCGTCACCCGCAGGGTTTCCTCCACGATGCCACTATTGGGCTTGCCGATGATCAGATCGGGTTCCCGGCCGGTGCTGGCCTTCACATAGGCGATGGTAGCGCCGATATCAGGGATGAAGCCCGTTTCCGTGGGACAATTGAAATCGGGATGGGTGGCAATATAGGGCAGGCCATTGCGCACATGATCGCAGAGCATGCACATCTTTTTGTAATCCAGCTCGGTATCAAAGGCGATAAGCACGTAATCCGGGTTTTCCTGATCCACCTCAACGCCCAGGGCCATCATTTCCTTGGTTTCCACTTCGTTGGCCAGCAGGAAAGCCTTTTTGCCGGGATACCGATTGACCACATAATTGGCAGCCGCCTGGCCGCTGGTGAGCACCTTCCGGAATTCCGCAGGCACATTCATTTTCTTCAGCTTTTCTTCATAAACGGAGCCGGACTTGGAAGAATTATTGGTCAGAAACAGGCATTGACGGCCGGTGCGCTTGAGCGCGTCAAGAAAATCCAGGGAGCCTTCAATCAGGTTATCTCCCAGATAGAAGGTGCCATCCATATCCAGCAAAAAGCATTTTACCTGAGCAAGTTTTTCCCGAATATCCATCATTCGTTTCCTCCCGTCAATCCTACATCGAATCGTATTTCATCGCCTGCCCGGCGGCCAACGCCAAGCAGCGTATCCTGGATATAAATCCGGCATCGCGCTCCCTCTTCCAGTTCCGGCAGCAGCGCTGAGGGCAGCTTTCCCCCATTCCGGGCCAGCTTTTCCCATTTTTTCGGCACCTGCATTTCCGGCAGCAGCATCAGCGGCGTTTCCAGGGGCAGCAGCAATTGATCCAATCGCTTTTCTTCCGCCGCCAGCTGAATTTCTTCCAGCGTTACCGCATTTTCAATATGAAATGCTCCGGCTCTCGTTCGCAGCAAAAAACGCATATGGGCAGGGGCGTTCATGGCCTGGCCCAGATCATGGCAAAGGGTACGGATATAGGTGCCGCCGCCGCAATCAATATGCAGCATATAGCCATTTTCGCCCGTTTTTTCGCCCAGTTCCAGGCTGAAAATATCCGTTTTCCGGGCCTCGGTAATCACCATTTCCCCCTTGCGGGCCAGCGCATAAAGGGGCACGCCCCCTCGCTTGATTGCGGAATAGGCGGGCGGCCGCTGCATAATTTCTCCGGTGAAGGCAGGCAGCGTGGCAAGGATTTCTTCCCGGGAAGGTATTTTTTTCCCTTCCTCCACGATTACGCCCTGGGCGTCCTGGGTATCGGTTGCGCCTGAAAAGGCAATTTCCGCCACATAGCTTTTGCCCTTATCCGTAAAATAATCCAATAGTCTGGTGGCCCTGCCCACCATAATGGGCAATACCCCCGCCGCTTCCGGATCCAGGGTGCCCGCATGGCCCACCCTTTCGCCGGTAAGACGTTTCACAATGGCCACCGCCGTACCCGAGGACATCCCCGGCGGTTTTAACAGATTGATAAATCCATTCATTGGTTTTCCTCGATTTGCAGCAGCATTTCTTTTTCCACCGCAGCGCAGGCCGCCAGCAAGGGCAGATCAATCCTGCAGCCCGAAGCCAGTTTATGCCCGCCGCCCTGAAATTTTTTCGCCACCGCCGCCACATCCCTTGGGGGCTGGGCGCGAAGGCTGAATTTGGTGCTGCCGTTTTCCTGTTCCGTCCCCAGAAACGCCATTTCGATCCCCGGCAAATCCCGGGCATAGTTAACGATATTTTCCGTATGCTCGGGGCCGGCCTGGGCCATAAGGAAATCTTCCCGGGTCAGGCACATCCAGGCGCATTTGCCGTCGGCAAAAATCTTCAGAGTATTGAGCGCCCTGCCCAGCAGCCGCACATGGGGCTCCTCCCTGAGCAAATGCATCTTCCGGGCCGTTTCATTCAGCGGCAGCCCCGCCTCCATCAGCCGGGCCGCGCATATAAATGTTTCTTCATCCGTATTATCGAAGCAGAAATTTCCCGTATCCGTGCTGATGCCGCAGTAAATACACTGGGCAATTTCCGGGGTAAGGGGAATGCCCAGGGCGTCCATGCAGCGCAGGATCAGGCAGCCGGAGGCCGCGGCGTCCCCATCCACATAATTGATCATGGCATAGCTGGGATTGGTGCCATGATGATCGATCTGCAGCGTAACGGGTGCCTTTTCAAAAGCCCCGGCGCAATCCCCGATTCTGGCAAGCTCCGCCGCATCGATGGCCAGCGCCGCATCGAATTGCCGTTCAGCCAGCGCATCCGCCTGTACAAATTCCTTTGCGCCGGACAAAAAATGAAAGCGCGCAGGAATGGGATCAGCACAGGAAAAAACCACCTGCTTCCCCAGCTTTTTCAGCGCCAGGCCCATGGCCAGGGTGGAACCGATGGCGTCTCCATCCGGAGCAACATGGGTACATAACAAGATGCTGTTCGCGCCTTTGAGCACGGACAGCATTTCATCGCAATTAAAGGGTTTCATCCCCTGCATTATTTTCCTCCTTGGGCGCAACATCACGAAGCACCTGGGCGATATGCACGCCATAGGCAATATTGCGATCCCGTTCAAACAGTAATTCGGGGGTATAGCGCAAATCCACGCGCATCCCCAGTTCGCGGCGAATGAAGCCCGCCGCCTTTTTCAGCGCCTTGATCATTTCATCCGCTTTTTCATCTTCCAGAATGCTGATGTATACCTTGGCAAAGCGCAAATCCCGGGTCACATCCGCCCGGGTGACGCAGTAGGTGCCCCCAATGCGGGGATCATTCATATCCCGGATGATGGCGTCAATGGCGTGGCGCACTTCTTCCGAAATCCGATCAATACGAAAATTTGCCATGAGCTTTCCTTTCTTTTTACGAGCGGGGAAGTTTTTTTGCGAGAGGGGGTATCTTTCCCCGGGGAAAGATACCCCCTCTCGCGCTCTCTCCCAGAAAGCCGATTTTTTTCTTTCATGAACTGCTTTTCTTCTGAAAACTGTCCATTCATTAAAGTAACAGGGGAAAACGCATTCCTTAGAATCTCCTATCAATTTCCCCAATCGGTTTTCGGGAGGGCACGGGAGGGTGCTTTTGACTCAAAAGCATCCTCCCGCAAATATCCTTTAATTCTCAGCGTTCAATTTCTTCCATTACGAAGCATTCTACCACGTCGCCTTCCTTGACGTCGTTGTAGTTTTCAAGGCCGATGCCGCATTCGTAGCCGGTGGCCACTTCGCGCACGTCATCCTTGAAACGGCGGAGGGAAGAAAGCTTGCCTTCGAAGATAACCACGTTATCGCGCAGCAGACGAACAGAAGCGTTACGCTGCACCTTACCGTCGGTTACATAGGAGCCGGCAATCGTACCGGAGCCTGTAATCTTGAAGACATTGCGCACCTGGGCATGGCCCAGCAGCACTTCCTTGAATTCGGGGGCCAACAGACCCTTCATGGCCTTTTCAATATCCTCAATAGCCTGATAGATGATGCGGTAGAGGCGGATATCCACTTCTTCCTTTTCAGCGGCTTCCCGGGCGGTAGCATCGGGACGGATATTGAAGCCGATGATGATAGCATTGAAGGCGGCGGCCAGGTTTACGTCATCCTTGGTAACAGCGCCGACGGCGGAGTGGAGGATGCGGATCTTCACTTCATCATTGCTCAGCTTTTCAAGGGACTGTTTCACCGCTTCCACGGAGCCCTGCACGTCAGCCTTGACGATGATATTCAAGGTCTGCACCTTGCCTTCGGAAATACCGGCAAACAGGTTATCCAGCGATACCTTGGCGGAAGCATTGACGCGGGCGGCCTTTTCCTTATCCTTGCGTTCCTGGGCCACCTGACGGCTGAGGTGATCATCCTTTACGGCCAGCATTTCATCGCCGGCCAGGGGCACTTCATTGAAACCGGCAATTTCCACAGGAGTGGAGGGGCCGGCGGACTGAACCCGCTCGCCGCGGTCATTGAGCATGGCGCGGACACGGCCGGAAGCCATACCGGCAACGATATTATCCCCAACCTTCAAAGTACCATTCTGAATCAGCACGGTGGCCAGAGGTCCGCGGGCCTTATCCAGCTTGGCTTCGATGATAACGCCGGTGGCCATACGATTGGGATTGGCGCGCAGCTGCTGCACATCAGCCTGGAGCAGAATCATTTCCAGCAGATCATCCACGCCATCGCCGGTAAGAGCGGAAACGGGCACCATGATGGTATCGCCGCCCCAGTCTTCGGGCACCAGTTCATACTTGGTCAAATCCTGCATGATGCGATCGGGATTGGCGGTGGGCTTATCCATCTTGTTGATGGCCACCACGATGGGCACGCCGGCAGCCTTGGCATGGTTGATGGATTCGATGGTCTGGGGCATAACGCCGTCGTCGGCGGCAACCACCAGAACGGCGATATCGGTGGCCTGGGTACCGCGCATACGCATGGCGGTGAAGGCTTCATGGCCGGGGGTATCCAGGAAGGTGATCTGACGGCCATCCAGCTTTACGGTATAAGCGCCGATATGCTGGGTAATGCCGCCGGCTTCGGTGGTGGTCACGTGGGCCTTGCGGATATAGTCCAGCAGGGAGGTCTTGCCGTGGTCAACGTGGCCCATGATGGTGATAACGGGAGGACGGGCCTGAAGATCCTCTTCGGCGTCTTCCACATTGGTTTCGGACAGGGCGTCTTCAGCGGTTTTATCCAGCTTCATTTCCAGTTCCACTTCGAATTCGGAGCAGACCAGGGAAGCGGTATCAAAATCCAGCTCGCTGTTGATATTGGACATGATGCCCAGCATCAAAAGCTTCTTAAGAATTTCGCCGGCGGGCTTACCGATGCGCTCGGTCAGATCTTTGACGGTGATGGTTTCCGCCGTCATATAGGCCTTTTCGATCTTGATGGGGGCCATCATCTGCTGCGCGGAGGGCTGCTTCTTGCTGGCCCGGGCGCGCTTGCCGCCGCGGACGGTTTCGTCATCGTAGCCGTTGAAGGATTCCTTCACCAGCTGCTTTCGATTCTTGGAGACATGCTCCGGATCATGCTGACGGATATAATTCTTTTTGTTGGGATCGTAATTGCTGACCCGTTCCTTTTCCACAACGGGGGTCAGTTCGGGACCGCGGCTGCGGTTCATGCCGCCGCCCATAGGCCGGTTACCGCCACCCATGGGGCGATTGCCGCCGGGGGCATTGCCGCCGCCCATGGGAGGACGGGGCGCGCCGCCGGGCGCGGCGGGACGGCCATACTGCTGCTGGCCAGCATTGGCGGGACGGCCATAGGGACCACCCTGACCCTGCTGCGGATTGGCAGGACGGCCATAGGGGCCCTGGGGATTGGCGGGACGGCCATAAGGTCCGCCCTGGCCCTGCTGCGGATTGGCAGGACGGCCATAGGGGCCCTGGGAATTGGCGGGACGACCATAAGGTCCGCCCTGACCCTGCTGCGGATTCGCGGGACGGCCGTAGGGGCCCTGAGGACGGGGCGCGCCGGGCGCCGGACGGCCATACTGCTGCTGGCCGGGAGCGGGCGCGGGACGTGCGGGCGCCGCAGCGGGAGCAGGAGCCGCAGGCTTTTCGGCCTTGACTTCCGCGGGCTTTTCAGCAGGCTTTTCGGCCTTGACTTCCGCAGGCTTTTCAGCAGGCTTTTCGGCCTTGGCTTCCGCAGGCTTTTCAGCAGGCTTTTCGGCCTTGACTTCCGCGGGCTTTTCAGCAGGCTTTTCGGCCTTGGCTTCCGCGGGCTTGGCGGCAGGCTTTTCAGCCTTCGCCTCCACTGCCTTTTCGGCCTTTTCCTTCTTGGCGGGTTTTTCAGCCGCCTTCTTGGCAGGCGCAGCCTCTTCCTTCTTTTCGGCGGGCTTTTCGGCCTTTACTTCCACGGGCTTTTCATCTGGCTTTTCCTGTACCTGAACAGGAGCGGAGGGGGCTTCCGCCTCCTCGTCGGGCATCGTCCAAGCCTTGGTATGCTGCTGGGCAAGCAGACGCTGCTCTTCCTGGTGTTTCTGTGCGCGTTCTTCTTCTTCCGCGCGCTGGAATTTGGCTTCCTGCTTGCGCAGATTCTGCATCACATTATCCAGATTGCGCCGAATCCGCGCCGCTTCCTCCAGGATTACGCCTGCCTGCTGGTTAATTTCCTTCGTGGCTTCAGTCAGTTTTACCTTGGTCATTGAATGCTTGCACCCCCGCATTTGGCATAGTTTTTTTCGTTAAGATTGAATGAATGATCCATTTATGATTGGCCGTTGTTTTCCGGCCCGGTAAGCAATAAAAGCAATTGCTGGCATAATTTGCCCGGCCTGATGGCCGCGGCCATTCGCCCATCCTTGCCGCAGGCCTGGGATATTGCATCCGTCGGCAGCATATGCAAGGGAACATGGCGATAGGCGCAGGCGTCGGTAATCTTTTTTCTGGTTCCTTCCGATGCGCTTTCATCCAGCAGCACCAGGGCGGCATGGCCGGCTTTGATTTCCTTCAGCGCCATTTCCGCGCCCAGAATCACCTGGCCCGCCCTGCAGGAAAGCCCCAGCAGCCCCAGCACGTTCTTCACGCTTCCCCCTCCAGGCTTTCCAGTTCATGAAGAAGAGAGGCATGGGTTTCTTCGCCGATGGCGCATTCAAAGGCCCGTTCCAATTGCTTTTGCTTGATGGCACGCTTTAAGCATTCCGCGCTCCGGCATACATAGGCGCCGCGCCCCGGCTTACGCCCCGTCAGATCCATGGAAACGGCCCCCTCCGGGGATTTGACCACCCGGATCAATTCCTTCTTGGGCTTCATTTCCCGGCAGCCCACACACATGCGCATGGGTATCTTTTTTTCCTTCATGGGCGATCCCCTCTTATATTATTCGATCTCGTCGTCAGGAATGATGGAATCGTAATCCTCATATTCGTCGGCGATCACCTGGCCATTGCCTTCGGGCAATTCAGGCATTTCCTGGCGGAGCAATTCGGCCACCTGGGTCTGGGATTTGATATCGATCTTCCAGCCGGTCAGCTTGGCCGCCAGGCGGGCATTCTGCCCTTCCTTGCCGATGGCCAGGGACAGCTGATTATCCGGCACCACCACGCGGCAGATCTTTTCCTTATCGGAAACGAACACGCTGACCACATGGGCGGGATTGAGGGCGTTGGCCACAAATTCCGCCGGATCCTGGGACCACTTGATGATATCGATCTTTTCGTTCTTCAGTTCGCTGACAACCTTATCCACGCGGCTGCCGCGGGGGCCCACGCAGGCGCCCACGGGATCAATCATGGCGTCCATGGAGGCAACGGCCATCTTGGTGCGGCTGCCGGCTTCGCGGGCGATGGATTTGATCTGCACGATACCGGTGGCGATTTCGGGCACTTCCATTTCAAAGAGGCGCTTGACAAGGCCGGTATGGATACGGCTGACGGCCACCTGAGGAGCCCGGGTGGCGTCCCGGCCGGAGCGATATACCTGCAATACATAGACCTTGATATGATCGCCGGGGCGATATTCTTCGCCGGGCATAAATTCGCTGGCTTCCAGCACGCCGGCGGTGCGGCCCAATTCCACATAAACGGCCTTGGGTTCCACCTTTTCTACGATAGCGGTGAGGATTTCATTTTCCTTTTCGATATATTCATCATAAATCTTGCCCCGTTCGGCTTCCCGCAGCCGCTGCAGGATCACCTGCTTGGCGGTCTGGGCGGCCACACGGCCGAAATCCGCAGGGGTCACATCGATTTCCACGATATCGCCCAGTTCATAATTGGGGCGAAGGGCCCGGGCTTCTTCCAAAGAAATCTGCTGGCTGTCATCCTCCACCACTTCGGAAACCACCTTGCGGGCGAAAATCTGCACGTCATGCTCCCGGGAGAGCACCACGGAAAGATTTACGGGGGGCACGCCCTTCACATTCCGGCGATAAGCGGCCTTGCAGCCCTCTTCCACCGCGCTGACAATCTGATCCAGGCTGATATCCTTGGCTTTCGCCAGGTTTTCAATCGCATCCATCATTTCGGATTTACGTGCTGCCATTGTTATTTCTCCTGCCTTCCAAATTCTCTCACTTTGCAGAAGGAATCTTATTCCTCTGCATCCTCAATATCTTCCAGACCGCTCAGATCGGGCACCAGGCGCACCTGGGAAACCGTTTTCCGCGGCAATTCCGTTTGTTCTTCCCCCACCTGCAAAAGCACATGGTTTTCATCCATTTCGGTAAGCAATCCCTGGATGCTCTTTTTCCCATCCACCGGCTTGTAGAGCCTGGCTTCCACCAGCAGGCCGATGGATTTTTCGATATCCCGCTTGGTTTTCAGCGGCCGGTCAATCCCGGGGGAGCAAACCTCCAGGAAATCATAATCGAACGCTTCCAGAGCAGGCTGCACCAGCTTATGGTATTTTTCGCAGTCATCCAGCGTAACGCCGCTTTCGGTATCAATATAGATCCGCAGATAACGGCCGGTGGGTTCCTTTTCGATGGCCACGTCGCAAAGCTCGTATTCCAGCTTATCCGCAGTCCGCTGACAGATGGCCTCAATCTTTTGCATGTTTGCATTCTTGGGGGGCATTTTCAGGCTCCTTTACCTTAAAAAAATACAGAAAGAGTGGGCAATGCTGCATTTCCGGAAGAACACAGGGACGCGGAATAGACCTTCCGTCCCGGTCTTCTCATTGCAGCTCCCACTCTTCGTTAAACCCTTCTTTCTAAAGGAAAAATTCATTTCGCTTGCCGCCTTCCGATGGCACGAAAAATCGCTGCCGGAAAAGCAGTTTACGGCGTTATTATACCATAGTGTTCCCCGGAATACAAGCGTTTTACAAATAAATCTTCCTTAAAAAAGAACGCATCAAAATTATGCAGAATTGCCGCAAAAAAACCGCGTCCTTATGGGACGCGGCTGCATTGTTTTTTCGAATCAGCCCATCACCTGAATCGGCACCAGGATCTGAGTGGGCCGGCCGGGGCTGGTCACTTCCAGAATAATATTGTTAACGGCATTCACATGCTCGCCCGCATGGATGGTAAAGGGTACTTTATTGTAACGATACTTCTGATCGCGGGGATTCAGATAGCTGTAGGCGGTCAGGGGGCTTTCCACCGTCCAGCCTTCGGGGCAGAGATAGCGCAGGCTGTATTGCTTCTGCTCGGGGAAATTGGGCTTATTGGTTACGGTGATCACGCCGCTGATGGTGCCGCCCGCCGTGATCTGGGGCTTATCATCAAATTCCACCATCACATCGGCGATGACGCCTTCGATGATGTAGGAATAAGGCTTGCGATTGGCCAGGGACATGGCAAATTCATTGCCGTAGAATTCATCCACGTTCAGTTCGGTCAAATCTTCCTTGTCCGCCAAACATACGCCGCGGTAATCCGCCCGATGGGGCCGGGCCAGATTCAGCAAAATCTGGCTCTGATTCTGCCTGAGGGTCACGGGCAGAAGATTGAGGATGCAATCGGTAAGGACGGTGCAATCCTCGGGATAGAAGCCATGGCCATTGGTAAGGCAGATGCTCTTGATGCCCTCGCCGATATAGGCCATCCAATCCTTGGGAATGCCATTCATGCCATCTTTGATACCCAGGATGGAGCCCAGGGTGGCGCCGGTGCAGTCGGTATCATCGCCGCAGTTAACGGCCAGAATCATGCTCTTTTTGAAATCGCATTCGCCATAGAGCAGGCCCAGCACCACATAGGCCACATTGGCAGGGGCCTGGAACCAGCCCAGATCCTCGCTGTCCTTAACGATCATTTCCCGGCAGGTCTTCCAGTCGATGCCATCGGCATAGGCCTTGCGCACCAGCTTGATCGCCCGGGCCACCCGGCAATCATCCGGAATCTTGGAAAGGCCGATATCCAGCAGCTGATTGAAATCCTTCACCACGAAGGCGGCGCTTTCCACAGCGGCCACAAAAATGGCGGCATAGGTGCCTTCGCCAAAGCCGTGATCCACGCTGGCGTCTTCAAATGCCAGGCGGATGGCCTTTTCGGGCATGGCAGGATACAGGCAGGCCCACACCTCCGTGCGGATCCAGGCGCCATTGGAATCACGCCAGAGCTTGTTATTATATTCGCCGCTCATGGGGGGCAGAATGCCCTGGCGCATATTGCTTTTGCATACGCCATATTCATTCCAGTTGGGGTTGATAAAGCTCATCCAGTATTCGCCCAGCACCTTGCTGTTGATGGCGTCGGGGCCCAAATCATTCACCGCCCGCAGCCAGACCAGCTGCAGATCCAGATCGTCGTTGGGCAAAGGTTCGCCGGCCTTGGAGGCAAAGCCGCTGATATCCAGCAGTTCCTGGGTGCCTTCATAGGGGGTGCCCAGGGTGCCGCCGATATTTTTGCCGATCCAGCAGGCATAAATGCGATCCCGAAGATTTTCCTTGGAAAGATAAATCATTTTATATTCCTCCTCTTGTATTCATTCCTTGATTTCAGTATAATGCAAGCAAAGGTTTCATTCTATGTAATTCAGGAGAAAAACCATGCGAAATCGCTCAATTTCCAATTTACCATCCATCTATGCGCCATCCCTGCCCACGGAGATGACCACGGATTTTCGCCCGCCCCATTCCCTGGGCATTTTTGATATAACCTTTCTCCATTTTCATTCCTGCATGGAATTGGGGGTGTGCGTCAGCGGCCGGGGAAGCTGCATCGTGGATGATCAGGAATATTCCTTTTCCGCCGGGGATGTGCAGATTATTTTCCCCTTTCAGAATCATCTGAACAGGAATGACGGCGATGAATCCAGCCGCTGGTACTGGCTGAATATTGATCCCGTCCGCCAGTTGGGGGAATGGGGCGCGCCCAGGCTTTCCCATCTGCAAAAGCTATTGGAAACCCAGATGGGGTTATGCGGAATCATCGATCGGCAGCAGTTTCCATTCCTTGCGGAATTGATCACAAGAATTGTCCTGCCGGGCGAAAAAAATCGGCGTTTTTCCTGCCTGTATACCCTGATTGAGGAATTGGCGGTGGCGTCCCGGGGGCTGCCCCTTTTATCCCTGCGCCCCGGCCGGCAGTTCACCCGGCTGGAGCCCGCCATTGACCTGGTGCATAACGCGCTGGAAAAAGGCGAAAGCCCATCCGTCGCCGCCATGGCGGAAAGCTGCGCCCTCTCCCCCGCGCCTTTTCGCCGGGCATTTCATCTGGCCTTTGGCCAATCCCCCCAGCAGTATATCCTCTCCGCCCAGATGCGCAAGGCCCAGATGCTTTTGCTTCTTTCCGATCTTTCCGTTACCCAGATTGCCCTTGCCGTGGGCTATCAGGATGTATCCGGCTTCAACCGCAAATTTCTTCAGTCCTTCGGCCTTTCCCCCCGGGCCTACCGGGCCATGCGGTGAGGGAAAAAGCATGCTGGGGAAACCATTCTTTGTGACCAAAGAACGGTTTCCCCAGTCCCCTTCCAAGAAAGTCATCGGGAAATTTCCTGCATTCATTTTCCATGCAATCCCTCCCTGTATATTTTTATTTTTCAACAAAAAAGTCAGCAGAGCGCTTTCGTCCTGCTGACTTTTTTCAATTACTTTATTTTTCAAATACGACGGTGGAAACGGCATTGGGCAGCAATTCAATATACCACCACTGCCCGCCATACTGATACTGAATCTGGCGTTTGGTGGCATTACTGTTGGCCAGCACCAGCACATGGCTGCCATCGGGATTATTGAATGCGCAGCTTTCCACCGCCCACCAGGGCTTATCGGTAGCAAAGCCAAACATCGTCACGCCATCCCCGGCCAATTCCGTGGCATGCACCATAGCGCCCCGCTGCACAAATTTGGTAAAATGCGCCAGGGCCTTGCTCTGGCCGCTGTAGGTGATTTCGCCGGTCTGGCTGTTAAGGGTGGCCAATCCGCCGCAGAAGAAGGGGCCCACATTGGGGCCGCCGGTTTCATCCAGCATCAGATTCCAGCCGGTAAAGGAACGGCAGCCATGATTGAAGGCCTTGGCCATCATGGTGGTCCATTTGCAATGATCGTCGCCATAATGATCATAGAGCCGGGGGCCGCCCTCAGTGAAATGATATTTGATATCGGGGAAATATTTACGCAGTTCATCCAGCCATTCGATGGCAGTATCATAGTAATGGAATGCCACGGCGTCGGCGTCGGAAAGCAATTCGGGATATTCCTCCAGCATCCATTTCACCCGCAGCCAGCCGGTAAAGCAATGGTCATACATCCAGATGCCGGCGTCGATGCCTTCCTTGCGCATCTTGCGCTTGAGGGCGGAAATGAATTTCGCTTCGGTTTCGGGATGCCATTTGCAGGCGGGCATGAAGCCGGTCTGATCGGTTTCGGGTTCGTTCTGCGGGGTCAGGGCCTCGATATGAATTCCGTGTTCTTCATAGGCCTTGATGAATTTGATGATATAATCCGCATAGCATTCCACATATTTATCCCGCATATAGCCGCCGCAGATGGAATTGCCGGTTTTCATCCAGCCGGGAGGACTCCAGGGAGAGGCATACAGATACAGATCGGGATTCACCGCCAGCACTTCCTTGATCATGGGCAGCACATAGGCTTCGTCCCGAGCCACGGAAAAATGCTCCAGTTTTTCATCGCCGGGCACATCATCATAGGTATAGATTTCCGCAGAATAATCGCTGGCGCCGACGGAAAGCCGGCCTACGCCCAGATTCAGGCCATCCTTGCCGTAAATGGTTTCCAGGAAAGCCCGGCGCTTTTCCGGTTCCATGGTATTGAGTTCATAGCAGGAGCTGCCCGTAATCGCCACGCCCAGGCCGATCACCGGATCCTTTTCCGGCGCATCATTCACCCGCAGCACCAGGCTGTTGCCCGCATAGCTTCCGCAGGGCTTGAGTTCGTAAGGCCGCATGGGCGTTTCCGTCGTGGTCACATACTGCATAACCTTCATATATTTTTACCTCCCAGGAAATAATCATCTATCTTTTTTATACAGCATTTTCAAAAATTTTTCAAGTTTATTTTCCGTCCGTATTCTCATCAGCAAGATGGAATCGTGATCCCCGAATTGCTCCCTTCCTCATCCTTTCTTTTCGCAATCCAGCCGCAGGGTAACGATTTCCCAGGGCCCGATTTCAAGGGGAATCCGATGGGCTTCAAATTCAGCAGGCACAGGGCAGGTTTCATCCAGCGCTACATACCGGGCATTTTTCAGCGCAAAGCCGCTTTCCAGCACGCCCTTTTGCTTTTCTGCAGAAGCATTCCACAGCCGCACAATGACAGCGTTCATATCCCCGTCCTCCGGGGCCTTGACGGCGCTGATCTGAAGCTTTTCGCCATTCAGCTTCAGCAGCGATTTGCCCATTTCCGCTTCCCCCCTGCCAAAGCGGGCGGTAAATTCAGCGCAGAGCCGATCCTGGATTTTCAGCAGATCGGCATAGGAATCCTTTTGATTCATCACGGCCATGGCATAGCGGAAATGATGCTTGCCCAGCAATTTGCAGGCTTCGGGCCGATCCACCAGATAGGCCCGGCTGAAGGAGCGCAGCAGCGTAATGGACATGGCGCCATCCTGATCCATGCCGCCTTCATGCAGCCCGGCGGCGCTGACAAAAGCCAGGCCCCCCTTTTCGTCCTGACCAAAGAGAATGCCGTTCATGCTCTTTTCCAGGGATTCCTGTTCATCCCAATTCATCCGCTCGGGATCCAGGCCCGTTTCCCGTTCCACGCAGCAGAAGGCCTGACCGGAATAATATTTCTTCATTTCCCGTCCCATGGGCAGGGAAGCAAGCAAGCGATGATCTGCCGCGGTATTATCCAGGGTCATATCCACCTGCACGAATTTATCGCCCTTGCCCAGGGTATAAATGGTTTCCAGGGTCAGTTCCGTTTCCCGGGTATCTTCCCTTCCCATGGGCAGCGGCAATTTCTGCACCACTTTAAAGGCCGCCTGGGCAGGGCCATGGGCAATTCTTTCCACCTTCACCGGCGAAAGGGCCATCCGCTTCACATCGCCGATGGGCGCATCATGGAACCAGCCGTTGCCGTCCTCGCCGTCATCCAGATAGCGGTTGAGACCATGATAGCATTCTCCCGTTTCATGATCCCAGATGGATACCGTGCCATCCGCCCCGATTTCAAAGCGAATCAGTCCGTTATCGCAGAAATTGGCGCCCAGACGGAAACCTTCCCCGCCATAGCGCACCGGCAGATCGCTGGGCCGGATTTCCAAAGAAGTGACGGAAGCCGCCGCAAGATCTGCCGCGAAAGACACATCATACAAATCCAGCTTTTCGCTCTTCTGATCCTGGGTGCGGAGGGATACATTCTTCCGGATTCCATGAATCTGATAAGGAATTTCCTTGCCGTTGGCATCCACCAGACGGAAAGCATTGCGCTGGGTATAACCGGCGGATTCGGCAAAGGTATGGGCATAGCCCGCCGGGAAGGGAATTTCCAGGCGCACCGGGGCCAGCCAATCATAGCAGAAGGGATTGAGAATCTCCAGCCGATCCCCCTTCTCCCCAGGCTTTACCCACAGGGCATTTTGCGCCCGGCTGACCAATTCGCTGCCGATAGCCTTCATCTGGTCATAGCGATAATGCATATCAATATGCACCTGATCGATGGAACAGCCGCAGATGGAATCATGGGGATGATTCTGCAAGAGATAATCCACGCATTTTTCCATGAGCGCAGGCCGATCCTTTACCCCAAGCAGACGGCCAAAGGCATTGAGGGGCCGCACCATTTTTTCCAGATAATTCTGGCAATCGTCATTTCTGTATTTGATGGGATAATAGCTGGACATGGATTGCCCAACCAAGCGCATATTCTTGCTGCGATCCGCCGTGCTGTCAATCAATTCTCCCTGCACGATGGGCAATTGATCATGGTAGGGTGCGGCGGCCTTGGGCAGATTTTCCAGGGTTTCCTGGCTGACCTTGGCATTGGGATAAAGCCGCTTCAAATCCTCCAGGATTTCCGGGGTATGGGGATTGACAGGGGCATGATCCCGGGCGTCGGCCAGTATGACAATGGGCGCCTTGCCGGGCAGCAGATCCTTTTCCACCATGCTTTTGAGCCGATCTTCATAATCCGGATCATCATAATGCCAGGTGACCACATTGGTAAAAGTGGCATAACCGCTGTAATAGCCATAAATTTCGGTTTGATCCGGGCTCTGCCAGCGGAAAAGGCCCCGCCAGCCATCATTATGAAGCCCGCGCCCCAGATACGCGCCTTCCATGCCAAAGCCCTTTAAAATCTGGGGCATCTGGGCGATGTGACCAAAAATATCGCACATATAGCCGAATTTCCAGGTATCTGCCTTCCACCGGGCAGCGATGCGCCGGCCCATCAGGAAATTTTCAATCAGGCTTTCCCCGGAAACCAGCCTCGTATCGGGCATCACATACCAGGGCCCGATCTTGATCCGGCCATCATCAATCAGCTTTTGCAGCCGGGCCCGGTTTTCCGGGGCGGCCTGCATATAATCCTCCAGCACGATGGTCTGCCCATCCAGGCAGAAAAGCTCAAATTCCGGGCGTTTTTCCAATACGTCGATGAGTTCGTCCAGGGTTTCCGCCAGGCGGAAGCGCATTGCCTGGAAGGGCTGATACCATTCCCGATCCCAATGGGTACTGGAAAAGAAAAAGATCTGTTCAGGCTGTTTCATGGTATTTTCCTCTTTTCTTTATTCTTTTATTTCTTCTTCCGTAAACAACAATTCCCGCACAGCGCTTCCATCTGCCGGAAACAACAGCGTTTTGAATTCAAAAGGGGCAAAGTGGATTTCCGCTTTCTGCCCGGTCAGATGCAGGGCAATTTCCGCGTTTCTTTCTTTTCCGCCATTTTCCTGCAAATGCAAAATCAGGCCGCTTTTGTTTTCCGCTTCCTTGATGGTCAGCAGTTCCAGATTTTCATCCGAAATGGAAATTCCCCGATAGCATCCCGGCAATTCCCCTTCATGATAGGTTTCCAGTACATGCAAAAGGGGCTGATTGAGCAGCGCTGCCTGACGATGGGGCTTTTCCGCTTCCAATCCCCTTCCACATGGACGCAGGCAGTAGGTAAAGCGCAAGCGCTCCAGATCCATGATTTCATCCTCTGGATCCCGATCGTTTTGCCCGTAATGATCGGCATACTGACTGGAATGGCCAATGGTCAGTCGAAGTTCCTGGGGCAGCGCGCTGTAACTGTATTGCCCGTCATTCACCAGCAGCAGCCCATCCTGATACAGCCAGCGCTGGCAGGGTTCCTCCATACCATTGGCCGCTCGGGTAATAAAGCCCCCGGCAACCTCGCCGACCGTTTCCCCGGATGCGCCGGATACCGGGAAACATAATTTGACCATTCTCTGCGACGTGCGCAGATCCAAGGCCGTTTCCACTTCCAGTTCCCTGCCGTCGGCATAGAGATGATATACCTGCCGGATGCGGTTTTCCCCCAGAGAGGAAATGACTTCTAAAGAGGCCCGCACCGGCCCAGTTTCCGTAAGCCGCACGGAAATTGGCTGCATTTCTCCCGCCTCTTCATCAAAGGAAAAAATATTGTGGGCCCAAGTATCCGCCTTTTCGATATTCATCAGGCGCACCCTGGCTGGGCCGCCAAGCGCGGAAAAGCCTGTTTGCTTATCCATAATCTGGCAGAGCCGGCCGGTATCCTTTTCAAATTCTGCCCGGATCAAATCATTTTCCAGGCAAGTTTCGCTGGCCCGCAGGGAATTCCCCATTGTTTCCTGGCATTCATCCCGGTATACCCAATAGAGCCGATAGCCCAGAGGCGGCACCGTGGCCCGGAAAATGGAATCCCAGCGGTTATTGGGGCCATCCACATGGCTGGCCCGGATTTTCTGCACTGCCTGCCATGCCCCTTCATCCGATCGCACAGCCCCAAGACCCTGACGAATCCGAACAGTGCCCGTGGCCTCAAACCCGTGGGGATTGAAAACTACTACCGGGGTTCCTTGGTGATTCGCATGCCAGAGATAGTTTTCTTCCTTGGATCGCACCCGTAGAGGATTGCCCTGCCAGGTATCCACATGCCAGGAAATTTTCTGAATGGCGGCATTCGTTTCCCGGGCGGCGATGGCGCGGCTTTCGGCAAGGCCTTCCTCCATATCGTTAAGCGCCTCCCTTATGGCGCAGCCTCCCAGCAGATCATGGAATTGATTGAAGCAAAGATTCTGCCAGGCCTGATCGGTAAAGGGCTTTTTCATCCGGTGCCCCATTAAGGCACCTGCCAGTACCCCCATTTTTTCCATGCGCATCAGATCATTTTCCGCTCTCCGATGCAGATATTTTCCCTTCCCGTGGGTGGAATAGCAGCCGCTGGCGTGATGCTGCAATTCGCCCTGCCAGATAGGCAGCTTTTCCTTTTCCAGCAACGGAAAATAGCCATCCGGAGAATCCATTTTTACCCGTTGTCCCAGCGGATCATCCGCCATAAAACGATGAATTTCTTTGATATTTTCAATGGTCGGCCCGCCGCCATGATTGCCCACCCCATAAAAACACATCATGGGGGCATGCAATCTCTCCCCCATTTTTTCCACATCCCGGATTTTCCCGGAAATATCCGCTTTGCGCAAATATTCGTGAGGAATACGATAAGCCATTATTTCGCTGCCATCAGGGGATTGCCAGCGCATGGGGCCCTCCGGAATCCGATCGTTTTCATGAATCTGAGGCCGCATCCATACATATTGATGAATCCCTGCTTTTTTCAAAAGCATAGGCGTAAACGCGCCGTGACCAAAGGTATCCACATTATAACCGGTCAGGGCCTTCACGCCGAATTTTTGCAAAAAGTATCCTTGGCTGATCATCAGTTGCCTTGCAATGGATTCCTGGGAGGGCAGATTCATATCTGGCTGAATCCACATGCCGCCCACAATTTTCCATCGGCCTTCTTCCACACGCTGCCGGATTTTTTCAAACATGACCGGTTCATTTTCCTCCACCCAGGCATAATAACAAGCCCCGGCGCAGGTAAAAATGAAATCCTCCGTTTCCTCCATCCGATCCAGCGCAGATTGGAAAGTGGCCTTGATTTCGGCATAGCCCTCCTGCCATTTCCAAAGCCAGGCCGGATCCAAATGGGCGCTGCCGATCATAAGCAAATCATGATGCGTATTTTCCATAGTGTTTTCTCCTTACATTTGGGATTGCACCGTTTTCCGTTTTAATTGTATTCATTTTACTGTTTTTTTCCGTCAATTGCAATTGGAAAATGGGACAATCCTGGAAAAAATGAGACCTTATCCCCATAAAAAAACAGGCAGGCGTCATTTGCCTGCCTGATAATCATGAGCAGCTGTAATATTCCTTTTGTTTGCGAATTTTTTCCCGATAGGCCCGGGGAGACATGCCGAATTTTTCCCGGAAGGCCGCGCCCAATTGCGCCCCGGAATTCATGCCTACCGAATAGGCCACTTCCTCCACTGACAATTCCTTTTCCTTCAGCAGGATCCTGGCCTGGTGCAGCCGCAATTCCTGCAGCACCACTTTGGGGGCTTGGCCGCTGGCCTTTTCAAATACCCGGAAGAGCTGAGAGCGGCTCAGCCCCACAAAATCGGCAATTTCCTGCACCGTGATGGGCCGATGATACGCCCCCTGCATATACCACAGCGCCTTTTCATAATGGCGGGCATGCTCCGGCGCGGCATTTTCCTCTTTTTCCGGGGCCAGCAGCGCCAGAAAGCGATATAATCCCCCCAACGCGGCCAGATGCCCCAGCCGGAGTTCTGCGGCGTCCCGTTTAATCTGCAGCAGTATCTCCCATACCAAAGCCGAATTCGGAGCGGTAAGCACTCTTTTTTCCCGGGCAAAGCCCACCTGGCTGGTAATTTCCTCCGCCTGGGGGCCATGATAGCCCACCCAGGCATAATGCCAGGGGTCCTGCGCATCCGCCCGATAGGTGGTCACTTCCCCGGGATAAATCAAAAATCCCTGCCCGGCCTCCACCTTCCAGATTCTTCCTCCGGCAGAGAGTTCACCCTTCCCGGATGCAACAAAATGAATCAGATAATACCCGCGGGTGGCAGGCCCGTAAGTATGGGCAGATTGGCATTTTTCTTCCCCGAAATCACGGATTTGCACCCCATTATTCTCCTGTCCAAATAAAATAGGCTGCGGCATAATTTCGCCTCCTGCAACATTTCCCCCATATTATGCAACAAAATACTCTTCTTTTCAAGTTCTTTTTTCTGTATAATATCATTGTTCTCATATGCCATAAAAAAATGAAGGAGGCCTTTTTTATGCCAAAAATCACCTTTATGGGCGCCGGTTCCACCGTGTTTGCCAAGAATGTACTGGGCGACTGCATGTGCACCCCCTCTCTGGAGGAGAGCGTCATCGCGCTGTATGATATCGATCCCAAGCGCCTTTCCGAATCTCATCTGATGCTCAGCGCCATCAACCGCAATCTGGGCAACAAGGCCAAGATCGAAACCTATTGCGGCGTGGAAAACCGCAAGGACGCCCTGCGCGGCGCCAATTATGTGGTCAATGCCATTCAGGTTGGCCTGTATGAGCCCTGCACCGTCATCGATTTTGAAGTACCCAAGAAATACGGCCTGCGCCAGACCATCGCCGATACCCTGGGCATCGGCGGTATCTTCCGTGCCCTGCGCACCATCCCTGTCATGTTCGATTTTGCCAAGGATATGGAAGAAGTCTGCCCCGACGCCTGGTTCCTCAATTACACCAACCCCATGGCCATGCTGGCCGGCGCCATGCAGCGCTTCACCAACGTCAAGACCGTGGGCCTCTGCCACAGCGTGCAGGTCTGCGTGCCCAACCTGATGAAGCATCTGGAAATGGAATATGATGATACCATCCAGTGGAAAATTGCCGGTATCAACCATATGGCCTGGCTGCTGGAAGTGACCAAGAACGGCGAAGACCTCTATCCCGAAATCAAGCGCCGTGCCGCCGCCATCACCGAAAAGCATAATGATATGGTCCGCTTTGAAATGATGAAGCGTTTTGGCTATTACATCACCGAATCCAGCGAACACAACGCCGAATACCATCCCTTCTTCATCAAGGATAAGTATCCCGAATTGATCGATCGCTTCAATATTCCGCTGGATGAATATCCCCGCCGCTGCGTAAACCAGATTGCCAAGTGGGAAAAGCAGAAGGAAGAATTGGTCAATAACCCCACCCTCACCCATGAACGCAGCCGCGAATATGCCAGCCGCATCATGGAAGCCATGGAAACCAATAATCCCTTCAAGTTCGGCGGCAACGTGATCAATACCGGCCTGATCCCCAATCTGCCCTCCAACGCCTGCGTGGAAGTGCCCTGCATTGCCGACGCCAGCGGCGTGGTGCCCACCTATGTAGGCAATCTGCCCGAGCAGTGCGCCGCCCTGAACCGCAGCAACATCAATGTGCAGCTGCTCACCATCGAGGCCGCCACCACCCTCAAGAAGGATTATATCTACCAGGCCGCCATGCTGGATCCCCATTGCCAGAGCGAGCTTTCCATCGATGATATCGTTGCCCTGTGCGATGATCTCATCGCCGCCCACGAAGGCTGGCTGCCCCAGTATCATTAATCTTCTGCATAATCGCATAACAAAAAGGAACCGGAATCATCCGGTTCCTTTTTTATAAGTGTTTTTTATTATATCAAATAACGCATCCGCTTGTCAACGCCAAAGCATTTCCTTCCTCTTTCATCTTTTTCCGCCTTGATGATGATTTCTGGGTATGATATAGTATGGAACGCAGGCAAAAACCTGCAATCCAATCATCCATATCAGGCCTTCGGGCCATTTTTGAAGGAGGAAATACACATGGGTATTTTTGACGGAAAAGTTGCGATTATTACCGGCGGCGGCAAGGCCAAATCCATCGGTTACGGCGTGGCGGTTGCCTACGCCAAGGAAGGCGCCAATCTGGTGCTCACCGGCCGCAATGAACAGAAGCTGCTGGACGCCAAGGAAGAACTGGAACGCCTCTACGGCATCAAGGTGCTGGCCATGCAGGCGGACGTCACCCCCGATGAGGATTCCGAGGACAAGGTAAAGGCTGTTGTGCAAAAGACCATCGAAACCTTTGGCCGCATTGACGTGCTGATCAATAACGCCCAGGCCTCCGCTTCCGGCGTTCCCCTTTCCATGCAGACCAAGGATCATTTCGATCTTGGTATCTATTCCGGTCTGTATGCCACCTTCTATTATATGCGGGAATGCTATCCCTACCTCAAGGAAACCCAGGGCAGCGTCATCAACTTCGCTTCCGGCGCGGGCCTTTTCGGCAATCAGGGCCAGTGCTCCTACGCCGCCGCCAAGGAAGGCATCCGCGGCCTGAGCCGCGTGGCCGCCACCGAATGGGGCAAGGATAATATCAACGTCAATATCGTCTGCCCCCTGGCCATGACCAGCCAGCTGGAAAACTTCAAGATGGCCTATCCCGAAGCCTACGAAAAGAATCTGAAGGCCGTTCCCATGGGCCGTTTCGGCGATCCCGAAAAGGATATCGGCCGGGTGTGCGTGCTGCTGGGCTCCCCCGATTTCAAGTATATGTCCGGCGAAACCCTCACCCTGGAAGGCGCTATGGGCCAGCGTCCCTAAAAGATACAAGCAAAAAGGTTTCTGCAATCCAAATTGCAGAAACCTTTTTTATTCTGAGAATAGAGAAATTTGCTCCATCCGATAGGGCGCATGCAGCGATTCGGCAATATCCTCCATGCGATAGAGCAGCCCTGTTTTTTCACATTCCCGGATCAGATGCGCCCACAGCGCCTCATGCCTGGGGGATGCGCATCCATATTGATTGCCGAAGGTATCCATATAGCGCTTTTTCAGGCCGGGAAAGCTTTCATCCAGCCGATCATAAAAATATCCCCGCTGATTCTGCCGCAGCGTAACCCCCATATCCGGGTAAGCAAAAATCCATTTGGCCCCCGCCTTTGCTGCCCGATGAACAATAGCGGAAATATTCTCTTCCGTATCATTGATAAAGGGCAAAAGCGGCATGAGCAGCACGCCGCAATTTACGCCGCCCCGGGCAAGCGTTTCCAAGGCAGAAAATCGCCGGGAGGAGGGCGGCACATACCTTTCAATTTTCCGGCACAAGTTATCATCCGCCGTGGTGATGGTAATGCCTACCGTTACCGGGGAATGACGCCGGACAGATAAAAGCACATCCAGATCCCGGGTAACCAAAGGGGATTTGGTATTGATCGCCACGCCAAAGCCGTATTGATCCAGCAGCATCAGCGCCCTTCGCGTCAGGCATAATTGCTTTTCAAAAGGGTTATAAGGATCGCTCATGGCGCCGGTGATCACCATGCCCTTTTTCCGCTTGCTTTTCAGATCCCGGGCCAGAATTTCCAGGACATTTTCCTTTGCCCGCACCCGGTCAAAATCCGCAATCTGATAGCATTCGCTTCGGCTGTCGCAGTAAATGCAGCCATGGCAGCAGCCCTTATACAGATTCATGCCATAATTGCTGCCAAACCAGCCCCCTTCATGCCAGGAGGATAGAATGGTTTTGGCTGGAATATATTCCATCGTCTTCCCCCGATCGTTTTCAGCCGTTTTCCTGATCGATCATATCCAGCAATTGATCCAGATACCGGAAGGAAACAAATTCCCCCCGATCCCGCATGGCGATGATTTCCCGGGCAGTGGCATATTTTTTATCCACCGTTTCCCCTTCCTGCAGGACCACATCCTTCAGATCAAAATCCTGCCGGAAATACCACACATCGCAAAAATCATTGGTGCGCTTTAAGGAAAGGAGTACCTTGCCGTTTTCTTTTTTCAATTGCAGCCCCGTTTCCTCTTCCACTTCCCTGAGGGCCGCGGTCAGGCTGTCATCCCCCGTCAGGGCGGATCCCCCCGTGCTTTCCCACATGAGAGGATAGCCCTTATTGGGGCTGCGCTGGGTGATCAGGAATTCTCCCCGGCTGTTTTGCATCCATACATGCACGGAAAGATGGTAATCCCCTTCCTGCATGGGATCGCCCCGGCGCTGGAGGCGGCCGGTCAATTGCCTGTTTTCATCGTAAATATCCCAAAGCTCATCCGCCTTACTCTGCAGATTCAGCCAATTCTGAATTTCCCGGTAAAGATGGGGCTGAATGGCGGGATAGGTCAGTTCATCCGGCATCCGGTCAAAAAATCCTACTTCCCCGATCTCGGAGTCAGGGGGCAATTCCCCCAGTTCCTCAATCCGGGCCAGATACAGCATGCCCCAGGTGATGCCGTTTTCCCGTTCCACGCCATATGCGGAAACAGGAAAGATTTCCGCCTGCAGCGCGCCGGTTTCCTCTGCCAGTTCCCGGGCGGCAGTATCGGCGATGCTTTCACCTTTTTCCCGGTGTCCTCCGGGAATTTCCCAGGTATTCCGTGCCCTGTGACGGCAAAACACCCATTGATCCTGATACCGGGCGGCAATCACCGCATATTTGAAGAATGCATCGGCCACCTGATTGGGCTGAGAAAAATGAACCCTCATTTTGCCTGTCCTTTCGCTTGTGTACTTACAGAATATCCCTCAAGAATTTCGCGGTATAGCTGTTTTCGGCCTTGGCCACTTCTTCAGGCGTGCCTTCGGCCACCACCGTGCCGCCGCCATCCCCGCCCTCGGGGCCCAAATCGATAATATAATCGGCGGTCTTGATAATATCCAGGTTATGCTCGATCACCAGCACGGTATTGCCCGCATCGGTCAGCCGCTGCAGCACCTTCACCAGCCGGCTCACGTCATCCATATGCAGCCCGGTGGTGGGTTCGTCCAGCAGAATCAGGGTTTTGCCGGTGGCCCTGCGGCTCAATTCCGTCGCCAGCTTCACCCGCTGGGCTTCGCCGCCGGAAAGGGTGGTGCTGGGCTGACCCAGACGCATATATCCCAGACCTACGTCATAAAGCGTACGCAGCTTCTGCATGATGCCCTGATGGGTTTCAAAGACATTCATGGCCTCTTCCACCGTCAGATCCAGCACATCCGCAATGGAAAGCCCCTTGAATTTTACTTCCAGGGTTTCCCGGTTATAGCGCTTGCCATGGCAAACCTCACAGGGCACATAGATATCCGCCATGAAATGCATTTCGATTTTCAGCAGCCCATCGCCGCTGCAGGCCTCGCATCGGCCGCCCTTCACATTGAAGGAGAAGCGGTTTTCCTTATAGCCGCGAATCTTGGCCTCCGTCTGCTGGGCAAATACCTTGCGGATCAGATCAAAAAGCCCGGTATAGGTGGCAGGATTGGACCGGGGCGTTCTGCCAATGGGCGATTGATCGATATTGATGATTTTATCCAGCTGCTGCACGCCGTCAATGCCGTCATAATCGGCCGTGCGCTGCCGGGCGCGATTGAGCTGATGGGAAAGCGCCGTATAAAGAATGGAATTGACCAGGCTGCTTTTCCCGCTGCCGGATACGCCGGTGACGCAGCAGAAAAGCCCCAGGGGGAAATTGACGTCAATATTTTTCAGATTATGCTCCCTTGCCCCGCGAATGGTAAGCCAGCCCTGGGGCAGGCGGCGTTTTTCCGGCACAGGAATGGTTTTTTTTCCGCTCAGGTACTGGCCGGTAATGGATTCAGGGCAGGCCATCACATCCTCAACCGTGCCCTGGGCCACGATATGCCCGCCGTGCTCCCCGGCGCCGGGGCCGATATCCACCAGAAAATCGGCGCTGCGCAGGGTTTCCTCATCGTGTTCTACCACAATCAGGGTATTGCCCAGTTCCTGCAAATGGCGCAGCGTTTTAAGCAGCCGGGCATTATCCCTTTGATGCAGGCCGATAGAGGGCTCATCCAGAATATAGAGAACGCCCATCAATCCGCTGCCGATCTGGGTGGCCAGGCGGATGCGCTGGGCCTCGCCGCCGGAAAGGGTGGCTGCACCCCGGGAAAGGGTGAGGTAATCCAGGCCCACATCGCAAAGGAAGCCAAGCCTTGCATCCACCTCCCGCAGAATGGGGGTGGCAATCATGGTATCCTTTTCGGACATGGTCAGCCCGGATAAAAATTCCCGTGCTTTGCGGATATTCCACTGACTCAGATCGGCAATATTTATTTCGCCCACGGTAACGGCCAGGGCTTCGGGCTTCAATCGCTTTCCCTGGCAGGCCGGGCAGGTTTCATTGGCCATGTATTCTTCATAGGCCGCTTTCATCCCATCGCTCTGGGTTTCCCGGTAACGCCGCTCCAGGGAGGGAATCACCCCTTCAAAGGTGGTCTGATAGGTGCCGGTATCAAATACGATGCGCAGTTTCTGGCTGCCGGTGCCGTAAAGAATCTTCTTTTTGATATCCTCCGGCAAATCCCGGTAGGGGGTATCCATGGAGAAGCCATAATGATCGGCCATGGCCTGGAACATCATATGGGCGGTAGAATTACTTTCCCCGCTGTTCCAGCCCATGCAGGATACCGCCCCCTGATTGAGGGAAAGGCCGGGATCGGCAATCACCAGTTCCTCGCTTACCTTGGTCAGCGTCCCCAGGCCGCTGCAAACCGGGCAGGCGCCATAGGGATTGTTGAAGGAAAACATCCGGGGGGTAAGCTCTTCAATATTCACGCCACAATCAGGGCAGGCATAATTCTGGGAAAACATCATTTCGGTGTTTTCCTGCATATATTGCACCGCCGCCAGCCCGCCGGATTGCTTCATGGCGGTTTCCAGGCTGTCGGTCAGGCGCTGCTGAATGCCGGGACGCACCACCAGCCGATCCACCACCAGATCAATCTGATGCTTTTTTTGCTTATCCAGTTGGGGCACGTCATCCAGTTCATACATTTCCCCATCAATGCGCACCCGCACAAAGCCGCCCTTCCGGGCGTCCTCCAGCAGCTTCACATGTTCGCCCTTCCGGGCGCGGACCACGGGGGCCATAATCTGCAGCTTGGCGCCTTCCGGCAGCGCCAGAATGGCGTCTACCATCTGATCGATGGTCTGCTGCTTGATTTCCTTGCCGCACTGCGGGCAATGGGGCACGCCGGTGCGGGCATAAAGCAGGCGCAGATAATCATAAATTTCGGTTACGGTGCCAACCGTGGAACGGGGATTACGGGCAGTGGTTTTCTGATCGATGGAAATAGCCGGGGAAAGGCCTTCGATGCCATCCACATCCGGCTTATCCATCTGCCCAAGAAACTGGCGGGCATAGGAAGACATGCTTTCCACATAGCGCCGCTGCCCTTCCGCATAAATGGTATCAAAGGCCAGGGATGATTTTCCCGAGCCCGAAAGCCCCGTAAAGACCACCAATTGATCCCGGGGAATAGTAATATCCACATTCTTTAAATTATGTTCTCTTGCGCCACGCACAATGATCTTATCTTCCATGGCTGCCTCCGATTGATCCTGAATTCCAGGAAATTATAGCACATATGTTCCCATTTGTGAAGAGCGAATCCTCATAAAAAACCAAAAATTATCATTCCCTCACCGGTGCGAAATCATGTAAAAAAATCAGCGCATCGCCCTCTCCCGGCGCCTTTCCTCTTTTCAATTGCGGCATTGTGCGGTATAATGGGTATGAAATGGCATTTTTCCTTTTTTCATGCAATAATACCGGCTTTGAGGCCGTTGTATATCCGGAGCAAAGAAAGGATGTGAAGCATGCATCGATCTTGCCGGGGCGCTGTGGCCCTGCTTTGTATTCTGACGCTGATTTTTTCCGCGGTTCCGGCGCTGGCAGAATTCTCCCCCCGATATGCCCGGGCACGAGAAAGCCAGGATATTTCCCTCGCCCTCACCGCGCAGTTTGATACCCTTGCCCCCTTATCGGATGCATCCTGCGCCCTTTTGAATGAATGGCTGCAGCAAACGGATCTGACCATTGCCATTCAGGGAAAAAATGAAAGCATTTCCCTGAATCATGCCGCATCCCCCCTGCTTTCCATCGCCTTTGCCCGGCAAAGCGATTATACCCTTACCAGCTTTTCCTCTTCGGGCGCCGCTTATTTAACTCGTCCCGATCAGAAGGATGCGCTGGCGCTGCTCACCGAAACCGATTATTCCCTGCCGGATTTTTCCGGATTGCCCGATTTATATGCCGCCCTGGCCCAGGATTTATATCCTTTCCTGGCGGGGGTGGTCTCCCCCAAATCTTCCCAAACCACCACCTCCATCAAAAACGCCAATGCTTCTGCATCCTATACGAATTATACCCTGACAGCAGAGCAAATGAATCAGATCTGGCCCAATTTGCTGGAAATGCTGCTGCCGCTGATGCAGGAAGCTCTATCCGGCCAGGAACGCTGGTATCAGGAAGCGGAAGCGCTGCTGAAAGAACTTATCTTTTCCGGAGAATGCCGCTTCAAGCGTTTTCTGGATAAAAGCAAGGGCGATATGGGGCTGCAATTCACCGGCAACGCCGCAAAGGGGGATGACCTGCGCAAGGTAACGCTCTTTGGCGGCTATACGCCCGGAAAAGGCGGCTATATTTCCCTGGCCCTCCCCGCAGTCAAAGGGGATAACAATTTTAAAATTTCCTTTACCGGAAAAACCACAACCAAGGAGAATACCCGCACCCTGATTTTCGAAAGCAGCTTCGCCCGCACCATGGACGGAAAAAGCCAATCCTTTTCTATGGAAGGCACGCTGAAAAATGCCGTCAAAAACGGGGATGAAAGCTGGAGCGGAAAAATCACCCTGAATACCAAAGGGGACGCCCTTTCCGCAAGCTATACAATTACCCCTTCCCTTTCCTTCACCGATGAAGGCCTGCAAGGCGAAATTGCCCTGCAAAAGAAAGAAAACAAGGAAACAAAAATCAAGGGCACCATCTGTATTGCCCCTGCCGGCGCCCAGGCCTTCGCCGCCCCCGGCGCCACAACGGCCCAGGATTTAAGAAGCCTGAATGATGAACAGGCCCGGGCCATCGTCGCCCGGGAAATGCTTCCCTTATCCCGGATGCTCTATCAGATGATGGCCGCATTGCCGGAAGAAAGCCGCGCTTTGCTTACCCATGATCTGCGCACCGATGAATGGATGAATGGAGAAAGCGTGCCGGTGATTCCCGGAAATCCCAAGGATAGCTGGATATTGGATGAAGATGATGAAAATTGCTGGATCGTAGAGGAGGATGAAGAATGAAACGCCTGATCGCCATTTTGCTTTCTGCGCTGCTTGCCTGCGGCGCCGCAACCGCGCTGGCCGCCGATTATCCCATTGAGGAAAAATTTTATCGGCAGATGCAGGAATCCGCCTTCAAGGGGGAAATCACCTTTGAAATCAGCGGAAATACCACCACTGCCATGGATGCTGCCACCTGGAATTTGCTTAAATTGCTGGCTCCCCGGCTGAGCATCACCACCGATCACAGCCTGTATCGGGGCGATGGCCAGGCCACGATGAAGCTGATGCTGGATGGCAATCCCGTGGGCGAAACCAGCCTGCTTTATCATGATACCCTGATGGCCCTGAGCAGCGATCTGATGGCCGGCAAGAACGTATATTATTCCGCCGGCAGGGACTGGGATTTTTCCGCGCTCACCCAGACCGTCATTCAGGGCGATAATGCCTGGCCGCCCCTGTGGCGCGCACTGATGGCGGTGCAGGGCGCCCCGGAAGAATGGAAGGCCCGGGCCCGGGAATTCCTGATTCCCTACGAAACCAAAGTGGGCATCTGGATCAACGGTTATGCCGCCTATGTGGCCGGTACCCTGGATAACGTCATGTATACCGAGCTCAGCTGCGCCATTCCCGCCCAGGCCGTAAAGGCAGAAATCAAGCAATTGCTGGTGGATTTCTATGCGGATGAAGAATTGCTTTCCCTGCTCAAGGAAGTTTTCACCGCCGCTGAATCCGCCGCCTATCTGCAGAGCAATATGCAAAATACCTTCTTTGTCATGCTGGATGCGCTGGCAATGGAAGGCAACGTGGAAATCATCCGCCGCTATGACGCCATGGGCAATGCCATGCTGGATCAGATCGTATTTCCCTTTGCCGAAACCCAGGCCCTTTCCCAGCTGACCATTTCCGTTTATCCCGAAGGGGGCGGGCAATGCTGGGCCGCAGAGGCGCAATTGCGAAACGGCGAAAATTATCGCTTCACCTGCGTCCTGATGGAAGATCAGATTGCCGTGGGCTCGGTAGAAATGATGCTGCTCCCGGAAGAAACGGAAGAAGAAAACTTTGTCGTCAGCGATGATGCGCGGAAAATGCGTACCGAGGCCTTTGATTATAATCTTTCCTGGGATTGGGGCGAAGAAATCTATACCCTGGCCACCGATAAATTCGAACGCGCGCTGAATGCCACCCTGGTGATCAAGCCCGTTGCCGGCGTGGAAATGCCCGTGCAGTCCCTGACCCTGGAGGCCCTCTTCTCCTCCGGCAGCTCCCAGCGCTCCGCCACCCGGCTGGATGGCAAATTCACCTGGCGGGATCTGGATCACGACGCCGCCATCACCGTGACCCTTTCCAGCAAAACCGCCGCCCCCTTCGCCGTGGATTCCCTGGATCAGGTAACGGGCGCCATGCGGGTGGATATGCTGGAAAGCGACGCCCTTTCCGCCCTGATCAATTCCTGGGAAGCAGGCATGCAGGAATGGATTGCGCAATTAACCGCCCAATTGATTCCCGTTTCTGCCCAATAACTGTCTTGGGCAAAAATTTCCCATTGCGAATTGAATTTTTTCGTGCTATGATGCTTCTATATTGACATAGATTACCAAAAGGAGGATGTATTCCATGAAAAAAATGCTGGCGATTGTATTGGCGTTATTGCTCTCTCTTTCTTCCTGCGGCGCTTTGGCCGCGGCCTACACCTGCACGGTGGATTTTGAACTGGCCCTGGAAGAAATCATGGCCCTGAGCGGCATGGAGATGGATGAAGAAGATCAGGTCGCCGTGGAAATGCTGCTGCCCCTGCTCAATAAACTGGATCTGCAGGCCACCCTGGCGGATGAACAGCTGCAATTGGGCATTGCCGCCAACGGCACCCCCATTGTTTCCGTCACCGGCGGTATCCAGGGCGATCAGATCGTGCTGGTAAGCGATCTTTTCCCCTCCTATTATCTGACCCTTTCCCAGGAATTCATCGAAAGCGCCTTGCAGGAGGTCGCCGCCGCCAGTCCGCAGATGGATCCTGCCGTGGTACAGGCGATGGAAAAGGCCCTGGAAGAAGCAGCCGAACAAACCGCTGTCAGCCTGCATAATTATATCGGCGACATGGAAACCGGCGCTTACGTAATCGACGGTGAAAACTTCACCGCGAAAATTCCCGTGAATATCACCCTGGAAGAAGCAGGCCTGCTGGTGCTGAATCTGGTGAAAAATCTGGCGGCCGATCCCGAAATCGCTCCCCTGTTTGCCCAGGTGGAGATGGATCTGAATGATCTGGATGACGTCATCGCCGAATTGCAGCAGGAAGCCAAGAATAATCCCCATCCCTGCGACCTGGCCTTTTACAGCCGGCCCGATGAAGACGGTGAACTGGGCGAAGAAATCGCCGTCACCTTTGCCGTCAGCGATGGTTATGATCTGATTGCCCTGTCCGCCCTGTTCCTGGATGATCATTTCACCGGCTTCCTGGTCAAGGGTGACAGCGAAAATGCTTCCTACGAAGCCATGTACGAAGTTGCCTCCAGCGGCACCGAAGATGATACCTTCGTTATCGAATGGAATGGCATGGAATATGAAGATGATTCCTACGGCTTTGAATTCCTTCTTACTAATGCCGGCATGACCCTGGGCTTTGATTGCTTCGCCCAGGAAATGGATGACGGCTTCCGGACGGAATTTGCCTTCAGCTTCTATCCCCTCATTACCGATATGCTCGTGGTTTCCGCCCTGGTGGAGGAAGACGGAAAAATCACCCTGCCCCTTACCACCGCCGGCAAAACCGCCATTTCCCTGGACGAAGTATTCAATGATCCCTACGGCGCAGAAGAAATCCTGCAGCCCCTGGTCGATGATATGGAAGCCCACGGCCTGTTCAGCGTGCTTGGCAATCTGGCTGCCGCCATGCCTGAAGAAGCATCCGAATTGGTCACCCAGGTCATGCAGATGACCCTGGAGCAGATGCCTGCCACTCCTGTCGCCACCCCTGCCCCCGCAGCAGCGCCTTCCGGCGGCGGATTTATGGACGTCTTCAGAACCGATGCGCCGCCTGCCCCCTCTGCCACGGATGCGCCCTCCGGCGGCGGTTTCATGAATGTGATTCGCCCCACTGCCTCCCCCGTGCCCACCGAAGCGCCCACCCAGAATAACGGCTTCTTCGGCAAGCCCGCCAACTGATTCCCCTTTCGTTTTCCCGCGCCGTCCGCTATGCCGGGCGGCGCTTTCCATCCGCTTTCCGATAGAAAGGACGCATTCCATGCAGAATATCTCTTCTCCCCTGGCCCAGCCCTTTGATTTTCCCGAAGGGGATCATGGCGTGCTTTTGATTCACGGCTTTACCGGTTCTCCCGCCCATATGCGTTTGCTGGGCGAAGGGCTGCATGATAAGGGCTATGCCGTGCGCGGCATTTTATTGCCCGGGCATGGCACAAATCCGGAAGACATGCGTAAGGTTTCCTGGCAGGATTGGCTGCTTGCGGCCCGCACGGCGGCCAAGGAAATGCAGGATCGCTATCCCCATTTTTCCGTGGCGGGCCTTTCCATGGGCGGGGTGCTTTCTCTGCTTCTGGCCCAGGAAATGGATTTGACTGCCTGCGTTTCCATCGCCGCCCCCATGAAAACGGAAAATAAATTCCGTTCCGTGGCCCTGCTGGCCGCGCCCTTTGTGCCCATGATCCGCTGGCGGGGCTCCGGCGCCCGCAAGGGCATGGATGCCGCCTACGATATTGGCTATCGTGATTATCCCACCATCAGCGTGCATCATCTGAATGTGCTGATGAAAAAGGCGCGCCGGCAGCTTTCCCTCATTGATTGCCCCCTGCTGACCGTTCAATCCAGAAAGGATCGCACCGTCACCCCCGATAGCCCAGAAATCATTCTCAATGGCGTCAGCAGCAAAATCCGGGCCTCCCTCTGGCTGGAGGAAGCCCCCCACGTATGCACCATTGCCCCGGAATACCCGAAAATCATTGAAGCGATGGATGAATTTTTGAAAAAAGCGGAAGGCGGGGAAAAGCAATGAAACGAAAGCAAATCCAGCGGATGGTATTATGCGCGCTGCTGACGGCGCTGATGCTGGTGCTGGGCTATATTGAAAATCTGCTGCCCATGCCTGGGGCCATGCCGGGCATGAAGCTGGGCCTATCCAATTCTGTGCTGATTTATGCCCTGTATATGCTTTCCGCCCCTACCGCATTTATGCTGATGGTATTAAAGGCCCTGCTTTCCGCCCTGCTCTTTGGCGGGGTGAGCACCCTGCCCTTTTCCCTGGCCGGCGGCACGCTGAGCCTGATCGGCATGATTCTTTGCAAAAAGGTGAAGGATCTAAGCCCCATGGCCGTCAGCGCTGCAGGCGGGATGCTGCATAATGTGGGCCAGGTTCTGGTGGCCATGCTGCTGCTGAAAACGGCGGGCCTGCTGGGCTATATGGCCATCCTTATGGCCGTTGGCCTGGCGACCGGGCTGGTTACCGGGCTGGTCGCCAAGCTTACCATGAAGCATCTGAAAACCATCTTCCGATAAAATTCAGGCAACGGCCTGTCCCCCATTTTCCGCGTGCAGCTGGAAAAATACGATAAAGCATCGTTACAGACGCAGTGAAAACAAAAAACGGCATGGGAGAAATTTCATTTCCTCCCACGCCGTTATTTTTTGTGTTTCCGGATGCTGTGCTTCCATGAGGCACAGCGATCTTGGATCGGGTATCACCCCCGAATAATTTCGCCTCAGGAATAGCTTCTTCCCAAGGTGGTATTATCCATAGCCCGGTTCTGCAGCGCAAGAACGGGACTGGGAGCAGTTTCCGCCCGATAATCCCTGCCGTTTTTGCGGATATACTGATCGATCACCTGATGGCTGGGCACCTGACTTACATCCGGATTCACCGCCTGCTGGAAACGGAAGAAATCATAATCCTTGGGCAGCATGGATACGGGCTTGAAAATCTCCTTTTCCGCCGTAAAATCCGCCATCAACAGGGCCGCGCGCACATATTCAATATTGGGCCCGAACTTCAGCGGCGCAGGGAAATCGCCGCCGGGGATCACCTGCTGCCACTGCTTCTTTTCATATTTTTCAAGCAGCATAGCCGCATGATGCAGATGGGCCACCTCCATCTGGAAAAAATGCTCCCATACCTGCTTCACCATCGGATCGGTTTCATCCTGCATGCAGGAATAATACAGATACGCCTCCACATACTGATGCATCAAAAGCCCTTCCAGCCAGCTGCAATTGGGATCCAGCAGGCTGCCATACTGGGTAACATGCTGCTCTTCAATCATGCCGATTTCCTGATACAGCCGCCTGCCCAGATCGGATGTGTAAAGGCCGCATACGTTCATATAGTAATTCATGGTCTGCTGTTCTGCGGCGGTAATGATCTGCACCGCCATTTTATCAAAGAGGGCGGCGTCATTTTTCCCGGGTTCGCACAGGGCGTCAAAGGGACAGCGATGCTCCGAAATGGTGGGACGGCCCGGCATGATCTCGGTATAATTTCCCACCAGCTTTTCGGCGTATACCCCATGCTCCATTTCCAACAGATCGGCGTAGCGATAAAGATGATCAAAATCCTCCAGCAAAGCAAAATCCAGGGAGGATTTTACTTTGGCACAGGTCACCCGCTGGGCCAGAATGGCGGTCAGATCCACCGCCAATTGCTCATAGCCGATGGTATGCTCCAAGATCGTTTCATCCATGGGCTTTAAGCAGGCAATTTTCTTTTGCTGCTGTTGCTCCTGGCGGCGCAGCATGGCGATTTCTCGGCGCAGATCATTGTTATCCGCGTGGCGATGGAATTGATGGGCAAACCAGACGGATTCAAATTCCGTGCCATTCATCAGGATTACCCGCACCCGGGTATAGGGATCAATAGCCATTTTATCATAGGAATGGGGATAGATCTGCTGCCAATTCATGAATTGATCGGTGAGTTTCACAGGCTTTAACTGAAATGGATTCATATTGCTTCCTCCTTCTTTTTTCCTTTTCAGTTTCTCCCGATTTTTCCTTGCTATGCCCTCTTTTTCAGCAGGATTTTTTATTTTGGAAACGAATTGATATCACCAGCAAGTTTTCTATCCTACGAAAGGAAGAACACGCAATGAATATGGGCAGCATGACTACACCCCGGCTTTTATGGCAGCCGGAAAACGAAAAATATCTTTCTGCCGGCAGAAGATGGCAGGGCATTCCCGGTATTGAACGCACCCGCAACGGCCGGCTCTACGCCGCCTGGTACAGCGGCATGACCGGCGAAATGACCGGAAATTTTGTCATTGTGGAAAAAAGCGATGATGACGGGCGCACCTGGACGGATGGTTTTTTGATTATTGAGCATGAAGATGCCAACGTGCGCTGCTTTGATCCGGCGCTGTGGATGGATCCCCAGGGTAGATTATGGGTTTTCTGGGCTCAAAGCGAGCATGGCCAGTTTGACGGCCGCCATGGCGTATGGGCCGCCGTTTGCTCCCATCCGGACGCCGATTCGCCCGAGTTTTCCGTTCCCCGTTTTCTGGCCAACGGCGTGATGCTCAATAAGCCTACGGTGCTTTCCAATGGCGATTGGCTGCTGCCCTGTTCCCTTTGGTATAACAGCACGGTTTCCGGCCCTGGTCATCCTGAGCTCGAAAAAGAATGGGGCGCCAATTTCTATCTTTCCAAAGATCAAGGAAGAACATTTTCCTACCTCAGCGGCTTTACCATGCCCGATCAGATCTTTGACGAGCATTCGGTGATCGAACTCAAGGATGGCCGTCTGTGGGCGCTGATCCGCTTAAAGCATGGCATCGGCCAGGCATTTTCCAGGGACATGGGAAAAACATGGGAAAATATCGGGCATTCCGGTCATCCGGGGCCAAATTCCCGCTTCAATATTACCAGGCTTAAAAATGGCGATCTGCTCTTCATCAATCATATGAATCCCACCTGCCTGGTATCCCCCAGCGATTGGGCACGGCGGGATAATCTGATGGCCATGATTTCCAAGGATGACGGAAAAACCTGGATCGGCGGGCTGATGCTGGATACCCGGGAGGGCATCAGCTATCCCGATGCAGTGGAGGCCCCCGATGGAAGAATTTATGTTATCTATGATTATTCCCGATATCGGGAACGGGAAATTCTGATGGCGGTCATCCGCCCCGAGGATATTCTGGAGGGCGGCATCATTTCCGGCGATACCTATCTTCGCCGGGTGATTAATAAGGCCACCGGCAAATTGCCCAACGAAGCATGATTGATTAAAGGAGGTAAATCTTCATGAAGATCCGCAGTTTTGAATTATTCCAGGTCCCTCCCCGGTGGCTGTTTCTGAAAATCACCACGGAATCCGGCATTGTCGGCTGGGGCGAACCGGTGGTCGAGGGCAAGGCCGCCACGGTCGCCGCCTGCGTGAAAGAATTAAGCGGCGCCCTCATCGGCAAATCCGCCGGAGATATTGAGGATATTTTCCAGATGCTCTATCGCACCGGCTTTTACCGGGGCGGCCCGGTGCTCACCAGCGCCCTTTCCGGCATTGAGCAGGCCCTGTGGGATATCAAGGGCAAATTCCATGGCATGCCCGTGTATGAATTCCTGGGCGGCAAGGTGCGGGATAAAATCCAGGTGTATCGCTGGATCGGGGGCGATCATCCCCGGGATGTGGTCAAGCATGCCCATGAGGCCTTGGCCCAGGGCTACAAGGCCGTGAAAATGAACGGCACGGATGAGCTCAAATGGATCGATTCCTATGATAAGCTGGATGCCGCTGTGGAACGGGTGGCCGCCATCCGGGAGGCTGTGGGCATGGATCTGGGCATTGCGGTGGATTTCCATGGCCGGGTGCATAAGACCATGGCCAAGCAATTGATGCATGAATTGGAGCCCTACCGGCTGATGTTTGTGGAAGAACCGGTGCTCTGCGAAAATGAAGAAGTATTCCTGGAGCTTTCCCGTACCAGCCATATTTCTATCGCCACCGGCGAACGGAATTTCACCCGCTGGGGCTTTAAAAATATGCTTGCCCGGGGCGGGGTGGATATTATTCAGCCCGACGTCAGCCATGCCGGCGGCATCCTGGAATGCCGGAAAATTGCCGCCATGGCGGAATGCTATGATGTTTCCGTGGCGCCCCATTGCCCCCTGGGCCCCATTGCCCTGGCGGCCTGCCTGCAGGTGGATTTCTGCACGCCCAACGCCTTTATCCAGGAGCAAAGCGCCAATATCCATTACAATGAAGGCTATGATCTGCTGAATTACCTGAAGAACCCCGAAGTTTTCCATTATCAGAATGGGCACGCCGCCCTGCTCACCGGCCCTGGCCTGGGCGTGGAGGTGGATGAGGATTATGTGCGCAAGATGGCAAAGGAAGGCCACGACTGGCATAATCCCATCTGGCGGGACAGCGACGGCTGCATCGCGGAATGGTAAAACAGTCGAATAAAACAAAAGGACCGATGAAATCATCGGTCCTTTTTCTTTGCTGTCTTATTTCACAAAATCGGAATTGCCAAAGCCCGTGATGCTGGTGGTAGCGCGGACGGTATTCGTGGATTTATTGAGCATCTTGCCCATAAACATCAGCGCCGCCGTGCCGCCGCCATCCAGATTGAAGCCTTCCACCACGCCTTTTTCCAGCATCTTATCCGCCAGCCAGGTCAGATACACGCCCTTGGAATCGCTGGTTCTTCCCTTGGCCACCAGCAGGAAATAATGATGGGGCTCAATCATGCCGATGGAGCAGCGGGGCTCCCGGAAGGTGTAATATTCATCCCGCAGCATATATTCGCTCAGCTGCCCGTTTTCCACCAGAATCGGCCCGAAGGCGTAGGTATTCACCACGCCCATATCGATGTATTCCTGGGCGGTGTGGGCGTCGCTCTTGAAGGTTTTCATGCTGCCATCCTGGAATACGGCCAGCACCTCCAGATTGGGGAATTTTCCCTGGCCATCCTTGAAGGTGTTATCATGAATGATTTTTCCGTTGCGCACAATTACGCCGGGGCGCACGCCGCCATTCCAGCGATCGCCGAAATGATCATCCGTGATGGCCAGAACCACCTGGTTTTCCCGGGCCAGGGTCATGGGATTGGCATAGGCTTTCCCGGGATATTTTCCATCCGGATTGGAAAGATACGCCGTCATGGGGGTTTCATCGGTGGTATGAATATCCCCTTCAAACCACACCAGCGTGTTTTCCACATCGGTGTAGCGCTTGAGATCAATGGAAACAGAAGAAGTGATATAGATCCACCGGCCATCCGCCTCATTGATATAGACGAATTCTTCCATCTCCGCATCTTCCGCCAGGAAGCCTTCCTCCGTCAGCGGAGGCATGGAGGGCGTTGCCTCCGGCCCCTTGGGGGGAATGGGCGTGGGCGAAGGGGTGGGCACCGGGGAAGCCTTGGGGGCGGTATCGGTTTTCACCGCATTCCCGGAAAAGACCAGTTCCTGCAATTCCGGAGTGGCGATGCCGGTTTCTTCCATGCCATTGTTTTTCTGCAGCATCATCACCCGTTCCACGGTGGTGCCGTTATACTGATCGGATACATTTTCCGTGGTGAAATACCCCAGCCAGTACATGGCCTTTTTCAGGGCCAATACATCCTTGCCTTCATCGCCCTTTTTCAGGGTGCGGTATTCGCTTTCCGCCAGGGCGGATACGCCCAGAATCGCCACAAACAGCAAGGAAAGCAATACCAGCCAAATCTTTTTATTTCGCATTTTTCACCTGGCTCCACAAAGCGTTATAGACGGTGAGGAAATTATCGGGAATATCGTGGAACCATTCGCAGCGTTCCACCACATCGGCGTCGGGATTGATGGTCTTGTTTTCGGTGTATTCTTCGCCCATCAGCTCAATCGCGCCGGAATTGGGAGAGGAATACCAGATGTATTCGCAATTCATCCGGGCAATTTCGGGACGACAGAGGAAGTCAATCAGCTTTTCCGCATTTTCCTTATTCTTGGCCGTGGCGGGAATCACCATGGGATCCACCCAGATATTGCTGCCTTCCTTGGGCACGGCATAGGCCAGATTTTCATTGCCTTCCATGGCATAGAGGGCGTCGCCGCTCCACATCACCGCCAGGGCCGCTTCATTATTGATCATCTTATCCTTGATTTCATCCACGCCATAGGCCTTCACCAGGGGCTTTTGGGCGATCAGAAGATCGGTGGCTTCCTTAAGCTGCATGGGATCGCGGGTGTTCATGGAATACCCCAGATACTTGAGGGTGATGCCCATGGTATCCCGCAGGGAATCCATCATGAAAATATTGCCGGCATATTTTTCATCCCACAGGATCCCCCAGGAATCCACGGGCTCATCCACCATGGTGGTGTTATACAGAATGCCTACCGTGCCCCACATGAAGGGAACGGAATATTTATTCTCCGGATCATAGTCGGGATTGAGCAGCCATTCGGAGGTATACTTGGCATTGGGCACATTTTCCATATTGATTTCGGCGATCAAGCCCTCGCTGATCATCCGCTCCACGCAGTAATCAGAGGGGAAAACCAGATCATAAGCGCCGGGGCTCACCCGCACCTGCACCATCATATCTTCATTGGTGGTAAAATACATGGTATTTACCTTAATGCCGGTTTCGGCCGTAAACATTTCGAAAACGCTTTCATCCATGTAGTCATACCAATTGTAAACATTGACCACTTCTTCGGCAGAAGCGCAGGGAACCATGAAAACCGAGCAGCACAGAACGAGCGCCAGAACCAGGGAAAGTTTTTTCATTCGATTTTACCTCCAATATTTTTAATTTTTCACGCCTTCGCTGCTGCTGCGCTTATTGACCACCAGCAGCAAAGCGAGAAGGGAAACAAACATCAGGGCGGAAAGGGCATTCATGGTAGGCTTGATGCCTTTTCTCGCCTGGGAATAAATCAGGGTGGAAAGATTCTGCACCAGGGGCGAAGTGGTAAAATAGCTGATGGTGAAATCATCCAAAGACAGGGTAAAGGCCAGCATGGCGCCGGTAATCACCCCGGGCATGATTTCAGGCAGAATCACATGGAACAGAGCATACATGGGGGTGGCCCCCAGATCCAGCGCCGCCTCATAGCTGTGCTTGTTCATCTGTTTCAGCTTGGGCAGCACCGATAATATCACATAGGGAGTATCAAAGGTGATATGGGCCAGCAGCATGGTCACATAGCCCCGCTCCACCTTGGTAAAGATGAAGAGCAGCATCAGGGAAATACCCGTTACAATATCCGGCATGGTCATGGGAATATTGGTCAGCGTCATCATCAGGCTCTGGGGGCGCTTTTGCATGGAATGAATGCCAATGGCGGCCAGGGTGCCCAGGATGGTGGCAAAGATGGCGGCCAATACCGCGATGCTCACCGTCACATATAATGCCTGCATAATGGCGGCGTCATTGAATAATTCCTGATACCAGCGGAAGGAAAAGCCCTCCCATTTGGCGCGGCTCTTGCCCGCATTGAAGGATTGCACGATCAATACCACAATGGGCACATACAGGAAAAAGAGGATCAGAGAAAGATAAAACCGCTTGATGAATTTCATCATACCATGCCGCCTCCTTCCCCTTCGGGGTCCACCTTGCGAAGCAAGCCAAGGCTGAGCAGAATCAGCACCATCATAATCATGGAAAGGGCGCTGCCCACATTCCAGTTATTGGCGGTGAGGAAGGTGCGCTCGATCAAATCGCCAAACATTTCCGTGTTGCCGCCGCCCAGCATCCGGGGGATGAAGAAGGTGGTTACCGCGGGCATGAATACCATGGTAATCCCCGATACCACGCCGGGAAGGGACAGGGGCAACGTGACCTTATAGAAGGTTTTCCATTTGTTGCAGCCCAGATCCATGGCCGCCTCGGAAAGCTTGTAATCCATCTTGTTGAGCACATTATAGATGGGGAATACCATGAAGGGCAGATAGTTATAAACCATGCCCAGCAGCACCGCTTCCGTATTATACATCAGCTGCCTGCGGCCGATGCCCAGCCATTCCAGCAGATTATTGATCAGGCCGTTATCCTCCAGCAAACTCATCCAGGCGATGGTTCGAAGCAGGAAATTCATCCACATAGGAATGACAAAGAGAATCACCAGGGTAGCGCCCAGCTTGAATTCCCGATCCGCCATGATATGGGCGGTGGGATAGCCAAGCAGCAGGCAAATCACCGTGCAAAGGAATGCCATCCACAAAGAATACACCAGCGTATCCACATTCACGGTGCCCCGGGAAAATCCCATATCCTCGGGATTGAAGCCCATGGCAATGAGCTCCTTATTCATATCATAATTGCTGTCCCAAAAATTCTTGAAATTATCCAGGGTGAATTTCCCATTGGCGTCCGTAAAGGCATAATAGCCGATCAGGATGCAGGGCAGCACGGTAAAAGCAATCATCCAAAGGGTGTAAGGGGAGGCAAAGATGGGACGCTTGAGGCCATGATTCTGCTTAAAATAGAGAATCAGCAGCCCGATGAATACCCCCAGCCCCCCCAGCATGGCCCATACGCCCCATGCCGGGATCTGCAGATTATTCATTCCCTTTTTCCTCCTGCATGGGATGCATGATATGGATATTGAAGGGAACCACGGAAATGCCCACCCGGCTGCCTTCGGGCTGCATGGTGGTGGAATGGACCTTCCAGGTGGAATGACCGGCGTCGATCATCATTTCATAATGCACGCCCTTGAAGAGCACGGATTTGACCACGCCCGTTACCTGCCCCACGTCTTCCCCAACCAGCAGAATATCTTCAGGCCGGATCACCACGTCCACCGGCTTATCTTCGCCAAAGCCGGCGTCCACGCAGGGGAAATCGGTGCCGCAGAAATGCACCAGCTCATCCCGCACCATGGTGCCGGGGAAAATATTGCTTTCGCCGATGAAATTGGCCACGAAGGCATTCTTGGGTTCATCGTAAATGGATTTGGGGGTGCCGATCTGCAGAATATGCCCGCCCCGCATGACCACGATGGTATCGCTCATGGTGAGGGCCTCTTCCTGATCGTGGGTCACATAGAGGAAGGTAATGCCCAGGCGCTGCTGCATGGATTTGATTTCCAGCTGCATTTCCTTGCGCAGCTTCAGATCCAGCGCGCCCAGGGGCTCATCAAGCAGCAATACTTCCGGTTCATTCACAAGTGCGCGGGCGATGGCAATGCGCTGCTGCTGACCGCCGGAGAGGGAATCCACGCTGCGCTTGCCGTAGCCGGAAAGATTCACCAGATCCAGCATCCGATCCACCTTTTTCGCAATTTCATCCTTGGGCGCCTTTTTCAGCTTCAGCCCAAAGGCGATATTATCCTGCACATTCAGATGAGGGAAAAGCGCATACTTCTGGAATACGGTATTCACCTTACGCTTATAAGGCGGCAGATTGGAAATATCCTTGCCATCAAACATTACCCGGCCGGAATCCGCCCGTTCAAAACCGCCGATAATACGAAGGGTGGTGGTCTTTCCGCAGCCGGAGGGGCCAAGCAGGGTCACAAATTCTTTTTTGCGGATATATAAATTGATGTCGGAAAGAACGGTCACTCCGTCATATGCCTTGCTGATATGTTCCAGATTAATCAGGCGCTGCTCTTCCATGGCCATGGCCTCCTAAAAATTAAAAATTAGGCGGGTTGGATACCCACAGGAATTTGGCGGGGCGTTTTCCCCCGTTATGAATGGAATGGGGGGCATTGGGATGCAGGCAAAAGCTCTCCCCCGTGCGTACTTTGTGGTGCTTGCCGCCGATATTCAAGGTGATGGTGCCGGAAAGCACATACCCGAATTCTTCTCCTTCGTGGGGAGGCATTTCCTGGGTCTGCCCATCTTCGCCAAGCTCCACCAAAATGGGCTCCATGGCATTTTTCTGGGCGCTGGGCACCAGCCAGGTGATGCTGCCCCGCAGGGTTTCCTCATCCTCTTTGACAAACATATCGCCCTGGGCAAAAACCGTTTTTTCATCGCCCTTTTCAGAGAAAAACTCATTCAGATTGCTGCCCAGGGATTCCAGCATATCCGTCAGCGTGGCAATGGAGGGGGACGCCAGATCCCTTTCCACCTGGGAAATGAAGCCCTTGCTTAATTCACACCGGTCTGCCATTTCCTCCTGGGTCAGATTCCTTTGCAGCCGGAGCCTTCGCAGCTTTTCACCGATATTCACCTTGATCCGCTCCTTCCCGCCGTTGTAAGTTTACTTTTACTAAACCGGAAATGCATCTCCAGAGTTTAGTTTTTCTAAACATCAAAGCCAGAAACATTAAACCACACTACGCCTTGCTTGTCAATATATTTCCATAAATATTCTGCCGAAAAACCGGGAAAAATCAAAAAGCGGCAGGCATTTTGATCTGCCCGCCGCAAGGATATTCAATCTGGTTGATTTCGTGCCTCAAAAAAGGCCCTTTTTCAAGGCTGCAGCCGCCCGGCCATCGCGCAGAAAAAGCCCACGCCCCTGGCCAGGGCCGCTTCATCCATGCAGAAGCCTGCCGTATGAATTCCGTTCTCCCGGCCCGTTCCCAGGCCCAGCTTTACGCCGGGCACTTCCTTGGCATAGAAGCCAAAATCCTCCGCGCCCATACTGGCCGTCTTCTGCACATGACTGCTGCCTTCGCCCCAGATGCTTTCAATCACATTCAGGGCATAGCGGGTATTTTCCTCCTGATTGAAGGTAGCGCAATAGCCATGCAGATATTCTACCCGGGCGCTGCCCCGCATGCTTCCGGCAATGCCGGAGGCAACCTCTTCAATCCGCTTTTGCAGATAATCCCGGTTTTCATGGCTCAGGGTACGCAGCGTGCCATACAGAATCACCTGATCACAGATCACATTCCGGGCCGTGCCGCCCTCAATTTTGCCGATGGTGATAACGGCAGGCTCCATGGGATCAATTTCGCGGGAAACCAGATCCTGCAGTGCCAGAATCACATGGGAAGCCACCACAATGGCGTCTACCCCCTGATGCGGACGTGCGCCATGGCTGCCCGCGCCGTTGACGTAAATCTCAAATGCATCGCTGGCGGCATTGATATAGCCCGTCTTGGTAACCAGCTGGCCGGCAGGGGAACCGGACCCCACATGCAGGCAATATATCGCCTCCACATTTTCCAACGTTCCGGCAGCGATCATATTCTGGGCGCCGCCCCCATCTTCTTCCGCAGGCTGGAAAATCAGCCGCACCGGGCCGGGGAGCAAATGCCGGTTTTCCCATAGGATTTTACCCGCCCCCAGCAGCATGGCGGTATGGGCGTCATGGCCGCAGGCATGCATTTTTCCGGGATTGAGGGAAGCAAAGCTTTCTCCCGTTTCTTCCTGAATGGGCAGGGCGTCAATATCCGCCCGCAGGGCGATCACACTGCCCTCTTTTTCAGCAGCAATATCCGCAATGGTGCCCGTTTCCACACATCTGAAGGGAATCCCCCATTCCGTCAGATATTTCCGGATAATTTTTGCCGTTTCAAATTCATGAAAGGCCAATTCCGGGTGCATATGCAATTCATGGCGGATTTCCCGGACACAGGCATCAATTTCCTTTTCCCATTGACGAATCAAATCGGCAGTAATCATGCTTTTTCTCCTTCAAAGCTCTCCGCGCGATCCTTCCGAAAGAGAGTAATACCGATCGCGCCATTTTTTCTATCCATCATTATACGCGATTCCCCCTTGGGATGCAATCCTCCCTCTTGCAGAGAAACAAAAAATATGCTAAACTATAATAGGTCAAAGAAAGACAATTTCCCAGGAGGGATTTTTTATGCGATTGAGCGATACCATCGAAAGCTTTATCAAGCAAATGCTGCAGGAAGAGCAATACGAGGTGGAATTAAAGCGCAATGAGCTGGCGGAATATTTCCATTGCGCCCCTTCCCAGATCAATTATGTTCTGGCCACCCGCTTCACGCCCGATCATGGCTATGTCACCTCCAGTCAGCGGGGGGGCGGCGGATATATCCGCATCGTGCGGGTACGCCAATCCTCCACCGATCACCTTTCTTATCTTCTTCGTGAGCGCATCGGCGATAGTCTGGACGCCCAGACCGCCCAGATCCTTTGCGCTCAGCTGGCAGAAAGGAAAGTGGTTTCTCTGGAACAGGCCCAGCTCATGGCTGCTGCCGTTTCGTCCCAGGCCCTTTCCGCCCCAGCGCCGGAAGCCGTCAAGGACGCCATGCGGGCAAAGATCATGAAATATATGCTGCTCACCATTGCCCAGCAGCAGGCCCAAACGGAAAACGGCTGATTTTTCCCCCTGCGCGAATTTTTACTTTGCGCATACTATAAAGAGAACCGGTTGAAATTATGGGAGGAAACCTATGCTTTGCGAAGAATGCGGAAAACAACCCGCCGAAGTGGTATTGACCACCGTGGTGAACGGTCAATCCACCACCCGGCATTTATGCCGCGAATGCGTAAAAAAATATAAGGCCGGCGATATCCAGGCCGTTCTGGCCGCCGTCTTATCCACCATGGCCCAGAAACAGCAAACCCCGGATATTACCTGCCCCAATTGCGGGGAAACCTATGCTGAATTCCAGAAATCAGGAATGCTGGGCTGCGCGGAATGCTATCAGGCCTTCCGCAAGGAATTGACCCCGCTGATCACCCGGGTGCAGGGCAGGGCCCAGCATGCAGGCCGCCGTCCCCCGGTCAGCGAAGAAGAGCAGGCAAGAATCAATGAAATGGAATCCCTGCGCGCCCGAATGGAAGCGGCGGTTGCGGAAGAAAATTTTGAAGAGGCGGCAAAGCTGCGGGACGCCCTGCGGGCCCTGACCCCCGCCAAGGAGGAAAAGGCATGAGCGGCATCGTTTTATCTTCCCGGGTGCGTCTGGCACGAAATTATACCGATCTTCCTTTCCGGGCCCATATTTCCCGTGAGCAAAGCGAGGAATGCGTAAACCGCACCCTTTCCGCCCTGCGGGATTTACCCGAAAGCTATACCTATCTTCCCCTGCGCAGCGCCGATGAAACGGAGAAAAAAACGCTGGTGGAATCCCATCTGATCAGCCCCGATTTATTGACCAATCTTGAAAATGCGGCGGTTCTGATCCGGGGGGATAAAAAAATCTCCGTGATGATGAACGAAGAGGATCATCTGCGTATTCAGGCCTTTTCCCCCGGAGAAAATTTGAATGAAGCGGCGGAAAACGCCTTTTCCATTGATGATGAATTGCAGCGCCGCCTTTCCTTTGCTTTTGACGGGCAATTGGGGTATCTCACCGCCTGCCCCACCAATACCGGCACCGGCATGCGTGCCTCCATGATGCTGCATCTTCCCATGCTGACGCTGCTCAAGCAAATGGGCAAGGTAAATCAATTGGCAGCCAAGCTGGGGCTGACCATCCGCGGTATTTACGGCGAGGGCAGCGAAGCCCAGGGCAATCTGTATCAGCTGAGCAATCAGGTAACCCTGGGCCGCACCGAAAAGGAAATCGTGGAGGCGGTCACCGCGCTGGCTAGGCAGGTGGCGGAAATGGAAAGGGTATTCCGCCAGAAAACCCGGGATAAAGACGCCACCGCTTTTGAGGATCCCCTTTATCGGTCCTTTGGTCTTTTATCCCATGCCCGGCGCATGCCCCTGAAGGAATTTATGGTGCATTGGTCCAATCTGCGCCTGGGCGCTGCCATGGGCGTATTGCCCCTCTCCCCCGCCGCCTGCGATCAATTATTGACCGCAGCCCAGCCCGGGCATGTGCAGAAAAAGGCCGGAAAAATTCTCATTCCCAAAGAACAGGATGAACAGCGCGCGATCATCATCCGCAGCGCGCTCAATGGAGGAAACTGATCATGGCGATCTTTGGCAGATTCAATGAACGGGCCCAGCGGGTCATCGGCGCCGCCCAGAAGGCGGCCATGGAACTGGGCCATGCCTATGTTGGCAGCGAACATTTTTTGATCGGGCTTCTGAAGGAAGCAAGATCCGATGCGCAGGCCCTTCCCGATCAGGTAATCGCGGAAACGGTGATTGAGGCCGTCAAGCAATTGACCGGCACCGGGGATCATTCCCCCACCCAGCTGGAGCTTACCCCCCGGGTGAAAAAATTATTGGAAACCAGTATCCGGGAAGCCCAGCGGCTGGGCCAGCCCTATGTGACCGCCGGGCATTTCTGGCTGGCGCTTTTGCAGGATACGGAAAGCGTGGCCATGCAGGTGCTCACCAGCATGGGCTGCGATATTGAAAAGGTAAAGAAGAGCGTGCAGGAAGCCCTGGGCAAGGAACCCAAAGAAGCCTCCCAGCAGGCCGGAAACAGCCAGGAAAGCTGTCTGCAGAAATATGGCCGGGATCTGACCGAGGCCGCCGAAAAGGGCGAACTGGATCCCGTCATCGGCAGGGCCAATGAAATTGAGCGCATCGTGCAGATTTTATCCCGCCGCACGAAGAATAATCCCGTTTTGATCGGCGAACCCGGCGTTGGCAAATCCGCCGTGGCGGAAGGCCTGGCCCAGCGCATCATGCAGGGCAGCGTGCCGGAAACCCTGACGGATAAAAAAATCGTTTCTCTGGATATGGGCTCCATGGTGGCAGGCAGCAAATACCGGGGCGAATTTGAGGAACGGCTCAAGAATACCCTGGATGAAGTGAAGCAGCGTGGGGATGTGATCCTCTTTATTGACGAGCTGCAGAATATCATCGGCGCCGGCAAGGCCGAAGGCAGTATGGACGCCGCCAATATTCTAAAGCCCGCTTTGGCCAGAGGCGAAATGCAATGCATCGGCGCCACCACCCTGGATGAATACCGCAAGCATATTGAAAAGGATGCCGCCCTGGCGCGCCGCTTCCAGCCGGTAACGGTGAATGAGCCCAGCGAAGAAGAAACCCTGGCCATCATGAAGGGCCTTCGGGATAAATACGAAGCCCATCACAAGGTACGTATTACCGATGAAGCGCTGGAAGCAGCGGTAAAGCTTTCTTCCCGCTATATCGCCGATCGTTTCCAGCCCGATAAGGCCATCGATCTGATGGATGAGGCCGCGTCCCGGGTGCGTATTCAATCCTTCACCGCCCCGCCGGATGTGAAGGCCCAGGAAAAGAAGCTGGAAGGGGTGCTTCGGGAAAAGCGGGAGGCCATTGATAAGCAGGATTATGAAAAGGCCGCCGCCCTCCGGGATGAAGAGCATGCCCTCCGCGCCGAAATTGATGAAAAGCGCGCCGCCTGGGAAAAGCTGAAATCCGCCGCCAAGGATACCGTGGGGGAAGAGGATATTGCCCAGGTGGTAGCCGGCTGGACCGGTATTCCCGTGAAAAAAATGACCGAAGAAGAATCCAGCCGCCTGCTGCAGTTGGAATCCCTTTTGCATAACCGGGTGGTGGGCCAGGAAGAGGCGGTATCCGCCGTCAGCCGGGCCATCCGCCGGGCACGGGCCGGGCTCAAGGATCCCAAGCGCCCCATCGGCAGCTTCATTTTCCTGGGGCCCACCGGCGTTGGCAAGACGGAGCTTTGCCGGGCTCTTGGCGAAGCCATGTTCGGGGATGAAAATTCCCTGATCCGCCTGGATATGAGCGAATACATGGAAAAGCATACGGTATCCCGGATGGTAGGCTCCCCTCCCGGCTATGTGGGCTTTGACGAGGGCGGCCAGCTCACCGAGGCCGTGCGCCGCAAGCCCTATTCCGTGGTGCTCTTTGATGAAATCGAAAAGGCTCATCCCGATGTTTTCAATATGCTGCTGCAAATTCTGGAGGATGGCCGGCTCACCGATAATATGGGCCGGGTGGTCAGCTTCAAAAACTGCATCATCGTTATGACCAGCAATGCCGGCGCCCAATCCGCCCAGCGGGGCGGTATGGGCTTTGGCGCAGGCCGTGACAGCGCCATGGATTACGAACGGATGCGGGAAAAGGTGCTTTCCGATATCAAGAATGTTTTCCGCCCCGAATTCCTCAATCGTGTGGATGAAACCATCGTATTCCATAAGCTGGAGCAAAAGGATATCGAAAAAATCGCCGCCCTGATGCTGTCCCAGGTGGCGGCACGGCTGAAGGAACGGGATATTTCCCTTTCCTACGGCGAGGATGTGGTGGCCCATCTGGCCCAGGCAGGCTTTGATGATCAGTACGGCGCCCGCCCCCTGCGCCGGGTGATTCAGCGAACCATCGAGGATTCCCTCTCCGAAAAGCTCATCGCCGGAGAAATCCATCTGGGGGATCAATTGATGATGCGCATGGAAAATGATCAGATTCAATTTGATAAGCAAAACGATTGATTCCAAAACAATCAAAAGGATTGACGGTGTTATTCCCGTCAATCCTTTTTTCATGATGGCAATAAAAAATCCCCCACTGATCCGGGAGACATTGCAATTTAAAAATGGACAAGAAGTATTCCCAATTGCTTTCTTGGAGGGGCGCGGGGAGGGGTTCTTTGGCATCAAAGAACCTCTCCCCGCAAAAACTCCAATATGCTTTCCTATCAGGCCTTGCCGTTGCAGCCCAGCACGTCCACCAGCTTGTGGCGAACCATTTCCTTGAGGGAAGCGCGGGCGTCGGTGAGATACTGACGGGGGTCGAAATGATCGGGATGATCATTGAAGTGCTTGCGCAGCATGGCGGTGAAGGCCAGGCGCAGGTCGCTGTCGATATTGATCTTGCAAACGGCCATGGAGGCAGCCTTGCGCAGCTGTTCTTCGGGGATGCCCACGGCATCAGGCAGCTGACCGCCGTTTTCGTTGATGATCTTCACGAATTCCTGGGGCACGGAGGAAGCGCCGTGGAGCACGATGGGGAAGCCGGGCAGACGCTTGGATACTTCTTCCAGGATGTCAAAGCGCAGGGGCGGGGGCACCAGGATGCCTTCCGCATTGCGAGTGCACTGAGCAGCAGTGAATTTGTAAGCGCCGTGGCTGGTGCCGATGGCGATGGCCAGGGAGTCGCAGCCGGTGCGGGTGGCGAATTCTTCCACTTCTTCGGGGCGGGTGTAGCTGGAATCTTCGGCGGAAACCTTCACATCGTCTTCCACGCCGGCCAGACGGCCCAGTTCGCCTTCAACGGTGACGCCGCGATCATGCGCATAATCAACGACCTTCTTGGTAAGCGCGATGTTTTCTTCGAAAGACAGATGGCTGCCGTCGATCATAACGGAAGAGAAGCCGCCGTCGATGCAGGCCTTGCAGGTTTCAAAATCGGGGCCGTGATCCAGATGCAGCACGATGGGCAGATCGGTTTCCTTGATGGCCGCTTCCACCAGCTTCACCAGATAGGTATGATTGGCATAGGCGCGGGCGCCCTTGGAAACCTGCAGAATCACAGGCGCATTTTCCATCTTCGCCGCTTCGGTAATGCCCTGCACGATTTCCATGTTATTTACATTGAACGCGCCGATGGCATAGCCGCCTTCATAAGCCTTTTTGAACATTTCTTTGGAATTTACCAATGGCATAATTTCATCCTCCTTAGAATGCTATCCAATTTATTATACATGAATTTTTCTTTTTTGAATAGTCCCCGGGCAGGAATTATCCCGCCGATTCATACAAATTCTCTTGTTACCACCAGGAATCATATTGTACGACAAGGGTATAGACATATTGCACCCTCATTCTGGGAATGGCGGGCTCGGTCTGGGTGGGCTCAATGATTTCCCCCATCACATAATAATTCCCGCCGCCGGCCACGCTGTCCTGATAGTATTCCTCAAATACCAACTGAATGGGATAATAGGTGACGTTTTTCTCTTCATCTTCCTTCCAGAAATAGTGCAGGCAGGTGATATAGCCATTTTCGTAGACGTAATCCTGGGTATAGGGGCTATCCTCATTGATTTCCAATTGATAACGCAAACCCATATAATCCCCTGGATTGGCGTTCATATCCACAATCACGTCTTTGAGTGGTTTTTCCGCCAGGGTTTTGCGATACCGGTTCATTCCGATCTCCCAATCCTCCTCAGTATAGTCCGGGGTAAAGGTGGTAAGAACGGTGCAATCCTCCAGGCCCTCCTGGGAAGCCACAATCTTCAGATCGTAGGTTTCCCAATCGGCAGCCTCGATGGTGTAGGAGAATTTTCCTTGATCATCAACCTTTACATCAATGATTTCGCCCTCATCCAATTGCAGGGTGATTTTGCCTTCCGGGCTCGTCCAGCCCGATACCTTCATATCGTTTCTGTCCGTATTCTGATAAGGGAACTGGGAAAGCACCAATTCCGCCATCTGGGAATTGACCGTGTATTCCAATTGCATGACGGCGTCCAGACGATCCTTTTTCTGCGCCGTGAGGGTGATCAGATTGCTTCCCTCCGCAAGTTCCACAGTGGCCTCATAGGCCAGGGATTCCACTTTGGCCTGGGTGATTACCCCATCCGTATCTGCAGTGATTTTGGCATTGCCCTCCGTCATCCCCTGAATTTTGTATGCCCCGGGATGCAGATTGAACACATGATTCTCTTCCATGGGCATCAGATCCGTCATATGGGTGGATTTGGCCAGGGCCTTATCATCCCGGCGGAAAGCATTTTCCCGCAAAAGCCCGTTGCCCACAATATCGTATACCCCATCCTGCCAATGCTTTTCGCTGGAAGCCGGGGCATTATCGCAATAGATCAGCATATAGAATTTCCCGTTGTAGGCATGCAGGGCAAAGCGGCCCGATTCATAGGCATAGGGCGGATAGGCAATCAGCTTTCCCGTAATGGCACGATCATAGATTCTGGCGTCCAGGTTAAACAGATGATAGCGATCGGAAAGCCAGCCATTATCTTCCAGATATTTGGGAAGGCGCTTGAAGGGGCCATCCATCATGGTAACGGTATCCCAGGCAAAATGGCTCCATTCATCCTCATAAATTTCCAGCCGCAGCCGCCCGGGCAGATCCTCCCGGTAAGCCTCCCAGACCACCGCTTCATTGGCAAAGCGCATGCGCACGTCCTTTTCGCTGTCCCCGCCTGCGGTGCAAATATCCATCATTTCATCCAGATTTTCCCGGGTGACAAAGGTATATTTTTCATTCTTCGGCAAATAAACAGAGCAGCCTTCCCCTTCAACGGGCAGCCAGCTGCTGCCGGATGCCGAGGCCAGCGCAGATAAAGGCAAACAAAGCAAAAGCAGCAAAAATGCCATTCCCCGCCATTTTCCCGTTTTCATCGGCTTATTCCTCCTTCTTTTTTCTGAACACCACAAACCGGCTGGCCACATAATTAAAAATCACCACCAGCACATTCATCAAAAGTTTATCCCATTTATCATTCATGCCCAGCAGCAAAAGCCCATTGAACAGCAGCAGATCAAAAATCACAAGGGATGCCACCCGGGCAGAAACGAAAAGGAAGAATTCCTTCCACGCCCCGTTTTTCACCCCGGCCTCGCTCTGGAACACGAATTTTTTATTGGTGGCATAGGCAAAGAGCACCGAGATAATCCAGCCCAGAATCTGGCCCGCATTGGAAATCAGCACAAATTTTGCGCTGCCCTCCGGCAGGGAATTCATACCAAGCAGCCCGGTTACCGCCAGATAGACCACCCAGTTCACCGCCGTGGTAAGCACGCCAAAGACCACATACAAAATCAATTCCCGCATTTTTTCCTTATCCTGCAAAAGGGCCTTGATTTTATTCAGAATCGCTTTCATTTTTTTCCTCCATTGCTGCATATTTCAGGGTATCCCCGTCATCCCCCCGGGCATAGGAAGCGGAAAGAATCTGGGATATGGGAAGCACCAGCGGCTTTTTCCGTCCTGCCGTCAGATAGGCCACCTGATCATCCGAAAGATCAATGACGGTGATATTTTTATATTTCATTTCTTCCATCAGCAATACCTTCACCGGCCGATTATGCGCCAGGGAATAGGCAAGAAACCGCCGGACCATTTATTTCCCCTCCTGCGGCACTTGATAGATCAGAATATTTTCCCATTCGCTTTCATATACCAGATCAAAATTCTGATCCAGGGCAGCCGTGTCTACAGTCAGATTATAGCGCTCGTTGCCGCCCACCAGAATATAATCCACTCCGTATTTTTCCAGCACGGAAAGATTGCCCATGGGATCGGCATAGAAGGCGCGGATTTCCGCCTGGCGCTGCCAGGTATTAAAGCCGTGATAATACAGCCAGGTATCCGGCCCGCAGATGATCTTGCGCCCTGCCAGACTGCTGACAAAATTGATATGCTGGGTCCAGGTCATGAAGGTGGCGTCGGAGGCGGTGTTTTCCTCCACAAATTCCGCCGCTTGCGCCTCTTCTTTGGAAAACATCTGCCAATCGCTGTTGCATTCATGGACGATGGACAGGGCGCCGGTAAAGAAGCAAAGGAAGGCGCAAAGCACCGCAATCACCGGCTTTGCCCGCATGCCGCTCAGTTTCCCCAGCAGTTCCAATCCATAATCCGCCGCCAGCACGGCGCAGATCATATACCACACATAGAACAGCTTATTATTATCATAGGCATTGGGCTGAAACTGGATAAATTCTGCCGCCAGATAAATGACGAATGCGCCGGAAGCCAGGAAACGCCGCTTTTCATTCTTTTCCAGCAGGGAAAGCAGAATCAGCAGGAAGGGCAGCCCGATATTTTTCAGATAGAACCAGAAATAGCCATCCAGCATGCCCTGGCTGCCATTGACCCAGTTAAACTGGAATTTGAGGAAGCTTTCATTGCCCACTGCCTGATGGAAGGTCCAGGTGAAAAGCTGGGGCGCCGCCAGCAGCACGGCCAAGCCCCCGTAAATTCCCCAGAAAACCAGGGCCTGCCAGCGATTTCCACGGCTGCGGATCAGATCATAGATCATCCATCCAATGCTTAGCAGCCCCAGGGCCAGGAAGCAATGGGTATTGATCATGGGCAGCGCCCCAGCCATGACCCCCAACACAATCCCCTGACGATAAGGGATTTCCCTGCGCATAAATACCGCCACGGGGCCATCCGATGCGGCGGGCAGATTTTCCGGCAGATAACCTTCCGGTCGTACCCCGTCATAGAGCAGATACAGACAGGGCAGCAGCATGCACCAGCCGCCCAGCGTCGTCCGCTGGGGCACCATCATATCAACAATCACATTGCTCCAGCGCAGATTATAGGTGGTAAATTCCGCATGGTTGGCCGGGGTCTGATACCAGCTGCCGCCGCCCACCACCATGGAAAGGCGATCCCATAATCCGGCCAGGCTCTGCAATTCATTTTCCCCGGCTTTCCCCAGGGAAACGCCCTGCATATCAAACAGATAAAAGAAGCCCAGCCCGCCATTGATAAAGAAAAACAGGGTGGCCAGCACCGCGCCTTTGCGGCTGTCTGCCATGCGCTCCGCCAGAATCAGATACCCGGAAAAAACCAGCGCCATCATCCAGATACCGGGGAAAACCACCGAAGCACGCAGGGACAACCCCAGCAGCATCAAACTGGTGGAAAAAGAATCCACCAGGAAGGGATAGGAAAGCAATTCGCCGGGATAAATGCTGTAATCAGCAGGAAAGGGAGCATTGCGCAAGCTGGTAATGATGGATAAATGCAGGGGCAAATCCCCATAAGTGCTCTGCCCCACATGCAAAGCCCCATTGTTTACCGGCATGATATTATGGGTCCACTGCAAAAAGCCGCCCACAATGGATAAGGGAAGCGCGGTAAACAGCAATAATTTCAGCAGCCGCTGCTCCCGTTCATCCAGCCCCTTCCTTTCCCGTTTGTCCCGGAAATAAAAGGCGCCGCCGGTCATCAACGCCAGCGGAATCAGGGCCAGCAGATGCGCCGGCACGGAAAAATTCACCAGGAACGCAAAAATGGCCGGCAGCCACATCATCAGGATCATGCCCAAACAAAGGCCGATCCACAGCCGCGCCGTAAACCGCACCCGGGGCAACAGAAAATATGCAACGGCAGAACCGCAAAATTCAAACAAAAGAAAATACCCGATTGCCAGCATACAGGGCCCTCCAAGCAGTATTTTTCCCATTTATTATACGGCAATCCATGGAAAAAGGCAAACGCCCGCTTCCATATTCCCGCAATATTTACAGTTTGTTTTCCTTGTGCTATAATATACGAAGCTTATTTGGAAAAAGAGGTGCTTTTCATGCGCTGTGGCTGCCCCAATTGCGATACCGATTCCTTTATGATTCATTCCGAGCGGGATAACGCCTGCGTTTGCCCCAATTGCCTGTATCGCTGCTATGCCTGTCAGGGAACGGGTACCGCGTTAAGCCTGGAGCAGGTGCAGGCCATGAAGCGCGCCGCCCAGCCCCAGACCCTGGAAGAAAGAATGCAGGAAGAAAAGAAACGGCAAGGGTAATTTTTTTCGAGGAATATTACGGGAGGGGGATTCTTTGTGGCCAAAGAATCCCCCTCCCGTACCCTCCCCAAGAAAGCCGCTCTGGATTTTTGTGGACGTTATCTTTCCCGCTTGTGTCCCAGCGAAGCAAAGCCCCACATCCCGAAACCTGACTGCGGAACGAAAAACAAAAAACTGTGCAGGAAAAAAATTTATTTTCTCCCAAGTAGCTAGACAAACTTAAATTTGACAAAGGAGTTTATTATGAGCATAGCATATGAGTTTTTGAAAGAGTGTGGTTCTTTCTTTGTTTTATCCATCAATGGTGAGTATCCTGCGGGAAGACCTTTTGGTGCAATTATGGAAGTGGGAGAAGATTTGTATTTATCCACGAATGATATGAACCAAGCACATAAGCAAATGAGAGAAAACAATCATATACAGATTATTGCAAAGAAACCTGCATCAAGAGAATGGATTAGAGTTACTGGACTTGCCGCAGAATGTGATGATAAAGACTTAAAGCAGAGAATGCTTGAAAAATTTCCAATCTTACAACAGAGATTTGGAGCTGTCGGTATGGAACATTTCATCATGTTCAAGGTCAAGGTTGAGAATGTAGAAATCAAGTAAATTCCAATTTTCCGAATAAAGAAAGACGGCGCCCAGAATGGGTACCGTCTTTTTCATCTTAAAATTTGTCCGCAGGCGTTTTTCCTGCCCCGGCGTTATTTTGCCAGTTCCTTCGCCGCTTCCCAGGCAGCCTTCAGCTGGGGATCATTCATATCGCCCAGTTCAAAATACGTGCTCTTGAGATCTTCCGGCATTTCCACCGTCTGATCGGGTGTGATGCCAATCTTATGCACCGCCTGATCATTGGAGAGGAAATACTGGGCATAGGTCATCTGGAAGCCATCGGTCTGATCGGAAAGGGTGATCACCGTCTGGATAATACCCTTGCCGAAGGTCAGGGTGCCCACCACTTCGGCGCGGCCCGCAGCCTGAAGGCCGCCGGAGAGGATTTCGGAGGAGGACGCGGAATTTTCGTTCACCAGAATGACCAGCGGGATATCATCCTTGCCATTCTTGGTCTTATATTCTTCCTTGTTGCCATAGCGATCCTGGCTGTAAACCAGCACCTGCTTATCCAGGAAAAGATCGGCGATATCAATGGCCGCATCCACCCAGCCGCCGCCGTTATCCCGCAGATCCACCACCAGGGAGGTAGCGCCCTGCTGCTTGAGGGCAGCCAGCGCATCGGCAAATTCCTGCTGGCTTTCGCCGGCAAATTCGTAAAGCACGATATAGCCTACGTTATCCTCCAGCATGGTGTATTCAATGCGGTTCACATGGATGATGGCCCGGGGCACCTGGAAAACGATATATTCGCCATTGCGATAAATTTCGATTTCCACCTCTTCGCCCACTTCGCCGCGCATCACATTCACGGCATTTTGCATGCTGTAGGCGTCAACCTCAATATCCTCTACCCGCACCAGCAAATCGCCTTTGCGAATGCCCGCCTGCTGTGCCGGCGTGCCTTCAAATACCCGGGTGACGGTTACGGTATAATCCAGATAATTGCCAAGCAATTGCAGGCCGATGCCGGCATATTCGCCTTCATCATCCGCCCAAAGATCGGTCCATTCCTGGGAATTATAGTAGAAGGAATAGGGATCATCCAGGCCGTAGAGCAGCCCGCGGGTAGCGCTTTCAATCAGGGCGTCCACATCCGGCTCCTGATAATACCAGGCCTCTACATACTGCAGAATTTCATCCATTTTGGCATAGCGGGAAAGGCGTTCATATTCCTGCTGGGAAATGGTGACCGTCTTTTGCTTCTGGCCGGAAAAATCAAACAGCCCGCTGGCCTGGCCGGTGATCATCAGCGCGGCGGAAAAAATCAGCAGCGCAGCGCAAAGCGCGATGATTCTCTTTTTCATAAAAGCTCCTTTCGAGCCCATCCTTAACGGCTCTTTTTGGCTTTGGCTTTATTATTGCCGCATTTGCGCATTTCAAGCAGCATTTTGAAGGTGACCGCATCTTCGAATTTGCGCAGATCCAGCCCCACCTGACGCTGCACCTTATCCAAGCGATACACCAGAGTATTGCGGTGGATATACAGCTGACGGGCGGTATCGGAAAGATTCAGATCCTTCTTGAAGAACATTTCAATGGTGTAGAGCATTTCTTCGCTGAACAGCCGGGCCGTGGAGCGATTGAAGAGCAGGCCATGATAATGCTCCGCCATTTCGGCAGGAAGATCGGAAAGGAAGCGTTCCAGCATCATGGAGCGGTATACATGAATGGTGCGCTCCGGCGCATAAACCCGGCCGATTTCGATGGCGCGGCGGGCCTGGCGATAGGAGCCATGCAATTCCCCTACGCTCCTTGCCACTTCGCCGATGCCGATGGTGACCGGCAGGGCAATTTCGCCAAGCAGCGTTTCCTGCACAGCGCAGGCAAACTGGCGCAATTCATCCTCATCTTCCAGGCCGCTGGCGTCCTTGATAAAGGCGGCGGTATGCTTATCCATGGCCACCAGCACATCGGAAGAATTCCGGGGCAGCAATTCCTCCAGAATTTCAAAGGCGCTGCGCTGCTGTACCTGCACCATATGCATCAGCAGCACGCACCGGGGCAGCGTGGCCTGAATGCGGTGCTCATCCACCATGGCGTCCAGTTCGGCCAGGGAAAGCTCATTTTGCAAAATGCGCTGATAGGCGTTATTCAAATCATTGCCCGCTTCGTTGGCCTGAATCACCGCGGCGATCATGGCGTCGCAAAGCATAAAGGCGTCCCTGGCGGCGTCCATTTCTGTAATGGTAGTCATAATCACCCAGTTGGTATTGGCCGTACAGATCTGATACAGCCGGCCATCCTGGGATACAGGGGTACCCGCCTGAGGCAGGGGGGGCAGGGTGAAACGAATATCCTCATTGGGAATCAGGCTGTTGCCTTCCACATCCAGCAGAGAGATGGGGGCATGCAGCTTGGGAAGCACCTGCTGCAGCTGATATAAAAGACGATTATCCATGACCATCATATCCTTCCTGCGCCCGGGTAAGCAGGCGCCTTTGTTGCGAAAAAAGAATAAAGGTTCTTCAATCTAAATTATATCATAATTTATTTGCCGCGTAAATCCCCATGCGCCGGGCACAAATGTAATAATTGTGTTTTTTTCTGTTTTTTCTCTTTACAATGACACGAAATTGCGCTAAAGTTAAAGTGTATCTGAACAAAGGAAGGATGCCCATGATTTTCGTCATTTGCAACCCTGCGGCAGGCAATGGCCGCGGAGAAAAAATCGGCCGGCAAATTGAAGAAGCGCTGAAACACAAGGGGCTTCCCTATCAGTTTCAGTGGACCAGGCGCCCCGATCACGCCACCGAATTGGCGGAAAGCGCCCGGGAAAACGGGGCAGATACCGTGCTGGCCATTGGTGGGGACGGCACAGCCTTTGAAGTGGCCCGGGGCCTTTTCAATTCCAATACCGCCCTTGGCATCATCCCCGCCGGCACCGGCAATGATTTTGTCAAAACCATCGGCGTTCCTCAGGATCCCCTGGCCGCACTGGAGCACACCCTTTCCCATCCCCCGCAGAAAACCGATATCGGCCTGTTCAATGACCGCACGTTTCTCAATGAAATCGGCGCGGGCTTTGATGTGATGGTGCTGGATTATGCCCTCAAGGCCAAGCGCTATTGCCGGGGGCTGCTGCCGTATCTCTACGGCGTTTTGCAAACGCTTTTCCGCTTCCGCGCCATTCCGCTTACCTATACCACGGAAGACGGGCAAACCGTCACCAAGGATGTTTTCGTTATCGCCGTGGCGAATGGCGGCGTCATTGGCGGGGGCATCGTGATTGCCCCGGATGCAAAAGCGGATGACGGGCTGCTGGATGTGGTGATCGTGGATAACGTAAAAAAATGGCGCTTGCCCGCCCGGCTCATCGGCCTGATGCAGGGAAAAATTCTTTCCTTCCCGGAAAGTCATTTTGCCCGCGTGCGCTCCATTTCCTTTTCTTCCCCGAATATGCGGCTGGATGCCGATGGGGAAATCATTTCCGTCGATTCCGTTCAGGCGCGCATTTTGCCCGGCGCGCTGCTGATTCATCGCTAAATCCAAGGAGAGAACCATGAAAAAAACGGCGTTCCCGATTCTGCTGATTCTTTTTTCCCTGTTTCTGGCCCTTCCCGCCCTGGCATTTGAGGATGAGGAAGAAATTCATTTCCGCACGCCTGCGCCCCGGCCCATCCTGCGGGTGCAGAGCCCCAAAAACGGAAGCAGCTGGGAAAAAGGCGGAAAGCTGACCGTGGAAGCTGCCTGCGAGGGGGCGGAAGCCATTGAGGCCGTTTTGCGTTTCCCCGATGGCACGGAATTGACCATGGCCGGCGGGGCGAATTTTTCCCATGTATTTGCCCAGGATACGCAGGCCGGAGAATACTTCACCACCGGCGCCGAGCTCATCCTCACCGCCCGGATGCCCGATGGGCAATCGGCCGCGGCCGAAGTGGAAATTATTTCGCCCAAGGATCAATTGATCAAGGATATGTTTGCCGAGGCCCTTGCAAACAGCAAGGATAAGCGCTATAAATTCGCCCCCGCCCAGGATGACTGGCATGTGGGCGTATGCAAAAATTTTGTCATGCGGCTTTTCGATACCTATTCTCCTGCCTATCGGATGGCGGAATACCCCGATCTGGAATTATATATGCCCAAGAATAAATCCAAGGCGGATAGCGCGCCCTACGATTACGGCATCGAATGGCGTCCCGAAGGCCCCGTTGACGGCGCGCCCTTTGAAATCGCCGCCCAATTCAAATATGATCCCGCCCTCTCCAAGGAAGAAAACATGGCCCTGTGCCGGGAAGTGCTGCACAGCGTGCAGCGGGGGGATTTTTTCCAGATGGTGGGCTATTATTACTACGGAAATGGCCCCCACAGCCTGCTTTTCATGAGCGATTACGATCCCGTCACCGATGAAGTGCATTGGACCGACAGCAACATGAAGGGCGAACGGGTGGACGGCGTGCGCTGGGGCTATATCCAGTATGACGCCGTAAAAACCGCCGAATGGTTCGTGGAAGCCATCTGCACCAAGAATCGCGGCTGCACCATCTACCGCCTCCGGGACGACCTGTACGTACAATAAGATCGGGAACGGGAAATATTTGCGGGAGGATGCTTTTGAGTCAAAAGCACCCTCCCGCACCCTCCCGAAAACCTGCTCGGGAACGATCTAAAAAAACATAACTTGCTTGCGTGCCCGTGAGGGCTTATTTTTTTGCAAAAAAATATCTCCTCCGAGCAGGGAGACATTGACCTTTCAAAAAAACCAGAGATATTCCTTAAAGCTTTCTTGGAAGGGGGCGCGGGGGAAACCATTCTTTGGCTCCAAAGAATGGTTTCCCCCGCAAAAAACCTCATCACAAATCCCTATGGGTATAGCTTGTGGTTTCCCCCACCGTCTGGCCGCTGCCCAGGAGGCAATATTTGTAGGTGCAAAGGCCCTCCAGGCCCACGGGCCCACGGGCATGGAGCTTGCCGGTGGCGATCCCCACCTCTGCGCCAAAGCCATAACGGAAGCCATCGGCAAAGCGGGTGGAGCAATTGACGTATACCCCCGCGCTGTCCACCCGGCTCATGAAGCGCTGCTTGGCCGATTCATTTTCGGTAATAATTGCATCGGTGTGATGGGAGCCATAATGGTTGATATGGTCAATGGCTTCTTCCAGCGAATTGACAATCCTGATGGACAGGATGGCGTCCAGATATTCGGTGGCCCAGTCATCCTCGGCAGCGGGCAGGCAATCAATGATCGCCTGCGTCTTTTCATCGCCCCGGATTTCCACGCCCTTTTCCTTCAGCGCTTTTGCGCACGGGGGCAAAAATGCCGCCGCGATTCTTTCATGCACCAGCAGCGTTTCCGTTGCATTGCATACCGCCAGGGCCTGGGTCTTGGCGTCCACGGTCACCTTCACCGCCGTTTCAATATCGGCATATTCATCCACATAGGTATGGCAAATGCCATCCGCATGGCCCATAACGGGAATGCGGGTATGATCCATCATATAGCGAACGAAGGCATTGCTCCCCCGGGGAATGAGCAGGTCAATGCATTCATCCTGGGACAGCATTTCGTTTACGTCATCCCGGGTTTCCAAGAGCGCCGCCCAGCCATCGGGCAAAATGCCCCGTGCGCCCTCTTCCATGGCGGCAAACAGCGCCCGGTTGGTGTGCAGGGCCTCTCTGCCCCCTTTGAGCAGCGCCGCATTGCCGCTCTTTAAGCAAAGCGTGGCAATCTGCACCAGCGCATCCGGCCGGGATTCAAAAATCACGCCGATGACGCCAATGGGGCAGCTGATGCGATACAGATTCAGCCCCGGATTTAATTCCCGGGCAAGCAAGGTATGCCCCAATGGATCAGGCAGGGCAATCAAAGAGGCAATGCCGGCCTGCACATCCTGCATTTTCTTTTCATCAAATTTCAGCCGTTTCAGCAGCGGCGCCGCCAGATTTTCCCTTTCCGCGTCCGCAAGATCCTTTCTGTTTTCCGCAAAAATCTCCGCCGCATGCGCTTGCAGCGCCTGGCCGATTTTTTTAAGCGCTTCATTCCGCTTTTCCAGGGACAGGGCCGATAAATCATAGGCCGCCTGCCGGGCCGTAAACGCCAAATCCTTTACCTGCATGAAAAATCCCTCCATTATATTGGCATTATAGCCGATTTTCAGGGATATTTCAATTTATTCCCATGAAGATACAGGAAAAATACGGCAGGGGAAAAATTAAAATATTTCCAGGAATGAATGAAAATGGATCTTTTCCGTGTCTATATAAGCGAGAACCGGTTCCAATGCCCAGGAAAGGAGATTTTCAGGGATGCTCAATCAAATGACCATGGATGAAAACGCAAAGGTTTGCTGTTTTACCATGGAAGAAATCATCGATGATTTTGGAAAAGAAATCTGGTATCTATGCCTGATGTATGTAAAGGACAGGCATCTGGCAGAGGACGCCTTTCAAATCGCCCTCACCAAGGCCTGGGAAAAGCGCTTCTCCTTCCGCGGGGAAAGCAGCTTAAAAACCTGGGTGATGCAAATCGCCGCCAATACCTGCCGCAATATGCTGCGCACCCAATGGTTCAAAGGAATGAAAAAGAGTCTCCCCGAGGAAATGCTCTTTTCTACCCCGGCGGCGGATGACAGCGAGCGGCGGGAGGTCCGCCAGGCGGTATTACAGCTTCCCGCCAAATACCGGGAAATGATTTTACTTTACTATTTTCAGGGCATGAAAATTCACGAAATCGCATCCGCCCTGAATATGAAGGAAGGCACCGTATCCACCCGGCTCAAGCGCGCCCGGGATATGCTGGGCAAAGAATTGAAGGAGGAGATGGAAGCATGAAACGGGATGAACTTACCAGGCTTTTGCAAGCCGATGCACAAAATACCCCCGTGCCCCCTTCCCTCCGGAATGCCGTTCTGGATGCAGTGCAGGGAAAGGAGACGCCCATCATGAAAAAGAAAATTTCTGTTGCATTTGCCTTTGCACTTGCCCTGGTGCTGATTTGCTCCGTGGCCCTGGCAGTTGCCAACCAGGCAGGTATTCTGGATTTTGCCGGACGCTACATCGGCAGCTACGTCCCTGAAAATGCCGGGGATTATGTGCAAAGCAGCGGCGTGGTTCTGGAAAACGAGGTGTTCACAGCCACCATTCGGGAACAGTATTATGACGGCCGGGTGGCGCGGCTGGTGATGGATTTTGCACCCAAGGATGAAAATGTGCTCTTCATCGGCGCGGATAACTGTGGCGATGATCTCTGGCAGGATCTGATCAGCCTGAACCATGGCGATATGGATCAGAGCGACAAGCGGATGATCCAGGATGTGCTGCCGGAATACAAAGCGGCCTACCAGTGCGGCTTTATCTCCATTCCGGCGGAAAATGACCGGGATCTGGGCGGTACCGGTGATTATTATCTCAATCCCGAAACCGGGGTGCTCACCGTTTATGATCAGACGGAATTTGCCGAAAACAAGGAAAGCAGAGAAATTACTATCCGTGCCTCCGCCTTCCCTGCAGCCGTGAAGGATGGCGAATTCATTCTGGATTGGGAAAATGCCACCCGTTCGGAGATTGTGCTGCCCCTTACTGCCGTTTTGCCCCAAACCCAGACCTATGAAAGCGTAGAGCCCGTGGAATTCCCTTCCGTGGGCGTGCGGGTGGATCGGCTGCTGATCGAAGTAAAGCCCCAGGAAATTTTCGCCACCATTGATTGCACCGTCATTGATGAAGAAGCGTACAATAAAACGGAGCATGGCTTATGGTTTGAATTTATCGATCCGAGCAGCACCGAAACCGAAGCCTGGAAGCAGCAGCTTTCCTCCGGCCTCACCGGCAGCGCCAGCGTAAGCACTGTTACCGATGGCAAATTCCAGCAGCATGAAACCCTGGGGCTCAAGGAACTCTACGAAACCTACACCCTTCGTGCTTACGACGCCTGGACCAAGGATCGCTACGAAACCCAGACCCTGGTTATGAAACCCGTGGAATAACCCCTCATTTCTCAATGCCCCCTTGATTCCAAGGGGGCTTTTTCAATGGCCGCTATGAAAACGATCCCTTCTTTCAAATTGATTCTTTCCCTGCCGCCCATTATAATAAAGCCAGGTAAAGGCCTTGCCCAAAACAAAAAGAAAGGTTGCTGACGAAATGGAAAAATATGATTTGAATCAGCTGGCCCTAATCACCGGCTTAACCACCCGAACCTTGCGGAATTATCTGAATCAGGGCATTTTGGAAGGCGAAAAACTGGCGGGAAACTGGCATTTTTCAGAAGAAAACCTGGAAAAATTCTTTTCCTCCCCCGAGGTCAAGCGTTCCCTGACTGCCAAGCGGCATGCACTGGTATACGATTTCATGGCAGATACCTACAAAAAGAATAATCGCATCTGCATGATTCTGGATTTCCCGGTAGCCCAGGAGGAAGCCAATACCATTTCCGATTTATTCTGTTCCTTCATCAATGAAAAGATCCAGGATATCCAATTCAAATTTCATTATGACGTCCATGGAGCGCGGGTGATTCTTTCCGGAGCTGAGGATGCCGTTATGGATGTGATCTATCAGTATTACGGCAAATAATTTTGCTTCTGAATACGCTGCTTATAACGGAAAAATGGGGAGGCGATCCTCCCCTTCCGTTTTTTCCCAGGCGTTCCCATTTCCCCTCCCATTGCATTTTTTCCGGAACTATGCTATAATATTTTCCCGATGAAAGAAAGGAGGCGCGTTTATGGCCAAAAAACTCGGTATCAAGCCCATTGCCCAGAACAAAAAGGCGCGTCATGATTTTTTCATCGAGGAAAGCCTGGAATGCGGCATTGAGCTCAAGGGCACGGAAGTAAAATCCATGCGCCAGGGCAAGGTGAACCTGAAGGAAAGCTATGCCATCGTAAAGGACGGCCAGGTATTCGTTCAGGGCATGCATATCAGCCCCTATGAGCAGGGAAACATCTTCAATACCGATCCCATGCGCCCCAAACGGCTCTTGCTTCACAAGAGCGAAATCCGGAAGCTGGGCGCCCAGGTGCAGCGGCAGGGCTATGCGCTGGTGCCCCTGGATGTGTATCTGAAGGATGGCCGGATGAAAATGAATCTGGGCCTGTGCGTAGGTAAGCATCTGCATGATAAGCGGGCCAGCATGGCAGAGCGGGATGTGAAACGGGAAATGGCCCGGATGGTGCGTTCCAATAACCGGGGCGAATAACTTCTTCCAAGGCGAATTTTCTCTTTCATTCTACGGGATGCTTTTATTCCACGGGATGTATCGAAGGGTATCCCTTCGATTTTAATCCGCAGGGGTGGCTTTGCCGCCCTGAGGAGAAAAATTCTGAAGAATCGCCTGCGATTCGGGAAGAATTTTTCATACCGATCAGATTTTCCGACCGTGATGCGCTGCATCACAGGAAAATCTGCAAACCCGAAAAAATGAAGATTTCATTTTTTCGGCCACATATGGGGGTGTACTGGTTTCGACGGGGATCGTCGGGGGCATGGTAAGCGAGCCGCGGACCCTGGCCGCGTAAAAACGGGGAAACTTAAAATTAACTGACAACAATCAGTTTGCTTTCGCGGCTTAATGCCGTGCGTCGGCCCTGAGTTGCCTACGGCTCAGGATCCCGGCGTCACATTAGTAGGGAACGGGGCTGCGTAAGCTTTGCCGCACGCCCGGCATCATGAAGCTACCAAACCTGTAAGCCTGGCAGCGGGCGTGCAGGGGCGGGAATATCAAAACACTGCCTGCGCTCGGAGAAAACTGTGAAACTGAATCTTCGGACAGGGGTTCGATTCCCCTCACCTCCACCAAACCGCAAAAAACCATCGCTGTATCTTGCGTATACGGCGGTGGTTTTTCTATATCCTGTGTTTTCCACTTTCCCTCATGGAATTGGTAGAAAAATCATCCGCCGTTCATCTTCAGGAAAAAGGAGGATAGCGAGGGTTCCCCGATTTTTCTTGGAATTAAGCCTGTTTTATGGTATAATACAGATACTCTGAAAAGCGGTATAAATATGAAAAATGCTTATTCCATTTTAAAAAGCATTACAGATAGAAAGGAAACGCGGCAAAATGAAAGAATTGAATTTCCACGAATTGAGCCCCCGGCAAAAAATCGGCATGACGATGGTCGCCGCTGTGCGCTCGAAAGAGAGTTTTGAATTTGCCCTTGATCTTGTCAAAAAACGTTCCCTTGGCGCGATCTGGATCAATCCGGCGTGGGATTACGAGCGCGAAGCGGCCATGAAGGCGTTCAAAGAGGCGGCTGATTATCCCATCTTGTTTGTTACCGATGCGGAAAGCGGATTGGGCGAGCACCAGATTGGACGGCACAACGCGATCGGCTGTACGGATAGTGAGGAACTTGCTTACACATTCGGCAAGGTGACCGCTATCGAGGCCAGAAAACTGGGGGTCAATATGGTTTGCAATCCGGTTCTGGATATGGTGAACGGGAATTTTGTATGCGGCGCGAATATCCGCAGCCTTGGAAACGATAAGCATAAGGTGGTAAGGCTTGCTGCGGCAGAGGCGCAGGGGTTGCGCGACGGCGGCGTGCTAACGCTTGCGAAACATTTTCCCGGTTCCAGCACGACCGGACATATCGATTCGCACATGGCGGAGACCGGCTCTGATGCGACGCTTGAAGAATTATTCGATTATAACCTGTATCCGTACAAGATTCTGCTGGAACGTGGGCTGCTTGACGGCGTGATGGTAAGGCACACGCGTTTTTTCAAAATCGACGATCAATATCCTGCGAGCCTTTCCAGAAAAGTGACTGGCATCATCCGCGATATGGGTTTTGACGGGTTATGCATGACGGACGCGCTGAATATGATGGGCGTTCTTGCGCGATTTGACAGAGAAAAGGTCAGCGGTCTGGCCATCAACGCCGGAAATGATCTTGCGCTGCCCTTTGAAGACAGCCGGACGGACTATGAAAACCTGTGCAAATTTTATGACGAGGGTCTGATGGACGAGGAAATGCTGAACGCAGCGGTAAAGCGCGTGCTTGCTGCGCAGCACAAGGTGCTTTCTTTGCCGCAGGACGCGCAGATTACGCCCGAGGACGAGGAAAATTTTGCACGAATCAGCGCGGATTCCGTCTATGCACGAACAGACGACGGCGTTGCCCACAGTATTTCCAAAGAAGGAAGACATTTTTTTGCAATCCTTACGCCGCATGATTATGGATCCGGCAGCAACGGCGAAGTGCCCGTCGATACGCTGGAAAAGGGCTGGTATCGGCCCAAGGAAATCATTTCCTTCCTATCGGAAAAGTTTCCGAATTCCGTCTGCTTCGCAATTAGTGAATTCCCAAACCCGACGCAGAGCTGGAGCCTGCTGGACAAATCGCTCGGGTATGATGACGTAATTTTCATCACCTATTTTCAGGGCGGTGCCTATATCGGCCAGGAACGCTTTACGCCGCGCATCCTCTCTTTGATGGATGCGATGCAGCGGACAGAGCGTATTTCGACCGTGATCCATTATGGAAACCCCTATGTGCTGGAGGATCTCCCCCATTTTTCCCGGGTTCTTATCGGAACGGCCTCTGCAGACGGCGTGCGGGCTGGGCTGCGCGTTCTTGCGGGTGAATACCCAGCAAAGGGTTCTCTGACATACGATATAACCCTGAAATGATCTTCTCACGCCCTTTATATCTCGGCCCTAAGCGGGCCGCTTTTCTTTGACTTTTGTGCAAATATGCAGGGATAAACCTGTGAGCCGGCGAATAATACCGAAACATGGATATTTTGAAGGAGGAGGATTATGATTCGCTCTTTTTGTCAGATGATCGATTTCCCCGAGGAAGCGATCCTCTGTATGGAAAATGCTTATTCCGTTTTAAAAAATAATGCAGCGGGCATGGAATGGGCGCAAACATGCATGAATGCCGTAACGGAAAACCGCGTGGAAAACCTGGCCGATATGCTGGAAAAGCTGGCCAAGATCACAGGGCTGCATCGCTATGAATCCGATATGCTTTTCTGGATTCTCTGCGCCCAGCCGCTGAAAGATCGCTATGCCGAAAATCATCTGACGGAAGAAATGTATTGGGACGCCATGCGCGATTTGAAATACAAGCTGATGGAGTGCTATAAATTCTGCGGCATCTGGGGCTCCCTGACCTCCGTTTCCTGGTTTGCTTATTTTCATACATTGAAGCGCCTGGCATTCGGTCGGCTGCAATATGACCCCTGGGAATGGCCCTATGCCCCTTATAAAGGAAAAATCCAGCCCGGGGATAATGTCTATCGCATCCATATTCCTGCCGCCGGCCCGCTGACGATGGAATCCATCATGGATTCCTTCCGCAAGCTGTATGCCTTTTGCCGGAAGGATTATCCGGACGGCGTGATGCCCATTGCCTGCCGATCCTGGCTTTTGTATCCGCCGCATGTCAGTCAATTTGGCGAAAATTCCAATACCGCGGCCTTCGCCGGCCTGTTTGATTTGCTGGAAACCCAGGAGGACCCGAAATTTTCGGCCTTCCGCTGGATGTTTAATCTGAATTACGAAGGGCCGGAAACGCTGCAGCGCGTTCCTACTGCCACCCGCTTCCAGCGCAGCGCCAAGGCCTATTTTGAAGCCGGCGGCATGCCCGGCACCGGCTGCGGCGTTCTGCTCTTTGACGGGGAAAAAGTGATCAGGTGATCTGAAGCCGCGTCAATATCGTCTTTTTTCCGGGAAGCCCTGAAATGAATCAGGGTTTCCGTTTTTTATGTTATTTTCTAAAAAAAGCAACACAAAAAACCGGCCTTCAGGCCGGTCTTTTTCTTGCTTGTGTTTCCAATTTAGCCGGCATATTGCCGACGGGCTATCAGTCCCTGCGCTGGTTTTCGCGATAGGAGCCCGGCGCCGTTCCCACTTCGCTTTTAAACAGGCGCGCAAAGCTGGATACATCAATATAGCCGCACTGGACGCAAATATTGCTCAAATCCAGATCCGTTTCTACCAATAGCTGCTTCGCCCGCTCAATGCGAAGGGAAATGAGATAATTGCTCAGGGTCTGGCCGGTGGCCTCCTTAAAATTGCGGCGCAGGGTTTGGGGCGTTACATCGAATTGCTCCGCCAGCATACTCAGCGAAAACTGCGCATTGGAAATATTATCCTGCATATGCTGGATGCATTGGGTAATCAGATTATCCTTCCTGCGCTTTCTGCGCGCCTCCACGCACTGCTGAATGGTTTGAGAGAGGTTGACGATATTCTGGGCCAGTTCGCTTACGGACGCATATTCTGCAATGCTGAATACATCAAATACCGCGCTGTCCAGGGAAGCGGTCAGGCTGCCCATCCGGCTGATTTCCCGCAGCAGCGAGGCCGTCAATTCAAAACAAATGCATTTTACCTGCTGCAGCGGCAGATCATTCTGATGAATGAAGGCAATAATCTTATCCAATTCCTGCTGGATGGCTGCGGCATCCCACTGGCGCAGGCAATTCACATAATCATCCAGCAGCTGCTGGGGATAAAGGGCCCCCATTTCCCCTTCCGCCACATGGGTTTCCGCATAGAGAATACAGGTATCTTTTCCCAGAATCAGCCTGCGTTCCAGCGCCGCATGGGCCTCCAGATAGGATCGGCCCAGCATATTCATGCTTTCATATACATCCCCAAGCCCCACCGTAACAGAGGTATGCTCCAGCAGATGAGAAAGCAGCTGATGCCCAAAGGAACGAAGGCTTTCGGGAGAATTGGAAGCGATATTTACCAGACCAACGGCAGAGCGCCCATCCGGCGTAAGGCAGAAGCAGCAGGTAAACCCCTCATGGGTCACGCGGCGCAAATGGGTTTCAATATAGCCGCGCTCCTGCTCATCCGGCGGCTGTTCAAACAGCATCAGGCAGGCCACAAAATAGCGGTGAGGAAATGCCACATTCAGCCAGCCGCACAAATTTTCCAGTTCCTCCGGATCGGAATACTGACCGCAAATGATGCGAAGAATGAACAGATCCCGCAATTGCTCATTGGATAAAAGGGCATTTTTCTGGCTGCTTTCGTGCACCAGCATGCTGTATTGCGAGCATACCTGGCTCAAGGCATCCACCACGTTATCCGGCATATCTTCCTGCTGGGGCAGGGCTTCGCGTACGGTATTGAAAAGGCGCATGATCGGCGCGCCGCTGCGCTGCATGCCCAGAATCAGCAGGGTAACGCCGATAACCAGCAAAATAATGCACACCGCCACCAATACCCGGATCGCGGCATAGACGGTATCAAACTGGGTGGTAACCCGATCCAGGGTGATCAGAGAAGCGCCATTGGAAATGGCGGCAACGGAATAGAGATAATCCTCCCCGCCCATTGTCAAGATCCGCTTGGGCGTATCCTGCTCGCTGTGGGACCTGATGATATTCAGCGCGTCTTCGGTAAGGAAGGAATTACTCCAGAGCGCCGCGCTGTTTTTATCCAGAATCAGGCGCAGCGTTGTATCCGTGCCGGCGGCCCCCGGGGCAATCAGATTATAAAGATCGGCATATTCCAATGTAAACAGCGCCAGCGTATGATTGGGCAGCGGATTGGCCAGCACCAGCGTATTTTGAGTCTGGGGCGCGCCATAATCCATTGTGCACAGCAGCTGCTTCCCCGTCAGGCCATCCAGATGATCAAGGAAGCCGTCCATATCCGTCACAGCCGGGAAAAGCACCTCCGGCCAGGAGGTACCGCGCACGGAAAGCATCCCCACATCCCTTCCGTAATAGAGCATCAGATTGCTGAAACGGAATACCGGCACATCATAATCCTTGAAAGCGATATAGGCCCGATAGGAATTGGCACGATAGGCCCGGGGCGCCACCTGCTCCAATTCGCTTACCCAACCGCACAGGGTGCCAAAGCCATCCAGGGTCAGCCGAAGGGTTTCCGCACCCATGGCAGATTGCTGGGCGGCCGTTTCGTAAACGGCGTTTTCCAGATTCGTGCTCACGCTGGTGGAAAACCAGATGCTGATGGCCAGCAGTACCACAATGATAAAGCAGGAAAATGCCAGCACGGCAGGCATCAGAAAATGATGCTGCCGCATATATACCCCAGCTCGATGAATAATATTTTCTTTCCGGTCCTGCCCTTGCACAGCATGGCCTCCTTCATGTAATTGCACAATTCATTATCATTATTATAATGAAAAAAATGAAACGAGGCAAGGGAAGAACCTATGCAAAATGGAACTCTTCATGCAAAAAGGAACGATTTTCGCTTTCACCAATGGATGTTTCATGTACAAACGCGATATAATGATGACGTTTCATAAAGCAAAGGAGAGATGAAAATGCAGCTGGAAACCCGAAGCGCAAAACGCCATAGAGCGTTGCGGCTGATGAAAGAAAATAAGGCGTTATATCTGATGGCGCTTCCCGCCTTCGCCTTTATCGTGATTTTCAATTACTGGCCCATGTACGGCGTGCAGATCGCCTTCCGTGATTTTAATTTCGTGGATGGCATCGTGGGCAGCAAATATGTGGGCATGAAGTGGTTCAATTACTTCTTCCGCTCCAATCAGTTTGAAACGGTGGTCACCAATACCCTGGCCCTGAATATCTACAATCTGATTGCAGGCTTCCCCATTCCCATCATTCTGGCGCTGATCATGAATAACATTCCCAGTAAGCGCTTCCGCCGCGTAGCGCAAACCATCAGCTATATGCCGCATTTCATCTCCGTTGTGGTATTGGTAGGTATGATGAGCTGCATGTTTTCCATCAATTCCGGCTGGGTCAACGGCATCATCCGCGCCCTGGGCGGCCATCCCGTTCATCTGATGGGCGAAGCCAAATATTTCCGGCATGTCTATGTATGGTCCGGCATCTGGCAGGAAATGGGCTGGGGCTCCATCATCTATCTGGCGGCGCTCACCAGCATCGATCCCGGCCTGCATGAAGCCGCTATGATCGATGGCGCCGGCAAGCTTCGCCGCATCTGGCATATCGAATTGCCCGGCATTCTGCCCACGGTGGCCATTATGCTCATTCTGCGCTTTGGCAGCATGATGTCCTCCGGCTTTGATAAGGCCTACATCATGCAAAATGATATGAATATCAGCGTTTCCGAGGTCATTTCTACCTATATTTACGATATGGGCATGAAGAAATACCGCTACAGCTTCTCCGCCGCTGTTGGCCTGTTTAACAATGTGATCAACTTTGTGCTGCTGACGGTGGTCAACAAAATTTCCGGAAAGCTCTCCGGCAGCAGCCTGTGGTAAGGAGGAAAACGCCAATGAAACGTACGACCTGGGGTGACCGCCTCGTCAATACGATTTTCTATATCATTTTGCTTGTCATCATTGTTGTCTGCGCCTATCCCATCTGGTATACCATCGTGGCCTCTGTTTCGGATGCCACCTACGTCAACTCCGGCGCATTCATTCTTTTGCCCAAGGGCGTTCATTTTGAAGCCTATCAATACGCCTTCGCGCAAAAGGATCTTTGGAATGGCTATGTCAATACCATTCTGTATACGGTGGCCGGAACAATCTTTGGCCTGGCGCTGTGCCTGCCCTGCGGCTACGCCCTGTCCCGAAAGGATCTGCCCTTCCGCGGAATCATCATGGGGCTGTTCGTATTCACCATGTATTTCAGCGGCGGCATGATTCCCACTTACCTTGTCATCAATAAGCTGAATCTGGTCAATACCCGCCTGATTCTGATCATTTTGGGCAGCGTATCCGTATACAATATGATCCTCATCCGCACATTCTTCTCTTCCAGCATTCCCGATGAAATGCGGGAAGCAGCCTTCATCGACGGCTGCTCCAACACCCGTTTCTTCGTGCAGTTTGCATTGCCCCTTTCCAAGGCCATCATCGCGGTCATCGCGCTCTATATTGCCGTAGCCCATTGGAATAATTATTACAACGCCCTCGTTTATACCACGGATCGCCATATTCAGCCCCTGCAGCTGTATCTGCGCCGCCTGCTTCTCGTCAGCATCGATAACGAAAGCACGGATAACCCGGAAGAACAGATGAAATTTATTCAGCTGGTGCAGGTGGTCCGCTATGCCGTTATCGTAATGTCCACGCTGCCCATCATGTGCCTGTATCCCTTCCTGCAGAAATACTTTGTGCAGGGCGTCATGATCGGCTCCCTGAAGGGCTGATATCCCCGTTCTAAACAGGCCGAGTGTCTGTTGGAAAATATAATAATGGAGGTACCCCAACATGAAAAGACTCGTAAGTCTCCTTCTGATCCTGGTGATGTGCCTTTGCACGGTGAACCTGGCCGTGGCAGAAGCCCCCACCGAACTGACCATCGCGGTTGTCCGCCGCGCGGCTGACCGCACCGAAACCTTCAACGAAAAGCAGTGGGTCAAGGACGCCGAAGAAGCCCTGAACCTGAAGCTGAACTTCGTCGAACTGATCGAAGGCGCCGTGGATGAACCTCTGGCCGCCCTGCTGGCCGGCGATATGCCCGACGTGTTCTTCATGGGCCTGCAGCTGGTTGAAAACATCGTTACCCAGAATGCCGGTCTGTTCCGTCCCATCACCGAAGAAGAACTCAAGACCTATGCCCCCACCTACTACAGCCTGTGCGAAAACCATGTGAATGGCTGGCGCGAATACATGACCTATCCCGATGGCAACATGTATGGCATGATGAGCGGCACCCTGTCCTCCGAAATGCACCTGACCCAGGGCCTGTTCTTCATCAACACCGCCTGGCTGGAAAAGCTGGATCTGGAAGTGCCCACCACCATGGATGAATTCTACAACGTGCTGGTTGCCTTCCGCGATCAGGATCCCAACGGCAACGGCCTGAAGGATGAAATCCCGATCGATTTCGGCAACAGCCACTGGACCTCCCACATCCTCAAGTTCGCCGGTTCCTGGGGCATGGCTATGGACCAGGAAACCTTCTATGATGTGGAAAACGGCAGCGCCGTTGGCACCGTGAACACCCCCGAATTCCGTGAATTCCTGGAATACTACCACAAGCTGGGCCAGGAAGGCCTCTTCAACCTGGAAGGCTTCTCCCAGACCAATGACCAGTTCGTTGCCAACTGCGACGCCATGCGCGTGGGTATGTTCTGGCAGTGGGGCCCCTGGAGCGCCATCAAATCCGACGCGAATGCGGTCAAGGATTACCAGGTTATGCTGCTGCCCGCCGTTGAAGGCCAGCAGTTCAAGGTAAAGCCCAATCAGCCCAACCGCACCGCCCGCAATGGCTGGGTCATCAGCAAGGATTGCAAGAACTGGGAAAAGGCCATGGAACTGTATGATTACTGGTGCGATCCCGCCCGTGCCCTGACCGTTGCCAACGGCGCCGAAGGCATTGGCTGGGAATGGCTGGATGAAGCCACCATGCAGTACACCACCCCCACCGAACCCAATCCCGAAACCCAGCCCGAAGCATACGCTGCCTGGGAAGAAAAGGCCAAGGCTGCCGGCTACGAAATGTATTTCGGCCAGAAGTACACCGGCGATACCATCGGTTACCTCAATAATTCGCCCCTGAGGATCAACACCGCCACCTATGATATGAGCGTTGAACCCCTTTCCAACAACGCCATCCGTATCCTGGCCATGCGCGTGTATACCGAAGCGGACGCCATCGGCGAATGCATCCCCAAGACCATCGTTCCCGCCGAAGCCCAGGAAGAACTGGATTTCATGACCGACGGTCTGGCCGAACTCATCACCGGCTTCACCGCTGAAAGCATCATCAACGGCGTGACCGACGAAAGCTGGAATGCCTTCCAGACCAATCTGGAAAAGTATAACTACAGCTTCTACGTTGACTGGTACAACAAGCTGTGCCACAACGAACTGTAATTCAATCATCCATATTTTTCAAGGGGCCGGCCTGGAAACAGGTCGGCTCCTGTTCTTTCCGCGCCTGCCGTACATTCTCAGAAGGTCGTTGGGTTTTATTGACAATTCCTTTGTCGCGTGATATATTGATTTCATTCTGCCGCAATTGATGAAAACTTTGAAGGAGAGAATGGGATATGAAAAAATGGATTGCGCTTCTGATGGCATGCATGCTGCTGCCCCTATGCGCTCTGGCGGATGGGGACGGAGGTATCGCCACTCCCAAAAATTATGACGAGCTGCTCAAGGCCATGAACACGGCCCGATATTCGGAAATTTCCATCCGTCCCGGCTTTGTCTGGCCGACGGAGGAAGTGACGCTGGATCTGACAAATGAAGGCCGGCTCTCCATCCTTTCCGGCACGGAAATCCCGGCCAATGTGACGGTAAACTGCGCCCATCCCGTTGGCGTATCGAATGGTCCGGGGGACGTGGTGGTCAACGGCACCTGGAATTGCACGGGCGAAAAAGGCCTGATCTATAATTCCGGCGGCCATGTGATCTATAACGGCGAAGTCAGCATTTCCTGCGAAAAGCGCGTGCGTCTGGAAAACTATCAATTCGTATTCAACGCTCCTGTGCATCTGAATGCTTATATGTTGGCCCATGATTTGGTTCTTGGCGACGGCGTGGTGATTGACGGGGACGGAAAGCTTCAATTCAGCGGAACCGTCAGTGTGCCGGAAGGGGCAGCAACGATTCAGGTGCAATTAAATCCCGCTGGCAGCAGCAGCGAGCAGCCCACTCTGCAGGGGGAAATGAGCGTTCAGAAATTGAATGTTTCCAAGAATAGTCCCTGCTTCCTGGCAGAAGGAAGCCATGTGACCGTGGAAAAGCTGGCCGTTAACGAAGAAGGCCAGCTCACCGTCAACGGCAGTCTGGAATTGCCCATGGACAGCAAACACAATACCATGAGCGGCACGATCCACCTGAATGATACGGGCGTGCTGATTATTCAGCCCTCTGCCAGGCTGGCCCAGGCCGACTGGGGGCAAATTACCGGTACCGGCACGCTTATGATCAATGCCATGATCCGGGACGGAAAGCCTTATGCCACGCCGCAGCTCTTTGGCCTCAACGCCATGAAAGGCTTGCCGGAAGGGAAAATTGCGCCCACGGTGAAGATGATTAAGAATTGGGAAGATTAACGAAAGCCTATGAAATTCATTGAAAAACGGCCCATGCTCATGATCGTCATCGGCGTCATCGGCATTTCCCTCTCCTCTATTTTCGTAAAATATTCCGCTGCGCCCTCTGCGGTCACCGCGGCGTTCCGGCTGCTTTGGACGGTGCTTTTGCTCAGTCCGGTAGCCCTGGGGAAAAAGGAAAACCGCCGGGAATTTGGACAGCTGAGCCGTAAAAATCTCCTTTTCAGCATCCTCAGCGGCATTTTCCTGGCGCTGCATTTCTGGCTCTGGTTTGAATCCCTGGCCCATACCACGGTGGCCAGTTCCACCACCATCGTTTGCACCGAGGTCATCTGGGTAGCCCTGGGCTTTTGCCTGATCATGAAGGGAAAATTATCCTTCAAGGCTATCCTGGCCATTGCGGTCACGCTGATTGGCAGCGTGCTGATTGCCTATTCCGATTCCGTTTCCGGTGCCAATCATCTCCATGGGGATTTATTGGCCCTGCTGGCGGCGGTGGCGGTGGCCATTTATACGTTGCTTGGAAGGGCAGTGCGCAAGAACGTTTCCACCACGGTATATACCTATGTGGTATATGCGGTATGCGCCTGCATGCTGGTGCTCATTTCCCTTTGCCAGGGGCAGTCCTTCTTTGCCCATGGCGTCAGCCCCATTCTGGTAGGCCTGCTGCTTTCGGTATTTTCCACCATTCTGGGCCACAGCATTTTCAGCTGGTGCCTGAAATATTTCTCCCCCGCTTTCGTATCTGCCTCCAAATTATGCGAACCGGTGGTGGCGGCCATTCTGGCGGGCTTTCTCTTTGGGGAATTGCCCACCTGGCTGCAGATTCTGGGCGGCCTGCTGATTCTGGGGGGCGTGCTCTACTATTCCCGGCTGGAAATGCGTAATGAGAAAAGTGCCTGATCCGTCCGGAATTTTCCAATCACGACACTTGCTATGCAGGAGGATTCTATGAAGCAGCAGGATATTCACCTTCGCGATCCCTTTGTGCTGGTGCACGATGGAAAGTATTATCTGTATGGCAGCCGCGGGAAAACCGCCTGGGGCCACGCCACCGGGTTTGATGTCTTTGTCAGCGAGGATCTGGAAAACTGGTCCGATCCCATTGCCTGTTTTGAAGATGATGGCTCCTTCTGGGCCAAGAAGCATTATTGGGCGCCTGAGGTTCATCCATGGCAGGGGGCTTTCTACATGTTTGCTTCCTTCAAGGGCGAAGGCATGTGCCGGGGCACGGCCATTCTCAAATCAGCCTCTCCCCTTGGGCCTTTTGAACCCCACAGCGATCGCTGCGTTACGCCGCCTGATTGGGAATGCCTGGATGGCACGCTGTATGTGGATAAAAAGGGCAAGCACTGGATGGTATTTTGCCACGAATGGACCCAGGTGATCAACGGGGAAATCTGCGCCATGCCGCTTACGGATGATTTGCGGGCAGCTGCGGGGCCTCCTCGGCTTCTCTGGCGGGCAACGGATGCCCCCTGGGTCATTTCTTCCGGGAAAGATCAGGCGGCATATGTTACCGATGGTCCCTTCCTCTGGCGCAATCAGGAAGGCGCACTGCTGTGTCTTTGGTCCAGTTTTTCCAATCAGGGCTATACCCAGGGCCTGGCAAAATCGGATAATGGGGAAATCAATGGAAATTTCGTGCAATTGCCGCCGCTGGATCTAAAGGATGCAGGGCATGGCATGCTTTTCCGCGATTTGCATGGCCAGCTCTTTCTCACCCTGCATTCCCCTAATACCCATCCCCTGGAACGCCCGCTTTTCATCCGTATGCAGGACACGGGCAAGGAATTGATTTGCCAGCAATAAAGGCATCACAAAAAAGGCATCACAAAAAACAGCCGAACGAATATCGTCCGGCTGTTTTTTTGACGCGTTTTTATTGATTCGTTTCCTCCCCATCATCCCGATTGCGCATGCGATACTGGGAAATGGTGCAGCCCGTTTGCTCCCGGAATAGTTTCATGAAATGGTGTTCATCCGCATAGCCCACCTGAATCGCGATTTCGGCAGTGGATAGATTGGTTTTGGTCAATTCCAATGCCTTGGCCATGCGCAGCTGGGTCAGATATTCCTTATAGGTGGCGCCCGTTGCGGTACGGATCAGCCGGGCCACATGGCGGGTGGAAATCTGGAAGGCGGAAGCAATAATATCCAGGGAAAGGCCATTTTCAAAGGCATGCTTCTGGATATAGGAAATAACGTTTTCACCCTCCTTGGATTCATCATTCTTGGCATTCTTTTCGCAGATCACGCCGATCATGGCATGCATGGAAGAAAAGAAATCCTCCAGATCGCCGGTGAGCAATGCGCCCTGAATTTCATATTCCGAAATATCGCATTGGGCCTTTTCTGCCGTGACCACCAGCTGATGGAAAAGATTGACCAGACAATAGCGCAGCATCAGATTGGATTGCACGGTGGATTGCAGATTCTGAAAAATATTCTTCAGGCAAATCTCCGCTTCCACCTGATTGCCGCTTTGCAGGAAGGTAAGCAATTGGGTGGTATAGCGATTATTTTTCGCTGTGCTTTCCTCATTCACCGCATTTTCGGCGTGAAGCAGAGAACGGGGCAATTCTTTCAATTGCACGCAGACGGAGCCGGCATAAATCTGGGCGGCAAAGCCTTGCTGAATCAGCTTTTCTTCCAGATCTTCATCCAGCTTATCCAGATAAGCACGATCCTGGGTGCATGCAACTACGCACCAGCCGACATCCCCCGTCAGGCGCACCACATAGAGGGAAACCAGGCCGGTATGGAAATTTTCAATGCATTCGCAAAGCGCTTCGTCATCAATTTCCGACGAGAAGGGGATATAAAGGGCCTGGAAACAGGAATAATTCAAATCAATGCCTACCAGGGTGGAATGCTCTTCCAGCTTTTCATCCTTTTCCCCATTGATGATGCGCAGGAAAATAAAGCGGCGCAGGGCGCTGGTCAGGCGGCTGATCTGCTTGGCCTCGGAAAGCAATTGGCCAAGGGTATCCTGTTTATCCGCATGCAATGCATCCAGATACCTCTCCAGCTTTACAATTTCATTTTTTTCTTCATCTTCATCCACGCCGATTTTCTTCAGCAGCCGCTGAATGGGCCGATAGATGCTGTAAGCGGTAAGCATCGCCAGCAGGCTGGAAATGGCCATCAGGCAGATGATCAGAATCAGGAAAATCCGCAGGAAAAGATTCCATTCCGATTCCACTTCCTCCGAAAGGGCGGCGGCGGAAATGGCAACGGTATCCCCGGCAATGATTCTGGTGCTTTGCATTCTTTCTTCGGCATGTTCCCCAGGGCAAAGCAGCACCTGATTCCAGGCAATTTCCAGGGTATCCCCCACGTTGTAGAACGCCATGAAATATTCCTTCAGATGCTGCTTATCGATTTCATACATCAGATAGGCGTCAATCACCTGAGAGGATGCGAGAAAATGAATCGGATGCACATAATAAACATGATCAGGCTTTCCGGAAAATTCCAAAATACGCTTTCCTTCGGCCAGCAATTGCGTCACACTTTCGGCGCGGCTAGAAAGAAATTGCTCTGTGAAGATAGAATAATTATGGGCATGCTCTCTGGAAAAAACCAGATTTTCCCCAGGATAATACAAAAAATAATTGGATATCAAAGGATGCCAGTTGCCGAACATGGAAAAGCGTTCCAGCAAAAGCACCTTGTTATAATCATTTTTATTCAGATAAAAAGGCTGGTAATATACATCCACCTTGATCTGGTTGGCGATTTCATCCATGGTATTGATCATGTTGTTGAAATCATTCATCACGCTTTCCAACCGCTCCTGGGTGGCCATTTCCGCTTCTCTTTTCAGATAATAGGAGGACAGCCAAAAAAGCATCCCGCCCACCACGATACAGCTGATGAGCGACAGGCTGATGGCTTTGATCAAATACTGTTGTAACAGTTTCCTGTTTCGCATGATTTCACCCTTTGGCTTATTGATAAAAAAGAATAACCGCAAGCGTCCCTCTCCCTGAAAAATCAGGGAGGGGGATGCCTGCATATAGGAAATACAACCATTTATTCTCGCGGGTTGCTTTCCTGTTTTTCTTCGATTTTCTCTTTTTCCCGGATAGGAGCCCAATCCACTTCCCATTTGGGGCGGCGGCGGAATTTGGTATCGAATTTATTTTCCAATACTCCTCGGGCTTCCAGGGACATCATGCACGCCCGGATACAACCCTGGGCGCCGCAAATTGCCTCGCCATTCATATATTGCCTCTCCGGCGCATGATAGAACGGCGAAATGGGCGAGGGGCGATATTTGCCCATACGATTTGAACCATCCAGGAAATAATCGCCATATTCCCCTTCCGGACAGGGCTCCGATCCCACAAAGGCTGTGGCGCAATTGGGCTCATTGATCTCGCCCCATTCCAAATCATAGCCTCCCAATTTCACCTTGACGGTTTTGGTCAGGGAAATGGTTTGCCCCGGGCAGGCCCGGGCGCAGGCTTTACATTTGTTGCAAAGCGTTCCGGGAGGCACGATGGGATCCGGTTCCAATTCCAAATCGGTCAGCATCACCGCCAGACGGATCCGGGGACCGAATTTCGTGCTCAAAAATACCTTACTGTATCCGATTTCACCCAGGCCTGCCAGATATCCCGCAATGCGAAGATGGAAATGCACATCGGGCCGGGGCAGGCCGGGAGCAACCGGCACGGAAAAGCCGGTTTCATTATTCTTCCAGCTCTTGCCATTATTCGTATTGATGGCGCCACCAAATACCTGGAATCCTACCGGCATGGCTTCATAGCCTTCATCCTCCAGCACCCTGGCCACCTGGCGCGCAGTCCAGGAGGTCAGGCGCTGGTTAATGTAGCCATAGCACATGGTGGAGTAGGTGCCAAAGTTGGTACCTTCTTCAACACCGCGCAAGGCGCCACGAAAAATACGATAGCCGAATACAATCATGGATTTGGCCCGGGGCATCCACTTGCGGGGGTCCAATTGGGGCGGCGCGCCCTCGAAACGATCCATGGAGGCAATGCCC
>SVHD01000005.1:89000-91678 GCA_015056015.1 Clostridiales bacterium
ACCACATCCGCGCCATAGGCCAAGCCGATTTCCTTGATTTTCTGGGAGTTAAGCATAGCATACACCCCTCGAATTTTTATTCGTCGATATCGATGATGTTGGTGGCCTTTTCGGGCTTGGCAGCATTCGGAGGATAGGTGTCATTCACCAGCCGGCCGCTGCGATAGCCTTCCCAATCCACTTCCCAGGCGGGATGACGGCGGAAGGGAGCATCAAAGAGATTGCCGATGGCCTTGCGGTCTTCCAGTTCCATCATGCAGGCGCGGATGCAGCCGCGGCCGGCGCAGATGGAATTGCGGATGGGCAGACCAAAATGGGACATGGGGGGCTTGCCGCAGAAGGGAGAATACTTGGAGGGCTTATAGGAGCCATCTTCCGTAAATTCAGAACCAGTGCTGGCAACCGTGCACTTCTCGATATCGTATTTGCCGATTTCGAAAGTGTAGCCGCCCAAAGTGATGGTTTCGGTTTCGGTCTTGGAAATGCAGCCGCCGGGGCAATCATCGGCGCACTTCATGCAGCGATTGCAAACGGTGCCGGGGGCGATGATGGGGCTGGCGGGCAATTCCATTTCGGTCAGAATGCAGCCAAAGCTCAGCCGGGGGCCATACTTGGGATGCAGGATATGGCCGCTGTAGCCGATTTCGCCCAGACCGGCCAGGAAGGCGGCATGGGTCATGCTGATGCGCACATCGGGATAGGGCAGGCCTTCCTGAACGGGCACGGCATGCTCTTCCTTGAAGGCGCCGGTATCCTGAATGGCAGCCCAGGGGAAATGGTCATTGATGGGCATGGCTTCCTTGCCATGATTTTCAATGATACGGGCCACGGCACGCAGCACCTGGGGCACGATATCGGTCTTCACATAGCCACGGGCGAAGGGATAGTGGGTGATAAAGGTGCCTTCTTCCGTGCCGCGGAAGGAACCGCGCATGGTGCGGCAGCCCACCACGATCATGGATTTTGCCTTGGGCATAATATAGCGGGGATCCTGCTGCTTGGGGAAGCCTTCAAAACGATCCATCGAGGCTACGCCAAAAACGTCAGCGCCCACTTCAAACGCAATTTTCTTTATATTTTCCAGCAGCTCCATGTACAAGTCACTCCTTTTGTTTCTTGCAGGCTATCTGTCATCAATCCAATGAGCAGCGGGGAAGAATTATTCTTCCGCCTTATTCTCCTGATCTTCCAGCTTATCCTTTTCCCGGACGGGGGCCCAATCCACGCTCCACTTGGGACGGCGGCGGAATTTGCTGTCGAATTTGTTTTCCAGCACCCCGCGGGCTTCCATGGACATCATGCAGGCGCGGATACAGCCCTGGGCGCCGCAGATGGCCTGGCCGGTGCCATACTGGTTATCGGGCTTCTGATAGAAGGGGGAAATGGAAGAGGCGCGATACTTGCCCACGTTGGGACCGGCCTTGAAGTAATTGCCTTCTTCGCCTTCTTCGCAAAGTTCAGAACCAACGAACGCCTTGTTGCAGGCAGGTTCATCGATTTCGCCCCATTCCACGTCATAGCCGCCCAGCTTCACCTTGATAGACTTGGTGGTGGAAATGGAATGGCTGGGGCACGCCCGGGCACAGGCCATGCACTTATTGCACAGCGTTCCGGGAGGAATGATGGGATCGGGTTCCAGTTCCATATCGGTCAAAAGCACAGCCAGACGGATACGGGGGCCGTATTTACGGCTGAGGAACATTTTGCTCCAGCCGATTTCGCCCAGGCCAGCCAGATAGGCCGCGATACGGATATTGAAATAAACGTCGGGACGGGGCATGCCGGGCTCCACAGGCACGGAATAGCCGGTTTCATTATTCTTCCAGCTCTTGCCGTCGTTGGTGTTGATGGCGCCGCCGTAGACGTGATAGCCGACGGGCATGGCTTCATAGCCTTCATCTTCCAATACACGGGCCACCTGACGGGCAGTCCAGGGGATCATGCGCTGGTTGATGTAGCCGTAGCACATGGTGGAATAGGTGCCGAAGTTGGTGCCTTCTTCCACGCCGCGCAGAGCGCCGCGGAAAATACGATAACCAAATACGATCATGGATTTGGCCCGGGGCATCCACTTGCGGGGGTCCATCTGGGGCGGAGCGCCTTCAAAGCGATCCATGGACGCAATGCCCACCTCATCCGCGCCATAAGCCAGCGCGATTTCTTTAATCTTCTGAGCATTCAACATGGTTTGTTGCCTCCATTCTTCCTTCAATCAGTTTTCCAGATCGTTGATATTACGGGCGACCTGGGGCTCAGCCTTGGGCATGGGATTCTTCAGGGCGCTTTCCCAATTCACTTCCCAGGGCTGATGATGCTGGAAGGGCTCATCAAAGAGATTGCTGATGGCCTTGCGTTCTTCCAGATTCATCATGCAGGCGCGGATGCAGCCGCGGCCGGCGCAGATATCATCTTCAATGCCAAAGCCGCTGTTGACGATATGGGGCGCCTTTTTGAAGGGAGAATACTTGGTGGGTTTGTAGGAGCCATCCTCGGTCACTTCAGTGCCCAGGCAGGCAGCAGCGCACTTTTTCAGATCGAATTTGCCGATTTCGATATCATAGCCGCCCAGATGCAGCGTTTCGGTTTCGGTCTTGGAAATGCAGCCGCCGGGGCAATCGGATACGCACTTCATGCAGCGATTGCAAAGGGTGCCGGGGGCCATAATGGGGCTGGCGGGC
>SVHD01000040.1 GCA_015056015.1 Clostridiales bacterium
ATGAGGAATGCAGATCAAAAGCGCAGGAATGATGGAAATCAGGAAAATATACCAGCCCTTCAGGGGATGGTAACAGCGCTCCACATCCTTGGGGCTGACCGTCTTTCCGCTCTGTTCCCGGCCATAGGCAATTTCGCCCAGGGCGGCTTCCGCTTCGCCCAGATGCGCGCCATTGATATACAGAATCATACCGCATACGATGACCAGCAGCAAATTGGCGATAACCCGCAGCCAGGTCTGCTCAAATTGCAGCGCAGCGCCCAGAATCAGATAAAAGAATACAAAAACCAGGAAATAAACCATGGTCTTCAGCCCCTGCCTGGTGGCATAGGGATTATGCCAGGTGCCCTGCTTATAGGGCTTAAAAACCAATTCGCGCTTCTTTTTGTTATTTTTTGCCTTATCCTGCATGATTCTCACCTTTAAGCTTTCATTCAATATATGTAATCGGCACCCGGCTGGTAGGGGCCAGCAGCATTTCATAGCTGATGGTTCCTGCCCAGGCGGCAAGCTCTTGGGCAGAAATTTCATCCTCCCCCTGCCTGCCAAGCAGCACAACCCGTTCACCATTCCTGGCTGCGCCTTCGGGCAGCGCCGTTACATCCACCATCATCTGATCCATGCATACCCGGCCCAATACAGGGCAGCGTACGCCATGAATCAATACCTGGGCCTTTCCTGATAAGGCCCTGTGATAGCCATCCCCGTATCCCACAGGCAAGGTGGCCACCTTCATTTTCTTTTCCGCCCGGAAGGTACATCCATAGCTGATGCAATCTCCCGGCGCCATTTCCTTTACATACGCAATTTCCGTATACCAGGAAAGCGCTGGCTCAAGCCCCTTGCTTTCCTCAATCGGCGGGCAGCCGTACAGGGAAATTCCCTGGCGCACCATCTGATACCGGGCCTGCGGATAGCGAACGGAGGCCGCGCTGGCCGCCGCATGAACCAAAATGCCCTCCGGCAATTGCTTCCGCAGCTTTTCAAATGCGGCAATCTGACCCATGGAATAGCCATCCGTCTCTCCGTCGGCGTCGGCAAAATGGGTAAATGCACCGGTCAGACGCACATGAGGAGCTTTTTTCAGGGCATCAAGCAGCGCCTGCATTTCTTCCACACTGCGAACGCCGATTCTGCCCATGCCCGTATCACATTTGATGTGAATATCCGCCTGCATGCCCAGCCGCCGGGCCGCATCTTCCAGATATTTCACCCGCTGCACATCAAAAACGGCCTGGGTTAAGCGAAAGCGCACGCTGGCCTCCGCCCCCTGCTCATTGACAGCGCCCAACACCAGAATGGGGGCGTCAATACCGGCCCGGCGCAGGCATTCCCCTTCTTCGGGAATGGCCACGCCGAGCCAATCCGCCCCGTTTTTCAGGGCAGTTTTGGCCACCTGCACCATGCCGTGGCCATAGGCATTGGCCTTTACCACCGCCATCATATGGGGCGTATTGCCCATTTCCCGCCGCAAAAGGGCGGTATTATGGGCAATCGCCCGCAAATCCACCTGAATCCAGGTTCCCCTGTATTGCGTCAAGGGATACCTCCTCACCGTCGTATTCTCCATCCGGAGAAACGGCCTTTACACGTTGCAGATTTCTTCCTGGGAAAGGAAGTTGACATGATGCTCCTTGAGCAGATTCTGGGCACGGTCAATATCTGCCACACGGAAAACGATCAGGGCGTTATTGCCCTTATTGCGCACGAAGCTGTAAAGATATTCAATGGCAATACTGTTTTCACTCAGCAGCAGAAGAATATCCGCCAATCCGCCGGGACGATCGGGCACGGTTACCGCCAGCACGTCGGTCAGGCATGCGGTGTAGCCGGCCTTTTCAATGATTTCCACCGCCCGTTCGTAATCCGCCACGATGCCGCGCAGAATACCGAAATTGGTGGTATCCGCAATGGAGAGAGAAACCAGATCGATGCCGTTTTCACCCAGAAGGCGGGTAAAATCAGCCAGCTTACCGGGGGAATTTTCAATGAAAACCGAAATTTGCTTAACGTACATGAGGAATCCTCCCTTCATTATTTCCATTATAGCACAATCATGGATGAATCGCCATGATTATTTTCTGTTATCGATCACGCGCTTGGCCTTGCCTTCGCTGCGGGGCAGGCTGCCGGGCTGGCAGAGCTTCACCTGGCAGGAAATCAGCACGTCGGACGCCAGCTGGGCGGCAATCCGCTTATTCAGGCTTTCCAGATCGCGCACGGTATCGCCGATCAGGGTACGATCCAGTTCGACCTGCACTTCCACCGTATCCAGGCTCCCCTTGCGATCCACAATAATCTGATACTGGGGCGCGATACCGGAGATCTTGAGCAGAGAATGTTCAATCTGAGAGGGGAATACATTCACGCCGCGGATGATCAGCATATCATCGGTGCGCGCCTTCACCCGGCGCATCCGCACATGGGTGCGGCCGCAGGCGCAGGGCCTGTCATCCAGGCTGCTCAGATCGTGGGTGCGATAACGAAGCAGAGGCATGCCCTGCTTGGTGAGCGTGGTGATAACCAGCTCGCCCTCGGTATTGCGGGGCAGGGGCTGCAGGTTTTCATCAATGATCTCGGGCAGGAAATGATCCTCCCACACATGCAGACCGCAGCGCTCCACGCAGTCCATGGCCACACCGGGGCCCATCATTTCGGTCAGGCCGTATACGTCAAAGGCCTTGATATGCAGCCGCTTTTCCAGCTGCTCCCGCATATGCTCGCTCCAGGGCTCGGCGCCGAATACACCGGCCTCCAGCTTGATTTCGCTCATATCCATGCCTTCCCGTTCCATGGCATCGGCCAGATTCATGGCATAGGAAGGGGTGCAGGCCAGGGCGGTAGCCCCGAAATCCTTGAGCAGCATCAATTGCCGCTGGGTATTGCCGCCGCTGACGGGAATGACCGTCGCGCCGATCCTCTCCGCGCCATAGTGCGCGCCCAGGCCGCCGGTAAACAGGCCGTAGCCATAGGCCACATGAACGATAGATTTCTTCGTAACCCCCGCGCAGGAAAGGGAACGGGCCATCAATTCAGACCATACATCCAGGTCAAACTGGGTATAGCCGGCAACGGTGGGCTTGCCGGTGGTACCGGAGGAGGCATGCACGCGCACAATCTGATCCTGGGGCGCGGCGAACAGGCCAAAGGGATAATTATCCCGCAGGTCATTTTTTTCGGTAAAAGGCAGGTATTTGATATCCTCCGCCGTTTTGATATCTTCAGGCTTTACGCCCAGGGCGTCCATTTTTTTGCGGTAAAAGGGCACATTATCATAAACGCGCTTGGTTACTTCCCGCAGTTCTCTGCTCTGAATCTCATGGATCTCATCCCGGGAGAGAGTCTCCGCAGCGGGATTGAAAATGACGTTTTCCATAGGGCATCAGCCTCCTTTTTCGTGTGTTCAATCGTTTATCAGGCGTCTCTTCCCGCTCGGAAGGCGCGCAGATTGGTTTCCAGCGTTTTTGGGGGCACGCAGGCCGCAATGGCCGCCTCCCATTTTTCCTCAGGCCATTCCATATACCGGGAAAGCACGCCCAGCAAAACAATATTTACGGCCCGTCCGCTGCCTGCTTTTTCCGCCAGATCCAAAGCGTCCAGCAGCACCGTTTCCATGCCCTTGGGTTCATCCTTGGGGTAGGCAGCATTGCCCATAATCACCGGCATAGGCAAAATTTCCTGGGTGTTGGAAATGAGCACGCCCTTTTCATGCAGGAAGTATTCCGCACGCAGGGCCTCCAGCTTTTCAAAGGAGAGCACAAAATCCGCTTTGCCAGGGTCGATCAGGGGGGAATGCACTTCCTGAGCGATGCGGACGTGGGTAATTACGCTGCCGCCGCGCTGGCTCATGCCATGCACTTCGCTGACTTTTACATTTTCACCCATATCCAGGGCCATATAGCCCAGAATCTTACTGGTGAGCAGAATTCCTTGGCCGCCTACGCCAACGATAATAATATTGGTATTTTTCATTCTTCTTCCCCTCCCTTGATGGCCTTGAAGGGACATACCTGCTTGCAAAGGCCGCAGCCCACGCACAGGGTATGATCGATGGTAACGGAATCCTTTTTCCGCTGCAGGGCGGGGCAGCCCAGCTTCATGCAGGCGCCGCAATTGCGGCAATCCTCGATATGGCAGGGCTCTTTCTTTTTCTTATCCAGCAGCGCGCAGGGGCGGCGGGCAATGATCACCGATACATGATCGGCTGCCAATTCTTCCTTGAGCACCTGGGTGAATTCGGAAAGATTCTGGGGATCGCATACCCGGACAGTGGCCCCGATGGATTCGCACAGCGCTTCCAGATTCAGTTGGGGCGCAGGATCGCCCAGGATGTTTTTCCCGGACGCAGGATTCTGCTGGTGTCCGGTCATGCCGGTGATGCGGTTATCCAGAATAATGGTGGTGGTGGATGCGCCGCCATACACCGCATCAATCAAAGGCGTAATGCCGCTGTGGATGAAGGTGGAATCCCCCAGCACCGCAACGGCTTTCCGGGAAAACCCTTTGCCTCTGGCTTTTTCCGCGCCATGGGCCATGCCCACGCTGGCGCCCATGCAAAGGGCGCTGTCCATCAGGGCAACGGGCGGCAGTGCGCACAGGGTATAGCAGCCAATATCCCCAAAGACCGTCAGGCCCAGACGCTTCATCACATGGAAGGTGGCCCGATGGGGGCAGCCGGGGCACAGAACCGGAGGACGGGCGGGCAGAGCCGCTTCCTGAGGCACGTTTTCCCCATCGCCGAAGCATTGCTTGATCTTGGCGGCAGAAAGCTCGCCCTGAAGCCCCGTCTTATCTTTGCCAGAAACGGCAAGACCCAGGGTCTTAATATGATTTTCAAATACGGGCTCAAGCTCCTCCACCACGATCAGCTTTTCTACCTTCCCCGCAAATTCACGGATCAGATCATCCGGCATGGGATAGGAAAGGCCCAGCTTCAGCACGCTGGCTTCCGGCAGCGCTTCCCGCACATACTGGTATACCACGCCGGCGCAGACAACACCCAGCTTGGTATCCCGCATTTCCATGCGGTTTACGGCCATCCCGCAGGCGTCCTTGGCCATTTTCTTTTCCCGTTCTTCCACAAATACATGCCTCTTCCGGGCCATGCCGGGCATCATCACATATTTCATGGTATCCTTTTCATAGGGCTTCAATTCCACATTTTCCCTTTCCCCTACTTCCACGGGAGAGCGGGAATGGGCCAGGCGGGTGGTGAGCCGCAGGAACACAGGGGTATCATATTCTTCGGAAAGCTCATAGGCCAGCTTCATATAATCCAGGCATTCCTGGCTGTCGGCAGGCTCCAGCATGGGAATATGGCTGGAACGGGCGATCATCCGGGAATCCTGCTCATTCTGGCTGGAATGCATGAAGGGATCATCCGCGCATGCAATGACCAGGCCGCCGTTTACCCCGGTATAGGCAGCGGTAAACAAAGGATCCGCCGCCACATTCACGCCCACATGCTTCATGCAGGAAAGGGCACGGGCGCCGGTCATGGCGGCGCCAAAGGCCACCTCCACCGATACCTTTTCGTTGGGGCCCCACTGGCAATTCATTTCGGGATATTTGGCGCAGAATTCGGTAATTTCGGTGCTGGGGGTGCCGGGATAGCTGCATACCACCCGTACCCCCGCTTCATATGCGCCCCGGGCAATGGCTTCATTGCCGATCATCAGCTTTTTCATGGCTGCTTTTCCTCACTTTTTATCTCTTAAATCGGTCACGCGCTTGGCTTTGCCTTCAAAGCGCTTGAGGGTGTTGGGAGAAACCAGGGTCACCTTGCAATCAATATTCAGCGTGGTGCGCAGTTTATTATGCACACGATTCTGCAGGCTTTCCAGTTCGCCGTAGCGCTCCAGCATGCGGGCGTCGCCCACTTCCACCTTGACCTCGATATAATCCATATAGCCCTTATTGGTTACCACGATTTCGTAGTTGGGGCCAACATCCTCCATGCCAACCAGCACGGATTCAATCTGGGAGGGGAATACATTCACGCCGCGGATGATCAGCATATCGTCGCTGCGGCCCTTGATCTTTTCCATCCGGATCCGCTTGCGGCCGCATTCGCAGGGCTCGGCGATCAGGCGGGTAATATCCCGGGTGCGATAGCGGATGGCAGGCTGGCCAGCCTTGGAGAGGGTGGTGATGACCATTTCGCCCTGCTCGCCCATGGGAAGGGGCTTGCCGGTATCAGGATCCACAATTTCACAATAGAAATGGTCTTCGTTAATATGCATCCCGCATTTGCACAGGCATTCGCCGGCAACGCCGGGGCCGCTGACCTCGGTAAGACCGTAGTTTTCCGTGGCAATGATGCCCCAGCGGCGTTCCAGCTCGGCGCGCATTTCTTCCGTGGATGCTTCCGCGCCAAATAAGCCGATGCGCAGCTTCAGCTTATCCAATTGCCCCATCTTTTCGGCGACTTCGGCCATATAGAGGGCATAGCTGGGGGTGGCAACCAGGGCAGTGGCCCCGAAATCCCGCATGATGTTAATCTGGCGTTCCGTATTGCCGCTGGAAATAGGAATGATCGCCGCGCCCACCTTTTCCCAGCCGGCATGCAGGCCAAAGGCGCCGGTAAACAGGCCGTAACCAAAGGAAATCTGCACGATATCATCCGCCGTACCGCCGCCGGCCGTAACCAGACGGGCCAGGCATTCAGACCACATATCCAGATCCTGCTTGGTATAGCAGCCGGTGATGGGCTGGCCGGTGGTGCCGGAGGAGGCATGAATACGCACGATATCCTTCATGGGCACGGCCACCAGTTTAAATGGATACTGTTCCCGTAAATCCTGCTTGGATGCCAAAGGAATATATTGAATATCAGAAAGAGAGCGGATATCCTCAGGCTTCACGCCTGCCGCCTTCATCTTTTCCCGATACATGGGCACATTGTCATAAGCATGCTTGACCGACCACTGCAGCCTGGGCAATTGCAGCGCCGCCATTTCATCCCGGGACATGGTTTCGATTTGGGGATTCCACATTTTCATTTTGCTCGTTCCTTCCATTCTACCTTAATGTTTTCATGCGCATCCTACGATTCTCTGCGTTCCTTCTTTGCGCACATCTTCAAGGTATAAGTATAACAAATATCAACCAAAAAGAAAAGCATTTTAATTGTATTAACGCTATTTTGCCACAAAATTTTCACAAAAATCCGTCTTTTATTGCTTCATGCATTTTTCTGCAAAGATTCATGGATAACTGCCCGCTTTTTTGCATTTGCAATTGATGATAAAAAAAAGGACGCCCATTTCAATGAGCATCCTTTTCATCATTTTTTCCATCAGAGCTTCATTTTTCCGCCCTTTTTGCCGCCCAGGCAGACGCCGGAAAGAATATCCGACTGGAAAGCAAAGCTGTTGCGTTCCTTTTCTTCATGGGCGCGCATGGCGCAATCCACCATTTCATCAATCAGGCCGCTGTAGGGCAATCCCGTTTCCGTCCACAGATAATAGGCCAGGGAACCGGGAATGGTATTGATTTCGGTAATGTAATAATTGTCGCTGTGGCGATCCAGCATGTAATCGATGCGTACCACGCCCTTGCAATCCATGGCGTCAAAAATATCCAGGGAAAGCTGCTGCAGCGTAGCGGTCAGTTCATCACCGATGGGGGCAGGCACAATGCGCTTGAGGCTTGCCATGCCCTTGCTGCCGGAGGAGCCCGCCAGATATTTTTCGGAAAAATCCAGGAAACCAGCGCCGGAGTTGGGCATTTCCAGCACGGAAGCCTTCCGCTTGCCATCAAAGCCCGCCACCGAGCAATTGACCTCGATGGGTTTATCCAATCCTTTTTCCACCAGCACCCGACGGTCATAGGAGAAGGCCAGTTCCAGGGATTTCCGGAGGCCGTCCCGGTCATCCGCCCGGCTGACGCCAATGGAAGACCCCAGGCACGCAGGCTTTACAAACACCGGATAGGGCAATTCCCTTTCCACCAGATCCAGGCATTCCTTTTGGTTCTTTTCCCACTGGGTCCGGGAAAGGGCGCAATCAGGAAGAATCGGAAAGCCGCAGCCGCGGAAAAAGCGCTTCATGGTGATTTTATCCATGCCCACGGCAGATCCGGTAATGCCGGTTGCGGCATAGGGAATATTGGCCATTTCCAGTACGCCCTGAATGGCGCCGTCTTCGCCGTTGAGGCCGTGCATGACGGGAATCACGCAATCCAGCCGGGCAACCACCGTTTCCTTGCCGCCGCCAAAGAGGCCCTTGGGCGGCTCAAAATGAATCAGCGCGCCGCTCCCCGCCGTCAGGTCCAGATGCACGGGAATCAGGCCCTTTTTGAAGGGATCAAAAGGCGTATAGGTTTTCATATCCAAAAGGGGTTCGCCGGTAAACCATTCGCCCTTCTGGCTGATATAAACGGGAATTACGTCATATTTTTCCCGATTCACATTGCGCATCAGCTGCACGGCGCTGATGATGGCCACTTCATGCTCACAGGTACGGCTGCCATAAATCACGCCCAGTTGAATCTTGCTCATTTTTTCTTCCCTCCATCAACCTTCGCTGTAATGATCGGGCAGGTCATTTTCATACATCACCACATCCCCGGGACGAAGATTTTCCCGGTTAAAGGCCAGCGCCTCATCCAGAGAGGCCACCGCATGAATATTCTCTTCCGGAAAGCCTTTTTCCTTTAAGCCCTTCTGGATAGGAAGGGTATGCTTTTTCCCCACCAGCACCGCAATATCCACGGCGTCCGCCATGGCAAGACCGAATTCATAGTTGTATCGATCTTCTTCCGTGCCCAGCTCCACCATGCCGGGGGTAACGATAATCCGTCTGCCCGGGAAGGAAGAAAGCACCTTCAGCGCTTCCTTGCTGGAACGGGGATTGGTATTGAAGGCGTCGTCAATCACGGTAATTCCGCCGGCAGAGCGAAGCAATTGCAGCCTGTGCTCCACCGGACGCAGGGCTGCAATCCCCCTTGCAATCTGTTCCCGGTTCATGCCCAGATGCCTGGCAACCGCGCAGGCCATCAGAATATTCTGGATATTGTGTTCGCCCAGTAGCGGCGTTACGCATTCCATGGGCTCCCAGCCCCTGATCTGCAATGTGAAGTGGCTGCCTTCCGGGGATACATGCACATTTTCCGCCCAGACGTCGCCGTTTTCCGTACCCACCAGGGCCTTCGGCTTTTGCGTTTTGTCATGCAGCTTTGTTACAATGGCGCCGTCATGGGAAAATACGGCGAAACCATCCTCCGGCAAAGCATCAATCAGTTCATATTTGGTTTTTTCAATCCGTTCAATGGTGCGGAAGGTATCCAGATGCTGGGGCCCGACGGCGGTGAGAATCCCGATGGTGGGATGCACCAGTCTGGCCAGCTCCTTGATCTCCCCTACATGCCTTGCGCCCATTTCCCCGATAAAAATCTGATGGGAGGGCGATAAGCGCTCCCGCACGATGCGGGTTACCCCCATGGGGGTATTGAAGGAGGCCGGAGTTGCCAGCACGTTGAATTTCTGGGAAAGAATGGTATTGAGAATGAATTTGGTACTGGTCTTGCCATAGCTGCCGGTGATGCCGATACGAATCAGCTTATCATTTTCCAGCAGTTTCTTTTCCGCATCCCGGAAATACAGATGGAAAATCGTCTTTTCAATGGGCAGGGCAATCACGGCGGACAGTGCCACAACGAAGGGCAGAAGCAAGGCCAATACCGGTGCCTTGAAAAGAGAAGGGATACCGGTCCACCGATAGCAGAAGATCATCAGCACCAGCAGCAAAATTCCATGCACTGCATAAAGCCGTTTCACCCGGGCAGTAATCACGAATTTCTTTTTCTGCGGGGTCTGGGTGGCCTTTTTCTGCTGCCAATACCCGAAAACCACAAAAATCAGCGCCGCTGCAATGAGCAGCGCATAGGAAAGAAATCCTGCGTTGTATTTTTGCAGCGCCAGATAGAGGATCGCGTGAAGCGCACAGAAGACCGAAAACAGCACCGCGCCGGGATAGAAAGCCTTTTTCCACTGCCGCAAAAGCGTGCGGAAATAGCCTTGGAATTGATAGCTTTCCAGCTGGAAATAATGCAGCAGCAGCCGGGAGGCAAGCACCATGGCAAGCGCCGCGCCAAGGGCCATTACAGGCCAAAGAGCAATCATTTTTCTTCCTCCCTTATTTCAGAAACGCCCGCACAACGGCAACAAACCGGGGCCATTGCCGCAGATACGCATAATGATCGTCATTTTCAAAAATTACAAGCCCGGCGTCCTTAATTTCCTTTTCCATGGCCTGCCCCATCCACAGCGGGGTATCCTTGTCATTTTCGCCCCAAATCAGCAGGGTGGAAGCGTTGATTTTGGGAAGCAGAGGCCGCAGATCTTCGGAAATCACCTTGACGAAGGTTTTTCTCATTTCTTCATCCAGGGCGTTATAATCGGCGGAGCCGTATTTTTTCCGCAGTGCATCCAGGCTTTTTTCCGCCGCGCCGCCAATCAAGGGCAGCTTTGCCAGATTCTGCAGCAGCTTCTTTTTCTTCTGATATTCCTCGCTGCGCTTTTTCTGTTCGGGCGTCTGCTCCTTTTTCAGGCCTGCGCCGCCGGTAATCACCATGCGGTTCACCAATTGCGGCTCATTGGCCGCCAGATACAGCGCCACCCGGCCGCCAAAGGAATGGGCGATCAGATCGGCAGGGACGATATTCAATTGCCCCATCAATTCCTTCACGCATTCCGCAAATTCCTTCACGCCCCAGGGTTCCGGCGGGCGGCCGGATTCGCCATGGGCGGGAAAATCGATCACCGTTATCCGGTGATCCTTGGAAAGTTCCTTGGCAATCGGTTCAAAATGCCTGGTGGAGCAGCCCCAGCCATGCAAAAGCAGCAGATTGGGGCCGCTTTCCCCCATCTGCTCATAATGAATTTCCACGCCTTTTGCTTGTAAGCGCATGGTCCGCTCCTCCCGAAAAATCATTCCTGATAGTATATGGCAAATTTTCCTTCCTCATTCGCCCTGGGGAATCCGCCAGATATACCGGCATTTTTTCGTTGCACCGGCGCAAATCAGCCGGTATTCCTGGGGCACCGGTACAATGCTTTCCAGGGTACAGCCCAGCTTTTCGCAGGTTTTCCGGGAAGGAATGTTATCCGGATTATTGGTGATCACAATGCTGCCAAGATGCAGCCGTTTCAGCAGCGGCAGCATCATCCGGCATGCCCTTGCGGCATAGCCATGGCCCCGGTATTCCGGTTCAATCCGATATCCGATATGGCCCAGGTAAAACAGCGCCGGGCTCTCCCCCAGCCGCAAGCTTACATAGCCTGCATATTTCTGCGTATCATGCTTGTGAATACAAAAGGTATAGCCATCCCGGATGCCGCATTCCGCATCGGCCACATCTTCGTTGGACAGAATCAGATCAATCTCTCCATCGGAAAAAGTAGCCTTCCGGGAAAACAACCGCAGCAATTTACGCACAAACTCACCTCATCGTGGGAACGGGATTTTTGCGGGAGGGGATTTTTGAGTCAAAAATCCCCTCCCGCACCCTCCCAAAACCAATTGGGAATGGAAGTGAATTTCAACTAAAAATCGTTTTTCTCCCAGACAGGAATCAAGCGGAAATTCGTTCTCCTGTCATCCTATTCTATCACAGGATCAATTTCCCCACAATACCACATCTTTTTGTTACACTGGCACACAGCGGATCCAAAGAATGCCCGCCCTTTCCAGAGCAGGTTTTAGGGAGAGCGCGAGAGGGGGATTTTGACTCAAAATCCTCCTCTCGCAAATTCTCATCGTCCTCAGAACAAAGCGTTGACGAATTCCTTGGCGTCAAAGGCCTGCAGATCGTCGATGCCCTCGCCCACGCCGATATACCAGACAGGGACATTGAGTTCCTTACGGATAGCGATGGCCACGCCGCCCTTGGCGGTGCCATCCAGCTTGGTCAGGATAATGCCGCCGATTTCAGCCGCTTCCTTGAATTGCTTGGCCTGCTGGATGCCGTTCTGGCCGGTGGTGGCGTCCAGAACCAGCATGCAGCGCATTTCAGCTTCGGGATATTCCCGGTCGATGATGCGGCGCATTTTGGAAAGCTCATCCATCAGATTCTTTTTGTTATGCAGCCGGCCGGCGGTATCCACGATCAAAAGATCGATATTCTTCGCCTTGGCGGATTGCACGGCGTCATATACCACGGCGGCAGGATCGCTGCCCTCCTGATGCCGGATAATCGGCACCTTGGCCCGCTCCGCCCACACGGCCAATTGCTCATCGGCAGCGGCGCGGAAGGTATCGGCGGCGGCCAGCATCACGCTGCGCCCGATTTCCTGGAAGCGCAGGGCCAGCTTGCCGATGGTGGTGGTTTTGCCTACGCCGTTTACGCCCACCACAAACATGACCATGGGCCATTTCAGCGGCGGACGGGGAATATTCATTTCCTCTACCAGGATCTGCTTGAACATTTCCTTGGCCTGATCGGCGTCCTTGATCTGCTTTTCTTCCACCCGGGCCTTCAGCTTATCCATCACTTCCATGGTGGCGTTCATGCCCACGTCTGCCAGAATCAGGATATCCGTCAGTTCATCATAAAAATCATCATCGATTTCCCGGGTATTTTTGACCAGCTCGTCAACCTTTTCCGTCAGCCCGCCCCGGGTCTTGGTCAGGCCCTGCTTCAGGCGCTGAAAAAATCCCATATATTTCCCTCCGTTCCCTATTCTAATGGTCGCCTACCGAATTATTCATAGTCTTGCAGATTCACCGATACCATCCCCGAAATGCCCCGCTCCTGCATGGCCACGCCATAGAGCGCATCGCAATGCTCCATGGTGCCCTTGCGGTGGGTGACAACAACGAACTGGGTGGTTTGGGCATATTCCGTCAGGTAATCGGCAAAATAACCGATATTCGCTTCATCCAGCGCCGCTTCAATTTCATCCAGAATACAGAAGGGCGTAGGCTTGAGCTTCAGCATGGCAAAAAGAATGGCGATGGCAGTGAGCGCGCGTTCGCCGCCGGAAAGCAGGCTCAAAAGCTGCAGCTTCTTTCCCGGCGGCTGGGCAATGATTTCAATGCCGCAGTTGAGGGCGTCATCCGGATCGGTAAGCCGAAGTTCCGCCTGCCCGCCGCCAAAGAGCCGGGCAAAGGTTTCCTTGAAATATTCGCCCAGCTTGGCAAATTCTGCAGTAAACTGCTTTTCCATCTGGGAAAGCAGCCGGGTGATCAGGGTCTGCAAATCCTCTTCCGCCTTGGTCAGATCCTCCTTCTGGGTAGAAAGATCATCAAAGCGTTCCTTGGTCGCGGCATATTCCTCAATGGCGCCCACATTTACATGGCCCATTTCCCGGATGCGGCCACGAAGAGAGGCTGCCTCCCGTTCGCTGCCGGTCAGATCAAAATGCCCTTCGGCCCGGAATTCCTCCGCCATGGCATAGGTCAGATCATAGGTGTTGAAGATATGATCGGTCATCACCTTCAGATCATTTTCCGCCCGGTCATGAGAAAGCTCCGTCCGATGCAGCTTTATGCTGTCTTCATCATATTGCTTGTGCATTTCTTCACTGAAACGCACGCACTCCCGCTGTCTGGCGCTCTTTTCCTGGCGCTTTTCATCCAGGGATTGCACGTGATTCTGCTTCCGGATGGCTTCCTGCTCCAATTCGGCGCAGTTTTCCGTCTGCCTAGCCAGCTGCGCTTCCGCTTCGCAAAGCATATTTTCCCGCAGCGCCTTTTCCTGCTCCAGCCGGGCAAGGGCGTCCGCCAGGGAAGCCAGTTCCTGATCCCGGCGCATTTTATCCCGGCGCAGGGTATCCAGGGTATGGGAAAGCTCGGCAAATTTGAGGCGCATTTTGGTGACCAGATCGCGCTGCAATTCCGCTTTTTCACGGGCGGAAAGCAGGGCCTTTTGCAATTCTTCCGTCTTTTGATCCATGGCCTCACGGTCAATGGTTTCATTTTCGGTCTGCAATTTGACGGCGGCCAGATCCTCTTCAATTTCCGCAATGCTTTCCCGCAATTGCGCCTGGGCCAGGCGGGTCTTTTCCAATTGCTGCTGGGCGGCGGTCAATTCCGCCTTGGCATTGAATACCCGCTCCTGCTCACGGGCCACGGCGATTTCTTCCTGATGCACCCGTTCCATGGCTTCATTGCGCAGGCGCTTTAATTCCTCGCGCTCCAATTGCATCTGGGTCAGGCGATCCCGCATGGCGGCCAAATCTCGCTTTTCATTTTCCAGGGTCTTTTGCAGTTCCTTCATTTCGCGCTCGCGGCCAAGCAGGCTCACCGCGCTCTTTTGCGCCGTGCCGCCGGTCATGGAGCCGCCGGAATGCATCACGTCGCCGGTGAGCGTCACCAGCCGGAAGGCATGGCGCCCGGCGCGCATGATGGGAATACCGCTGTCCAGATCTTTGGCGATCACCGTTCTTCCCAGCAGATTTTCCATAATGCCCTGATACTGAGGATCATAGGAAATCAATTCGCTGGCCACGCCCAGGCACCCGGGCATGGAAAGCAGTTTTCTCTCTTCGTTATTCAGCACCCTGCCCTTCACGCTGGTCATGGGCAGGAAGGTGGCCCGCCCCAGGCGATTGGCACGCAGATAATCAATCAGCCGCTTGGCGGATTCTTCATTTTCCGTAACGATATTCTGCAGCGCGCCGCCCAGCACCATATCAATGGCGGTTTCCAATTCGGCAGGCACCTGCATCAGCCGGGCCACAACGCCCTTGACGCTCTTGTCATTCTGGGCATAGCTCAGCGCCCGGCGGACGGATTGATTGTAACCCTCCATCTCCCGGGACATTTCATCCATCAGGCGAAGCCGGCTCACATCCGCCTGATATTTCAGATTCAGATTCTGGGCCTTTTCGGCCGTTTCCTGGGTTTCCTGGGTAAGCGCCCGCAGATTGCCTTCGCAGGAAGCGGCGTCATCCTTCAGGGATTGCAGCCCCTGCTGCACTTCATCTGCCTGCTTTTCCACGCTGCGAAGCGCCTGCACCAATTGCTGCTGCTTTTCGCCGCCCTCAATCACCGCCTGCTCAATTTCGGCAAGACGATTTTTCATCTGGGCGCAAATAGCCTGCTGCCGCGCCTGCTGATTTTTCGCATCGGAAAGCCGGTTAACGGCGCTTAAAATATCCGCCTTGTGGCGATCCAGGGTTTCTTCTTTTTCCTGGGCGTCCTGCAGGAATTGATCCAGCCGGTTCTGCTCGTCATCCAATTCCTGGCGTGCGGCAGAAAGGGCCTCGTCATTCTTTTCTGCGTCTTTTTCGCCCTGATCAAAAAGGATTTGCAAATCCCTTTGCTTTTTCCGGGTATCTTCAATTTCGCCGGCAAGGCGGGCTATATTTTCCTTGCCCGTTTCAATCTGATGCCGGGTTCTTTCCTGCTCGGCCTGGCCTTCATGCCAGCTTTCCGTAGCAGCCAGATGCTCCGCCCGGGCGCTTACCAGTTCTTCCTCCAGCAGCGCGATGGCCTCTTCCAGCTTTTCCCGCTCGGCGGCGTTTTCATTCAGCCTTGCTTCATGCTGCAAAAGCACATCCCGCAGCCCTTCCAGGGTCTGATCCAGGGCGGCAATGCGCTCCTTCACCTTATCGTGACGAATCAGGAAGATATTGATTTCCAGATCCTTTAACCGCTCCGCCAATTCCAGATATTCCTTGGCCACGGCCGCCTGCTTTTCCAGGGGCTCCACCCGGGAGGCCAGTTCCTCCAGAATATCATTGACGCGGCTTAAATTATCCCGGGTACGGTTGAGCTTGCGTTCCGCTTCTTCCTTGCGCACCCGATAGGTCATCACGCCCGCCGCCTCTTCAAATACCTGGCGGCGATCTTCGCTCTTGACCGAAAGAATTTCGTCAATTCTGCCCTGACCAATCAGGGAATAGCCTTCCCTGCCGATGCCCGTATCCCGGAATAGCTCCAGAATATCCTTCAGGCGGCAGGCAGTTTTGTTCAGGTAATATTCACTGTCGCCGTTTCTGTATACCCGGCGGGTGACCATCACCTCAGCAAAATTGGATTTGAGGGCCCCATCCTCATTATCGAACACCAAAGAAACCTCGCAATAGGATGCAGGCTTGCGTTTGGCGGTACCGTTGAAGATAACGTCCTCCATCTTGGCGCCGCGAAGCACCCGGGCGCTTTGTTCCCCCAGCACCCAGCGGACGGCGTCGCCGATATTGCTCTTGCCCGAGCCATTGGGCCCCACGATGCCCGTGATGCCCTGATTGAATACAATCTCGGTGCGCTCGGCAAAGGATTTGAATCCGTGAATTTCCAGTTTTTTGAGCCGCATGCTCCTTTATACCCCCGAACGCTGGATCAGTTCAAGCGCCGCGGTTGCGGCTGCCTGCTCAGCGCGTTTTTTGCTTGTGCCTGTGCCCTGGGAAATTTCTTTTCCATCAATCACCACGGCCACCGTAAAGCGCCGGTCATGGGGCGGGCCTTCTTCGGCGATCGTCTGATAAACGGGCGCAATTTTTCCCTTGGCCTGCAAATATTCCTGCAGGGCGCTTTTCCCGTCGTTTTCCCCTTTTTCGGAGCAATCCCCGATCAGGCGGGTGACCACGGCCCTTGCTGCCTCCAGCCCACCGTCCAGATAGACGGCGGCCAGTACCGCTTCAAAGGCGTCGCATAAAACGCTGGGATTTTTTCTGCCGCCGCTCAGGGCGCAGCCCTTATCCATCAAAATGGCGTCGCCCAGATGGATGCTTTCTGCCGCCTTGGCCAGCTTTTCCTCCCGCACCAGTTTCTGCCGCAGCTGGGTCATGGCCCCTTCCTGCATTTCCGGGTGCTTTTCGAAAATCTTTTCGCTCACGCATAATTCCAGCACGGCGTCCCCCAGGAATTCCAGCCGCTGATTATGCTTATGATGATGGGAGGGATGGGTCAGCGCCAATTTCAGCAGGGATACATCCTGAAATTGATACCCCAGTTCCTGCTGGAGCTGCATAAAATCTGCCATTGCAAATTCCCTCTCAATGACCGAAAATACCAGACAAGCGCGCCCACACCCGTGAGCGCGCCATGCCTGTATTTCAGCTGATTATTGCTTGGATTCGATGTATTTGACCACATCGCCCACGGTCTTGAGGGTGTTGATGGCGGTATCGTCCACGGTGATGTTGAAGGTATCTTCCAGATCCATGATCATGACCATCACGTTGGCGCTGTCGGCCTTGAGATCTTCCACCAGGCGCTTATCCGCGGTGATTTCCTTTACGTCCACTTTCATCTGCTTGGCAATCATGCCGGCTACGGTTTCAAATACCATTGTTGTTTCCTCCTTCAGAATCAATCTTCTTTCAATTGCTTGGTAATTTCCTTCTCTATGGCATCAACCAGGCCCCTGCGCTTCATCAGCGCAGCCTGACGGATGGCGCAGGCAATGGCATGGGCGTTGCTGGAGCCGTGGGCTTTTACCACCACGCCCTTTACGCCCAGGAGCGGCGCGCCGCCCACTTCGGTATAATCCATGGTCTTTTTCACCCGGCGGAAAGCAGGCTTGGCGATAAGCCCGGCGATCTTGCCACGGGTATCGGCCATCATTTCTTTCTTGATGATGCCCATCAGCGTGCCGGCCACGCCTTCCATGAATTTAAGAATCAGATTACCGGAAAAGCCGTCGCAGACCACCACGTCCGCAACGTCAGCGGTAATATCTCTGCCTTCCACATTCCCGATGAAATGGAAGGGGGCCTGCTCCATCAGCGGATAGGCCGCTTTGGCCAGTGCATTGCCCTTTTCGGTTTCCGCACCGATATTGACAAGACCCACCCGGGGATTTTCCATATTCTGCACGCAGCGCAGATAGGCCGCGCCCATCACCCCAAACTGAGGCAGATACTGGGGCAGGCAATCCACATTGGCGCCGCAGTCGATCAGGCAGAAAAAGCCCTTGCCATTGGGAAGCAAAGGGGCCAGCGCAGGCCGCTCCACCCCGTCAATCCGGCCCAGACGGAACATGCCGCCCGCCAGGGTCGCCCCGGTGGAACCGGCGGAAACAAAGCCGTCCACGGCATTTTCCTTCAGCATCAGCATCCCGCGCACCTGAGCGGAATTCTTCTTCTGCCGGATGGCCATCACCGGCGCATCATGATTGGTGATCACTTCCGGCGCGTCATCCAGATGAATCCGGCTGCGCACGTCGTCGCATTCTTTCAAAAGCGGCTCAATTTCCCCGATGGGGCCGCCCAGGGTCACTTCCAATTCCGGATCGTTGCGCAGCGCTTCCAGCGCCCCCTGAATGGTACAATTGGGGGCGTCGTCCCCGCCCATGGCGTCCAGATAAATGTGAATCATTGCTTCCACTCCTTCGTAAAGGCTATTAAAAGCCAAGTTATTTTACCACAGACCGGGGAAATTGACAAGTATCGCCGAAAAAGTGCGGGGATATTCCTGTTTTTTCCCCCATTTATCAGCAAAATTTCTGTGCAAATGCGCTGTTTTCGCCTTTTCTATTTTTGCGGATGGACGGTTGATATTTGCGGCAAAATGTTGTATAATAGGAATCAGAAGAGATTCTTTCGCGAGATAAGGCGAATTGAAAGGAGTTTTCGTTTATGAAATTGATCATTGCTATCGTTCAGGATGAGGATGCGTCCCGTCTGATCAGCAGCCTGATGAATGACGGCTTTGGCGTCACCAAGCTGGCCACCACCGGCGGTTTCCTCAAATCTGGCAATACCACTTTGCTGGTAGGCGTTGACGATTCCAAATTTGACGCCTGCATGGCCATCATTGAAAAGGTGTGCAAGAGCCGCAAGCAGATTGCCACCTCCCCCGTTACCATGGGCGGCACGGCGGGCATGTATGCCCCCTATCCCATCGAAGTTACGGTGGGCGGCGCCACGGTGTTTGTCATGACGGTGGATCAGTTTGTCAAGTATTGATTTGACGCCGGTTTCCTTTTCCTCACTGGAGGATTGTGCGGCGGGGAGCGATTCGCTCCTCGCCCTTTGCCGTGATTTTTTTGATGGGCGATTGGCCCATGCTACGCTGCTCACCGGCGAAAACGGCGTTGGAAAAAAGACCTTTGCCCGTTTGCTTGCCCAGGCGCTGCTTTGCTCCGGCGAAATGCCGGAGGGAAAAAAGCCCTGCGGTCAATGCCGGGATTGCAAGCGCTTTCTCGCCCATACCCATCCCGACGCCTTTTTCCCCGTTCCTGCGCCCCGGGAAAAAAGCATCAAAATCGAGGCGCTTCGCGAAATGATCGATGCCCTTTCCCATCATTCCCTGGAAGGGGGAAAGCGGGTAATCGTCATTGAAAATGCCGAAAGAATGACGCCTCAGGCGCAAAATTGCCTGCTCAAAACCCTGGAAGAGGCTTCGGCAGGCACCTATTTCCTTTTAACAGCGGATGCAGAAGCGGCATTGCTGCCCACCATCCGCTCCCGATGCCGGGTAATCCGCATGCAGCCCTGGGCCCCTGAACGGGTGGAAAAGGCGCTGCTCAAACGCGGCATCGCCCCGGATCGCGCCCATTCCCTGTCCCTCTATTGCGAGGGCTCGTTGGGACGGGCACTGCAAATGCAGGAAGATGAAAGCTACTGGGCCGCCCGGGATCTGGTACGCCGCAGCTTTCTTTCCGTCAGAAATACCGCAGATATCGCCGCTGCCTCTGCCCTTTTAAAGGATCAGAAGGATCAGGCAGATCGGCTTCTGGATATTCTGGAGCAGCAAATCCGCGCTCTGCTTCAGTGCATTCTTTCCGGCGCGGCTTTTCCCGCCGATGATTTTTCGGCCTTCTGGCAGAATGCCTCTGCGCATAGCCTGCGCTTTATTCTGGAAAGCATTCTGCTCTCCCGCCGCCATCGCGCCTCCAATGTTGGCTGGGCCGCGCTGGCGGAAGGATTAATGCAAACCATATCGGAGGAAGCAAGCAAATGGCAAGTGTAATCGGCGTTCGATTCAGGAACGCAGGCAAGCTCTATTATTTCGATCCCGGCCAGTTCTGGCCCACCGCCGGCGACGCCGTCATCGTGGAAACGGTGCGCGGCATGGAATATGGCGAAGTGGTTACCGGCGTGCGGGAAATCAGCGATGATCTGATCACCCCGCCCTTAAAGCCCGTCATCCGCATCGCCACTCCGGAGGATGCCCAGCATCAATTGGAAAATCAGGCCAAGGAAAAAGACGCTATGGCCATCTGCCAGAAAAAGGTGGACGAGCACAAGCTGCAAATGAAATTGGTGGGCTGCGAATATACCTTTGATAATTCCAAAATTCTGTTCTATTTCACTTCGGATAAGCGGGTGGATTTCCGTGTGCTGGTCAAGGATCTGGCCTCTGTATTCCGCACGCGCATCGAGCTGCGCCAAATCGGCGTTCGCGATGAAGCCAAAATGATGGGCGGCCTGGGGCTTTGCGGCCGTCAGGTCTGCTGCGCCGCCTTCCTGGGAGATTTCCAACCCGTATCCATCAAGATGGCCAAGGAGCAGAATCTTTCCCTGAATCCCACCAAGATTTCCGGCGTATGCGGCCGTCTCATGTGTTGTCTCAAATATGAAGAGAATCATTATGAAGCGACCCGGAAAAAAATGCCCAAAATCGGCAAAGAAGTCATCACTCCCGATGGCGATGGCACGGTGATGGATCTGAATATCCTCAAGGAAACCGTGCGGGTGCGCATCCCCAAGGGGGATAGCTTTGAACAGAAGGATTATCCCATGGAGGAGGTGCAGCGGATTCAGCCTGCCGCCCGTTCCCCGAAAAAGGCCAAAGCCGAAGAGCCTCCCCATGAAGACGCCACTGAAAATGAAAAGCCGGCGCTCACCGGCTGGGCGGCCGAGGTCGCCTCTGCCCTGGCCCACGCCAATGAAGAATCCCATGAAGCGGATGAAGAAAAAAATCTTCCTGAAGCAGATTTCGAAGAAGAAATGGATGATTCCGTGGATGATCTGCTGGATCAATACGATATTCCGGATGAACTGCCGGAAGAAGTGGATGGAGAACTGGAAGAATAAATTCCAAGAAAAAGGATGCAGCTGCAATTCGGCTGCATCCTTTTTTTCAATTCAGATGATTGCTTTTCACCCAGGAATAGAATAATTCCTTTTCCGGCATTTCATAGGTGTAATCCACCAGGCTTTCCGTCTGCTCAATCAGCCCAATGGCCTCTTCCAGCACCTTTTCTTCGCTTTTTCCTGCCGTATCCAGCAATACTTCATTCAAAAGCAAAGGCCGGGCATTGATTTTTTCTGTCATTTTCCTTTGCAGCTTAAAATCAATCAGCCCTTCTCCCCTGTTTTCCATCCGTTGCCGCAATTCCGCTTCATCACTGCAAATCAGCTTCAGGGTGATGAATTGATAGCCCTTGAATACTGCCGGAATATCCCTGGTGCGCAAATCATCAAAATCACCGCTGATGATATGACGGATACCCAATTCATGAAATTTTTTCAATTGTGCCACGCAGCATTCCCAGCATACCTTTTCTTCAAACACCCCCGGATCCACCTCTTTGGGAATACCAAATTCCGGAACCATGTTCATTTCCGCCAGCGCACCCTGGTAATGGGCAAAAAGCCCCTTGGCCAGGGTGCTTTTCCCAACGCCGCTGGGACCGATGATAAAAATGAAATCCTTCATAAGCAGCCTCTTTTCAAAAAGGCCTCCGCCGCTTTTCCGGACGGAAGCCTTTTGATTTTTCAGGGATTTTTCGTGGGGAAAACGGTAATGGCGCCGGGCTGATAAGGCATCTTCGTGCCTTCCGGTGCCGGGATGGCCGCAGGAGCTGTGGTCTGCCCGGGGGCGGCAGGCGTATTGCTCTGCGCGGGTGTCGGCGCCTGAGTGGGCAGATTCATGGCAGCCACTTCGTTATAAAGGCGCTGCAGCGTCTGCTTTCCTGCGGTGCCATCCGCATTCAGGCCACGGGCGCGCTGATAGGCCTTTACAGCCTTCTGGGTGCCTTCCCGATACTGGCCCGTCACCGTGCCGGTATAGAAGCCCAGTTCCTTCAGCTTCATCTGCAGCCAGAATACATCCTCCCCTTCCTTGCCAACCGACAGATTGCGCAGTTCAGTGGCAGGGGTCTTGCTGCCGTCATATTCATAGACAGGCGGCGCAGGGGTTACATTGGGCATCATCTTTTCCGTATTCAGCTTGCCCGGCCGGATGGCATATACCAATTCAGGATCGGCTGCCGCATCCTCATGCACCCATACCTGGATGCCCTCTTCCACATGATCATATATCCATTTTGCGTCGGCCACGGTCAGGCGGATGCAGCCATGGGAGGCCCGCTTGCCCAGATTATTGAGGGAAGATACCTTCAGGGTGCTGTCATCGCTGCTGGCCCCGTAAAGCACACTGTGGAAGGCGTTGGTGCCATCCAGATCCACCCACCATCTGGCCTCGCCGCCGCCCCAGTTGGGGAATTTTGCATGGGCGCTGCGCTTGCCGCTGAGGGTATAGGTTCCCAGGGGCGTGGGATTGGATTTGGTGCCGGTGGAGCAGAGGAAAGCCCGATCCAGATCGGTATAGCCCTTGGTTTCTTCGTTATACGTCCAGATCTTTACAACCTGGTTGTTCACGTCCACTTCAATAAAATAATCCATGGGCCGCTTTTCCCGGGCAGGGCTGTTGGCGTCCGCCACATCCGGCTCATTGAAAAGCGCATTCCAGGTCTTTTCATCCACGCTGCCGCTATTTTTCAATCCATTCTTTTCCTGGAACTGCTTTACCGCTTCCTGGGTCTGCTTGTAATAGCCGGTGGTGGTTTTGTGATAGGTAAAGAATCCCAAATCCATCAGCCGCTGCTGCACCAACTGCACGTCATCCCCGGTGGAGCCATAGCTCAGCGTCCGCTTGAAGGCCCGATAGGGGCCGGGGGTGGGGCTGGGTGTCGGCACGGGAGAGGGGCTGGGCGTGGGGCGGACGGTAATGGCAAAGAGCAATTCCAGGGTTTTTACATCCGCTTTGCCCGTGGGTTCCAATCCGTTTTCATTCTGAAAGGTTTCAATGGCGGAGGCGGAGCCATCCAGGAAATTGCCGCTGATGGATCCCCAGTAATATCCCAACTCCGTCAGCTTTTCCTGCATCAGCTTCACGTCTTCCCCGCTATCGCCGGAGGACAGGGGCCGATAGCAATCCCCGTAGATAATTTCCAGGGTTTTTGCATCCGCAATGCCCGTTTCAGGCAAACCATAGGCCGCCTGCACCTTCAGCACCGCTTCCTCGGTGGCATTGGTATAGGTATCGCCAGCCCGAACCAGGGTATAATTCAGCTGCCGCAGCCGGGTATTCAGTTCCAATACCGCGTCCCCTTTGCTGCCCACTTCCATGATTTCTTCTTCCGCCAGCGCAGCGCCGGCGAAAAGGAAGATCATCATCAGCAGCAGGGAAATCAGGCGCATCCATTTTTTCATCCGTTTATCAGCCTCCATCAGTGGTGTACGCCTGATTGTAATGGCTTGCTCCAAGAAAATCAAGCGGTATCATCTGGCAATTATCCTTATTCTTCCTTGGCCAGCTGCTGGCCCATAATCACGCCCATGACGGACGCCATCATCAGACCCCGGGTCCAGCCGCTGGAATCGCCCAGGCAGTGAAGCCCTTCAATATTGGTGTTGAGCTTTTCATCCATCCGGATGCGGTTGGAATAGAATTTCAGTTCAGGGGAATACAGCAGGGTTTCGGATCCCGCAAAGCCGGGCACCACTTCGTCCATGGCCTGCATAAAATGGATGATATTGGTCATGGCGCGATACGGCATGGCGGCGGTGATATCCCCGGCCACGGCATCCGGCAGGGTAGGCCGCACGTTGGAGCGCATCAATTCCCGCTGCCAGGTGCGCTTGCCATCCAGAATATCCCCGAAACGCTGCACCATGATATGCCCGCTGCCCAGCATATTGGTCAGTTCGCCCACCTTCTGTGCATAGGCGATGGGCTGATTGAAGGCATGGGTGAAATTATGGGAGCAGAGAATGGCCAGGTTGGTGTTATCGGTTTTCAGCTCCTTATAGGAATGACCGTTGACCACCGCCAGATCATTATCATAGTTTTCCTGGCTTACAAAGCCGCCGGGATTCTGGCAGAAGGTGCGCACCTTATCCTTAAAGGGCTTGGGATAGCCAACCAGCTTGCTTTCATACAGCACCCGGTTCACCGTTTCCATAACTTCGTTTCTCACTTCCACGCGCACGCCGATATCCACCGTGCCGGGCTGATGGGCAATGCCATGCTTTTCGCAGAGCTTTTCCAGCCAGTCGGCGCCCCGACGGCCGGTGGCAACCACGGTGCTCTCCGCGTGAATTTCCTGCTGAATCCCCTTATTTTCAATCACTACGCCCACGCATTTCTTTTCTTCCAGCAAAAGATTGACGCAATTGTAGCCAAAGAGGATTTCCACCCCATGCTCCATCAGGTAATTCTCAATGGCCAGATACAGATCCTGGGCTTTTTCGGTGCCCAGATGGCGGATGGGACAATCCACCAGCTTCAGTCCGGCGCGAATGGCCCGCAGGCGGATTTTCTTGATTTCTTCATTCTGGCCCAGGCCCTCCACATGGGAATCGGCGCCAAATTCCAGATAAATCTTATCGGTGTAATCGATCATTTCCTGGGCATACATTTCGCCGATCAGTTCGGGCAATTGGCCGCCCACTTCATAGGAAAGGGAAAGCTTGCCATCGGAAAATGCACCCGCCCCGGAAAAGCCGGTGGTGATATGGCAATAGGGCTTGCAATTGACGCAGGCGCCTGTTTTCACTTTCGGGCAATGCCGTTTTTCAATGGCCGCGCCTTTTTCCACGATCAT